>NZ_JBVKDQ010000064.1:0-1042 GCF_055633755.1 Amycolatopsis sp. NPDC114484 | reverse complement strand
CTAGTGTCCTGCGCCTGAAGTCCGCTATCTAATTGTAGGATGCGGTGATGGCGGGTCGTGGACGGTCCAAGGTCGAGCTGATCCTCAGCGATGACGAGCGTGCGACGTTGCAGCGGTGGGAGCGGCGGGCGAAGTCGGCGCAAGCGCTGGCGTTGCGGTGCCGGATTGTGCTGGCGTGCGCGGAGGGCTTGTCCAATATGGAGGTGGCGGAGCGGCTCGGGATCAATCGGATGACGGTGGGCAAGTGGCGGTCCCGGTTCGTCGCGCAACGATTGGACGGGCTGGTCGACGAGGACCGGCCGGGCCGGCCGCCGTCGATCACGCTCGAGAAGGTCGAGGACGTGATTGTGACGACCCTGGAGCAGACGCCCCGCAACGCCACGCATTGGTCACGCGCGTCGATGGCCGAACGGTCCGGGCTGTCGAAGTCGACTATCGGGCGGATCTGGCGGGACTTCGGGCTCAAGCCCCATCAGGCCGGCACCTTCAAGTTGTCCGCCGACCCGTTGTTCGTGGACAAGGTCGTCGATGTCGTCGGGCTTTATCACCACCCGCCGGAACGGGCGGTGGTGCTGTGCGCCGACGAAAAAAGCCAGGTTCAAGCACTGGACCGCTCCCAGCCGGTACTGCCGATGATGCCGGGCATGCCCGAGCGCCGCAGCCACGACTACGTCCGCCACGGCATCACCAGCCTGTTCGCCGCGTTCAACATCGCCGACGGCACCGTGATCGGCGAACTGCACCGCAAGCATCGAGCCGCCGAGTTCAAGAAGTTCCTGACCACGATCGACAAAACCGTCCCCGCCGACCTCGACATCCACCTGATCTGCGACAACTACGGCACCCACAAGACCCCGGCGATCAAGGCATGGCTGGCCAAGCACCCCCGGTTCCACATGCACTTCACCCCCACCGGATCGAGCTGGATCAACCAGGTCGAGCGCTGGTTCGGGTTCCTCACCGATCAGCTGATCCGGCGCGGCGTCCACAAGAGCGTTGCGGCACTGGAGAAAGACATCCGCGAGTGGATCAAGGACTGGAA
>NZ_JBVKDQ010000063.1:0-1206 GCF_055633755.1 Amycolatopsis sp. NPDC114484 | reverse complement strand
ACACCCGGCCGCTACCACCACCGACACACCGAGCGAAACACCAGGTTCCACAACACCCTCTCAGGGAATCAGATTCCCTCAGGGTTCCCCTCACGACCTGCCCGCGACCCGCGCACCCCGCGCCCGGCTGGCCAGAGCCAGCGACTCCAGCAACGGAACCGTCCGCTCCCACCCGAGACAAGGATCCGTCCGGCTCACCGCCGGGTCAGCGGGCACCCGCTCCGGATCCTGTGCCCCGTCGCGCAAATACGACTCGATCATCACCCCGGCGACCGCGGCCCCGTCCCGGACCTGCCCCGCCACGTCGGCGACCACCCCCGGCTGCCGGTTGTGGTCCTTCCCGCTGTTCCCATGCGCGGCGTCGACCACAACCCGCTGAGGCAGCCCGGCCTCCCCCAGCAATCCCATCGCCTCGGCGACCGACGCCGCATCGTAATTCGGCACCAGGCCCCCGCGAAGCACCAGATGCGCGTCCGGATTCCCGCTGCTGCGCAACGTTTTCATCCGCCCGTCCACGCCCAGCCCGGGAAACGCGTGCGCCGCCCCGGCCGCGCGGATCGCATCGACCGCGGGCCCCAGCCGCCCGGATACGCAGTTCTTCATCCCCACCGGCATCGGCAGCCACGACGCCAGCTGCCGGTGCGGCTGGCTGGCCACCGTCCGCGCCCCGATCGCGCCCCAGCTCACCGTGTCCGCGACGTACGGCGCCAGCACCGGATCCACGAATTCGTACGCCAGCGGCAATCCCGTCGCCGCCGCGTCGAGCAGGAACTGCCTGCCCAGCCGGACGCCGGTCGCGAGATCGCCTTTGCCGTCCAGGGTCGGGTCCGGGAGGAACCCGGTCCATCCGGTCACCGACCGCGGTTTCTCCAAGTACGCCCGCAAAACCACGACGAGATCGTCGGAATACCGGGCCGCCGCCCCGGCCAGCAGCCCGGCGTATTCCAGCGCCGCCCCCGGATCGTGCACCGAGCACGGGCCCGCGATCACCAGCAGCCGCGGATCGCGCCGGGCCAGTACCGCCGAGACCGTTTCGCGATGCCGGGCGATGTCCGGCGCGACCCCGGCGGTCACCTCCACCGGGCTGGGCAACGTGTCCTGCATCTACCGGCTCCTAATCGGTAGTAGGGGTAGTTCTTCCAGCTCGTGGCTGAGGCCTGTTTGGCTCCAGACGTTCGACGTCTTAGGAAAGAACGGCCTGGTGCA
>NZ_JBVKDQ010000062.1:0-1257 GCF_055633755.1 Amycolatopsis sp. NPDC114484 | reverse complement strand
GGCGGATTCAGGTGGTGGTTGCAACACCTGGTGTCTGGTGGCCTGAGAGTAGCGTGGCGAGGGCTTCGGCGGGTGTGTGCCAGCCGAGGGTTTGGCGTGGTCGTCCGTTGAGTTCGGCGGCGACGCGGGCGAGGTCGGCGGGGGTGTGCTGGGACAGGTCGGTGCCTTTGGGGAAGTACTGGCGCAGCAGGCCGTTGGTGTTCTCGTTGCTGCCGCGCTGCCAAGGGCTGCGGGGGTCGCAGAAGTAGATCTCCATCCCGGTGGCGAGGGCGATCTGCTTGTGGTGGGCCATTTCGGTGCCCTGGTCCCAGGTCAGCGACCGGACCAGCAGCGGCGGCAGGGCCTGGATCGCCTCGGTCATCGCGGTCGCGACCGCGGCGGCGTCGCGGCCGTCGGGCAGGGGCACCAGCACCGCGAACCGGGTGGAGCGTTCCACCAGGGTCGCGATCGCGGACTGGTTGTCCTTGCCCAGGATCAGGTCGCCTTCCCAGTGCCCGGGGACCGCGCGGTCGGCGGCCTCGGCCGGCCGCTCGCTGATGCTGACCATGTCCGCGATCCGGGCCCCGGGCCGGGCCCGGCGGGCCTGGGCCCGGCGGCGCGGGACCCGCAGCGCCCGCCCGGTCCGCAGCGCCGCGGCCAGCTCCCGGCGCAGCGCGCCCCGGCCCTGCACATACAGCGACTGGTAGATCGTCTCGTGCGACACCCGCATCTCCGGCCGGTCGGGGAAATCCAGCACCAGTCTCGCCGAGATCTGCCGCGGCGACCACAGCCGGAGCAGTCCCGCCCGCACCGCCTCCCGCAGCACCGGATCCGCGGCCAGCTTCGCGGCCTTGGGCCGTTTCGCGCGCTGCTCGGCCGCGTGCTGGGCGCTGCTGGCCCGGTAACCGCCCGCAGGCCCGGCGTTGCGGGCCAGCTCCCGCGACACCGTCGACCCCGGCCGCCCGATCGCCCGCCCGATCGCGCGGACCCCCTGACCCGCCGCCCGCAGACAGGCGATCTCCTCCCGCTCGGCCAGGCTCAACCGCACCGGCCCCGGCTGGCGGGGCGCATTCCCGATCACCCCGCCAGCCTGCCGGAACAACCGGGCCCCCGTCGGAGCGGCGATCCCCACCGACCACGCCGCCGGTTTCACCGCCACCCCCGCCCGGATCCGCTCCCAAAACTCCACCTGCACCCACCGCGGCAACCACTGAAACACCCGCGCCACAACCCCACCCCTTCAACAAAGCGGTGTTGCAACAACCCCATGACCCCAAG
>NZ_JBVKDQ010000061.1:0-1669 GCF_055633755.1 Amycolatopsis sp. NPDC114484 | reverse complement strand
AGGAAAGACATCTCAGGTTCTTAAAAGTCAAGCCGCAGCAGTGAGCGGAGGTGGAAAGGCCTGATGTTCGTCGAAAGGTTGTCCTGTTTGGAGGCAGTGGTGGAGCTGTCCGAGGAACTTGTTGAACAGGTGTCGTTGGGCCTGGTGGTTCCAGTCTCCGGCGGCGCGGCGGGCGTCGAAGTGTCTTCTCGCTCCGGGGCTGGCGCGCAGCGAGCTCAGCGCCCAGATCGGGCCGACCGCGGCGAGACGCCGGTTTTTGATGTGCCGGTGCGAGATCACGGTTTTCCGGCCGCTGGCGCGGGTGATCGGAGCGGCTCCGGCGTAGGCCTTGAGGCCGCGCGGGTCGGTGAAGCGGGCGCGGTCGTCCCCGATTTCGGCGAGCACCCGGGCGCCGGCCAGCAGTCCCAGGCCGGGGAAGCTGGTGATGATCTCGGCGTCCGGGTGCCGCTCAAAATGGGTCCGCGTCGCCTCCGCGAGGCTGTCGGCGGCCGCGCAGGCTGCTTCGAATTGGCTCAGCAGAGCCGAAAACTGGATGCCCATCGCGTTCTCCACGATCGGCGGCCGCCGCAACCGCTGCGATCGGAAGATCCCGTAGAGCCGGTCGACGTCGGTATCGACGTTGCGTCGGCGCCCGGCCTTCGTCAGCAACGATCGCAGTTGTGCGCGGGTCAGCTTCGCCGCGAGCGCGGGTGCCGGTGCCGCGGCGAGGACGGTGCGGGCGTCGCGGCGTGCCAGGCCGCCCTCGGGCTGTCCCGCGAACGCGTCGAGCGCGGCGGGATAGAACTCTTTGAGCAGCGAGCGGAGCTGGTTGCCCAGCTGCTGTCGGCCCCAGACCGCGTCCTGCTGTGCTCGCGCGAGCACCCGGACGGCTTGGGCGAGGTCGGTGTCGGCGGGCAGCGGCCGGTGCGCGTCGGCGTCGGTGCGCACGATGTTGGCCAGCATCACCGCGTCCGCGGCGTCGGACTTCGCACCCGAAACCTGGTGCCGGGCCCGGTAACGCGACGCCGAGAGCGGGTTGATCGCGTAGACGGTGCGGCCGGTGGCGCGCAGTGCGGCCACCAGCAGCCCGTGGTCGGTCTCGATCCCGACCGGGATCTGCGCGTCGGCGGTGTCCCCGGCTTCGGCGAACAGGTCCAGCAGTCGCGCGAACCCGGCCGCGTCGTCACCGATCCGGGCCTTCGACACCACGGTTCCAGCGTCGTCGATGATGGCGGCATCGTGGTGGGATTCGGCCCAGTCGATGCCGCAGAACAGTGTCAAACTGTCACGTCTCCTTCACTATTTCTGCTGTTCACGGGTCCAGGCGGGGTCACGCAGCGCCCTAATCGCGGGACTCGGCGGTCCGTCATCTCAGTAGCCGTTCGTGACTCCAGCACACCGCAGGGACCTCGTTCTGCCGAAGAGCTCGAAGCTCGGGAACACATCGAGAGGTCACCTCCTGCGGCGGACTCGAGCCACGACATCCCACCACCACGATCACCGATCCACCGGCAGACGCGCCGTTCTCTCCGAAGTCGGTCGAGCGACCGGAAAACCTAGGCGCCGCCCGCCGGTGGATCCGCACCAACCAACCCGTGCACCAGGCCGTTCTTTCCTAAGACGTCGAACGTCTGGAGCCAAACAGGCCTCAGCCACGAGCTGGAAGAACTACCCCTACTACCGATTAGGA
>NZ_JBVKDQ010000060.1:0-1670 GCF_055633755.1 Amycolatopsis sp. NPDC114484 | reverse complement strand
ACGCTGCTGATCGCGGAGCGGGTCGAGTCGTATGAGGACGTGTACACGCACAAGGACCGGATGCCGGTCTTCGACGTCCCCGAAGGCCACACCGACGCTTCTTGGCTGCGCCATCAGGTGGCCGAGGGCCTCAAGTGGCGGTTCCCCGAAGGCGTCCCGGACGGCTACGAGGAACGCTGCGACTACGAACTCGGCGTCATCGAGGGCAAGGGCTTCCCGTCCTATTTCCTCATCACCGCCGACCTCATCCAGCACGCGCGCGAGGTCGGCATCCTGGTCGGCCCCGGCCGTGGTTCCGCGGCGGGCGCGCTCGTCGCGTACGCGCTCGGCATCACGAACCTCGACCCGATCCCGCAGAAGCTGCTGTTCGAGCGGTTCCTGAACCCGGAACGCATGTCGATGCCCGACATCGACATCGACTTCGACGACCGCCGGCGCGGCGAGATGATCCGCTACGCCACCGACAAGTACGGCGCGGACCGGGTCGCGCAGGTGATCACCTTCGGCACGATTAAGACCAAGGCGGCGATCAAGGACTCCGCCCGCGTGCACTTCGGCCAGCCGGGCTACTCGATCGCGGACCGGATTTCGAAGGCGCTGCCGCCGCCGATCATGGCGAAGGACATCCCGCTGTCGGGCATCGTCGACTCGAAGCACGAGCGCTACGCCGAGGCCGCCGAGGTCCGCACGCTCGTCGAGACCGACGAAGAGTGCAAGACGATCTTCGACACCGCCCGAGGCCTCGAAGGCCTGATCCGCAACGCGGGTGTGCACGCCTGCGCGGTGATCATGTCGAGCGAACCGCTCACCGACGCGATCCCGGTGTGGCAGCGCGACGACGGTTCGATCATCACCGGCTGGGACTATCCGTCGTGCGAGGCCATCGGCCTGCTGAAGATGGACTTCCTGGGCCTGCGCAACCTCACCGTCATCGGCGACGCGCTGGAGAACATCAAGGCCAACCGCGGCGAGGAGATCGACCTCGACCGGCTCGGGTTCGACGACCCGGAGGCGTACAAGCTCCTCGGCCGCGGCGACACGCTCGGCGTGTTCCAGCTCGACGGCGGCGCGATGCGCGACCTGCTGCGGCGCATGCTGCCGACCGGGTTCGAGGACATCATCGCGGTGCTCGCGCTGTACCGCCCCGGCCCGATGGGCATGAACGCGCACAACGACTACGCCGACCGCAAGAACAACCGGCAGCAGATCAAGCCCATCCACCCGCAGCTGGAGGAACCGCTGCGGGAGATCCTGTCCGAGACCTACGGCCTGATCGTCTACCAAGAGCAGATCATGCAGATCGCGCAGAAGGTCGCGGGCTACACGATGGGCCGAGCGGACACGCTGCGGCGCGCGATGGGCAAGAAGAAGAAGGAAGTCCTCGAAAAGGAGTACGAGGGCTTCGAAGAGGGCATGAAGTCCAGCCCGCTGGTCGAGGGCGGCTTCTCGCCGGAAGCGGTCAAGGCGCTGTGGGACACGATTCTCCCGTTCGCCGGGTACGCGTTCAACAAGTCGCACGCCGCCGCGTACGGCCTGATCGCGTACTGGACCGCCTACCTCAAGGCGAATTACACCCCGGAGTACATGGCCGCGTTGCTCACGTCGGTGGGTGACAACAAGGACAAGTCGGCGATCTATCTGTCGGAGTGCCGTCGGCTGGGGATCAAGGT
>NZ_JBVKDQ010000059.1:0-3324 GCF_055633755.1 Amycolatopsis sp. NPDC114484 | reverse complement strand
CTCCACCTGCACCCACCGCGGCAACCACTGAAACACCCGCGCCACAACCCCACCCCTTCAACAAAGCGGTGTTGCAACAACCCCATGACCCCAAGCTTGGCTGAGCGCACGGCGGTAGAACTCGTCCAGGTCGACGCCGGCGGTCCGGTCGCTGGCGCGCCACGGGAGCGGCTTGGGTTCCGCCCGGCGCGAGGAGCGGCGGGCGGCGGCCTCCGGCTCGGACAGCCAGTCGCCCAGGACGTCGCCGGCCTCGCGCCCGCCCAGCGTGTGCAGCTTGCGGGCGCGGCGAAGGTCGGTGGTCAGCGTGTCGTACACCGATTCCGCGGACAGCGCGGCCAGCTGCGGATCGTGCAGTCCGTCGCCGGGCAGCTCGCCGACGCCGAGGGCGACCAGCCAGCCGTTGATCACGTAGTCGCACGCGACGTTCCACAGGTACGGGTCGCGGCCGAGCGCACGGCGGTCGTGCCGGAGCGCGGCGTGCAGCATCTCGTGGGCGAGCACGAACCGCCATTCCTCGGCGGTCAGCGCGGCGTTCGGGTTGACGTAGATCTCGCCGTGCTCGGCATCGACAGCCGCGACCGCGATGTCCCAGGCGCGGACCACTTCGGGATCGACGACCAGGGTGAACCCGGCGGCCACCGCACCGAGCAGCGGGAACGACGACGCGAACCAGCCCAGCGCGCGGTCCCACTCCCCCAGGCTCCGCCGGTGCCGGGTCTGGCCGCGCGCGTCGGCGGCCTGCTCCATCGCCTCGGTGGCCGAGGCGATCAGCCCGCGCGCGAACCGTTCGGTCCACGGCTTGGCCTTGCCGTGGTACTGCACGTGCCACCGGCTCGGCGGCTCCGCGAGCGCGAGGCACGGCCGGTCGCCGCCGGTGCCCAGCGAACGGAAGACCTCCGGAACGCCGGTCTCGCGCCAAGCGCGGGCAAGGGAAAGCTCGCCCGTGCCCGGAAGTTCGGGCACGAGCGTCAGCGGAATGCCGACCCGCACCGCCTCCGCGAAGCGGTGCACAGCGACGCAGCACGCCGCGCTGTAGCTCGCGTCCACGCCCCGGTCGGCGGTGATCGCGTCCGCCTCGGCGAGCTGCTCCTCGTCCAGGTGGCCGAGGCCGAGGTGCAGCAGCAGATGCGCGAACACCCACTCCCATTCGGCGGGCCCGGCGTCGCGGGCGCGGTTCGCCGTGATCAGGCCGTCGCCGGAGACGACCGCCCAGGCTTCGGGTCCGGTCAGGCTGGCGCGGTCCAGGCTCGCGCCGCCCGCGAGCCGGTTGAGGACGGTGTTCTCGCGGACCAGCGCCCAGCCCGCGTCGATCGCCTTGTTCCGGCGTTCGCGCAGGCGAGCGTCGGGACGGACGCCGCTCATGCCCGGGCCGCCACCAAACGCGGCAGGTCGCGCGCGGCTTCGACCAGGAACCAGGACGGCAGGCGCGGGTTGCCCGCCTCGTCGTCCGCGATCACCAGCTGCGCCATCTCCAGCGAGATCTCCGCCAGTTCGACCAGCAGGCTCTTCGCGCGGAACGCGAACTGCCGCACCGCCGCCGACGCGTGCCGCTTGTCCGCGGGCAGGTCGCGGGCCAGCCGGACGCGGAACGTCTCGGCGAGGAAGTAGAGCAGGTCGCGCTCGCCCGGTTCGGCGGGCCAGCGCGCGTCGCCCTTGAGGATCGCTTCCAGGTCGAAGGCGTGCCGCGCGACCTTGAGATAGGACCGGAACGCGCCCGCGTGCTGCGGGGTGAGCGTGGCGTACGCGAGCAGCCCGACGGTCTCGTCGTCGAGCGGATCGCCCGCCGAGTGCAGCAGGTCGGACAGCATGTGCCAGGACCTCGGCGTGGAGAACGGCTCCTCGGTCTTCGGCGGCTGGCTCCACAGGTGGTCCGGGCGCTGGGCCAGGTATCCGACCACCGCCGGATGGATGCCGTTGCCGGCCGCCCAGGCGAGCCAGTCGCCCGCCGACGCGCGCAGGTGGAGGTGGACCAGCCGGTTCACCAGCGCCGACGCCATCGGCCGGGCGAGCGCCTGGTCGGCGGCGCGGTTTCCGGCGCCGATCACCACCGAACCGGGCGGCAGCTCGCAGGAGCCGATCCGGCGGTCGAGGATCAGCGAATAGAACGCCTTCTGCACGTCCGGCGACGCGGCGTTCAGCTCGTCCAGGAACAGGCAGTACGGCTCGTCGCGGGCGATCTGCTCGGGCGGGCAGAACCGGCTGCGGCCGTCGGCGATCTGCGGCACGCCGATCAGGTCCTCGGGCGCGAGCTGGGTGCCGAGCAGCGAGACGCACTCAAGACCGAGCGCCGCCGCGAATTCCCGGACCAGCGACGACTTCCCGATCCCGGGCGCGCCCCAGAGAAAGACCGGCCGGACGACGGCCGTGGTGAGCAGGATGTCGGGCAGCTGGGCAGGCGTGACAGCGATCTGGGCGTGCACAACGCGGACCTTTCCGATGTGAGGACATCCTCGTGCGACGCCCGTTTCGTACCGCTATGATCGCGCGCCGTGCCCGCTGCCCGCATCCGGTTTTTCAGCCCCGCGCCGCCGTCGGATACGGCAGCAGCGCCATCTCCCGCGCGTTCTTGATCGCGGTCGCCACCTGTTTCTGTTGCTGCGGCGTCAATCCGGTCACCCGGCGGGCCCGGATCTTGCCCCGGTCGGAGATGAATTTCCGCAGCAGGTCGACGTCTTTCCAGTCCACCCTGGTGATTCCGGCCGCGTGGAAGGGATTGGGACGCCGCCGCGGCGTCCGGTCCGGTTTGGGCACGGCGCTCACCAGCTCGACTTCGACACGCCGGGCAGTTCCCCGTTGTGCGCCATCTGCCGCATGCGCACCCGCGACAGCCCGAACTTCCGCAGGTATCCGCGCGGACGGCCGTCGGCGGTGTCGCGGTTGCGGATCCGCGTGCGGCTGGCGTCGCGCGGCATGCGCTGCAGCGCGACGACCGCGTCGGCCTTCTCGTCAGCCGAAGCGGACGGCGACGCGATCACCGCCTTGAGCGCGCGCCGTCGTTCGACATACCGCGCGGCGATCACCTTCCGCTGCTCGTTCTTCGCGATTTTCGACTTCTTCGCCATCAGCGTTCTTCCTTGAATTCGACGTGCTTGCGCGCCACCGGGTCGTATTTGCGCAGCACCATCCGGTCCGGATCGTTGCGGCGGTTCTTCTTCGTCACGTACGTGTAGCCGGTGCCCGCGGTCGACCGCAGTTTGACGACCGGCCGGATGTCGGTGCTTTTCGCCATCTAGTGTCCTGCGCCTGAAGTCCGCTATCTAATTGTAGGATGCGGTGATGGCGGGTCGTGGACGGTCCAAGGTCGAGCTGATCCTCAGCGATGAC
>NZ_JBVKDQ010000058.1:2148-5355 GCF_055633755.1 Amycolatopsis sp. NPDC114484 | reverse complement strand
CGGGGTGTGTTGCTTGAGAACTCAACAGTGTGCTAGTGAACTAAGCCAGTAGAGCTTAATATGAAACCCCCTCGTCGGGGTTTCCTTTGAGAATGATGATTGAGAATAGTCTCGATCGAACTTTACAGCATTGTTGGAGAGTTTGATCCTGGCTCAGGACGAACGCTGGCGGCGTGCTTAACACATGCAAGTCGAACGCTGAACCGGTTTCGGCCGGGGATGAGTGGCGAACGGGTGAGTAACACGTGGGTAATCTGCCCTGTACTCTGGGATAAGCCTGGGAAACTGGGTCTAATACCGGATATGACTCTTTGCCGCATGGCGGAGGGTGGAAAGTTCCGGCGGTACAGGATGAACCCGCGGCCTATCAGCTTGTTGGTGGGGTAATGGCCTACCAAGGCGACGACGGGTAGCCGGCCTGAGAGGGTGACCGGCCACACTGGGACTGAGACACGGCCCAGACTCCTACGGGAGGCAGCAGTGGGGAATATTGCACAATGGGCGCAAGCCTGATGCAGCGACGCCGCGTGAGGGATGACGGCCTTCGGGTTGTAAACCTCTTTCGCCAGGGACGAAGCGCAAGTGACGGTACCTGGATAAGAAGCACCGGCTAACTACGTGCCAGCAGCCGCGGTAATACGTAGGGTGCGAGCGTTGTCCGGAATTATTGGGCGTAAAGAGCTCGTAGGCGGTTTGTCGCGTCGGCCGTGAAATCTCCACGCTTAACGTGGAGCGTGCGGTCGATACGGGCAGACTTGAGTTCGGCAGGGGAGACTGGAATTCCTGGTGTAGCGGTGAAATGCGCAGATATCAGGAGGAACACCGGTGGCGAAGGCGGGTCTCTGGGCCGATACTGACGCTGAGGAGCGAAAGCGTGGGGAGCGAACAGGATTAGATACCCTGGTAGTCCACGCTGTAAACGTTGGGCGCTAGGTGTGGGCGACATTCCACGTTGTCCGTGCCGTAGCTAACGCATTAAGCGCCCCGCCTGGGGAGTACGGCCGCAAGGCTAAAACTCAAAGGAATTGACGGGGGCCCGCACAAGCGGCGGAGCATGTGGATTAATTCGATGCAACGCGAAGAACCTTACCTGGGCTTGACATGCGCCAGACATCCCCAGAGATGGGGCTTCCCTTGTGGTTGGTGTACAGGTGGTGCATGGCTGTCGTCAGCTCGTGTCGTGAGATGTTGGGTTAAGTCCCGCAACGAGCGCAACCCTTATCCTACGTTGCCAGCAAGTAAAGTTGGGGACTCGTGGGAGACTGCCGGGGTCAACTCGGAGGAAGGTGGGGATGACGTCAAGTCATCATGCCCCTTATGTCCAGGGCTTCACACATGCTACAATGGCTGGTACAGAGGGCTGCGATACCGCGAGGTGGAGCGAATCCCTTAAAGCCGGTCTCAGTTCGGATCGCAGTCTGCAACTCGACTGCGTGAAGTCGGAGTCGCTAGTAATCGCAGATCAGCAACGCTGCGGTGAATACGTTCCCGGGCCTTGTACACACCGCCCGTCACGTCATGAAAGTCGGTAACACCCGAAGCCCATGGCCCAACCCGCAAGGGAGGGAGTGGTCGAAGGTGGGACTGGCGATTGGGACGAAGTCGTAACAAGGTAGCCGTACCGGAAGGTGCGGCTGGATCACCTCCTTTCTAAGGAGCACAACACATCCATGTTCCCGGGATACCCGGAATCAGGGCATGGGGTGGGCGCGGTTTAACACCCGAACGCGGTGTTGCCGGGCTTGCTCAAGGAATTGTGGAACTACTGGTTATGGGTTCTCGCGGCGGAGATGCTGCTGATCAGTACTGCGGGTTTGTCCCGCGTGGAAAGTCGGCCGGTCGGATCCGGGCGGGTTCTTGTTCACTCAGCACGCTGTTGGGTCCTGAGGCAACACACGTTGTTTCTGGTGTGGTGTTTGAGAACTGTAGAGTGGATGCGAGCATCTTTGTGGTCAAGTTGTTAAGGGCACATGGTGGATGTCTTGGCTTCAGGAGCCGATGAAGGACGTGGGAGGCTGCGATATGCCTCGGGGAGCTGTCAACCGAGCTGTGATCCGAGGATTTCCGAATGGGGAAACCCAGCACCAGTGATGTGGTGTTACCCGCCGGTGAATATATAGCCGGTGCGGAGGGAACGCGGGGAAGTGAAACATCTCAGTACCCGCAGGAAGAGAAAACAAAAGTGATTCCGTGAGTAGTGGCGAGCGAAAGCGGAAGAGGCTAAACCGATTGCATGTGATACCTGTCAGGGGTTGTGTGGTCGGGGTTGTGGGACCTGTCTTCTCAGAGCTGACACTCTGGGCGTGATGCGGCATGGTTAGCGGAACCGTTTGGGATGGCGGGCCGGAGTGGGTGAGAGCCCCGTACGCGAAAACTGTGTTTGTGTTGTGTGGCGGTGTTCCCGAGTAGCAGCGAGCTCGTGGAATTTGCTGTGAATCTGCCGGGACCACCCGGTAAGCCTAAATACTTCCTGAAGACCGATAGCGGACGAGTACCGTGAGGGAAAGATGAAAAGTACCCCGGGAGGGGAGTGAAAGAGTACCTGAAACCGTGTGCCTACAAGCCGTCAGAGCTCACGTGTTGGGTGATGGCGTGCCTTTTGAAGAATGAGCCTGCGAGTTAGTGCTGCGTGGCGAGGTTAACCCGGGTGGGGTAGCCGTAGCGAAAGCGAGTCTGAACAGGGCGAATGAGTCGCGTGGTCTAGACCCGAAGCGGAGTGATCTACCCATGGCCAGGGTGAAGCGACGGTAAGACGTCGTGGAGGCCCGAACCCACTTAGGTTGAAAACTGAGGGGATGAGCTGTGGGTAGGGGTGAAAGGCCAATCAAACTCCGTGATAGCTGGTTCTCCCCGAAATGCATTTAGGTGCAGCGTCGCGTGTTTCTTGCCGGGGGTAGAGCTACTGGATGGTCTAGGGGCCTTACCGGGTTACCGAAATCAACCAAACTCCGAATACCGGTTAGTGAGAGCGCGGCAGTGAGACGGCGGGGGATAAGCTTCGTCGTCGAGAGGGAAACAGCCCAGAACACCAGCTAAGGCCCCTAAGTGTGTGCTCAGTGGGAAAGGATGTGGGATTGCCCAGACAACCAGGAGGTTGGCTTAGAAGCAGCCACCCTTGAAAGAGTGCGTAATAGCTCACTGGTCAAGTGGTCCTGCGCCGACAATGTAGCGGGGCTTAAGCACACCGCCGAAGCTGTGTCATTCACG
>NZ_JBVKDQ010000058.1:0-2050 GCF_055633755.1 Amycolatopsis sp. NPDC114484 | reverse complement strand
GGCTTTCGGGCTCTCGTGCAGTGGTGTGGATGGGTAGGGGAGCGTCCTGCATCCGGTGAAGCCGCGGCGGAAGCCAGCGGTGGAGGGTGCGGGAGTGAGAATGCAGGCATGAGTAGCGAATGCAGAGTGAGAAACTCTGCCGCCGGATGACCAAGGGTTCCTGGGCCAGGCTAATCCGCCCAGGGTAAGTCGGGACCTAAGGCGAGGCCGACAGGCGTAGTCGATGGACAACGGGTTGATATTCCCGTACCCGAGCATGTGCGCCCATGGCGAGGCGGTTGACACTAACCACCCGAAGCCGGCATGGAAGTCTTCGGACGGACGTGCCGTGTGGAGCGTGGGACCTGATTCCGTAGTAGTCAAGCGATGGGGTGACGCAGGAAGGTAGCTCCGCCAGGCGATGGTTGTCCTGGTGTAAGCGTGTAGGCCGAGTGGTAGGCAAATCCGCCACTCATGTGGCTGAGACGTGATGCGTAGCCGTTTGAGGCGAAGCGGGTGATCCTATGCTGCCGAGAAAAGCCTCTAGTGAGTGCATGCACGGCCCGTACCCCAAACCAACACAGGTGGTCAGGTAGAGAATACCAAGGCGATCGGGTGAACTGTGGTTAAGGAACTCGGCAAAATGCCCCCGTAACTTCGGGAGAAGGGGGGCCAAGCACTGTGATGTCCCTTGCGGGCGGAGCGGTGGTTGGCCGCAGAGACCAGCGGAAAGCGACTGTTTACTAAAAACACAGGTCCATGCGAAGTCGCAAGACGATGTATATGGACTGACGCCTGCCCGGTGCTGGAACGTTAAGAGGACCGGTTAGCGCTTCGGCGCGAAGCTGAGAATTTAAGCGCCAGTAAACGGCGGTGGTAACTATAACCATCCTAAGGTAGCGAAATTCCTTGTCGGGTAAGTTCCGACCTGCACGAATGGCGTAACGACTTTCCGGCTGTCTCGACCACAGGCCCGGCGAAATTGCATTACGAGTAAAGATGCTCGTTACGCGCGGCAGGACGGAAAGACCCCGGGACCTTTACTATAGTTTGGTATTGGTTTTCGGTTCGGCTTGTGTAGGATAGGTGGGAGACTGTGAAGCGCTCACGCTAGTGGGTGTGGAGTCGTTGTTGAAATACCACTCTGGTCGGATTGGGAATCTGAACCTCGGACCATGATCTGGTTCAGGGACAGTGCCTGATGGGTAGTTTAACTGGGGCGGTTGCCTCCTAAAGGGTAACGGAGGCGCCCAAAGGTTCCCTCAGCCTGGTTGGCAATCAGGTGTCGAGTGCAAGTGCACAAGGGAGCTTGACTGTGAGACAGACATGTCGAGCAGGGACGAAAGTCGGGACTAGTGATCCGGCACCTCCTGGTGGAAGGGGTGTCGCTCAACGGATAAAAGGTACCCCGGGGATAACAGGCTGATCTTGCCCAAGAGTCCATATCGACGGCATGGTTTGGCACCTCGATGTCGGCTCGTCGCATCCTGGGGCCGGAGTAGGTCCCAAGGGTTGGGCTGTTCGCCCATTAAAGCGGCACGCGAGCTGGGTTTAGAACGTCGTGAGACAGTTCGGTCCCTATCCGCCGCGCGCGCAGGATACTTGAGGAAGGCTGTCCCTAGTACGAGAGGACCGGGACGGACGGACCTCTGGTGTGCCAGTTGTCACGCCAGTGGCATGGCTGGTTGGCTATGTTCGGAAGGGATAACCGCTGAAGGCATCTAAGCGGGAAGCCTGTTCCAAGATGAGGTATCCCACCCCCTGTGGGTTAAGGCCCCCAAGAGACGATTGGGTTGATAGGCCAGAAATGGAAGCACAGTAATGTGTTGTCGAGTTGACTGGTACTAATAGGCCGAGGACTTGCCCACGAAGATGTTGCGCATCCACTCTACGGTTCTGAAACACCACACCAGCCCCACCGGACACGGTGGCGGGTGTGTTGTTTCGGAGTGTTTCGGTGGTTTTAGCGTCAGGGAAACGCCCGGTCCCATTCCGAACCCGGAAGCTAAGCCTGACTGCGCCGATGGTACTGCAACCGAAGGGTTGTGGGAGAGTAGGACACCGCCGAACT
>NZ_JBVKDQ010000057.1:0-5668 GCF_055633755.1 Amycolatopsis sp. NPDC114484 | reverse complement strand
AGTTCACTAGCACACTGTTGAGTTCTCAAGCAACACACCCCGAACCAACCCCGGAATCAACCAGGCCAAGCTCGATGCGTTATTTCAAGCTTTTGTTTTTCCGGAGTCCAACTCTACACCCTGGGAAGCTCGAGGCTTCGTCGGGGGCTGGTTCAGCTCCGGAGGTTTGGGACCACCCACTCTACCACTACTGTGGGAGCTTGGTTCGTGTTCCCGGTGGCCGCCCGGTCTCCCTGGCGACGAAGAGAACATTACACGGCCCGAAACAGCCCTCGAACAGGGGGGTCCCTTTTTTCGCGCCAAGCCCCTGACCTGCGTCGATCCGGCGACCACAGCCCCAAGGCGGCCCAAGCCGGTCAGCCCGGCTCGCGCTCCCCGTGCGTCGCGATCACCGTGACCCCGACGAGCACTGCCGCGAGAGCCGCCGTCACGTGGATCGGCGCCGGGCCGAACGACGCCGCGAGCACGAGCACCGCGGCCGCCGGGAAGCCGATCGCGATCGGACGGCATTCGTTCGCCGGGCCGATGTGCAGCAGCCACACGCTGAGCAGGAAGACCGCGACCGGGATCGTCACGGCCAGCGCGGTCACGATGCCGCTGACGTGTGCCTTCCCGCTGTCGAAGCCGACCGCCAGTTCCAGCCCCGCGCCGACAGCCGCCGCCGAAGCGAAAATCAGGTAGTGCCCGTATCCCCAGCTCAACGCGGTCCACCGCGAGTTACCGCGTTCGAGGCGGGCGTGCCCCGGCTGGTCGAAGTAGAGCCACCACATCGAGAAGACCAGGACCAGGCCCGCGACAGCCAGCGAAACCAGCTCCCCGGTGTGCTCGCCCTCCGCGATCCCCTCTTTCACCGCGTTGGTGGCGCTGAGCACGGTTTCGCCGAGCACGATCAGCGTGAAAAGCCCGTACCGCTCGGCGATGTGATGCGAGTGCCACGGCGTGGTAGTCCGCGACTCCGCCACCGCCGGCACCGCGAGTTCCAGCAGCAGGATGACAAAGAAGCCGACGAACCCCGCGGTGCCGGGAATCGCGAGCCGGACGACCCACAGGATCTGGCAGGCGGTGATGCCCGCCGCGTAGCGGTACGCGGTGGTGCGCAATCCCGGTGACTGCCGCGCCGCGCGCAACCACTGCGCGACCGCCGCGAGCCGCATCAGGACGTACCCGATGACCACGATCGTGAAGTCGCCTTCGAAGGCTTTGTCCACGCCGGCCGCGACGGTCAGGCCGCCGGCGATCTGGACGAGAGTGGCGAGCCGGTAGGGCACGTCGTCGGTGTCGAACGCCGACGCGAACCAGCTGAAGTTCAGCCAGCCCCACCAGATCGCGAAGAACACCATCCCGAAACTGAGCACGCCGTGCCCGACGTGGCCTTCGGAAAGCGCGTGGTGCAGTTGCGCGGCGGCCTGGCCGACGGCGACCACGAAACACAGGTCGAACAGCAATTCCAGCGGCGTCGACGCGCGGTGCCCTTCGCTGGTGTCGCGCGCCCGCATCGGTCGGTACCACACCCGGATCCGGTTGCCCGGCGTTGCCTCCTGGGCCATGAGCGCTCCCCTCTTCGCAGAACGCGGCCATCCCAACATGATCGACGGCCGTGCGCGAGCGCGACATCCCCGAGCAGCCGGAACCGGGTGAAACCGGACGTCTCAGCGCAGCCGGACCGCCAGTTCGAAGACCGGATCGTCGAGGCCGGCCGTCCCGGGATCGCACAGGAAGATCTGGCGCGGCTTCCAATCAGCCTCGACCTCGTGGTCAGCCAGCCAGCGGTGCAGCGACTCGGCGCCGAGCGCGGTCATCATGTTCGCCTTCGGCACGGTGACGTAAGCCTCGCGGCCCGCGTCGTCGGTGCTGAGCGTCATCTCCGGAAAGGCGATTTCCCCGCCTTCGGGGTCGATCGGGCAGCAGAATTCGACCAGGCCGTCGCTGTCATTGCTGATTTCGCCGTGGTAGCGCAGGAACGGCCGTCCGGCGCTGCCTTCCGGGCGGGGGACCGCCGGGTCGCCGAAGAAGGCGAAGAGCGGGGCGGCGAACTCGCCGATCCGGTCGGCGGTCAGGTGCTCGGAGGTGGCGAGCAGCGCGTGGGCGGGCATTTCGCGGACGGACACGTCGTACATCGGGGTTTCCTTCCCGGCCAGTTGGTCGAGGAAGAACCCGGCGAGTTCCCGCTTCGCGTGCCACGCCCGCTCCTACTCTTCCCAGTAGGCGCGGACCTCGGCTGCCGCGGCGTCCGGCGACAGGTCGAGGACGGCCCGGATCCTCGGCAGCGGCATCTCGAGCCCGCGCAGCTGGACGACGCGGCGAGCCCGGCCGAGCTGGTCCGGCGAGTACCAGCGGTAGCCGGTGTCCGGGTCGACGCGGGCGGGTGGCAGCAGGTTCGTCTCGTCGTAGCGCCGCAGCGCTTTGGGCGAAAGGCGGGCCAGGCGCGCGAACGCGCCGATGGCGAGCAGGTCCGTCATGGGTCTCCCTCGTTCGGAACGCCCTGAGCGTGGGGCCGTCCCCGAGGGGAAGGTCAAGGGGCGAGCCTTCCCGGCCGTGCGGCCGGAGTTGAAGCACGCTCTGCGTGCAAGAGGCGACGTCAAGCGGCGAAGCATCCTGAACCGCGTGGGCAGGCTCGAAGGGACCGTCAAGTGGCGGAACATCCGCGCCGCGCGACCGGGCCGAAGGCAACGTCAAGCGGGCCGAACCTCCCGAACCGCGCGGCCAGGCCCGCAGGCAACGTCAGGGGGCGGAACACCCCGAGCTGCGCGGGCCGGACCCGAAGGGACGGTCAAGCGGTGGAACATCCCGAACCGCGTGACCGGAGGCGAAGACGACCTCAAACGGCCGAACCTCCCGAACTGCGCGACCAGGCCCCGCAGGCAACCTTCACGCGGCCAAACCTCCCGAACCGCGCGGCCAGGCCCGCAGGCAACCTCAAACGGCACGGACAAGGCGCTCGCAGGAGCGATCTCCCGCTCGGAACATCCGCGGGCAGCCCAGAGCAAGATCCAGCCGGACGAGAAGGACGGGCGGGCCCGGTTCCCCCTCGCCCGGGCCCGCCCCGTTGCCTTCGCGCGCGCACTCGGCTGGCCACTCCGGGCAGTGCCCCGGCGATTCGCCGTACGGTCCCCCGCGGACGCCGACGAATTTCGTACCGGAATGCGACTCCGGGTGTCCATTCCCCGGAACTTCGGACTCCCGGGCCGCTCGGCCGATCGACCCATCCCCGGTCGATCGAACGAATTGCCACTGTAGGTAGCCAAAGTGCCGTTCTGAAGGCTCCATAAGGTCTACTCGGTTGCTCTGAGTAGCACTAGGGTCGAAGGTCACCTGTCACCCGGATGGAGTATCACCTAGTGGCGGTAAGTAGCTCACCGGACAGGCAAGATAAGCGTTGCCAGATCACGTACGGTGAATATTCGCTGCGGATTGCGCAGCTTGGTGGTCCTCCGTCAGGATGGCACGCCGCCGGCGGGCGCGCAGTTCCAGGGCCGCGAAAGCGAGCGCGACCAGGGTGAGGCCGGCCGCGCAGCACATCGCCGCGGTGAGCGCGGTCTGGTGCCCGGCCGCCGGGACCATCGATTCGAACACCGACGCCAGCACGGCCGTGCCGATCGCGGTGCCGATCCGCTGGCCGGTCTGCAGCGCTCCCCCGGCGACGCCGGCCAGCCGGTTCGGCACGCATTCGAGGGTGAGCGTCGTGTTCGGCGAGATCACCATCCCGCCGCCGATCCCGCCGATCAGCAGCGGGCCGGCCACTGCGAACCCCGCGGCCGACGGCGGTACCAGCTGCACGACCAACGCCACGGACAACAGCGAGAGCGCGACGATGCTCAAACCAGCAACGGTCAGCCTTCGGCCGAACCGGGCCACGAGCCGCCCGGCGACCGCCGCGGTCACCGCCGAACTCAACGCGAACGGCGTGACCGCCAGCCCCGACTGCAGCGGCGTGTACCCGAGCCCCTGTTGGAAGAAGAGCGCGAACACCAGCCAGATCCCCGCGAACCCGCAGAAGTACAGCGCCCCGACCGCCGCGCCGCTGGCGTAGCCCGGAGTGTCAGTGAAGAGCCGGATGTCCAGCAGCGGCGGCAGATTCCTTCGCGTGACGCGCAGTTCCCACCACACGAACGCCACGCCGAAGACGATCGCCACCCCGAACAGCCACCAGAACCGGCCCAGCCCGCCCCGTTCGGACTGCACGAGCGGCAGCAGCACGCCGAGCACCGCGACGGCCAGCAGCACGATCCCGACGAAGTCGATTTCCGTGCGCAGCCGGAACTTCCGCCGGTCCGCGCGCGGCAGCAGCTTCATCGCGAGCCCGAACGCGACGACGCCGATCGGCACGTTCACGTAGAACACCCACCGCCAGCCGTCCGGGTCGCCGAACAGCGCGAGGATCACGCCGCCGAGCACCGGCCCGACCGCGGTGGAGATGCCGACGACCGCGCCGAACATGCCGAACGCCCGGCCGCGCTCGGCACCGCGGAACAGGTCCTGGATCAGGCCGCTGTTCTGCGGCGTCAGCATGCCCGCGGCACAGCCCTGGGCGAGCCGGGCGGCGACGAGCGTCGCCGGGTCGGACGCCGCTCCGGCGAGCGCGCTCGTCGCGACGAACGCGGCCAGCGCGATCAGGAACATCCGGCGCCGGCCCAGCGCGTCGCCGAGCCTGCCGCCGGTGACCAGGACCAAGCCGAAGGTGAGCGCGTAGCCCGAGACGACCCACTGGATGGTGCCCGCGCCGGTGTGGAGGTCGCGCTGGATCGAGGGCAGAGCCGTGTTGACGATGCTGACGTCCAGCAACGTCATGAACCCGGCGGCGAGGGTGACCGCGAGCGCCCGCCACCGGCGGGGATCCGGCTCCGCCCCGGTCATCAGGTGTTGGCGGTGATCCCAGGGATGCCCTTGAGCTCACCGATGAGCATCGAACTGACCTTCACGGGGTAATCGTAAAGCGCGAAGACCGTCTGGTTCTTGCCGACGAGCTTGAGGTGCACCGGCGTATCGCCCTTGTGCGCCAGCAGCGTCGACTTCAGTTCGCTGACCACCGCCTGGTCGATCTTCTCGGCGGCGGCCAGCAGCACCAGCGGCGGTTCCTCGTCGCCGTTGCCGATCTCGGAGAGGTCCAGCGGCACGAGCCCGCCGCCGAACACCGACATCTTGTCCTCGCGCCAGTTGACCCGGCCCTTCACCAGCACCGCGTTGTCCTCGACCAGGTCCGCGGCGAACATCGAGTACGCCTTGGCGAAGAACAGCACTTCGAGGGCGGCGTCCATGTCCTCGACGGTGCAGATCGCCCAGGGCTCGCCCTTCTTGTTGACCCGGCGTTCGAGCGAGGTGAGCAGGCCGGAGATGACGACCTCGCCCTCCTTCGGCGGGTCGGCGAGCAGCGCGGCGATCGGCTTCGGCGCGTGTTTGCGCAGGATGCGCTCGGCCCCGTCGAGCGGGTGCGCCGACACGTACAGGCCCAGCATTTCGCGCTCGTAGGCGAGGAGCTGCTTGCGCGGATACTCCTCCTCGCCGAACTTGAGGTGCGCGAGCGGCGAGGACGACGGCGCTGCCTCGGCCGAGTCGCCGTCGTCGGCTCCGAACGAGCCGAAGAGGTCGAACTGGCCCATCGCTTCCTGGCGCTTGAGCGGCACCACGGCTTCCACCGCGTCCTCGTGCACCTGGATCATCGACAGCCGCG
>NZ_JBVKDQ010000056.1:2934-6034 GCF_055633755.1 Amycolatopsis sp. NPDC114484 | reverse complement strand
GAGTCGTGCGCTGGCTAGCGGCAAGCGCTCATCTCGACGCTGAGGGCCCGCTGTGCGCGGTCGCTGATGAGTTGTGTCTCGTTGAGACGGGCCATGACGACCAGCCACGCCAGTTTCGTCGGGGCCACGCCCAGCCACGGCCGGGCAGAAGCGACCAGCCTCAGCGCCGCGTCGAGTCGGTCGTCCAACGCCGCGTTGAGCGCTGTGACCATGCTCGCGGCTCCTCGCTCCTCGCCATGTGCCGCCGTGGCCATGAAACGGGTCAACGCCGCGATCTGGTGCAGTGCCGGGGTTGGCCTGCCCGAGGCGTTCGGCACCGTCTCGCCCGCGCGCCGGTAGATCCTCGCCAGGCGCCCTTTCCGGCTGGTGTCGCGCAGGTAGTCGAGACCGTCCTCCAGCGCGCCATTCGCAGCCATTTCCAGCAGGGCTGAGCCTGCGGTCGCCTGCCGCTGGTTGATGCCGTGTGCCGCAACGGCTGCGAATTCCCGGGCAAGGGCGGGTAGCTCCGAATGCCGCGCGAGGTAGCGCTCGGCTGCTGCCAGGCTGGGGCTAGTCCCGTTCGACAGGGACAATGCCGAGAACGGGTCTTCCGGGAGCCGCCGGCAGAACTCCGACACCGAACCTGAACTGCCTGGGCCCGCGATCAGCAGACCGGTTTCCCGGCCCGCCGGGCCTGCCCCGGTGTCTGGCAGCACGGCACCCTGCTGCGCCGCCAAAGCTGCGCGCAGCGCCGCAGCCCATCGCACGGCAGCCGTCCCGGCGTCGGCGGGGGCCTCGCCGACGTCTGCTTCGACTGGCTTTCGCGCCGGCGCGAGTCCGAAGCCAGCCTGTCCGCCCGGGAGACTCACTGTCCGCTGGGTGCGCAGCATCACGTCCACCAGATTCATAGCGGTCGCCAGCTGGTCCGCGGCATCTAGCCCACGGGCTGCCTCGTTTGCCACCAGGTCGACCACCGCGCTCTCGTACGGTGTCTCCCAGAACGCGTGCAACGGCTCGTGCCCCTCCATCCATCTCGTGTATTCCGCACTCCGGATATGCCACTCCGCCGTCTCCCGATACTCGTCGGTCAGCGTGCGAGCGATCTTTCCTGCCCGCGTCAGCACACTGCGCCCGTCCTCTCCGCGGTCGATCTGCGGTTCGGCCGAGCTGCGTGGCAGATCCGCGGACGAACGACCGCCCGACAAGCCCGAGCCCAGCAGATCCCGGAGATAGCGCGATGCCCGCCTGGCGCGATCGTCCGACTCGCTCGGGCGCACCGGGTCAAGCACCGTCGCGACGAGGTGCACTACCTGATCGAACAACTGAAACCGGTGCAACAGCTTCTCGTCATGTTCGGCCCGCACGATCCTCGCTGCTGTTTCCGGTCGGCGATCGCCCGCCGGAAACGAGCCCTGTCCGGCCAGCTCCCAGAGAACCTGCAACGCTGGTTCCCGCGCGCCTGGCGCGTGCACGTAAAACCGGGCCACTGCCTCGGAAACGGCAAAGAAGTCCTGGACCGCTGGCAACCCCAAATACTCGTGGCCCGTCCCCACCGCGCACTCGCGCGCCAGGTGGTAGGCATGCATCGCCTCCCTGACGTGAAACCAGTCCGGATTCTGCGGCCGTTGGCTTATCAGCTCGCCGAATCCGCCCCATTCCGCCCGCAACGACACAGCAAACGCGTCGGCAAACCCGGAGTCCTCGGCATCGTCGAGGACAGGAATCATTGACGAATACGACTCGGCCCACTCGCCGGCCGGCGACTCCATTTGCGCATACGACTGCTGGGCCACCGCGAGGAGCATCGCCGCGGAATGCGACACGTCAGCACGAGCCGCCTCAATGCCGACCCGCGTCGCTGCGTGGTGCGAGAAAGGCTCGTCCGGCCGCTGCCGCTTCGGGAGGGCGTCGATGCCCGGACTCGTTTGGCGCTTCCCGCCCACTCGCACATCAGGCCGAACAACGACCGGGCCTTGCCCGCTCTCGCCGGCAGCCCCGGGGTTCGTCGCCGGCTGCGTCCCAGATCGCCCCCCGGCCAAGCTGTCACGTGCTGGCTGCTGCGGCCCGCCGGACGGTACCGGAAAGGCTCCGGCGCCAGACCCGCTCGGAACGGAGACGCTCGCGTTCGCCGAATCCGGAAGCGGCAGGTGCCCCCGCTTGGCTGCAATCGAACGTGTCAGGGTCAAGGCCGCCGGAGACACCGGATGGCCCCTGAAATCGAGCCAATAGGTGCGCGAGCCCTGGAGTTCATGCACGAAAATAAAGCGGCCATCCGACGTCGTCTGCACCCAGAGAGACTCGCCGGCACGATCCCTGCCGCCCGAGTAAATGGGCACATTGACGCCGTTGGAGATCGAAATGACAGAATTACCATTTTTTCCAACTTTTCTTTCTGATATTGGATAATTGTCTTGAGGGAACACTGTCAGCTCGGTTTCCGCAAAACGGTAATACTCAGGCTGACGGCTTCCGGTCGCGCTCGCGATCCAGGCCGGAGGGCTTGTGATCGGGAGGTCGGGGACGAGGTCGACGTCAAACAGCGCGGCGAATGTCGGCATCGGTGGCCTGGCGGGCGGCGGGACTTCTCTCTTGACCCGCTTGTACAGGAACTGTGCCGCGGCCAGTTCCCCGCGGCTCACCGGTGCCGTCAGTGTCGAACCGTTCGGGCCGTAATGCCGCTTGTGCAGCTTCTCCAGTGCCGATCCCAGTTCCGCCCGCAATTGAGCCGCGTCTTCCGGGATCGTCGCACTCTGGCCGGTCGCCAACAGCTGCTGCGGCCCGCCGGGCGGTACCGGAAAGGCTCCGGCGCCAGACCCGCTCGGAACGGAGACGCTCGCGTTCGCCGAATCCGGAACTGGCAGGTGCCCCCGCTTGGCTGCAATCAAACGTATCAGGGCCAAGGCCTCCGGAGCTGCCGGATCGCCCCTGAAATCGTGCCAATGGGTGCGCCCGCGCTGGTGTTCATGCACGAAAATAAAGCGGCCATCCGACGTCGTCTGCACCCAGAGAGGCTCGTCGACACGAGCCTTGCCGCCCCAGTAAATGGGCACAGGGGTGCCGTAGGAGGTCGTAATTTTACAACTACCATCTTTTGCAACTTTTCTTTCTGATATTGGATAAC
>NZ_JBVKDQ010000056.1:0-2836 GCF_055633755.1 Amycolatopsis sp. NPDC114484 | reverse complement strand
GCAAAACGGTTGTGCCAGGGCTGACGGTTTCCGGTCGCGCGCGCGGCGACCCAGCCCGGAGGGCTTGTGATCAGGAGGTCGGGGACGAGGTCGACGTCAAACAACGCGGCGACTGTCGGCATCGGCGGCCCGGCGGGCGGCGGGACTTCTCTCTCGACCCGCTTGTACAGGAACTGTGCCGCGGCCAGTTCCCCGCGGCTCACCGGTGCCGTCAGTGTCGAACCGTCCGGGCCGTAATGCCGCTCGTGCAGCTTCTCCAATGCCGATCCCAGTTCCGCCAGCAATTGAGCCGCGTCTTCCGGGATCGTCGCACTCTGGCCGGTCGCCAACATGCGAGTTTGATACCAGTCCCACGCGCGTTTGACGCCCTCAACCGCTGTCATGCCGCCTGCCCTTCCCGACCGGGTCGAATGATGGTTTCACATGGGTCGGCGGGCCGAGAGCGCGGCGGACACGAGATTCATGACGCTGCCGTCGACAGCTCGGGAATTTGCCCCGCACCGGATCTTCCGGCGCGATCGGCAACAGGCCCGTCGCCCCCCGGTGCCGCGGTGTCACTCGCATCGCTCCTGCCGTCGAGCCGCGCCGAAAACGTACTCCGCCACAGGGCTGGCCCCGCGCCCCCAGCGGACGATTCAACGTACGATGAGCACTGCCGTGCTCTCCGCTTCCATCACCGGCACTCTTCGCCGGCCGCGCTCGACGCAGGAACGAAGAAGTCGTGTGACGCACCGGTACGAGGTTGTGGACGCCCCCTTGCCGCAGCGCGCCTCGACGAGTCCCGGCACCCTCTATGCTCAACTCGGCAACCAGCATGGTCGTGCAGGGCAGCGCCGGCATCCCGCACCGCTGTCACCGGTAATCGGCTCACCGGTCAAACGCGAGACTCTCGCCTCGGGGACAGCCCGCGTCCGCGCCTGAACCGGACGCCGCGGCGCGATTTCAGCACTGTGCGGGGAAAACTCGGTTGTGACTGCCCGTCGTGCACGCGCACTCGCCGGCATGCCCGACCTGGCCGGCTCCGGCACTTGGCCGACACGCGCGACCAAGCCATGCGAAGGCGGCCCTCGGGGACGCCGACGACCGGCACCGCCCGCCGCAAAGGCGGGACGCCAATGGTGTCCACGATTGCCAGGTCAGCCTCGGTCACACTCGTTACACGGCCGACGAGCCGCCCGGAGTTCACCGAATCGCCCTCTGATTCCCGGACCTCCGGACGGTGCGTCTGGCAGGTTGTCGGCGGCCATCGGCAGGAGCCTGGCGTCAGGGCGGCGCTCGGGCGGGCGGTTGCCCGGTCGGTCCCGGATCAGTCCCGCACCCCGCTCGGCTGGCTCTGGGGACTCCTCGTCCGTGTCCTTGGCTCGCCGGCAGGAATGCTCGGAGAAGATCTCCGCCCGCGTGCGGGTGCGCCCGAAGTTCGAGGCCGCGCTGGGGCCTGCCGCCACATCAAAGCCCGCGCCCCGTCCTGCCGCGTGACCCGGACCGTGTTCGAGATGAAGCGGCTGGGCCGCGGCCAGGCTGAGTTGACCGCGCTGGCGGATTGCCTGACCGCGCACGGCATCGTGCCGGAGATGCTCGGTGGACCGCTGCCTGGCATCTACGACCCAACCGGCGCCGGTCGCGTCGTGCTCGCGTTTTTCGCCGCGATGGCCGAAATCGGCCAGGAGAACATCCGCGGGGCCACGCCGGAAGGTCTGAATGCCGTGTCCCGCAAGGGAAAAACACGGCGGCCGGCCGCCGGTCGCTACCGGCGAAATGCTGCGCACCGTGCTGCGCCGCCGTGCTGGCGGCGAGTCGGTCGACGACATCCAGCCCGACGATCATCCTCAGCGGGAAGCGCAAGGGCCGCGATCCCGGCGTGGCCAGCAGCTACCGGGCGCTGGCCGAGCACCTCCGGCGCGAGCGATTCCCCGAGGCGATCGACCAAGCCCCGCACCGAGTTCGCGGAGCTCGGCTCGGCTACCTGACCGGATCGCCGCTGGTTAGGCATGTCCGCCCGAGTTGGCGGATGCTACGGCGACCCCAGGGCCGTCGTGGGCTCAGCGCAAGCGAGGGTTCCTCGGCGGGAACCCCGGGGTCCGTTCCGCCCAGGACCAGGGCTGGACCCGCGGATTCGGCTCAACCCCGAGTGCCGCGTTCGATCGCGGTTTCCAGAAGTTGCCGGGACGAGCCGGCGTAGCGGATGGCGCTCTCGCGGGCCAGCAGCCGTGCCTGGCACCAGCACAAGCGGCAGTACCGCGTGCGCAGTGGTTCCCGCCGGCCGCATCCAGCGCACTCGCCGACGGCGTGCTTCCGGCCGAACAGGCAGCAGGCCACGCTGAGCCCACGCGTCATGGCGGCGCCCAGACCGAGCAGCGCACGCAGGTGCGCACCGCGCCGCAGATGCAGCTCCTCGTCGTCATTCCGGTGGCAGGGAGCGGCCGTCGCGACGTTTCGGTGTCACGGCGGGCCCGTCGCTGCCGTCGCGGCGGTCAGCGACATCGATTCCGTGCCGGGCCGGGGGACCTTCTCCGGTTCGGCGACGAGCACGTCGCTGACCGGGCAGCCGAGAACGGCGCAGACGAGGTCGTCGAGTTCGACGCTGGCCGGGTCGCCGGACCACGGACCGGACATCTTCCCGGCGGGGATCACCAGGCCGCGTTCCGCGAGCGGGCGCTGCAACTCGCCGGCCTTCCGGCAGCCGCGATTCGCCGCGGCCAGGAGCAGATTCCACTTCGTGACAGCAGTCCTCCCAACCGCGCGGCGGCGCGCTGCCGGCCGGCGAGCCAGGCTTCTTCGATCCGCGTGCGGTGCACGTGAACGCAGTTCAGGGTCGAGGCGAGCCAGGCGTGCCCGA
>NZ_JBVKDQ010000055.1:0-8572 GCF_055633755.1 Amycolatopsis sp. NPDC114484 | reverse complement strand
AACCCCAAGCCGTTCGTGTGGACCAAGACCGCCGAAGAGATCATCGATTCACTCGCACGATATTGCCAACGAATTTCAGGCGCAGGACACTAGCGGAAGACGGTCGTTCAGCGAAGCACCGGAAGCCGTTGCCGGACAGGGAAAGGTCACCTCGTCGCACTGTCGGCGAGGTGATCCTTCCCTGCGGAAAACCAGCGGCGAGGCGGTCGGCGGCCACGTGGTGTTCGCCCGAGGGTGGCGGCGGCGCCGCCGGTCGGCCATGCTCTGGGGGAGATCGTCGCGGCGTGCGTGGCGGGGTGCGTGGTACTCCATTGTGGACCGTGGTGGGCGTCGGCCGGGACGGCGGATGACGGCGACCACCTCGGTACCAAGGGAGCGGCGTTCCGGTGGCGGATGAAGAGAAGCCTCACGACTGCCTCAAGGGCGTGACCGCCGAACTGCGGCGGACGCGCGAACGGCTGCGCGACCTTGAGACCGGCGGCCGGGAGCCGATCGCGATCGTCGCGATGGCGTGCCGTTTTCCCGGCGGGGTGAGCACTCCCGGGCAACTGTGGGAACTGGCGCGCGCTGGCGGCGCCGCCGTCTCCCCGCCGCGCGGCCGGAGCCGCCCCGAGCTGCCGGACGGATTTCTTTCCGGGACAACGGATTTCGACGCCGACTTCTTCGGCATCTCCCCGGGCGAGGCGCTGGCCATGGACCCCCGGCACGGATTGGTGCTGGAAACCTCCTGGGAAGCCTTCGAACGCGCCGGCATCGACCCGGCCACGCTGCGCGGCAGCTTGACCGGAGTGTTCGTCGGATCCGACGGCCAGGATCGCGCTTCCGCCTCCAGCGTGCCCACGAGAGCGACCGGCAGCGGTCTGTCCGGCCGGGTATCGGGCACCTTCGGACTGGAGGGGCCCGCGGTCACGGTGGACACGGCGTGCTCGTCTTCGCTGGTGGCACTGCATTGGGCGGGACAGTCGCTGCGGGCCGGGGAATGCGACCTGGCACTGGCGGGCGGGGCGGGCTGGGCCGAGGGCACCGGGATGGTGCTGGTCGAGCGGCTGTCCGACGCCGAACGCAACGGACATCCGATTTTGGCCCTGCTGCGGGGTTCCGCGGTGAACCAGAACGGGCTGGCCGCCCCGAACGGTCCGGCGCGGCAGCGGGTGATCCATGCCGCGCTGGCCGGTGCGGGCTTGGCCCCGTTCGAAGTGGACGTGGTGGAGGCGCACGGGACGGAGACGGCTCCGGCCGAAGCGCGAGCGCTCCCTTCGACCTTCGGGCGATGCCGGGACGAGCCGTTGTGGCTGGATTCGGCGAAGCCGAACAGCAAGCTCCCGCAAGCAGTCGCGGGAGTGGCCGGAGTGATCAAGATGGTCGAGGCGATGCGGAACCAGGCGTTGCCGAAGGCCCTGGACGCCGACCAGCACGGCTCCGTGCTGGAATTGCCTTCCAGCGCAAGGGATTGGTCGCGGTCCGAACGGCCGCGCCGCGCCGCTGTGTCGTCGTTCGGGCTTGGCGGAGCCAACGTCCACGCCATCCTCGAGGAACCCCCGGCGGCAGCCAAACCGCACGCGGCCGCCGAGGACGACACCCTGCTCTATCCGTTGCCCTGGCTGGTTTCGGCGCGCACCGAACCGGCGCTGCGCGCGCAGGCCGAGCGGTTGTGCGCCTGGCTGGCCGCCGAGCCCGGCACGAGCCCCGCCGATGTCGGGTTCTCGCTCGCCACGACCCGTTCCGCGCACGAACACCGCGCGGTCATCGTGGGCGGCGACCGGGACGAACTGGTCGACGGGCTGACCGCGCTGGCTCGCGGCGAGGCCGATCTCGGACTGGTCCGGGGGACCGCCGCCGGGGCGGGCCGGGGCGTCGTGTTCGTCTTTCCCGGACAGGGCGTGCAGTGGGCGGGCATGGCCGTCGAATTGCTGGACTGCGCCCCGGCCTTCACCGAACAGCTGGCGGAGTGCGCGGCGGCGCTGTCGGGCTGTGTGGACTGGTCGCTGCTGGATGTCGTGCGGGGTGTGGACGGCGCGCCCTCGCTGGAGCGCGTGGATGTCGTGCAACCGGCGCTGTGGGCGGTGATGGTGTCGCTGGCGGCACTTTGGCGTTCGCACGGTGTCGAACCCGCGGCGGTGGTGGGGCACGCGCACGGCGAGATCGCCGCGGCGTGTGTCGCAGGCGTGCTGAGCATCGCTGACGGCGCGAAGGCGGTGGCGTTGCGGAGCCAGGCACTCGCGGCTTTGTCCGGCACCGGCGGGATGGCCTCCGTGGCCGCGCCGGCGGAGCAGGTGAGCCGCTGGCTCGAGCCGTGGGGCGAACGGCTGTCGCTGGCGGCGGTGAACGGCCCGGCGTCGGCTGTGGTCTCCGGGCAGCCGGCGGCTCTGGACGAGTTCCTCGGGGCTTGCCGGGTGAGCGCCGTGCGCATCCGCGAGGCCGAGGTGGACTACGCCGCGCATTCGCCGCAGATGGAAGCGATCCGCTCGCCGCTGGCACAGGCGCTCGCCGGGATCCGGCCCGGACGCGCGGCGGTGCCGATGTGCTCGACCCTCACCGGCGGTCTGGTCGAGGGTCCGGAACTCGGTGCCAAGTACTGGTACGACAACCTGCGCGGCCAGGTGCGCTTCGCGCCGGCGATCCAGGCTCTCGCCGACTCCGGGCACCGGGTGTTCGTCGAGGTCAGTCCGCATCCGGTGCTCATCCCCGGCATCGAGGACCTGCTCCGCGAGGCCGGGGTGGCGGGAACGGTCGTGGGCACCCTGCGCCGGGATCACAGCGACCGGCAGCGGTTCCTGAGCGCCGCCGCCGAACTGCACGTCAACGGCGTGCGGGTGCATTGGCCCGCGGCCTTCGACAACCGTTGCGTGTCGCGGGTCGACTTGCCCACCTATGCGTTCCAGCGTCAGCGTGCCCGAGGCCGGTGCGAGGCCGGGCACCCGCTCCTCGGCACGGCGTTGCCGCTGGCCGGCGCGAACGGTGTGGTGTTCACCGGCAGACTCTCCCCGCAGACGCATCCGTGGCTGGCCGAGCACGCCATCGGGGACACCGTGCTGGTGCCCGGCTCCGCGCTGGTGGAACTCGCGCTCCGCGCGGGCGGCCAGGCGGAGTGCCCGGTGCTTGCCGAGTTGACCCTGCAGGCCCCGCTCGTGCTTCCGGCGAACAGCGTTGTCGAGCTTCAGGTCGCGGTCGGCGGGCCGGAAGAGGGCGGACGCAAGGTCGAGATCCACTCCCGGACGGACGGCGACCGCACCTGGACGCGGCATGCCGCCGGATTGCTCGGCGACCGGCTCGCCGGACCCGGCCCGGAGGCACCGGAGTGGCCGCCGCCGCATGCCGAACCGGTGGACGTCGCCGCCACCTACTCGGCGCTGGCGGAGGCCGGTTTTGGCTACGGGCCGCTGTTTCAGGGCTTGCGATCGGTGTGGCAGCGTGACGGCGAGGTGTTCGCGGAGGCCGCTCTGCCGGAGGAAGCGCGGGACGATGCCGCGCGTTTCGGCGTGCATCCGGCGCTGCTGGATTCGGCTTTGCACGCGCTGGCCGGACGCGGCGGCCAGCCCTTCGCTTGGAGCGGCGTCACCCTGCACGCCCCGGGTGCCACGGCGTTGCGGGTCCGGCTGAGCCCCAACGGTTCCGCGGGCTTCGCGCTCGCGGCCTGGGACGAGTCCGGCAGTGCGGTGCTCTCCGCCGACTGCCTGGAGATGCGCCCCGCGGTCCCCGAACAATCCCGCGCCGCCGAACCGCTCCCGCTGTTCCGCCCGAGCTGGCACGCCGTCCCGGTCCGGCCCTCGGCGACCGGGATCGTCTGGTCCGATGTGGACTCGGTGGCCGAATTATGCGCCTCCGGCGAGCTTCCGCCGAGAGTCGCGGTCGAAGTGTCCGGTGAACGGCCGGGCACTGTGCTGGAACTCCTGCACACCTGGCTGGCCGCCGGATCCGCTTCCCGGCTCGTCGTGGTCACCCGTGGCGCGGCCGGGATAGATGTGCCCGACCTCGCCGCCGCGCCGGTGTGGGGCCTGGTCCAGGCCGCCCAGTCCGAACACCCGGGCCGGTTCGCGCTGGTGGACCTGGACGAATCGGCCGGTCGCGGTGCGCTGGCCGTCCAGCCCGAATCGAACGAACCGCAACTAGCGGTGCGCGGCGGCGAATACTTCGTCCCCCGGCTGGAGCGCGCCTGCGCCACCGCGGCCCGGCCGGTCGAATTCGCCGAGGACGGCACGGTGCTGATCACCGGAACCGACGGCGGACTGGTCGCCGGGCACTTGGTCCGCGCGTACGGCGTGCGACGACTCCTTCTGCTGGGCGGGACCGACGCGGTGGCCGAGGAACTGTCCGATTTGGGCGCCGAGGTCCGGCGGACGACGTGCGACATAGCCGACCGGACGGCGCTTTCCGCAGTGCTGAAAGACATTCCGCGACTGACCGGCGTAGTGCACACCGCCGTTGTTCCCAACGAGTGCATGGTCGATTCCCTCACCCCCGACGATCTGGACCGGGCGCTGCGGTCGCAGGCTCTCGGCGCGTGGCATCTGCACGAGCTGACCCAGGACCTCGATCTGTCCGCGTTCGTGCTGTTCTCCTCCGCGACCGGCCTTCTCGGGGCAAGGGGGCAGGCGAGCCGCGCCGCGGCGAACGCGTGCCTGGACGCGGTGGCACACCACCGCCGCGCTGCGGGACGGCGAGCGACGTCGCTGGCGTGGGGTCCGTGGGCCGATCGGCTGGGTGGGTTCGACTGGTTGTCCCGCAACGGGATCCGTTCGCTGAGCGTCGAGCAGGGGCTGGAGCTGTTCGACGCGGCTTTGGCTTGCGAGGAACCGCTGCTTGTTCCGGTTCGGTTCGATCTCCTCGCTTTGCGCGACGGGTCGCACTCTGCGGAAATGCCGCCGGTGCTGCGTTCTCTGGCCCCGGATCCGGCGCGCAGCCGATGAGGCCGGACAAGCGCGTTGGTCGACCGGGCGGCCAAGGCTGGGTATCGTCGGGCCGCGCGCACGTGGCCTGCGGACGTTTCCCCGCAACGGATTCCCGCGCACTGGGCGGACCGGCGGCGTTGCCCCGACCGACGGCGTTCCGGGTCCCGCGCTTGAGCTGAAAGGGGATTCCCGATGGAGGTGTCATGTCGAAGGACCACACAGCCCACCGGCTGACGGTTTTGGGCGCGGGCGTGATGGGCATAGGAATCACCACGCTCGGACTCGGGTTCGGCCTTCCGGTCACCTTGGTCGACGTCGACGAGACCACGCTGGCGGCGGCTCGCCGGAAGATCCGCCAGCAGCTGAAACTGGCGCAGATCATGGGCACGCTGCCCGACGGCACGGAACCCGGCGAACTCGTCACGACGGTCTCGCTGGAGGAAGGCGCGGAAGCGACCGTGGTCATCGAAGCGGTGACGGAGCTGACCGACGTCAAAGCCGCCGCGCTGGCCAAGGTTTCCGCGCTGCTCAGCCCCGGAACGCCGGTGGTGACCAACACGTCGTCGATCCCGGTCGACGAACTGGCGGATTCGGTGGCTCGTCCCGAGGATTTCCTCGGGACCCATTTCATGAACCCGCCCTATCTCATCCCGATGGTCGAGGTGATCCGCGGGCGGCGGACCGGGGCCGGGGCGGAGGCGACGCTGAAGTCCGCGCTGCAGCGGCTCGGGCGCACCCCGTTGGTGGTCAGCGACAATCCGGGTTTCGTGACCAGCCGGGTGCTGCACCCGATGCTCAACGACGCGGTGCGGGTCGTGCAGGAGGGCACCGCGCCGCCGGAGACCGTCGACGCGCTGTTCGAGGGCTGTCTCGGCCACCGCACCGGCCCGCTGCGCACGGCGGACCTGATCGGCCTCGACAACCTCGCCGACTCGCTGCGGGTGCTCTACGAGCGCACCGGCGACGAGGGATGCAAGCCGAACGAACTGCTGCTGCAGAAAGTCCGGGAAGGCGACCTCGGCCGGAAGAGCGGCCGCGGCTTCTACGAGTACGGGGGACAACTTTCATGACCACGACGCCGGAGCAGGACCTCGAGCTGACCTCGGCGGCGATCGAGGAGAAGATCCTCGGTTTCCTCGCGGAACGCACCAAGACCGTCTGGGAACCCGAGGCGGACCTCTTCGAATCGGGCACGGTGTCCTCGCTGTTCGCGATGGAGCTGGTCGTCTTCCTGGAGGGCGCCTTCGACGTCGAGATAGCCGGCCCCGACCTCAAACTGGTCAACTTCCGCACCGCGCGGATCATGGTGGGCCTGGTCGAGCGCCTGCGGGCGGAAGAGGCCGAGGACGGTCGTGGCTGACCGGTCGCCCGAACTCCGCGCCCTCGCCGGCGGCCTGATCGGCGACCAGCCCGACGCGTGGGACCGGGCCGGGGCCATCCCGGAAGACCTGGTGCGCAAGCTCGCCAGCGCGGGCGCCCTGTGCGCCGAGGTGCCCACCCGGTACGGCGGTCTCGGCCTGAGCAGCGCGGACAGCGGCGAGTTCACCGCGTACGTCGGCAGCCGGTGCAGTTCGCTGCGCAGCCTGATGACGTCCCAGGGCATGGCCGCGTGGACCGTCCAGCGGCTCGGCGACCGGGCGCAGCGCGCGGAGTTCCTGCCCCGGCTCACCTCGGGCGAACTGGCCGCCGTCGGATTCAGCGAGACCGGCGCGGGAAGCGATCTGTCCACTATGGACACCGTGATCCGCCCGGACGGCGATTCGGTGCTCGTGGACGGGCACAAGGTCTGGGTGACCGCCGCGGACTACGCGGACCTGCTCGTGGTGTTCGGCCGCTACGAGGGCGGGGCCGCGGCCGCGGTGGTGCCCGCCGGGACGCCCGGGGTGCGTGTCGAGCGGGTTCCGGAACCGTTGGGGTGCCGGGCCGCCGGGCACGCGAACATCCGGCTCGACGGAGTCCGGATCCCGGCCGCGAACGTACTCGGCGGGGCTGGTCAGTCGACCGCGATGCTGGTCACCACCGCGCTGGCCTACGGCCGCATTTCCGTTGCCTGGGGCTGCGTCGGGATCCTCCGCGCCTGCCTCGCCGAGGTGACCCGGCACGCCGCCTCGCGCGAACAGTTCGGGAAACTGCTGGGGCAGCATCAGCTCGTCGCGCGGCATGTGGCCGAACTGGTGGTGGCCGAGCAGTCCGCGACTCGCGCGTGTGAACATGCCAGCCGGTGCTGGGACGAGCGCTCGCCGGAGATGGTGCTGGCAACTGTGCTGGCCAAGTACGTGAGTTCCCGGCACGCGGCCGACGGTGCCGCTTCGGCGGTTCAGGTGCTGGCGTCGGCGGGGGCGCGGGACAGCCATCCGGTCGCCCGCGCGTACCGGGACGCGAAGCTGATGGAAATCATCGAAGGCAGCAACGAAATCTGCCAGCTGATCCTGTCCGAGCACGTGCTCGCTGGCGCGAAACGGGAGGAAGATCGGTGAGCGACACGACTTCGATGGTGAAATGCCTCGTCTGGGACCTGGACAATACGTTGTGGCAGGGCACCTTGCTCGAGGACGACGAGGTGCGGCTGCCGGACGAGATCCGGAAGACGATCGTCGAATTGGACGCTCGGGGGATCTTGCAGGCGGTGGCCAGCAAGAATGACCACGAGCCTGCTTGGCGGCGGCTGGAGGAGCTGGGGGTCGCGGAGTATTTCGTGCTCGCCCGGATCGGCTGGGGGCCGAAATCGGCTTCGGTGCGGGCTATTGCCGAGGAGCTCAACTTCGCGGTGAAGACGATCGCGTTTATTGACGACCAGCCCGCGGAGCGGGCCGAGGTGGAGTTCCATCTGCCTGAGGTGCGGTGTTACGACGCGGGGCAGGCGGTGGGGCTGCTCGGGCTTCCGGAGTTCACGCCTCGGGCTCGGACGGTTGATTCCGGGAAGCGGCGTGAGATGTACCAGGCCGGGTTTCGGCGGGAGGCCGAGCGGGCTGAGTTCACCGGGCCGGACGAGGAGTTTCTGCGGTCGCTCGAGCTGGAGATGCGGATTTTCCCGGCTACTGAGGAGCAGTTGAGCCGGGTTGAGGAGCTTACGCTGCGGACCAGCCAGATGAATGCCACTGGGGTGCATTACTCCGATGAGACGTTGCGGGGGTTGCTGGCGGATCCGGGGCATGAGGTGCTGGTGACTACCCTGGATGATCGGTTTGGCACGCATGGGGCGGTTGGGGTTTTGCTGGTGGAGCGGCATTCCCGGGTTTGGCATGTGAAGTTGCTGGCTACTTCTTGCCGGGTGGTTTCTTTTGGGGCCGGGGCGGTTATTTTGAACTGGCTTGCCGATCAGGCCGCTCGGGCGGGGGCGCATGTGGTGGCTGATTTTCGGCGGACTGAGCGGAATCGGATGATGGAGATCGCTTATCGGTTCGCTGGGTTTGATGAGGCTGATTGTGGGTGTCGGGGGGAGATTGTGGGGGGCGGTGAAGGAGTGGAGCGGTTGCATTTGGTGGCGGAGAGGCGGGAGTTGCCTGTGACTATGCGGTTGGTTGCTGCGGATCTTGGGTAGTGGGGGCGGCTCGTCGCCTGGCGGCGACGTTGCGCCCGGGGGCTGCGTGGGGCACCCCGAAGCCCATTGTGATGACGGACGGCGGGTGCTTGTCAAGGCGGGAAAGATGCCTTGACAAGCACCCGCCGTCCGCATTTTTGGC
>NZ_JBVKDQ010000054.1:0-9596 GCF_055633755.1 Amycolatopsis sp. NPDC114484 | reverse complement strand
CGGCGGGTGCTTGTCAAGGCGGGAAAGATGCCTTGACAAGCACCCGCCGTCCGCATTTTTGGCTTCGTATCGGGGTGCGGGGGTGGTGTGGGTGCTTCGCTGGTTGGGTGGGTTGGCGGGGTTTTGTGTGTGTTAGGGGGTTTTTCGGCGGGCGAGGGTTACTCCGTCGGAGAGGGGGAGTACGCAGGTTTCTACTTGGGGGTCTTTGCGGATTAGTTCGTTCACTTCGCGTATGCCGCGGGTGTCTGGGTCATCGGCCGACGGGTCGATTACTCGGCCTAGGAAAAGGGTGTTGTCCAGGACGATTAGGCCGCCTGGGCGGACCAGTTCTGCGGATTTCTCGTAGTATTTCGGGTAGTTGGCCTTGTCTGCGTCGATGAAGACCAGGTCGAAGGGTGCTTCAGCGGCCAGTTCGTCCAGGGTCGTGCCTGCGTCGCCGATGCGTGGTTCGATGCGGTCCGCTACGCCGGCTCGTTCCCAGTAGGGGGTCGCGAACTTCACCCATTTCGGGTTGAGGTCGCAGGTGACCAACCGTCCGTCTTCGGGGAGGGCGCGGGCCATGGACAGGGTGCTATAGCCGGTGAAGGTGCCGATTTCCAGGATTCGTACGGCACCGGTCAGACGCACCAGCAGGGCCAGGAAACGCGCTTCTTCCGGGAGTACCTGCATTGCCGTTCCGCCGGGAAGTTCGGCGGTTTCGGTGCGCAGTTCGGCTAGCAGGGTGTCCTCGGAACCGGAAATCTCCCGGACGTAGTCGAGAAGTTCTTCGGTGGCGGTGATTTGCGTGGCCATGGAGTCAACCTGTTCAGAGGGTAGAGCGGGAACGGGGTCAGGGGCGATACGCCCGGACGATGTGGACGCTCGATCCTTTGTAGAGGTCCTGCTGCAACTGCTCGGTCCGGTAGTGCTTCGCGGTCAGCAGGTTCAGCACCTCGTTCAGTCTGCCGTTCAGGTCGTGCACCTCTACCGAAATGGTGCGGATCTTGGGCCAGTTCGCCTCGCCGATTCCGCGCAGCACTGCCAGTTCGGCTCGTTCCACGTCGATCTTCAGGAGGTCCACAGTGTCCAGTTCGTGGTCGGAGAACAGCTGCGCGACCGTGGTGACCGGCACCGGGTAGGTTTCCGCGTCGCGGCGGATTTCCTCGCAGTAGGCCTGCGATTGTGCTGGATCGGCTCCGACGTTGGCGAAGACGGCCGAGATGTTGCGCTGGTCGTCGTCTTCGTCGACCTCGATCGTCGCGATGGTTTCGTTGGCCGGATAGTAGGTCAGCTCAACGGTTCCGGTCCGGTCGGCGACCGCCGTCTGGAGGGCTACGCCGCCGGGCAGGTGGGCGGCGAAGTTGCGGGACAGGCAGTCGAAGGTGGCGCTGGCCGGTTCGCAGGCGATGACCCTGGCGTTCGCGAGACCGCTCGCGGTGTGCAGCGAGAACAGGCCGAAATGCGCGCCGACGTCGATGATGGTGGCGTCGTCCGGCAGTTTCTCCTCGCGGAGGTAGATGCTGGTGGACATCTCGTGCCAGATGAGTTCGGCGTTGCGTTCGTTGGTGCAGAAGATTACCCGGCCGTCCGGAAGGGTGAATTCGGCGGGGGAAAGACTTTGTCCGGTCGTCACGATGCCAGTGCACCTTTCGAAACGCGCGCTTTCCGGCGCGGGCCAAGGGGAATCGCGGCACTGCCGCACTGCGCGGTCGACGTCGGAACGCGAATCGGCGCGGCGAGCCTGCACTGGACTGTAGCGGAAGACGGGAGTTTGCGACCGTGTTCTTTCCGAGGCGGGGCTTGCGCTTACACAGCGATCAGGAGAAGGTCTGCGGCACGGTGCCGCGCGAGTGCTGGAGGAGAATCCCCCGCGCGAGGCCTTCGTGGTAGCGGTAGCCGCTGTCGCGGGCACCGGTGAGGGCGTACCTCGCGTGACTGAAGGCGGTTCTGGGCCGAGCGGCTTCGCCGTGCGCCCTGGCCAGCCCGAGAAGGGCTTCCAGCATGCCGTAGCGGTGCACCGTGCCGCCGGTGGAGTGTTCCAGCGCGTTTTCGTACGCCTGCACCGCTTCGTTGAACTCGCCCCGCCCGAGACGGACCGTTCCCACGACGTTCCAGGCATTGGCCGTAGTACGCGGATTGCCCAGTTTCGCGGCGGAAGCCAGCGCACGATCGCCGATCGCGGCGGCCTTCGCGGGATCGCCCGCCGCCAGCAGGGCGATCGCCAGCTGGCCGAGGCTTTCCACGTGGTGGTGCCGGGTTCCCGACGCCTTCGCCCGGTCGGCCGCTTCGACAAGGTACTCGGCCGCGCGGCCGGGGTCTCCCAGCGCGAGGTGGGAATGGCCGAGCAGCAGCAGGGATTCGACCAGTTCGATCGTCGCGTCGATCCGCTCGGCCAGTTTCCGCGCGGAGCCCAGCAACGGCTGGACGCTGGCGAACTCGCCGTGCAGCAGCTGGACATAACCCAGTCCCAGCAACGCTTTCAGCCGCACGATCGGCGGCACCCGCCTGCTCTTGGGCAGTTCGGCGACCTGCCGGAACCGGCTCCGCGCGGCGTCGAGTTCGTCGAGGTCGAGCCGGATGCCGCCGTCGAGCACGAGCACCATCGGCCGTCCGGGAGCGGCCGAGTTGGCCTCGTCCAGCGCCTCGGCCAGGTATCGCTCCGCCTTGGCCAGGTCACCGGCAAGCTGGCATTCGCGGATCAGCGGGATCAGCATGGCGGTCTCGGCGGCCGTGTCGCCCGCCTCGCGCGCGGCACGCAGGCCGGTCGCCGCCGCGGCGAGCAGGTCGACCTGGTGCCCGTTGACGCTGAGGTAGGAATCCAGGATCTCGGTGAGTTGCCAGGACACCTCGCGGGGACCGTGTTCGGCGCAGTGTTCCACCAGCGCCATCAGGCTGGCCCGCTCGGCGTCGAGCCAGCGCAGCGCGTTCTCGCGGCTGAGGCCGGCCGGTGCTTCCGGCACCGGGGTTTGCGGCCGGGTGTAGCGGGGGAGTTCGCCGTACAGCGTCCGGACCGCTTGTTCCGCGGTGCGCAGATGCCAGTCGCGCAGCCGCGTCCTCGCTTGTTCCAGGTACCCGGGGTCGTCGTCGGACTCCCCGCGCTGGGCCGCGTAGTCCCGCAGCAGGTCGTGCATGTGGTAGCGGTCGCCGGGCAGCCGGTGCAGGAGGCTCGCCTCGGCCAGCTGTTCCAGCGTGCGCACGGCGTCGGCCCGCGGAAGATCGGCGAGCACGGCGGCGGCGTCGGCGGGGAAATCGGTTCCCGGCGCCAGCGCCAGCAGCCGGAACATCGTCTGGACCTCGGGTTTCAGCCCCGCGTAGGACAGGCCGAACGCCTGGTGGACCGCGATGTCCTCCTCGGTCTCCACGGTCAGCGCGTGCGCCCAGGACCCTTCCTCGAAAGACCGGTTGTAGGCGCTGATGTCCGGCCGCGGCCTGCCCGCCAGATTGCCGCCCGCGATCCGCAGCGCCAGCGGCAGATGCCCGCACAGGTCGGCCAGCCGCGTGACCGCCTCCCGCTGCTCCTCCACGACCTGCTCGCCGAGCAGCGTGCCGAGCAGGGACACCGAAGCCCGCCGTTCGAACAGGTCGAGCCGGACCAGATGGGCTCCGTCCAGCGCGACGAGACTGCGCAGCTCGCTGCGGCTGGTGACCAGCACGGCGCAGCCAGGCGCCCCCGGGATCAACGGCCGGATCTGCGCGGCTGAGGCGGCGTTGTCCAGCATGACCAGCACCCGTTTGCCCGCCAGCAGCGCGCGGTACGCGGTGACCTGCTCTTCCTCTTCGACGGGGGTGCGTTCGGCGGGGAGGCCGAGCGCCCGCATCAGCCGGGCGAGCACCGACGGCGTCGAGAGCGCGGGTTTGTCCGAGTACCCGCGCAGGTCGACGTAGAGCTGGCCGTCCGGGAAGCGGGAACGCAGCTGGTGCGCCAGCCGCACGGCCAGCGCGGTCTTGCCGACCCCGGGCGGACCGGACACGGTCACGACGGGCACCGTCCCGTCCCCGGCCGTCTCCAGCAGTCCGCCGATCCGCTCGAGTTCGGCGGCGCGCCCGACGAACGGCTCCAGCGCGGGCGGCAGCTGGGAAACGCCGGGCGCGGAGGCGGGTGCCGGCCGCCGGGACGCCCGGACAGCCTGCACCGCGGGCGCTTTGAGGTCGAGATCGTCGTTCAGGATGGCGTGGAAGAGGTTCTGCAGTTCCGGGCCCGGCTCCGTGCCCAGGTTCTGGGCGAGCGCGTCGACGATCGTCCGGTACGCGCTGAGCGCCTCGGCCTGCCTGCCCACTCCGTGCAGGGCGAGCATGAGCTGGTACCAGAACTGCTCGCGCAGCGGGTACTCGGCGGTCAGCCTGCGGAGATGGCTGACGACCTCCTGGTGCTCGCCGAGGCTGAGCTTCGCTTCGGCGCGCTCGCATTCGGCCCGCAGCCGGGCCTCCACCAGTTGCGGCGTCTCGGACCGGCGCAGCGAATCCGAGGGCACGTTCAGCAACGGCTCGTCCCGCCACAGCGCCAGCGCCTCGTCCCACAGCCGGACGGCGCGGGCGAGTTCGCCGTCCGCCGCCAGCCTTCCCGCCCGGACGGTGAGGTCGCGGAAGCGGTGCAGGTCGAGCGCGTTGTCCGGGACTTCGAGGAGATATCCGGTCGGCGTGGTCCGGATGATCTCCGAACGCCCGAGCAGCCGGCGCAACCGCATGATGTAGACGCGCAACGCGGTCGTCGGCTGCGCGGGCACGCTCGCGCCCCACACGATTTCGGTGAGTTCGCCCAGCGTCACCACTTTGTTCGCGCGCAGCAGCAACGCCGCGAGAACTACCCGCTGTGTCGGTGCGTTGACCGGCACGGGCGTACCGTGCGCACGCAATTCCAGCGGCCCCAGTACGCCGAACTCGTAAGGTGGATGACTCACCGGTTCCTCCAGCAGTCCGACAAGAGCCAACTCTACCCGGCCACGCACGGTGGATGTCCGAATTGTGAGACTAGTCGGAGGATTCGCTGTTAGGGGACCGCCGAAGGTCGGGCGGACCGGGCTTCCGCAAGCCGATCCGGACCACTACGATTCGGACGTTCGGCCCGCCCGCGGCTGTGCGACCGCCGGATTCCCGCGGTTGCACAGGGAATCCGGTCATCGAGCGGCGACCGCGGTCCGCGTCCGGACGAGCGCGGTGATCTCCTGCTGGTGGTGGGCAAGGAAGAAGTGCCCGCCGGTGAACACGGTGAGGTCGAAGCCGCCCGTCGTGTGCTCCTGCCAGGCCCGCGCCTCGGCGAGCGTCGTTTTCGGATCGTCGTCCCCGGTCCACGCGTCGATCGGGCAGCGCACCGTCGCGCCCGGCCGCGCCCGGTAGGTCTCGATCGCCCGGTAGTCGCCCCGGATGGCGGGCAGGCTCATCCGGAGGATCTCCTCGTCGCCGAGCAGCCGGGCGTCGGTGCCGCTCATCAGCTTCAGCTCGGCGAGGATGCCGTCGTCGTCGCGCAGGTGCACGGATTCGTCGCGGCTGGTCGACGGGGCGCGCCTGCCGGAGGCGAACAACCGCACCGGGCTGAACGCGGAATCGCTTTCCAGCCGCAGCGCGGTCTCGAACGCGAGCACGGCGCCCATGCTGTGCCCGAAGAACGCGACCGGCCGGTCCAGCCACGGCCGGAGGACCTCGGCCACCTCGTCGGCGAGCTTGCCGAGATCTTCGATCACCGGCTCGCGGCGGCGGTCCTGCCTGCCGGGGTACTGGAGGTTGAGCACGTCCAGCTCGCCCGACAACGCTTTCGACATCGGGTGGTAGAAGCTGGCCGAACCGCCCGCGTGGGGAAAGCAGACCAGCCGCACCGGCGCGTCCGGGGCCGGATGGAAGCGCCGGACCCAGGAAGTGCTCTCGGTGATTTCCGACATGGGTGAAGGATCCTTTCTGCGGCAGGGCATTCCGATGGCCGGGCCCTGGCGGCCACGGTAGCCAGAACCGGGGGCCCGACCAATCCGGTCCGAACACCGGACAGCGGCGGTCGTTCCGCCGCAGTCGATCAGCCCGCTGCTTCGCGGAAATGCGACAAGATGCGGCCGGAAAGTCCGCGGGGGACAACGGAATAGCCCGTTCCGGGCCTCGGTCGCACACCGGCGGGCGAGCACTACTCAACTTCGGCCGGTTCGAGTACGTTGATCCACAGCACGGTCCGGGGAAATACCCGGCCGCTCCGCGCCCCCTCGGGGAAAGCGCGCCCGTCGCGACGCGGAATCGGACAAGGGGGAACTGGCAGTGGCCCAGACGAAGCGAACCGAACCTGGTGCGCAGAACCTGAACGAACTGTCGAAGCCGACGGAACGGCTGCACGTGGCGGGTACCGGCGACAGCTACAACGAGCAGGAAGCGGCGCAGACCAAGGCCGCGATCTCCTCGGTGTACGACATGATCGCCGCCACCTGGAATCTGGGCGATCTGTGGAACTGGGGTCTCTACGACGCCGAACTCGAGCGGCGGGTCGAGGAGATCCTTCCCGGGTTCACCGCTTTCGGCACCGACGGTTTCTCCGAACTGCTGTACTTCCACACCCTGACCCAGGTGCCGCTGGATCTGGCTTCCTACCAAGGAAAACGCGTGCTCGAGGTCGGCTGCGGCATCGGAGCCGGGCTCAATTTCCTTTCCCGGGTAACGGGAGCGGAGCAACTGTCCGGAGTGGACATCTCCAAGGCCGCGATCCACCGGGCGAACGGCCGCTACTCGCGCGGCGACCACCTCACCTACACCGTCGGCGACGCGGAAAACCTTCCGTTCGAGGACGGCACCTTCGACGTGGTCGTGAACGTGGAGAGCTCGCACAGCTATCCGTCGCTGGACAAGTTCTTCGCCGAGGTCGCCCGTGTGCTCAAACCGGGCGGCTATCTTTCGCTCGTCGACGCTCTCACCGATCACCGGGCGGAGACCTTCGCCAAGGCGATGCCCGGCTGCGAACGCCTGGAATGGCTGGCGGAGAACGACATTTCGCCGCAGGTCAAGGCGGCGGTCCGGAAACGGATGGCGGACGACAGTTTCGTGCGCAAGACCTTCGCGCAGCAGCGGATGTCGCCGGTGAAGCGGACGATCGCCAAACACGGCCTGCTCACCGCGCTGGGCGCCCCGTTCACCGGCGACGCCAGCATGTCGGCGGTGGCGAAATGGTCCCGGAAGAAAACCGGGCTGGGGGTTTCCGACAAGGCCCCGGTGCGCAGCTACCGGCATTACCTGGCGACCCGGGTTTCCTGAAGGCGCGCCAAAGATGACGAAGGGCCCGATGAACACCGCGCCGTTCCCGGTGTGCCCCGACGACGAGCTGGTGCTGAACGAGCCTCGCGCGGTGGAGACGCCTTGGGGACCGGTGGCGGTGATCCGCACCGGCACCGGCGTCTACGCCGTGACCGACCAGTGCTCGCACGCCGACGTGGAGCTGTCGGACGGGTTCGTGGACGGCGACACGCTGGAGTGCCCGGCGCATTTCTCCCGGTTCTGCCTGCGTACCGGGGCCGCGCTCACCATGCCCGCGGTCGAACCCGTCGACACCTGGACGGTCACGGTGCTCGACGGGGTGATCACCGTGGCTCCCCGCCCGAGAACCTGAGGAGGTTTCGCATGACCGCATTCACCGGGCCCGTCGTTTCGTCCCAGGCGTTCCGGCCGCGGCCGGACGACGCGCCGCCGGTCCGGCCGCCGCGCCGGGTTCCGCACGCGCTGCTGTACGAGATCGAGCAGTTCCTGTATTTCGAGGCGCGGCTGCTGGACGAAGCCCGGTACAACGACTGGTTCGACCTGATCGCGGACGACGTGCACTATTTCATGCCGTTGCGGCGCAACCGGTTGCACCGCGATTTGCTGTCGGAAGCCACCGGCGTCGACGAATTCAACCACTACGACGAAGACAAAGCCATGCTGGAGGTGCGCGTGCGGCGGCTGCAGCAGCCCACCGCGTGGTCGGACAACCCGCCCGCCCGCACGGTCCGCGCGCTGACGAACATCACCGCCGAACCCACCGACATCGACGGCGAATACCTCGTCCGCAGCGTCTTCCACGTCTACCGCAACCGGCTCGCCGACGACGCCGTCACGTTCTCCGGGCGGCGGACCGACACGCTGCGCGCCCATCCCGAGCTGAACTTCCAGCTCGTCAACCGCGCCATCCACCTCGCCGAGAGCGTGGTGCAGGCCAACAACCTCGGCCTTTTCTTCTGACCGCGCGAATCCATCCGACCTCCGACAGCGACGGGAGACTGTAGAAGATGTACGCCGATCTGATCGACTTCGACACCACCGGAAAGATCTCGGCGGACATTTTCCACTCCGAAGAAATGTATCGGAGAGAACTGAGCACGGTCTTCGCCCGCTCGTGGCTTTTCCTGGCGCACGAATCGCAATTGCGCGCGCCGGGCGACTTCGTGACCGCGCTGATGGGCGAGGACCCGGTCATCGTGTCGCGCCAGCGCGACGGCGGCATCCGGGCCGTGCTCAACGTGTGCCGGCACCGCGGGATGCGAGTGTGCCGGCAGGATTCCGGCAATACCAAGCGATTCACCTGTTCCTTCCACGGCTGGACCTACGACACCGCGGGCGAACTGGTCAAGGTGCCCCGCGAGAGCGAGGGCTATCACGACCGGCTGGACAAAAAGGGCTGGTCGATGACGCCGGTCACGCGCGTCGAGTCCTACCGCGGCATGATCTTCGGCACCTGGGACCCCGACGCCCCGGCGCTCGTCGACTACCTCGCGACCGCCCGGCCCGCGCTGGATTCGTTCATCGACACCCTCGGCTCGGACATCGAACTGGCCGGCCCGATGAAATGGCGGATCCGGGGCAACTGGAAGCTGCCCGCCGAGGGTCTCGGCACCGACGGCTACCACGCGGAAACCACGCACGCGTCGGCGTTGCAGGCGATCGGCGGAATGGCCGAACCGAGCCGCATCTTCCAGTACTCCAGCGCCGCCGGGCACGCCGCGGCGATGACCGATCTCGGTGTGACGCACCAGATGCACGAGGAATCCGGCGTCGGCCCGTCCCCGCACGGCACGAGCGACACGCTCACCGTCGCGCACGCCACGGTGTTCCCGAATTTCTCCTTCATCGGCTATTCCGGGCCGATGCGGGTGTGGCAGCCGCGCGGGCCGGAGGAAATGGAAGTCTGGGGCTGGGTGGCCCTTCCAGCCGGACTCGACGCGGAAACCCGGCGCCAGAAGCTCCGCGGCGTGACGGTGTCGTTCTCCTCGTCCGGCGTCTTCGAATGCGACGACAGCGAGAACTGGTCGGAGATCGCCGCGGTGGGCCGGGGATTCGCCGCCCGCAACACCCCGCTGAACTACCAGATGGGCATGGGCTTCGACGATCCGGCGGGCACCGACTTGCCCGGATTCGACGTGCGTACCGGGCATTTGTTCAATGACATCGGCGCTCGTGGTTTCTACACCCGCTGGGCGGAGCTGATGGATGGGCCGGAGTTGTCTCTGTCGCCTTCCGCACCTCCGCCGAGCACTCGGCGCTAGCTCCCGCCTCGCTCCGCGGGCGGACCCCTGCTGCTGGCATGTGGTCCGTGAGGGGAAGGCGGATTCAGGTGGTGGTTGCAACACCTGGTGTCTGGTGGCCTGAGAGTAGCGTGGCGAGGGCTTCGGCGGGTGTGTGCC
>NZ_JBVKDQ010000053.1:0-10113 GCF_055633755.1 Amycolatopsis sp. NPDC114484 | reverse complement strand
TCGCGCAGGTGGCACGGCAGTTCGGGACGTCGCGGCAGTCGGTGCATGCCTGGCTCAAGCGGTTCGAGGCCGAGGGCGAGCAGGGGCTGGTGGAGCGGTCGCGGCGGCCGAAGACCTCCCCGACCCGGCTGTCCGCCGAGGTCGAGGCGCTGGTGTGCGAGTTGCGTCGGTCGCATCCTCGGTGGGGTCCGCGGCGCATCGCCCATGAGCTGGGCCGGCGTGGGATATCGCCGGCGCCGGGCCGGACCACGGTCTATCGCGTGCTGGTGCGCAACAACCTGGTCGAGCCGCAGGAGCAGCAGCACCGGCGCAAGTACCGGCGCTGGCAGCGGGACGCGCCGATGCAGTTGTGGCAGCTGGACATCATGGGCGGGGTGTTCCTGGCCGATGGCCGGGAATGCAAGCTGGTGACCGGGATCGATGACCACTCCCGGTTCGTCGTGATCAGCCAGGTCGTGGTCGAGCCGTCCGGCCGAGCCGTGTGCCAGGCGTTCACCGACGCGATGGCGCGCTACGGCGTCCCGTCGGAAGTGCTGACAGACAATGGAAAGCAGTTCACCGGGCGGTTCACGAAGCCGTTTCCCGCGGAGGTGCTGTTCGAACAGATCTGCCGGGAGAACGGCATCACCGCCCGGCTGACCAAACCCCGCTCGCCCACGACGACCGGAAAAATCGAGCGTTGGCACCAAAGTCTGCGCCGGGAACTGCTGGACGAGTGCGGGCCGTTCGAGTCGTTGCAAGCGGCTCAGGCCGCGATCGTGGCGTGGGCCCACGCCTACAACCACGACCGGCCGCACCAGTCCTTGGGCATGTCCACCCCCGCCTCGCTGTTCCGTCCGGCTCGCGGGCTCACCCGAGTGGCAGCACCGGAACCGGCGCCCGTGGTGCCTCCGGCGACCCGGCGAGCCTCGGCGCGCAATGAACCGGATGCCGCGGCAGTGGAGCTGGACATGGTCATCTCACCAGGCGGCCGGTTGTGCCTGCCCGGCAACCAGCAGGTCAAGTTCAACCAGTCACTGGCCGGGCGTCCGGTCATCGTCTGGGCCGACCACCGCAGCATCCACGTGGTCCTGGACGGCGAACTCATCCGCACCCGCCCGTCACGGCTGTCCACTGACGACCTGGCCACCCTTCGCCTGCGCAGCGCCCGTCCCGCCGGTCCGGAACCCGGCACCTCCGCCGGGAAGGTGGTCACCGCTTCCGTGGTCGAGGTCGAACGGACCGTGGGCCGCGACGGCAACGTCAACATCGGCGGGAAGCGGGTCCTGCTCGCCGCGCACCTGGCCGGCCAGCAGGTCACCCTGCGCCTGGACGGGCACCTCATGCACGTCGTGGCCGCGGGCAAGCTGGCCAAGACGCTGCCATCGCCGATCGAACCTGGCGCCCGCGGCACGGTGAGCGGGGCCCGCGCGGCCACCTCGCCGCTCCCGCCACCGCCGGCGCCTCCGCTGCGCGCGCTGAGGAAAGTCCCGGCCGACGGGATCACCATGGTCGCGGGACAGCGCCTCCGTGTCGGCCGGCCCCACGTGGGCAAGACCGTCACGGTCGTCATCGAGGACACCGTGTTCCGGGTGCTGCACAACGACATCGAACTCTCGACCCACGCCCGCAAGACCACCAAACCCATCCTGCGGCTCCGCTCCCACGCCAACAGCGTCGCCACCTGATCCCCGCACCGTCACGAACCCCGAACCGTCAACCATGTCCCGGCGCCCGTCAAGCATCTCCTGGAGCCAACCAGTCAACGAACTCCTGGAACCACACACCAGTGGGGACAACATCTGGCCGCCTACGGGGAGAACAAACTGACCGTTGACAGCAGCGTCGGCTCGCGGCTGTTTCCACGACAGCGAGGCTCTTCTTCGGGCGGCTGGCACCCCTGGCGCGCTTACCGAGCTTGCCAGTTTGATTGAGCATCAACCTGGACGTGAGCACGAAGTCGAACAGGCCCACCGGGACGCAGCAGCCGGCGGGGACCCCGACGCGCTCCGCGCGTTCGCCTGTTGGCTCGGGAGGCAACCTGACAGGACGGACGAGCCTGTACAGGCCTTCCGAACCGCCATCGCAGGTGGCAACTCCGAAGCCGTCCGTCCCTTCGCCGAATGGTGGGACGCGCAGCCCTGCCGGGAGGCCGAGACCGAACAGACGTGCCGGGACATGATCGCCGACGATGACGCCGAGATGCTCTTTGCGCTAGCCAGATGGCTGGTAGTGCGGTGCGATCGTGAAGAAAACACCGTGCAGGCCCACCTGGACGCTGCCGAGCGGGCATGTCGGGACGCCATCGCTGCCGGTCACCCCGCCGCGCGCTACCTGTTGGCCGAATGGCTGATGGATCAACCTGGTCGTGAAGACGAGACCGAACGAGCCTTGCGCAACGCCAGCTCCGGTGGAACCGCCGCGGAGGTCGTGGCGCTCGCCGAGTGGCTGGGAGATCAGCCAGGACGCGAGGACGAAGCCGAACAGGTGTTCCGCGACGCCATCACAGTCGACAACCCTTCGGCCATCTTCGATTTCCTTTTCTGGCTGGGTGAGCAGCCCGGACGCGAAGCCGAAGCCGACAAGGCATGGCTCGACGCAATCGCCGACGGCGGCCCCGTGGCACTTCTCGGGTTCGGCCGTTGGCTGGGAGACCAGCCCGGACGCGAAGAGTGTCAGTGTGTGGTTAATGCACTGTTGCGTACTCTGCGGAACTAGAATTGCCCGCGGCCGAATGCCAGGCTGCTCGTCACTCGAGAGGCGGTGCGGCACTCCGAACAGAATGCGCTGGCCATCCCACACGTTCCTCGAACGCATGATGAACTGACTCTCTCTCGGATCCGGCAAGCGCATGAGCCACGCCGACCGGTAGCGTTGAAGGTCATGGAATCCGTGACCGGAGCGCGGCAGCTCTGCGAGAGGTTCGTCAAGCCGCTCGGGCGGCGATGGGACCACGTACAAGCCGTCGCGAGTCGTGCGCAGGAGCTTGGCGGTGCGGTTGACGAGTCCGAACGGCCGACGCTCGTCGCCGCGGCCTGGCTGCACGACATCGGTTACTCGCCGGAAATCGGGCACACCCGGTTTCACCCGTTGGACGGTGCGAGGTATCTCAAGGCCAACGGCTGGGCTGACGTGGTGGTCAATCTCGTCGCGCATCACTCCGGAGCGAGGTTCGAAGCAGAGCAGAGGGGCATGGCGGACCAGCTCGCGGAATTCTCGTTCCGAGACACCCCGCTCCTGGACGCGCTGGTCACCGCTGACCTGACAGTCGGCCCCAGCGGAGAGCGGGTCTCCTACAACGAGAGAATTTCGGAGATCCTCTCCCGCTATCCCGCGTCCGACCCGGTCCACCGGGCTTGGCTCGTCGCCGCACCTGTCATGCGCGAGGCTGTCGAACGCACGGAGAGCCGCCTGGACGATGCTCAGCCCAGGTAAGGCTGGAGCCTGTCAGGGTCTAGGGCGTGCGCGATCCGCATCCTCATCGAAGGATGCATGCTGAGTGCTTCCAGCCGCGACGGGTCGACCCACTGAACCGCTTTGGTCTCCACTCCGTCCTCGCGGGGTTGGCCGCCGGTGACCCGCCCCTCGAAGCACAGCGAAAACTGCTGGCGCACTTCGCCGTCGTCGTAGGCCATCACATGCCGCGGGTTCGTATACGTGCCGGTGAGCCGGACGATTTCGACGTCCAGCCCGGTCTCCTCTTTTACCTCGCGCACCGCGGTTTGCGTGATGGTCTCGCCGATGTCGTGCCCACCGCCGGGCAGCGCCCACAGGTCGTTGTCGATCTTGTGGATCAGAAGGACCTCGCCTCGATCGTTGCGGATCACCACAGTGACTGACGGGACGACGCTGTTCGCAGCCGGAGCCGCCGGGTCGTCGACGTAATCAATCCTGGCCATGACTACTCTTTCCCTTACTCCGGTTCTGCGTAGCGCCACACCTGTTCGAACGATTTCAGGTAATGGTCCCACACAGTCCCATTCGGATGGCGCTTAAACTGCAGGACGGGGCTCTGGCCGGCCAGCGCTCCGTAGACATGCGGGTTCACCAGAAGCTGGTCATCGAAGCGGTACATCGAGTTGTACAGAGTGGTGCCGTGCGTGCGAATTTCGACGCCATCGAGTTCCGCCACCTCGGCCAGGTATCGGCGCATCAGCTGAATGCGTCCCTCGAGACCACGAGGCGTGCCTTCGTCGATCGCACGCTGCTGGACAGCGGCCGATTTCTCGTCGCCTACGAGGAGCCGGAAACGGACGCCCGTTTGAGCTTTTTTTCGGATCAACGGCACGAGGTCGTACTGTTCGACCAGGAATACCCCGGAGAAGACCAGAACGTCCATTTGGTCCTGGACGCCCGCGAGAAGTTCCTGCCAGGCTGCCCCCGTAATGGCCGAGCGCGACGGGTACAGATGGACGAACTCGGTTTCGGAAGGCGCCGGCCGAGCGCCGCCGTTGAGGGACGGCCAAAGGTCGGCTTCGCGTGCCTCCAGCACGGCGAGCACCCGGTGCCTGGTCGTTCGATGCGGCACCACCTCGTCCCGGATCCAGCGTTCTGCCGTCTTCGGGTGCGCGTCGACTCGCTCGGCCAACTGCTCGATGGTCAGGTTCGCCGCGAGCATGGCGGTGCGAAGCCGGTCGTTCGCCATAAAATCCCTCCTCTGGGCTAGCACGTTTGGAAACGTCCCGGGGGACGTTTCAACCGCCCAGGCCGTTCTCAAGAGTCCTGCAAGCGCGGTGTCGACGTCCTTCGCATTGGGGTTTTCTGAGCCCAGCACAGCAAAACCGCCGCAGGTCGCAGGCAGGAGGTAGCGATGTTCCTGGTGTTCTGCTCATGGCTGCTCCGGGTCTGGGTGTTTCCGTTGGGCCGCAAGGGTGCTTCGGATCCGTTCCGCTCGCTGCTTCGTGATCTTAACTCCGTATCGCGAGGCGCGAGGATTGTTGCGCGACTGCCCGGCAACGAGAGGAGCGGTCGTCAATGGCGGCGTTGATCTTCATCTACCTCGAGCATGTCCATCCGGTCATCGACGGAGTGTGGCACCGCGCGCGTCTCACGAGCGTCCCCGCGCCAGGTGAACACATCACCATGCTCTGCGGCCAGGAAGCTCCTGCAGCGTTCGCACCGCATGAGCAACGCCGGGCGCGTTGCATACCGACGCAGTGCCTCCCCTGCGACGCGGCCTACCGCGAACAACAGGGCTGGAGCCTCCCGAACAGGTCCGCTGACCGATCCCTGAAGTCGAAGCGGAGGCGGCGGCGATGACAACTGCGAAGGCTAAATCGCGATGAGAACGAGCAAAGGTTCGATGGCGGTGAGCACGCGTGCGACGCTGCTCGGAGCCGCGTTGCGCGCCGCGCGGGAACGAGCGTCATGGGGCCTCAACGAACTTGCCCGAAAGATCGGAGTCCCGCCAGCAAGGCTGTCCGGTTGGGAACTCGGCCTGCGCGCCGCACCGGCCATCCACGTCGCTTACATTCTGGGCGCGCTCGGTGTCGACGGCAGCGACAAGCGCCGCGTTCTCGCACTGGCAAGACTGACTGCGTCCGAGGTTGTCATCATGGGCCGCGACTATGCCTACGACCGCTACGCGATGCTCGCCGACTGCGGAACCACCGCCAAATCCGTGGCCGACTGGCACCCGCTGTTGATACCCGACCTCGCTCAGCACGTGGACTACCAACGCGAAGCACTGACCGCTGCGGGGAGGTCAGAGGCCGAAGTCCACTTCATCGGAGAACTCGGCGCGGAACACCGGCAAGTCGTCCATTCAAGGCAACTGACGGCATACGTCAGCGAAACCGCGTTCGCGCACATGACCGGATCGCCAGAAAGTGTCACTCAGCAGTTCAGCTTCCTCGCCAGGCTGGCCGCGCCAACCTCGCCGGTCAGCATCCGCGTTGTCCCGAAGGCCGCCCGTGGACATTCCGGCCTCCTGGGCGCGTTCACGCTGTACCGCACCAACAGCGGGTCCTTTGTCCACGTTCCGAACTACGGTGCCGCTGTTTTCATAGCCGACGACGGGAGCTACAGCGACGTACTCGAAGAGCTGGAGAGCGTCTCGTTGTCCAAAATGGATACTCGGATGCTGGTGGACGAGTATGCAGCAAAGCATGGAGTCCGCCTGCTCCGCTCGGCGTAATCCCAACGCTTCCGTGCTGCTCCTCCCTGGAGCACGGATGACCCGCCTACGCGCCAGGCGGGCCGAGGGCCGGTGCGCCGTGCTGCCCCGACGGAGCACCGGCCCCTCGTAACACGACTGCCGATGAAGCTTTGCAACTCCGTCTGTGCGTCGAGTCAGTCGGAAGACCGCTGGGACGAAGACCTCGCTTCGATGGTGTACCGATCCTTCAGGTCACCCGAACCGACCTGTTTGTGCGTCGCGGTGAGACAGTGCGGGTGAGTCCATTCGGTCGCGAGACGTTCAGCGAACGCGGGTCGCCATCGGTCGTGCCAGTACTGGGCGTCGCGAACGCTCGCTTGCCGGCCGAGGTGAGCGGCGCGCCAGGTGTAGGTCAGGGTCGCGATTTCGGCGAGAAGCGCAGGGTGGTTGAGCCAGCAGTCGGGTATCGCGACGGCGCGGCTGCCGGGCCGTCCGACGTAGACCTCGTTGTAGTACTGCACGAAGCACGCAATGGTGAACAACGGTGTTTCGCCTTGGCGGGCAGGGTCTTCAGCGGCTGGCGGCGCGGGAAACGTAAGCCAGCGAGCGAGATGCTGCGGGTCTGATTCGTCTTGGACTTCGAGCTTGCGAAGCCGTTCGTGCAGATGTTCGATACGCGCTTCGTGACCTTGGGCCGCGGACCACAGCCGTTCAACCATGGCGGCGATCTCAGCTTCGCTGCGCTGCGGACCGTCGTCCTCGTCTTCCGGGACAGGGATGTCGTCGTCGACGTTCATTCGCAGCCCTGGATGCGGTCGAGTTCGCACTGGGCGTTCCCGGCGCGGATGGCTGCGACGTCGGCTTCGATCTGGGGCCAGTCGGGACGTCGGGTGACGTCGACGGTGCGGCCGAGGATCGGTTTGAGATTGCCGTGCAGGATCAGCACCCGGTCGCGGTCGAGGGTGTGAATGTCGCCGGGGCGGTAGGTCGGGGTGTCTTCGCTGCCGATCGAGCCGCGGCCTGTGCTGAGCAGGCCGTCTGCGTGATGCTGGTAGGTGCGGCGGCGGTGCTGCCCGCTGATGGTGGAGAGCCACTCGAGCGTCTGGTCGTCTTTGATGCCGGGGAAGACCGACAGTGTGAGTGTGTTGTCGATCAGCGTCTTGCGGCCGTGCTCGCCGTAGAGCTCGTCGAGCTGCCCGCGTGACTGGGCAGACCAGTGGATGGGTCCCCCGCGGCCGGCGATGTCGGAGATGAATCCGGGCAGTCGCGGGACCGGGGTGGCTTCATAGAGTTCATCAAGGATCGTGGTGGCCGGCGGTGTGTTGCGGCGGTGTTCCTGGTGCAGGGCGCGTTCCTGGACCCGGCTGAGGAACTCTTCGGCGAAAGCGCTCAGCACGGGCCGGGCCTGCGGGGCTTGATGCTGACCGGCGATGACGAACACGCTGCCGCCGGTGTCGAGAAGCGTGTCGATGTCGAACGGGTCCTCCCCGCCGGGGGTGCAGAACTCGCGGATGCCGGGGTCCATGAACGGTTCCAGCGCGCGGCGCACGCTCATCCACACCGCGTCGGCGGTCTCGGCCACCATGCCGGTCTCCGAGCGCAGGTTGTACGCCAGCTGCGGGAAGTCGCGCTGCAGCAGCTCGGCCGGTTCCTGGTCGGCGGGCTTGGTCAGGGCCCAGGTGATGAGATCGTCGATCCGGCGGTGGTGGCGGGCGGCAGCGAGCAGGTACGCCTGCAGCACGATCCGTGCGCGGCCGCGGAAGACGGCGTCGTTGCCGCCGACGTCCTGGAGCCCGAGCGCGGAAGTCGTGATCAAGGTTTCGGAACGGCGGAGCGCGACAGCGGGTTCGTGGCAACCGGCGATGGGGTTCCATCGCACGTGGCGGGGCCAGGAAGTTGTTCCGGTCATGTCCAGCAGCCAGGCCGTGCCGCCGTGGCCGCGGCGGGAACGCGCGAGCAGGCACCATTCGGCGAGGTCGTTCTTGGTGGTGGACGCGAACAACGCACCGGGCGCGTCGAGTGCTTTGTGGACAAGGTCCGTGCGGGATTTGCCGGAGCGGGTCGGGGCGATCGTGCCGGTCGGCGTCTCCAGCGAGACGACGAGGCGCTCCCGGTACGGTCCGCGCGGCAGCGGTGCGGAGATCTCCGTGACCGGGACGCGTCGGCGTTGCGCGGCAGTCAGGTCGGGCCGGGTCCATGCGGCAGTGCGGCGGGCGGCTGCGGGCGTGAGGGTGCGGCGGACTTGGAGCCGGCTGGCGTGGCCCGGGCGAGCGGGGGCGAGCCGACGCCATGCTGGGATGGAAACGCCGACGGTCAAACTCGCCAGCACCATCACCACGGCCGTGGCGTAGGCGTAGAAAGCCAGTTCTCGCCCGGAAACGCCGTATGCCCACGGATCGGTCAACGCGGCAGCGGGATGGACGGGGTCGGTGACGACCTGCGCGGCGAGCCTGAGCATGCGTGGCGCGGGCGGCCAGGCCCAGGTGTCGGTGGCGAATCCGGTGGTCAGCGTCGCCGCGGCGGTCAGGGCGAAGACCGCTGCGCAAGCGATCAGCCCGACTCCGGCGAGCAGCGCGACGAGCACGATGTCGCGGTCGGCACCGGCAAGTTCAGAACGGCGGCGGGGCACTGTGGCGGTCCTCCCGTGCGGGGAGGGATCGCGCGCTCGGTCATCAGCGCGGGCTCCCTCCTGGCGGCGGGGAGGGCGTAGCCGGATCGACGACCCGGCGGATGACGACGATGCGTGCAGCCCAATCGGCGAGGCGCTCGACGATCACGCCGTGCTGCTCGTCGTAGGCGTCGACAATCAGCCCGGCTCCGGCGTACATGCCGACGTGGCGCGGCCGTGCGGGCGTGCCGAGCGCTCCGGGGATGAACACCAGGTCGCCCGGTTGCAACTGGGACTGGTCGGGGACAGCGTGCCCGGCGGTGACCTGTCCGAGCGTGGAAGCGGGAATGCCGACGCCGGCGGCGGCCCACGCGGCGAGCATGAGGCCCGAGCAGTCGAACGCGTCCGGGCCTTTGCCGCCCCAGATGTACCGCTTCCCCGCCTGCGCCGCGGCGTACCCGACTGCAGCCCTCTGCTTCGGATCCGAGGGAAGGGTGAATCCATCAGGCATCCGGGTTTTGCGGTCGTTGCCGGGCGGGAGCGGGACGTCGGATTTGCCGTCGTCTCCGCAGGTGATCGACGCACTTTCACCGGTGGCGTGCGGGACCGGGTTGTCTGGGCCTGACCAGATTGAGGCGACGATCCGGACTGCTTCGGGCTCTCGGGGCGCGTAGCGGCCGGGGAAACCGCTGTTTTGCACGGCTTGCTCTGCTTTCCCGGGAGGCAGGGCGTCCCATCCAGGAAGTGCGACCAGTCGGTCGAGGAAGGTGTTCGTGGCGTGCACGGGATTGAGGATTTCCGCGCGGCTCCCCCAGCCTTGAGAGGGTCGTTGCTGAAATACGCCAAGGGAATCGCGGTCCCCATGATCGAGGTTGTGCAGATGGGACTCGACAAGACCGGTCGCGATGGCAATGACGGCAGCCCGGCGGGGAAGCCGTCGCTGCTGCACAACGCCGACGATCGTTCGGGCGATGTCGGTTGATTCGGCGTCCGGCGGATCGCGGACGATTCGTCCAGTCCCGCCGGATGGAGACCCGCAGCCGGATGCGGCGATGGCTGTTCCCGGCTGGACGCCGGCGACCATCGCGACTGCGAGCAGGAACCCGCAGAGCACCACCACGATGCCCGCGACGACCCCGGCAACGGTTTTCCCTTGGCGGTTCATCGGGCCCGCTGAAGCATACGCGTCCTGGCCACGATCAGTATCCGAGACTCTGTCCGAAGTCGTCGTCCTCGGACCGGAGATGGTCGTCCGTCAGACGGTCTTCGTCGGCGCGGGCGTCGTGCTCGACGGTTTCGCCGGGCAACTGGTAGTCGGGTTCTTCGGCCATGCATTTAGAGCGTGTCTCACTTGGATGGCGGTTGAGGTGCGAGCATGATCATGACTTGTGATGGACGAGTTGTCGCGACGATTGGTGCCCGACGAGTT
>NZ_JBVKDQ010000052.1:0-19487 GCF_055633755.1 Amycolatopsis sp. NPDC114484 | reverse complement strand
AACTCGTCGGGCACCAATCGTCGCGACAACTCGTCCATCACAAGTCATGATCATGCTCGCACCTCAACCGCCATCCAAGTGAGACACGCTCTTAGCGTACGAAAAAAGAGTACATGTCGTACGAAAATGAATGCTTGTCAGCAACGGCGCGCGCCGGGTTCTATCAGTGCACCAACGACAGCGAAGTGAGGACACTGTGCAGGATCCGACGACGTATCCCCCGATCCCGGCCGAAGACGTTGCCGCGCAAGAAGATCACGTGCGGACGATCTTCGGCATTCTCGCCGGCGAGCAGGAAGCGGACCTGCTGCTGCGCAATCTCCACATCGTCGACGTGCACACGGAAAGTGTCTATCCCGGCTCGCTTCTCGTTTACCGGCAGCGGATCGTCGCGCTGAACCCCGACGAGTCGGTCGTGCGGGTACGCGAGGTCTTCGACGGAGAAGGGCTTTACGCGATCCCCGGATTGATCGACGCGCATCTGCATTTCGAATCGCAGCTCGCGCATCCGGCGACGTTCGGCGAGGCGATCGTCCCGAGTGGAACGACCACGGTCTTCGGGGAAACCCTCGACTTCGCCAGCGCGGCCGGGGACGAGGCGGTGGAAGCTGTCCGGACTTTGTTCGCTGACCACGAAAAGCTGCCGTACCGGCTCTACGCGTTCGCGCCGGGGAAGAAGACCTCGACGGACGTCACCGAGGCCATGTTGAAGATGGATCCGGTGATCGGGCTGGGCGAACTGGCTCACCTGTCCTACATGACCGGGGACGCCGACGACTTCCGCAAGTCCGCGCTGGGCCGCGCGAATTCCGGATTCGTGAACTGCCACTGGGGCGTCACGGCGCTGTCGGACATGCTGCTGAACTACATGCCCGCGATCGGCGTCGACAACAATCACGACGTCTGGAACGAGGACGACATCGAAAAGAGCGTCCGCTACGGCCTGAACACGCAGATCAAGTTCGGCGTCGGAAGTCCAGAGGTCATCCGGACCATGTTGCGCGCCATCGTGAAACGGCGCTGGCCCGCGGAGAACTTCCAGCTCTGCGCCGACAACATCTCGGTGGACCGCGTCCTGCGGCAGGGCCATATCGACTGGGTCATCTCGCTGGCGATCGAAATGGGAATGCCGCCGATCCAGGCGATCAAAATGGGCACCCTGTACGCCGCCCGCTCGTTCCGCAAGGACCGCGATCTCGGTTCGCTCAGCCCGGGTCGCTTCGCCGACATCGTGCTCACCGACAGTCTCGCCAAGATCAATCCGCGGTATGTGTTCAAGGGCGGCGAACTGGTCGCCCGCGACCGCAAGCTGCTCAACCGCGTCGGCATCGATTACTCCAGCCTGGCCAAGGAACCGAAGCAGGGCCTCGCCGAACTGACCGCCGAGCAACTCGACCTGACGCCGATCGAAATCTCACCGGACGGCGACCAGGCGAAGGTGCTGCTTTTCGACGTCTACGGACGCGGACATCTCAAATTCGCCCAACAGATCTGGGTGCCTTTCCGCGACGGCGCGGTCGTGCCCGAGTACGAAGGCGAGCGGCTCAACCGGATTTCGGTCGTGCAGCGGTACGCCTCCGGCGACCGGCACATCGTCACCGGGTTGTTCAAGGGCGTGTCGCTCGACCGCGGCGCGGTGTCGACGTTCTGGCCCGCCCCGTCCGCTTACTTCGTGAGCGTCGGCAGCGACAGCGCGGAAATGTGCGCCAACCTCAAGCAGTTGGACACTCTCGTCGGCGGCTGCATTGTGACCGAAGACGGTGAGACGAAAGCCTGTCTGCCGCTGGAGTTCTACGGCGTGATGGCCGACATGAACCTCGCCGAACTCGTCGACGCGACCCGCTCGGTCGACACCGCGCTCGAGAAGCTGGGCAACCACAACGAGGGCGAACCCGTCGTCAACAAGCTTCTTACCCTGTTCATCTCGCTCGACCGTTTCGGATTCATGAAGTAACCCTCAACGAGGAGGTCGCGGTCGTGCCTTACGACAAAGACGCGGGAGTAATCGACAACGGAAACGTGGTTCGGCGGTGGATCACCTACATCGCCGGCATCTATCTGCTGACGCTCGGTCTCGGCCTGGCCATCCGGGCCGGGATCGGCATCTCCCCGCAAAGCAGCCTGACCCGCACGATGACGCTCGTGCTCCCGCCGCTCAGCCAGGGCACGTTCAATCTCATGCTCGAAGTGCTCATGCTCGCCCTGACTTTCCTGGTGCTGCCAAGGGCGTTCAAGCTCCAAAACCTGTTCTCGCTGGTCCCGGCACTGATTCTGGCCGCGCTGCTCGACTTCAACCTGATGGCGACGAAGTGGATCTCCCTCGGGCCTTACGCGGCGAATCTCGCGTTGCTGTTCCTCGCCGACGCGATGCTGGCGTTCGGGCTCTTCCTGATGATCCGCGCCAATCTGGTGCTGATGCCGATCGACCTGTTCGTCAACACGCTGCAAAAGAAGACCGGCCGCAAGTGGGGGAACATCAAGACCGTCTTCGATTGCACGCTGCTGGCCATCTCGGCGGGCCTCGGGCTGATCTTCCTCGGCGGACCGCATTTCATCCGGGAGGGCACGATCATCAACGCCGTCCTGGTCGGTCAGTACATCAAGCTCTATTTCTTCCTGTACAAGAAGTTCCAGGCACGAAAGCTCAAGCCCGTTGGAAGCGCAACGTGAACGTCGCGCCGACACCGGGCTTTCCGAACGCGGCGATGGTCCCGCCGTGTCCGGTCACGACTTCCTGCACCAGCGCCAGCCCCAATCCGAACCGGCGGCCCTCGCCGTGCGCGCCGTGGGCGAAACGTTCGAAAAGCCGTTCGGCTTCATGCTGCGGGAAGCCGGTTCCGGTGTCGCACACGCGCAGTTCGACGTGCCGGGCGTCCGGGTTGGCGAGAATCACCTCGATCGACCCACCCGGCGGCGTGTGCCCGATCGCGTTGTCCAGCAAGGCGGACAGCACCCGGCGCAACGCCGTCGGCACGCCCGGCACCACGTCCTCCAGCCCCGGTGAACGACTCAGCCGGAGGTCCACCTGCCGGTCGTTCGCGCGGACCGATTCCGCCGCCACGGCCTGTTCCGCCAGTACCGCCAGCTGCACCGGCTCCAGCCGCGGCCGCTCGGAACAGGCCTGCGCGGACAACAGCAAATCATCGACCACCGCACCCAGTTCGCGGGTGCCCGCGACCAGGGTCCGCAACTCGGCGGGTCCCGCACCGCCGCGCCGGGCCAGCAGCTGAGTGCGGGTGTGCAACCGGGTCAACGGCGCACGCAGCTCGTGGGACGCGTCGGCGACGAACGTCCGTTGCCGGCGCAACGCCTCGCCAAGAGGCCGGATCGCCCGCCCGGCCAGCAGGTACCCGCTGAGCACCGACACGATCAGCACCGCCAGCTCGGCCACCCCGAGCCCTAACAACAGCTGCTCGCGGTCGGATATCAGGTAATGCTCGTTGAAGTACGCCTGCCAGATTTCCCCGCCGCGGTTCACCGTGCGGATGGTGTACGTCGCGCCGTCGAGCACGCGTTCTTCGGTCACCACGTCACCGTCGCGCGGCACTTGCGGCACCGGCGGGAGCGTGAACGGGAGCCGCCCGGCAGGCGCGTGCCCCTCGGGCGTCACCAGGTAGGTGCAGCCGGGCGGGGTCGCGGAAAGCCCGTGCCCCAAAGCGAATTCCAGCTGCCGCTCGGTCTCCGCGGACTGTCCGCGCAGGAGCACCCAGTACGCGATCACGCCCGCGGCGAGCACGACCATCGTGATCACCACGGCGATCTGGCCCGCGATGGTCCGCCGCGCGCGCCGCAGCGCCCGCGCCTCCGGGGCGACGACGGTGGTCACACCGCCCCGATCTGGTAGCCAAGGCCGTGCACCGTCTTCACCACGCCTCGTCCCAGCTTTCGCCGCAGGTAGTACACATAGGTGTCCACAATGGACTCCGCAGCGGATTCGGTGAACACTCCCGCGCGAAGGGACGCCCGCGGGTGGATCGCTTTGGGCCGTTGGGCGAGCGTGCGCAACAGCTCGAACTCGCGTCCGGACAGGGTCACCCGCTCGCCGCGCGGCAGTACGACCTCGTGCCGTTGCAGGTCCAGCGCCGCCGCGCCGAGCGGGAGGGACTCGGCGTGCTCCTCGTCGCGGCGGCACAACGCACGCACCCGGGCGAGCAGCTCGTCGGTCTCGAACGGTTTCACCAGATAGTCGTCCGCCCCGGTGTCGAGACCGTACACCCGGTCGGCCAGCTCGCCCAGCGCGGAGAGCACCAGCACCCGCGCGGGCACCGCCCGGCGGCGCAGCTGCGCCAGCACCGAGAGGCCGTCGACCACCGGCAGCCGCCGGTCGAGAATCACCACCGCGTGCCTTCCGGTGAGCCCGAGGTGCAGGCCGCGCTGGCCGTCGTGGGCCACTTCGGTTTCGTAACCTTCTCCGGCGAGCAATTCGACGAGCATCCCGGCGAGATCGCGATCGTCCTCGACCAGGAGCACCCGGGAAGCCGCCGGGGTCTCTGCCTCATCGTGCACAGGTCCATACTCGCAGTGATCCGGCCATCCGACCCTCGACTTTCGTAGGCAATCGCTCAGCTTCGCCCGGTCAGGAGAAATTCGGGCATTTCGCCGTCGGAGTACCGGCGGGCGTCGCGTTTGTCCAGCCAGCCGAGCAGCGGCGAGGTCATGATCGTGGTGACGAGCGCGACGAGCACCAGCACGGTGAACAGAGCGGGCGAAACGATTCCGGCGGACAGCCCAACGTTCAATGCCACCAATTGCATCAGTCCGCGCGCGTTCACCAGCACTCCGATCCGCAACGCGATCGGTTGCGGTTCACCGGTCATCCTCGCCGCGCCCCACGAGGCACCGAGTTTGCCGACCACCGCGACCGCGATGCAGACCAGCGCGAACAGCAGCAGCTTCGGGTCGGCGAGCAGCGCGAATCGCGTGTTGAGGCCGGAATAGGTGAAAAACAGCGGCAGGAACACGACGCGGCCGACCGGCATGATCCGCGCGAGCACCGCGTCGGACGCTTCGCCGCGAGGGAACACCAGCCCGAGCATGAACGCGCCGAAAACCGCGTACAGGCCGATGACGTCGGTGAACCACGCGGCACCGAACAGGAACATGGCGGTGACGAGCATCCGCTGATCCACCGGCACGCGCGGGTTGTCCATCACCCGGGCCACGATCCGGCGGACGACCAGCCACACCAGCAGGACGAACAGCACTCCGCCGCCGATGGCCAGCGCGATCGGACCGGCCGTGCCGGCGTGCATGCCGAGCACGACGGCCAGCAGGATCCAGGCGAGCACGTCGTCGAGGGCACCGCAGGCCAGCGCGAGCGAGCCGAATCGGGTGTTGCCCAAGCCGCGTTCGGTGATGATCCGGGCCATCATCGGGAACGCCGTGATCGCGAGCGCCACGGCGACGAACGCCGCCGAAACCACCGGCGACACCCCGGGTTTCAGGATTCCGGCCCAGTTCGCGCCGAGCACGCTCACCCCCACGCCGAGCGCGAGCGGCACGACTGTGCCCGCGGCGGAGACCGCCGCGACGGTTTTCCTCCCTTCCTTCAGGGCGCTCAGCCGAAATTCGTAGCCCGCGCCGAACATGTAGATGACGAGCCCGATCTGGCCGCCGAGGTAGAGCAGCGTGCGCACCGAGTCCGGGAACAGCCATTCCTGCACGACCGGCAGCAGGAGCCCGAGCAGCGACGGGCCCAGCAGCACGCCGGTGACCATCTCGCCCACCACCGGCGGCTGCCCGAGCCGCACGGCGAGCGCGTTCACCGCCCGGCAGGACACCAGGATCACCACGGCCGCCAGGAAAAACGCGGGTGCGGCTTCTACGGCACTCATCGGGTTCCTCCTTGGAAGTGTTTGGTGCACAACCGAAGCCGGCGCGCGTCAAGCACCATGTAGGTGCCGAAGACCAGCTGCGCGAGGCTGCGCCACACGTCTTCCCAGCGATCGCGCACCGCCAGGTAGGCCAGTGCGATCCGGGGATTTCGCCGCGATCCGCGAGGGGTGGCGAAAACCGGTCCGCGATTGGGGATCGAGCGGGTGTGCGCGGCGCTCGTGGCGAGCGCGAACCGGCGCAGGAATTCCCTGGTGACCACTCGCATCGTCACCGGGGCGAGGCCGCGCGCGGGGCACGGCCGGTTCTGCGCGACGCCGAACGGCAAGAAATTTCTCTGCTGGTGTGCGGGGCAACCGGCCCCGCGCTCCGGGTCGAATTCCTCCGGACGGTCCACTCCGGCGTGGTGGAACTCCGGGTAGCTGAACAGCAGCACGGTGCCCGCGTCGATGGTCCGGTCGGCCAGTTCGATGTCGCCGGTGGTGATGCGATGCGCGATGCCGAACAGCGGGTACGTGCGCAGACATTCGTCCAGCACGCGGTCGAAATACTCGTCGTCGTCCGGGTTTTCCGCGAGCCTGCGCTGCACCCGCGGATGTTCGGCGAGCACCATCAGCAGGTGCGCCATCGCCTCGGACATCTGCACGACCGCGGTGTTGAAGAACGTCCCTTGCAGGTAGAACACCTGCTCCTCGCGGGTGAGCCGGGACGGCAGCGGATGCGGCACGTCGTCGAGCCGGCGGCGCAGGTGCGCCGTGAGCCGGGCCCGGCGGCGCATGTTGCGCGGGCGTACGCACTTCAGCGCGGACACGACGTCGTCGGCGTGCCCGACGATCAGGTCCCGAGCCTCCGGCGGGCACTCCTCCCCGAACACCAGCTCGTAGTACAGCTCGGCCCAGACCGGCATCATCTCGTCGCGTAGCCGAAGCAGCCGTCCCGGGCCGGTTTCGACCCGGTCGAGCACACGCGCGGCGACCCGCTCGGTCAGCGCCTGCGATTCGGCTTTGGACTTGACCAGGATGTTCCGGGTCGTTTTGGCGACCTCGTCGTAGCGCGGGCCCGGCTCCAGATGTTCCTGGTGCACCTGTGGTCCGGGCGCGAGCCAGTACCAGAACAGGTCGGACAGCGCGGCGCCCTCGCTGCGTCCGTCGGCCGCCGGATCGGCGTACACCCGGCGGAAGTCCTCGACCGGAACCTGGTACCCCTCGTCCCCGTTGACCAGCGCGAAGATCCGGTTCCGCATCGCGACGACCCGGCCCGGCAGCCACCTCGGCAGGGTCGCGACGAGCCCGGCCGCCCCGGCGAGCACGAGACGTTTCATCGGACCAGGTCCGAGGTCAGCTCCCCAGGAGTCCGTGCCCCGCAAAGCCCGAGCGCGGTGTCCGTCTCCTCGCGCAACCGTTCCAGCACTTCGGCGACCCCTTCCTGCCCCGCCGCGGCGAGCCCCCACAGCACCGGCCTGCCCACGCCGACCGCGTCCGCGCCGAGGGCGAGCGCCTTGACGACGTCCGCGCCGCTTCGCGCGCCTCCGTCGAGGATCAACGGGACCTGACCGTCTACAACGGACACTATTTCCGGCAGCGCGGCCAGACTCGAAATCGCGCCGTCGAGTTGCCGTCCGCCGTGGTTGGACACGAAAATCCCATCGATTCCAGCTGCCACCGCCCGACGGGCGTCCTCCGGGTGCACCACGCCCTTGAGCAAGATCGGAATTTTCGCGATTTCGCGCAGCCAGCTGAGATCGTCCCAGGTCAGGTCGACGGGCATCTCGATGTCCCGCACGTGGCCGGTGGCGTCGCGCAGGTTCTCCGCGGCCAGCCCGGGCGGGAGATCGAGGAAACCGTTGCGGTGATCGCGTTCCCGCCGTCCGTGAATCGCGGAATCGACCGTCACCACCAACGCCCGCGCTCCCGCGTTCACCGCCCGGCTGACGACCGCTTCGGTGAACTCCCGGTCTGATTGCGAATACAGTTGGAACCACAGCACGTCAGCGACCTTGGCGACGTCCTCGACTGCCGTCGTCGAGGCCATACTGCAGACGAAGACGGTGCCGGCCTCCGCAGTGGCTTGCGCGGTCGCGAGTTCTCCGTCCGAATGCGCCAGCCGGTGGAACGCCGTCGGGCACACCAAGATCGGCATCGACAACGGCGATCCCGCGATTTCCACCGACAGATCGCGTTTACCGACTCCGCGCAGTACTCGTGGCACGAGCACCCGGCGGCGGAATTCTTCTTCGTTGGCGAGCAAGGTGGCTTCCTCGCCCGCCCCACCGGCGTAATAGTCGTAGTGCGCTGGTTCCATCCGTTCCCGCGCGATGGCTTCCAGCTCCGCGATCGTGCGCATGTCAGAGCTGCTTGGTGAAGAAGGCCGTCAACGCGTCGACGTGCACCGGTCGGTTCCACTCGTTTTCGAGGTTCTCGGTGACGTGATGGGTCGCGACCAATTCGCCGCCCTGGTAATGCCGGACGATCGGGTGCAGGTAATGCCCTTCGCCGGAATCGTTCGCGACGTCCTGGCTCGCCCGCGTGACGGTGAAGTCGAACGGATCGATCTTGTCGTGGTCCGGCCCGTAGTCGAGGGTGATCACGAACGCGTTGGCGCTCTCCCCTAACGCGGTGTCCTTGAACCGATCGACCGGGACTTCCTCGTAGTAGCGGGCCTGGTCGCCGTCGACCACGAGGACGTCGGCGAGGAAGCCGAACTGCTGGTACAGCGCGGAAGTCCGGTTGATCCGCTGGATGACCGCGTCGACCAGTTCGCTGGTTTTGCCCGCCACCACCGTGCTCGGCCATTCGGTGTCGTGGTAGCGCTCGTCGAGAATCTTGGAAAGCGCACGCACGCCGTAGCGGTAGCCGTGGATGAACGCGCTGGTGGCCTTCTTGAAATCGCGGGCCTGAGTGATCGTCCCGGCGAAGTAGAGTCCCGGCACGTTCACCGATTCCCACGACGACGTCTGTGCCGGGAACCGGTCGTTGATCGCCATCTCCGGACGGCAGTCCTCGTCGAACATCGAGGCGTCGAACCGGAATCCGGTCGCCGCGATGACCCGGTCGTAGCGAATCTCCTTGACGAGTTCATTGGCGCGAGCGAAAGCGAATTTGACGTGGTATCCGTCGTCGTCCTTGGTGATCTCACGGACGTCACCGTCGAGAATCGCGTGCTGCAGCTTGAGTTGATACATGTCGAGCACGCCGGCGTTGAACGCGCGGAGGTGTCCGACGAAGTGCGTGCGCCACGCGAGCTTGATCGGTCGCGGACCGGCCACGTGCAGCACCGCGGCGAACGCGTTAAGGCTGTCCGCCGTCTCGAACGCGGAGTTTCCCTTGCCCAGCACGAGAACACGCTGGTTGATGAACTGCTCCGGATCGGTGTCGTAATCGGCGTACTGGTCGACCAGTTCCATGCCCGGCACATCCGGGACATACGGCTTGGTCACGCCGGTTGCCATGACCAGCCGCCGCGCACTGAACTTTTCCCCGTCGGCGGCGGTGACCGCGAAGACGTCGTCCGCCCGCGAAATTCGCGTAACCTCGGTGTCGTAGCGAATTTTGAGGTCGTGTTTCGCCGCGTAATCGGCGGCGTAGCTCAGCAACGCCTCCGCGGGCGGGAACATCTCGGCGCTGTAGTCGGTGAAGACCAGCGGATCCGGCCCGTCGTCGAGCAGCGAGTTCCAGTCGACCCGGAGGTTCAGCTCGGGGTCGGTCCAGCCGGTGTACTTCTTGTTGACCGAGATGAGCGTGCGGTGCCGGGGAAAGCGCGTGAAGAACGCCGCGGGCACGGAACCGCGTTCCAGGACCAGGTAGCTGCGCCCGGCCCCGCCCAGCTGCCGCGCGAGCTGCAATCCCGCCGGCCCGGCTCCGACCACCAGGTAGTCCAGCACGTCCGCCATGAAACCGACCTCCCGCTTCGCCTTGATCTGACGGCGCTCAGAGTGGTCGGAAGATCTCAGAAATCCCTCAGAACGTACCCAGTCCCTGGGACGCCGGCGCCCCGCGGCGGAAGCGGGGCACCGGCTGCGCTGCTACTTGCCCGTGACGCGCGCGAGCGCCTCCGGGTACCGCGCCCCCGCGATCGCCTCGGCCGGAGCGGCCTTCTCGATCGCCGCGATGTCCTCTTCGGACAGTTCGAGCTCGGCCGCGCCGACGTTCTCTTCCAGGTACTTCCGCCGCTTCGTGCCCGGGATCGGCACGACGTCCGGCCCCTTGGCCTGCACCCAGGCGAGCGCCAACTGCCCCGCGGTGACGCCCTTGTCCGCGGCCAGCGCGCGCAGCGCCTCGACGATCGCCATGTTCCGCGCGAGGTTGTCCTCGGCGAACCGCGGCAGGCCACGGCGCATGTCGCCCTCGGGCAGCTCCTGCACCGACGTGACCGCACCGGTCAGGAACCCGCGGCCCAGCGGCGAGAACGGCACGATTCCGATACCGAGCTCCCGGCAAGTACCGAGAATTTCGTCCTCGATCCCGCGAGTCCACAGCGACCATTCGCTCTGCAGCGCGGTGACCGGATGCACCGCGTGCGCCCGGCGGATCGTGTCGGCACCCGCCTCGGAGATCCCGGCGTAACGGATCTTCCCGGCCTGCACCAGTTCGGCGAGCGCGCCCCAGGTCTCCTCGATCGGGACGTTCGGGTCGACGCGGTGCTGGTAGTAGAGGTCGATGTGGTCGATCCCGAGCCGCTGCAGCGATTCGTCGCAGCACTGCTTCACATACGCGGCGTCACCACGCGCGGTCATGCCGGCGTCGGTGTGCACGATGCCGAACTTCGTCGCGAGAACCACCTGGTCGCGACGGTCGGCGATCGCCTTGCCGACGAGCTTCTCGTTCTCCCCCGCGCCGTACACGTTGGCCGTGTCGAGGAGGGTCACCCCCAGTTCCAGCGCCCGGTGCACCGTGGCGACGGACTCGCCGTCGTTGTCGCGCACGCCGTAGGCCGAGCTCATCCCCATGCAGCCGAGCCCCTGTGCGCCGACCTCCAGTGCGCCGAGCTTCCTCGTACCGATCACGCGGAAATTCCCTCCATTTCGGGCGCGACGCCGAAGGCCTTGCGCTCGATTTGCTCGTAGTTGGCGATCTTGTAGTCCAGAATGTCGAGACAACCCTGCAGCTCGGCGATCCGGTCGGCGACCGACTGCCGCTGCTCCACGAGGATCGCCTTGCGCCGGCCCGCGCTGGCCACCCCGTGCCGGCGCAGCGAGGCGTACTCGCGCATGCTCTTGATCGGCATCCCGGTGAGCCGCAGCTTCGTGAGGAAGCCGAGCCAGTTCAGGTCCTCGTCGGAGTAGGCGCGCCGCCCCGCCGAATCGCGGGCGGGCGGTTCGAGAAGCTTGATCCGTTCGTAGTACCTGAGGGTGTCGATCGACAGGCCGCTACGTCGTGCGGCTTCCGCTATCGAGTAGCTCATGCGCTTGACACTACGACCTGGAGTGCACTCCAGGTCAAATCTTAAATCGGTGGTCGCGGTCGCGTTTTATAACGTCGTTGCGTTACGCTGGGTACATGCCTCGCCCCCGTACCCACGACGAAACCCTCCGGCTGAAGCTCCTGGACCGGGCAGGCGAACTGATCTCCGCGGACGGCCCCAAGGCGCTGTCCTTGAGAAAACTGGCCGCCGACTCCGGCACGTCGACCACCGCGGTGTACTCGCTGTTCGGCAGCAAACCGGACCTGGTGAACGCACTGTACGTGGAAGGCTTCCGCCGCTTCGGCGCCCGTCTGGCGACGGTCCCCCTGTCCGGCGACGCGGTAACCGACCTCGTGCGGCTAGGCATCGCCTACCGCGAAAGCGCCCTGGCCGACCCGCACCTGTACGCGATCATGTTCAGCCGCTCCGTGCCCGGCTTCGAACCCAACGCCGAGGCCGACGAGGTCGCCCAGTCCACCCTCGCCCCGCTGACCGGGGTGGTCCGCGCCGCCGTGTCGTCCGGCCAGTTCCAGGACGTCGCACCGGAACTGATCACCGTCAGCCTGTGGGGTTTCGTGCACGGCCTGGTGTCGCTGGAACTGTCCGGCCGCCTGCCGGACGGCTTCAGCGTTTCCGACGCGTACGAGAAAGCCTTGCATGCCAACGCTTCCGGCTGGCTTACCTAGCGCCGTACTGCCGATCCCCCGCGTCCCCGAGCCCCGGCACGATGAACCCGGAGTCGTTGAGCCGCTCGTCGATGCTCGACGTGACCACCCGGACCGGCAGCCCGGTCTGTTCGAGATGCGCCAGCCCCTCCGGCGCGGCGAGCGCACAGATAGCGGTGACGTCGGTAGCACCACGATCGGTGAGCAGCCGGATCGTGTACTCCATCGAGCCACCAGTCGCGAGCATCGGATCAAGCACCAGCACCGGCCGGTCCGCGAGCGACTCGGGCAGCGACTCGAGGTACGGAGTCGGCTTGAGCGTCTCCTCGTCGCGAGCGAGCCCGACGAACCCCATCTGCGCGTCCGGGATGAGCTTGTGCGCCTGGTCAGCCATGCCAAGCCCGGCCCGCAAGACCGGCACCAGCAACGGCGGACTGGCCAGCCGATAGGCGTCCGTCCGCGCGACCGGAGTATGGATGCGCTCGGTACGCACCGGCGCGTCCCGCGTGGCTTCATAAACAAGCATGACAGTCAACTCATGCAGCGCGGCCCGGAACGCGGCACTGTCCGTCCGAGCGTCCCGCATGGTCGAGAGACGAGCCTTGGCCAGCGGGTGGTCGACGACATGCACATCCATGCCGGACAACTTAGCTGCCTAGTACGGGACCGCCACTCGTTCCCCAGACCTTTCGTGGGCCCGGTTACTTCCGTGAGGGCCACCCTCACAGCCCCTGATTCCTTCAGGGTTCCCCTCACGACCCCCCACCTCGAACCGCAGCCCGCGCGCCCAACCCAGCGAGGCACCCACACCACCCCCGCACCCCGATACGAAGCCAAAATGCGGTCTTGGGGTGGTTTTCGAGGCAGCTTTTCCTCCTTCCCCCGCAACCCAAGACCGTCATCACAATCAAGCTTCGGGGTGCCCCACGCCGGATCGAGCGCAATGTCGCCGCCAGGCGACGAGCCCGCCCCCCCTACCGAGACTCAGCGAACCACCGAACCCACCGCCGCTGCCAAGGCGTCTCCACCGCCCGCGGATGATGCTCCGCCCGAACCCACTCCACCGCCTCCCCCGGCCCCACCCCGCCCACAGTCACCAAACAAGCCAACACAGTCCCAGTCCGCCCCACCCCGCCAAGACAAGCCACCTCCACGGCCTCCCCGGCAACCGCCCGAGCATGCAACCCCAGAATCTCCCGCCGGGCCCCCTCCCAATCCCGAGGCAGCAAAAAGTCCGGCCACCGAATCCACCGACGCTCCCACCTCAACGAGCCGTCGTACTTCCCCCGCATCCGCCGCGACCCCAAATACAGCCCGAACTCCGGCTCCGGCCCCTCCGGCTTCGGCTTCCCCAGCCCACGCGCCCGCAGCCGAACCCCATCCGGAAGCACGAGAGTCCCCACCAACGCAGAATCCATCACGCCATGATCCCCCTATCCACCGTTAGATGGACCCGAGCCAGACCCGACAGGGCTAGGCTGCCCCAGGTGAGTGAAGACCCAGCCACCCCGGGCCCGGACCAGATGCGCGTGTCGGACGCCGATCGGGAGCAGGTCGCGCAGGTGCTGCACCAGGCGCTGTCCGAAGGCCGCATCACGATCAACGAACTCGAAGAGCGGCTCTCCAGCGTCTACGAGGCGAAAACGTTCGCCGATCTGAAACCGGTGACCGCCGACCTGCCCGGCAGCGCCGCGGTCGCCACCACCGCTTCGGCCTCGCTGCAGGCCGCTCCCTCGCGCGCGCTCGGGTTGCCGGACAACCGCGTCGGCGGGCATCCGGGTTCCGCTGTGTCGATCGGCGTGATGTCCGGCGCGGTGCGCAAGGGCAGCTGGGTTCTGCCGCAGCAGCACACGACTTTCGCGTTCTGGGGCGGTGCCGAGATCGATCTGCGCAGCGCCCGGTTCGCGGAGAAGTCCTGCACGATCACCGCCGTCGCGATCATGGGCGGGATCGAGATCACCGTCCCGGACGACATCAACGTGAACGTCACCGGCATCGGCTTCATGGGCGCGTTCCTGCTGGAGGACAAGTCCGGCGCGCCGCCCGCGCCGCCGACCGCCCCGACCGTGACGATCAACGGCCTCGGCTTCTGGGGCGGCGTCGTGGTCTACCGCAAGCCGGCCAAGGACGTGCACGCGCCGCAGATCGAGTCCTGAACCCGACTGCACACGGCACCGACAAAAACCGCCGTCCCCGGCCCGCGGCTGTGGACAACCGCGAGCCTGTGACCAGCTGTCCACAGATTCCGGTGAGCGCTCCGGCGCCTGCTGTCGCGCACCTACACTCAGCGGTATGACAGCTACCACCAGCCCGGCAGCGGCACCGGACACCCCGTCGCCGCTGACGGACGTCACTCGCGACGAAGCGAGCCTGCGGCGGTTCCTGCACGGCCTGCCCGGTGTCGACCAGGTCGGCGTCGAGCAGCGCGCGGCGGGGCTCGCGACCCGGAGCATCAAGAAGGAAGCCAAGCGGTGGGCGATCGACACCGCGGTGTCGATGGTCGATCTGACCACGCTCGAGGGAGCCGACACGCGCGGCAAGGTCCGCGGCCTCGCCGCCAAGGCGATGCGGCCGGACCCCGAGCGGCAGGATTGCCCCCGCGTCGCGGCCGTGTGCGTGTACCCGGACCTGGTGGAGACGGCCGTCGAAGCGCTCGCGGGCAGCGGGGTTCGGGTGGCGAGCGTCGCGACCGGCTTCCCGGCGGGCCGCACGAGCCGCGAGGTCAAGCTGGCCGACACCCGGATGGCCGTCGAGGCAGGCGCGGACGAGGTCGACATGGTGATCGACCGCGGCGCCTTCCTCGAAGGCCGCTACCTGGAGGTGTTCAACGAGATCCGCGCGGTGAAAGAGGCCTGCGGCTCGGCGCACCTGAAGGTGATCCTCGAAACGGGCGAGCTGGCGACGTACGACAACGTGCGCCGCGCGTCCTGGCTGGCATTGCTGGCCGGCGGTGACTTCATCAAGACGTCCACCGGGAAGGTGTCGCCCGCCGCGACGCTGCCGGTCACGCACGTGATGCTGCAGGCGGTGCACGACTGGCACGAGCGCACCGGCGAACTGCGCGGCGTCAAGCCCGCGGGCGGCATCCGGACGACGAAGGACGCGATCAAGTACCTCGTCGCCGTGCACGAGGTCGCGGGCGAGCAGTGGCTCACGCCGGATCTGTTCCGATTCGGCGCGTCGAGCCTGCTCAACGACCTGCTGCTGCAGCGGCGCACCCAGGTGGACGGCCACTACAGCGGCCCTGACTACGTGACGGTGGACTGACATGGGCATCTTCGAATACGCGCCCGCTCCGGAATCGCGCGCTCTGGCGAATCTGAAAGAGCATTACAAGCCGTTCATCAACGGCGAGTTCGTCGACGGCTCCGGCGATCCGCTCAAGACGGTCAACCCGGCCACCGAGGAGATCCTCGCCGAGGTCGGCACCGCGTCGGCGTCCGATGTGGACACCGCGGTGAAGGCCGCGCGCAAGGCGTACACGTCGGTCTGGTCGAAAATGCCGGGCGCGGAACGGGCGAAGTACCTGTTCCGCATCGCGCGGCTGATCCAGGAACGCTCGCGCGAGCTGGCGGTGCTGGAGACGCTGGACAACGGGAAGCCGATCAAGGAGTCGCGCGATTCCGACGTGCCCACCGCGGCCGCGCATTTCTTCTACCACGCGGGATGGGCGGACAAGCTCGATTACGCGGGCTACGGCCCGGACCCGAAACCGCTCGGCGTCGCGGGCCAGGTGATCCCGTGGAACTTCCCGCTGCTGATGCTGGCGTGGAAGATCGCGCCGGCGCTGGCCACCGGCAACACCGTGGTGCTCAAGCCCGCCGAGACCACACCGCTGACCGCGCTGGTGTTCGCCGAGATCTGCCAGCAGGCGGAGCTGCCGCCGGGCGTGGTGAACATCCTGCCCGGCGCGGGCGACATCGGAGCGTCCATTGTGGAGCATCCGGACGTCGACAAGATCGCGTTCACCGGCTCCACCGAGGTCGGCAAGCTGATCCAGCGCACCGTCGCGGGCACCCGCAAGAAGCTGACCCTGGAACTCGGCGGCAAGGCGGCGAACGTGGTGTTCGACGACGCCCCGCTGGACCAGGCGGTGGAGGGGATCGTCAACGGGATCTTCTTCAACCAGGGCCACGTCTGCTGCGCGGGCTCGCGACTGCTGGTGCAGGAGTCGGCAGCCGAAGAGGTGCTGGAGAAACTCCGCTACCGAGTTTCCACGCTGCGCCTCGGCGACCCGCTGGACAAGAACACCGACATCGGCGCCATCAACTCGGCCGAGCAACTCGCGAAGATCCGCGGCCTGGTCGAATCCGGCGACGCGGAAGGCGCGCAACGCTGGACCAGCCCGTGCCCGGTGCCCGACCGCGGTTTCTTCTTCGCGCCAACGGTGTTCTCCGAAGTCCACCAGTCGATGCGGATCGCCCGGGAGGAGATCTTCGGCCCCGTGCTGTCGGTCCTCACCTTCCGCACTCCCGAAGAGGCCGTGGCGAAGGCGAACAACACGCCGTACGGGCTGTCTGCGGGCATCTGGACCGAGAAGGGTTCGCGCATTCTGTGGATGGCGAACCAGCTCCGGGCAGGCGTCGTCTGGGCCAATACGTTCAATCGCTTCGACCCCGCCGCCCCGTTCGGCGGCTACCAGGAGTCCGGTTTCGGCCGCGAAGGCGGGCGCACCGGTTTGGAGGCCTACCTCAATGTCTGACCGAATTTCGGTGGCGAAAACCTACAAACTCTATCTCGGCGGAAAATTCCCGCGCTCGGAATCGGGCCGGGTCTACCCCGTCACCGATGCCAAGGGCTCCTTCCTGGCCAACGCGGCCCACGCGTCGCGCAAGGATCTGCGCGACGCGGTGTCCGCCGCCCGCAAGGCGTTCCCCGGTTGGTCGTCGGCAACTGCATACAACCGCGGCCAGGTGCTCTACCGTGTCGCCGAGGTGCTGGAAGGCCGCCGCGCCCAGTTCGCCGCCGAGGTAGCCGCCTGCGAAGGCGTCCCCGCGAAAAAGGCCGAGTCCATTGTGGATGCCGCCATCGACCGCTGGGTGTGGTACGCGGGCTGGACCGACAAGATCGCTTCGGTCCTCGGCGCCGCCAACCCGGTAGCCGGCCCGTACTTCTCCTTCACCACGCCGGAACCCACCGGGGTAGTCGGCGTACTGGCCCCGCAAGAGTCGTCCCTGCTGGGCCTGGTGACGGTCCTGGCGCCCGTCCTGGCCACCGGCTCGACCGCGGTCCTGGTCTCCAGCGCGGACCGCCCGCTGCCCGCCATCACGCTGTCCGAGGTCCTGGCCACCTCCGACGTCCCCGGCGGCGTCGCCAACATCCTCACCGGCCACGCCGCGGAACTGGGCCCGTGGCTGGCCTCCCACGGCGACGTCAACGCCCTCGACCCGACCGGCGCCACCCCCGCCGATCGCGTCACCCTGGCCCAGGAAGCCGCCGGGACCGTCAAGCGAGTCCTGTCCGTCCCCGACTCCGAACCGGACTGGACGGCCGAGCCGGACCTGTCCCGCCTCCGGCGGTACCTGGAAGCGAAAACCGTCTGGCACCCCATCGGCGTCTGACCCCCATCCGAGTTCACCCAGACCGCCGTTCCGGTTAACCCCGGAACGGCGGTCTTTGTTTACCACCATGCCGAAAAATTGCGCGGCGGGCAGACCCTGCACTTAGGTTGGGCGGCCGATCAAGAAGGAGTAGAGTGAACCGCCCTGCGCCCAGCAAGCCGTATCGCCGTTTTTTCGCACAAAGATTTCCGCAGCTGCCTCGCCTTCTCGCAGTCACATTCTCCCAATTTCGCGAATCAGTTGCCGATTTCCTGAGAGTCCGTTCAACCCCCACGACTTATCGTGCCCCATCGGTTACGGTGAATAGCGCCGCGAGGCACCGAACCGACCGTTGCGCGAAATGTCCGCCGTGTCTTGGGGAGGGCGAGGACATGGACCAGCCTGCCGCTGACGCAGGTAAGAACTGGTTGCCGGACTTCACCTTCACCATCACCGACACCGGAGCGGCCCCGCCCGGCCCCGGCTTCACCATGAGCCGCGACGACGCCCGGAGCATGCTCAACCTGGCCAAACAGGCTCGCGAACAGTTCAGCGACATGCGTACAACTTCGCTGTCCCTGCTTCGGCTCGTTGCTCCCGCAGACGATGTGGCGAGCAATGCCTACCAGGCGAAACTGCTCGGCAACGGGCCTGCGACCGGGGCGTTCGGAGCTGGCATTGCGAACGCGCAGCGCCTGCATGCTTACGCCAACGAACTGGTACTGAAACTGGAAGAAGCGCTCGGAATCACTGAGAATTCCGAAGAATCAGCTGCTGATTCCGTGAAAGACGCCGCATCAGACAAGAACGCGACAGGGCTCGCCGGATGACCCGCCGTCACGCCCTAGCCACGATCACTGCGATCGGGTTCGCCATCCTCACCACAGCTTGCTCCCACGATCCAGTGTCGGCCCCCACTGGCGCAGCCCATCCCGCACCACCGGCCTCCCGCCCATTGCCGCACAGCGGAGCGCCCAAAGTCGAGCACCCGTTGCCCGCATCGGTCCTGTCCGAAGATCCCTGCCGAACTGCTCTGACCGAGCCCCAAGTGGGTCGCATCATAACCACCACGCCTGCCGGCAAACCGCGCCATTTGACAGACCTCGGCCCGACTTGCGATTGGAGCAACATCGATTCCGGTGCCGCCGTACGCGTGGGGTACGTCACCGAGGATCATCAGGGGCTCAGCGCTGTCTACCAGAACAGTCAGCCGAAAGCGAAGTTTTGGCAACCGCTCCCTCCGATTCAAGGACTTCCAGCGGTCGCCTTCTCCGATTTCGAGGGCATCGGGCTCAACAGTACGTGCCAGGTCAGCTTCGGAACTTCAGACGACTTGTCTGTCGATGTAACGATCACCCTCGGCGAAAGCAAAACCGGAAAGGCCGATCCCTGCGGGGTCGCCGCGCAAGCCGCCGAAATCGTTGCTACGAACCTGCGCCAACGGGCAGGTTCGTAATGGGCCTTTTCGAGATGATCGAGGAGGCCGGCCAGTGGATCGGCGGACGCGTCGACGACCTCGGCAAGTTCGCCTCGACGCTCTGGAATGGGGACGCGGGCCCGGAAGCACTCCCCGCGCCGGAGCTGGTCCAGAAAGTCCTGACAGGACCGGGAACGGCCAGTTGGCACGGCGGAGCTGAACAGGCGAACTTCCTGTCCAGCCAGCACAACGAGGCCAGCGATTTACTTTCCCGGTTGAATGCCGGGCTGGAGTCTGCCTGGACCGGCCGGGGTGCGGATGCGGCGAAGGCTCGGATCCGTCAGTTCTCCGAGGCAACGGCTGTGTCCGCGGCGATCTACGGTGCCAACGGATCCAATTTGACCGACGTCGCGCACGGGTTCGACGCGATGAGATCTTCCTTGGAGCAGATGCCGCCCGCCCCGCCTCATCTGAACTTCATCGACCGGATCTCACCCTGGGAGACTGATACAGAGAGGGAGATCAGCGATTACAACGCGCTAGTGTCCTGCGCCTGAAGTCCGCTATCTAATTGTAGGATGCGGTGATGGCGGGTCGTGGACGGTCCAAGGTCGAGCTGATCCTCAGCGATGA
>NZ_JBVKDQ010000051.1:0-20966 GCF_055633755.1 Amycolatopsis sp. NPDC114484 | reverse complement strand
CAACTCCGGCGCGGAGTTTTTTGTCAAGGCGGAAAGGCCCCCGCAAAAACCCCCTCCGCGCCGTGTTTTTGGCTTCGTATCGGGGTGCGGGGGTGGTGTGGGTGCGTGGTGAGTTGGGTGCGTGGGTGGCGGTTTGGTGGGTGGGAGCGCGGCTTTGGTGGGGTGGCTAGTGGGGTTCGCGGGTTGCTTTGGGTGGGCGCGGCATGGGCAGTTGGGTTCGCGGGTTGCTTTCGGTGGGGCGGCATGGCCAGCTGGGCTCGCGGGTTGCTTTGGGTGGGCGCGGCATGGGCAGTTGGGTTCGCGGGTTGCCTTGGGGAGCGCGGCCTTGGGTGGAGTGGCCAGTGAGGTTGGGGGTGCGGTTGGGCAAGTGGGTGCGTGGGGCTTGGATGGCTGGCGCGTTGGGTTCGCGGCTGCGGGGGCGGGGGCGGGTTGTGAGGGGAACCCTGAGGGAATCAGAGTCTGTGAGGGTTCCCCTCACGGACTGCTGCTTGCGTTTGCTGCAACGCCCCCAGCCCCTCGGCCCGCTCGCGGTCGTGTGCGTTCTGGGCGGTCATCTCGGCGTCGGTCACCACGATCGCGTCCGGTCCGGGGAACACCGTCGACTCGTGGTCCGCGCCCTCCCACCGGACGGTGAACGGCGGGTCTCCCTCCGGCGAGCCCACGGCCGTGATCCGGCCCCGGTGCTCCGGCACGTCCACGTGGATTCCCTTCACGACCAGCCAATCTCCGCGCTGTGCGTGCATGGTTCCTCCTATCCCGGATAGCGACGCCTGGGGCGATACCTCACCGCGCGGGACGTGAAACCTCGAAGTAGTCCCATCGGGTGTAAGCAAGTAACTTTTCGTGTCCGGTTCGTGACCGACACCCTCGCGCGCACCATCGCGAGCCGGGAGCCGGACCGCGCGAAGACGGCTGCGGACCTCCTGACGCGCCTCCGGGCAGACCTCGGCGAGCGGAAGTAGCCGCTCCCCGCCGGCGCGCCGATAAAACTTCCTGACCTGCGCTAATGCACTATTCTGCAGAGGTATACACGGCGCGTATACCTCTGCTGTATAGTGATCTTCACCCCCGGGATTCCGGGGTCAAGGGAGGAACAGGGGAATGTCGGTTTCACATACCTTGCTCGGGTTGCTCGAGTCGGGTCCGAGACACGGGTACGACCTGAAACGGGCGTACGACGAGCAGTTCGGGCACGACCGGCCGCTCGCGTACGGCCAGGTCTACTCGACGCTGTCGCGCCTGCTGCGCAACGGCATGGTCGAGGTCGCGGGGGTCGAGAGCGGCGATGGGCCGGAGCGGAAGCGCTACACGATCACCGACGCCGGGGTCACCGACGTCGAGACGTGGCTGGGCACTCCGGAGAACCCGGAGCCGTACCTGCAGAACACGCTGTACACGAAGGTGGTCCTCGCGCTGCTGTCCGGCCGCGACGCCACCGACGTGCTCGACGTCCAGCGCAGCGAGCACCTCAAGGTGATGCGCTCGCTCACGAAGCGGAAGTACGAGGGCGACCTCGCCGATCAGCTGATCTGCGACCACGCGCTCTTCCACCTCGAGGCGGACCTGCGGTGGCTCGAGCTCACCGCGGCCCGGCTCGGCGAACTCGAGAAGGCGGTGCGCTGATGACCAGGCCGGGAACTCCGTTGCTCGCGGGCAACGGGCTGCACAAATCGTTCGGCCAGACGCGGGCGCTCGACGGGGCGGCGCTGGCCGTCTCGGCGGGGGAAGTGCTCGCGATCATGGGCTCGTCGGGTTCGGGCAAATCGACGTTGCTGCACTGTCTCGCCGGGATCGTCCGGCCGGACTCGGGGGCCATCACCTACGGCGGCCAGGACCTGGTCGCGATGGACGACAAGGGCCGGAGTGCGTTGCGGCGCACCGAGTTCGGCTTCGTGTTCCAGTTCGGCCAGCTCGTTCCGGAGCTGACCTGCCTGGAGAACGTCGCGCTGCCGCTGCGGCTGACCGGGGCGAAGCGCGGGCCCGCCGAGGCCAAGGCGACCGAATGGCTCGCCCGGCTCGAGGTCGACAACCTGGCGAAGCGCCGACCGGGCGACGTCTCCGGCGGGCAGGCGCAGCGGGTCGCGGTGGCGCGGGCGCTGGTGACCGGGCCGAAGGTCGTCTTCGCCGACGAGCCGACCGGCGCGCTCGACTCGCTCAACGGCGAGAAGGTCATGCAGATGCTCACCCAGGCGGCGCGGGAAACGCACGCCGCGGTGGTGCTGGTGACCCACGAACCGCGGGTCGCGGCGTACTCCGACCGCGAGATCGTGGTGCGGGACGGGCGCACGGTCGACCGGGAGCTGGTCGCATGACGCGGGATCTGCTGCTGGGACTCCGGCTGGCCGTCGGGGGCGGCCGGATGTCCGGATCGGCACTCCTGCGGCTCGCGATGACCGCGTTCGGGATCGCGCTCGCGGTCGCCGTGCTCCTGCCCGCCGCCTCGGTGAGCCACCTGGTGAACGCGCGGGCGGACCGGGCGGCGGCGATCAAGCAGGACACCTCGCCGCGCGAGGGGATCGCGCCGCTGGCGACCTACCGCTGGTACCCGTCGGTCGGCGCGGACTTCCTCCAGCTGACCGCGGTGGCGCCGACCGGGCCGAATTCGCCGGTGCCGCCGGGGCTTTCCCGGCTGCCCGCGCCGGGCGAGGTGATCGTGTCGCCGGCGCTGGCGGAGAAGCTGAACTCGGCCGACGGCGCGTCGATCAAGGCGCGGCTGCCGGGAACCGTGGTCGGCCAGATCGCCGAGCCGGGCGTGAGCGACGCCGCCGACCTGACGGCGTACTACGGGTCGACCGCCGCGGAAATCAAGGCCGAGGGCGAGAACGCCAGCAGCGTTTACTCCTATGGCAAGCCCGCCGAGGGATTCGCTCTGTCGGCGATAATGTGGATGGTCGTCGCGCCGATCGCCGCGGTGCTGCTGCTGCCGTTGCTGATCTTCGTGACCACTGCGTCGCGGATGGGCGCGGCGCAACGCGAACGGCGGCTCGCCGCGCTGCGGCTGATCGGGGTGGACGCCCGCCAGATCAAGCGGGTCGCGGCGGCGGAATCGCTGGTCGGCGCGGTGATCGGGCTCGTGGCGGGCGGTGCGCTGTTCTACGCGCTGCGTCCGTTCATCGGGGACTGGCTGCCGTTCGGCCTCCGCGTGTTCGCCGACGATTTCACGCCGTCGTGGATTTCGTTGCTGGTGATCGTGCTGCTGGTGCCCGGGCTCGCGGTCGGCTCGGCGCTGTTCGGGCTGCGCCGGACGATCGTCGAACCGCTCGGCGTGGTCCGCCAGGGCAAACCGGTGCGGCGGCGGATGTGGTGGCGCTGGACGATCACCGGGATCGGCGTGGTGTTCCTGCTGGGGACGCTCGTCGTCTCGCCGGGGTCGGGGGACCAGGCCGCGGCGATGGCCCTCGCCGTGGGCAGTGTGTTCCTGCTCGTCGGCGTCGCGGCGCTGCTGCCGTGGCTGGTGGAACGGATCGTGGAACGGCTGCGGGGCGGCCCGCCGTCGTGGCAGCTCGCGGTGCGCCGGCTGCAGCTCGACAGCGGCACCGCCAGCCGGGTGGTGTCCGGGCTGGTCGTCGTGCTGGCCGGGACGATCCTGATCCAGGGCGTGCTCACGTCGATGACCAACCGCAGCTCGAGGTCGTACCACGCGCCGGACGGCGTCGCGGCCGCGCCGGTGCGGGTGCAAACGACGGCCGCGCACGAGGCCGAGGTCCGGCAGCGGCTGTCCGGGGTGGCCGGGGTGACTGGCGTGCACAGCGCCGAATCCATCCAGTTCAGGTCCGGTGAACAGCATGTCTTCGGGACTCTCGGGGACTGCGTGGCGCTGAAGACGCAGGCGAACATCGGCGACTGCGCGGACGGTGACGTCTTCTATGTCGCGGGCTCGTCGTCCCAGCCCGTCCCCAAGGGCGAGTTGCAGATGACCGGCTACCGCAAGGGCAACGAGGTCCCCGGTCCGAAGTGGACGGCTCCGGACCGCATCCGGGCGGTATCGTCGAGCAACGACGCGAAGGCGTCGGCCAGCGAACTGCTGGTCACGCCCAGCGCGCTCGGCGAGATCAAGGCGCCGGAGGGCTACCTGCAACTGCTGGTCGAAGGCCCCGGCGGAGCCGACGCGCTGATCGACCGGGTCGCGACCGCCGTGCGCCCGCTGGCGTGGAAGGCCGAAGTCAGCAAGACGGACTACATGTCCGACTACTCCGGCCGCGACGACCGGATGCTGGCGAGCTTCCGCGCGGTGCTGCTGACCGCGTCGCTGTTCGTGCTGGCGGTGGCCGCGATGAGCCTGCTGATGCTGTCGATCGAGCAGATCAGCGAACGACGGCGTCCGCTGGCGGCGCTGTCCGCGTCCGGCGTGCCGATCGGCGTGCTGGCCAGGGGATCGCTGTGGCAGACGGCGGTTCCGGTCGTCGTCGGGGTGGTGCTGGCGGTCGGGGCCGGGCTCGGCTTGACGGCACCGATCCTGCGGCTGGCGAAAATGCCGATGATGGTGGACGGCGGGGTCCTGGCCGGGCTGGCTGGCGCCGCGGTCGGTGCGGTGCTGCTGGTGACGGCGTTGACGCTGCCGCTGCTGCGGCAGGTGACGAGGCTGGACACGCTGCGCTCGGAGTAGACCGGGGGTGTGGGGTAGTCCGTGAAGGGCTCCTTGCGGGAATCAGATTCCCGCAAGGAGCCCTTCACGGCTTTCGCGGGCGGCCGGTGGGTGTCCGTGCGGGTTCCCTCACGACTCCTGTCCCAGTGAAGACACCTCTCCGAACTCGGCGAGGTCATGCGGTTCCCGCGGGATCGACCAGCCCGGCGTCTGCCCGGAGTTCGCGGCGGCCGACCTCCTTGCCGTGGCGAGCGAATCGGGCGGCGTGGCGTGGTCCCTCACGATTCCTGCCGCACCAGCCCGAGTTCCGCGCACCCGTCCCGGAGCGGCTCCAGCCCGAACGCGTCCACCGGCCCCACCACTCCCGGCTTCACCGGCCCGTCGGCGCTCAGCCGAATCGCGGCCCAGGCAAGCAGTTCCCCGGTGAGCGTGTACGCGTTGGGCCCCTCAAGCCGTACCTCGACCCGGGAATCGGCGACCGCCACGACCCGCGCGCCGGTTTTCGCTCGCGCGGCCGCGTCCGGCCCTCCGGACGGACCCTTCATCAGCCCGCTCGCCGCCCGCACCACTGGCCCGGCGACCGCGGTCAGCGCGGAAACCGCGGGCATCGCCCGGCTCAGTGCCGGGAACCATCCATTGTAGACAGTGACCTCGTCGAGCGACGGAAAGTTCCCCGGCAGGAACAGCACTTCGGTGCCGGAGAACAGAAACGCCGATCGCGACCGCTCGCGAACGGGAAACGCGCGCACCCGGCTGCCGGTCCGTTCTTCGACCAGTCGCCGCCCCCGCCACCGCAGCGAAGGCAAGCTCAACCCGTCCCGCATGGTCGTGCGGGTGCCTTGGCTCAACCCGCGATAAAGCGGCCCGGTCGCGAAATACCCGATCTCCAGCGTGCGTACGCCGTCGCCCGCCTCCTGCGCCGCCAGCGCACCGGCCAGGATTCCCGGAACGTAGTCGTAGCCGAAGGCCGGGACCATCGCCGCGCCAGTCTCGACCGCTCGCTCATGGTGTCGAGAATGGACATTGCGAACGAAACCGACCTCGCCAGTGGAATCGAGATAGTGCGCCCCGGTGTCGGCGGCGGCCTGCGCGGCGGCGTGGCCGATCCGGTCGAACGGGCCGACTGTGGCGATCAGAACGTCCCCTGGTCCGGCCAGCGCCCGAAGACTCACAGGATCATTGACGTCCGCGACCGCGGTCTCCAGGTCGTCGTTCTCCGCGGCCAGAGCCTCCAGCGCGGCACGGTTGCGTCCGGCGAGAGCTGGTCGTACACCGCGTCGTGCCAGTGATTCCAGGACCAGGCCACCGGTGTAGCCGGTCGCTCCGAACACCACGATCCGCCCGGTCATGCCGTCACCGGAACGTGCCGGCGGAGGAAGTCGATTTGATCGGCGACCACGCGTTCGAACGGATCTCCTTGGTAGATGGCGAAATGCCCGTCCGGATAGGTGCGGATTTCGCCGCGCGGCGCACGGGCGGCGTACCGCAGCGTCGGCCCCGAAGGAGCGACGGAATCCTTCTCGCACACCGCGAACAACGTAGGCACCTCGATCCGTCCAACTCCGCGACCCGGCCGGTATCGCAGGATGTCGAACACCACCCGAGCCGCGACCTCGTTGCGGAAATCGCTGCCCGGCGGCACGAGCGCAAGATACCCCGGTTCGGCGTCCGGCGCAGTCATCAGCGCGGTGCCTCGCTGGGGACCGGCGGTGGCGATCAGGTGCGGCGGCCGTCCGAGCCAATGCCCGACGATGTCCCGAGCGGCGGCGACCGCGGCCTTCGCCGAACTGGCCGGGTGCATGGCCAGCGCGGAGGCGATCCCGTCGGTGAACGGGCATTGCGCGATCGCGGCGACGAGCCCGGCCGGACGGTTCGCGGCAGTGCTGAGGACGTGCCCGCCGCCGAAGGACGTGCCCCAGGCAATGACCTGGTTGCCGTCGACCTGGGGGAGCGTTCGAGCGTAGGCGATCGCGGCGGTCCAATCGGCGAGTTGCTTTCGCGAGGACAGCAGGTGGCGCGGAGTGCCTTCGCTGTCGCCGAAATGCCGGTAGTCGAACACCAGGCACGCATAACCGGCAGCGGTGAAGCGTTCGGCGTACGCGGCGAGCCCCATTTCGCGGACCGCGCCGAGCCCGTGGGCCATCACAATGACGGGCGGGTTTTCGTTCGCTGGCAAGTAAAGTGTCGCTGCGCATTGGCTGCCGTCGACCGGAAATGACACGTTCACGCGGGGAGCTCCTTTCGGGCGCTGGCCACCGGGCGGTCAGCGGGGGTGCGACCCGCCGGGCGACGCGCCCCGCGATGCCGTTCGAGCCGAAGGTCGCGCATGTAGTCGTCGTAGTCGACTTGGATGGTGTGTCGTTTGGACGCGACGTACCGCCGCGAGATCCGCCGCCGGTGCGTGTCGATTTCGCGCTCCATTTCGGCCGCGCCGGGCAGGTGGTAGCGGCCTTGCAGGTGATCGGCGATCAGCAACGCCTGCCGTTCCGCGATCGGCATGATCGCGCCGAGCGGTTGCACCAGTCCGACGAAATACAATCCGGGCACGGTCGGATGGAAAAGCCGCCGGTACAAGCGGATCTCGTTGTCGCCGGAAGGATCGAGGAAACCCCGGTCGAAGAACGGGAAGCTGATCTTGTACCCGGTGCAGAACACCACCAGGTCGGCAGCGGCCCGGCGGCCGTCGGTGAACACGACGTCGTCGCCGTCGAACCGCTCGATGTTCGGCGCCGGCGTGATCGCGCCGTGGGCGAGCCGGTCGAGGATGCGGCTGGACATCGTCGGATGCGCCTGCGCGAACTTGTGATCCGGCTCCGGCAGCCCGTACCGCGTCATCGGCCCGGTCGCGGCGGCCATCAACCGGCGCGCGACCGGCCAGCGCAGCGCGGACGGCAGCCATTCCTTGCCGGCGATCTGGTCATACGGCTTGCCCCAGACATATTTCGGGATCACGTGCACGCCGCGCCGTGCGGACAGATACGTCTCCGCGGCGTGATACGAGGCGTCCACCGCGATGTCCATCGCGGAATTTCCCATGCCGACCACCACGACGCGCCGTCCGGCCAACTGGTTTTCCTCGGTATAGGAATGCGAATGCATCACCTCGCCGCGGAATCCTTCGGCGCCGGGGAACATCGGTTCCGGCCACCGCGGATCCCAATGGTGGCCGTTCGCGACGAGCACCGCGTCGTACCGTTCGGTGTCCCCTGTGGACAGTGTCACCGCGAAGCTGCCGTCCGGTTTCGGCTCGATATGCGTGACCCCGGTGCCGAACCGGATGCGGTCGCCGAAGCCGAAATGCTTCAGGTACGCCGCGAAGTAGTCGGCGATCTGGTCGTGCCGGGCGAAGTCGGGCAGATTCCGCGGCATCGGGAAGTCGCTGAACTCCATCCGCTGCCGCGAGGTGTTGATGTGCAGGGACCGGTAAGCGGCGGAGACCCCGTTGCGGTTGCCCCACACCCAGTTCCCGCCGACCCGGTCGGACAGCTCGTAGCAGTCCACCGCGATGCCCCGCTCGGCGAGCACCTTGACGGCGGCGATCCCGGACGAGCCCGCGCCGACGACGCAGACCCGGAAGCTGTGCGCGGACATGCGCTCTCCTTCTTGTGACCAGTGGTCATATGACCACTGGTCATAGAGTACGATCGGAGTGCGGGGAGAGTCAAGAAGAGGAGGTCGGCGGTGCCGACGGGAACGTGGGAGCGGCTGCCGGAGAAGCGGCGGGCGGCCGTGCTGGCGGCGGCGGAGGCGGAGTTCGCGGCGCGCGGCTTCAGCGGCGGCAGCCTCAACACGATCTGCCGCGAGGCCGGCGTGTCGAAGGGCAGCCTTTTCCAGTACTTCGCCGACAAGGCCGACATGTACGTCCACCTCGCCGAACTGGCGAGCGTGCGGATCCGCGCGGCCATGGAGGCCGAGATCGAGAAGCTCCCGTGGGACAAGGACTTCGCCGGCTCGCTCAACCTGCTGCTCGACGCGTGGGTGCGGTATTTCTACGACCATCCGCTCGAACGCGCGATGACCGCGGCGGCCAACCTCGAACCCGATCCGGTCGCTCGCACGCCGGTCCGCGAGGCGGTCAACAGCCACTATCTGGCGGTGCTGCGGCCGCTGGTCGAACGCGCGGTGGCGGCGGGGCAGCTGCGCGCGGACACCGATGTCGAGATCGTGTTGTCGTTGCTGCTGCTGGTCTTGCCGCATCTGGCGCTGGCGCCGCACGTCGAGGGGCTGGACCCGCTGCTCGGCCTGGTCGAGGGCGGTCCCGCGCACGCGGCGGCGACCGCGCGCCGGCTGGCCGGGGCGATGCTGGCGCCGTATCTCCGCTGAACGAGACGGAAGCAATCGCGGTTCGCGGGAAATCCGCCGTGGTATTGACTCGCGCGGCAACCGGCGGCCGGCGCGTCGGATCGGTGCTCGGCTCGGAAACGGAGCTGATCGAGCGGTACGGGGTCAGCCGCGAGGCGGTGCGGCTGGTCGCACCTACCCGCTCAACTCAGCACCCGAGCCCCGCGCAGGTAAGCCGCCAGCCTGATCCGCAGCCCGCGCAGGTCGCGCAAAGCGAGCGGCAGGTGATAAGCCGGTCGGTAGCCCACCGCGGCACCGGCGTCCCCGCACGGTCCGGCGAAGTAGACGAAACCGTCGTCCTGGTCGCGGCGGGCGGGGGACCACGGCTGGTCTTGCCAGGCGCGCGCGGCGGCGTGGCTGGCGATCCAGTAGTTCGGGGCCTTCATCGTCTCGGCGACCGCGGCGGCGAAACCGGCGGTGTCGGTGTCGCTGACGCCCAGTCCGCGGCCCGGCCACACTCGCGGCAGCACGCGGTCGGCGGTGTGGTCCTCGAGCCACGGCGCGCAGGCGAAGATCGCGCTGGTCCCGTCGACCGAGACGGACCAGCGTTGCATGGCCGCAGTGGGCGGGATTTCGTACATGGCGACCACCTGCCGGGAAAACGACGCTTTGGCGAAGCATAAATGAACGGTGCGGGGCCGTGCAGACCGCGGGTTCAGCGAGGAGCGCCGAGCGCGGCGGAAATCCGGTCGGCGACGGTGCGGGTGAAGCGGCCCGCCGCGGGCAGTCGTTCGCCGAGGCGCGATTTCGGGGCGGACACGTTGACCGCCGCGACAAGGTCGCCGCGGAAGCCGTACACCGGCGCGGACACGCCGACCAGCCCGGGCTCGAACTCCTCGTCCACCGTTTCGTAGCCGCGTTTCCGGATCCCCGCCAGCTTCGCGGTCAGCTGGCCGAGGGTGAGCGGCGGCGGTTCCGCGGCGGCGCCGGGGAGGTCGGGGAGCGGATGCGCGGCGGCGCCGGCGAAGGTCCGCCACCATTGCCCGACGGTTTCCTCGTCCCATTCGCTCAATAACACCCGTCCGGGTGAGGTCGTGAACGGATCGACGCCGACGCCTTCCCATCCGAGTCCGCGAAAAGCGTGTGACGCGAGTTCGCTCCGGAGGGTGAACACCTGGCCGGCGCGCAGGACGCACAAATGCGTCGTTTCGTTCAGCCGCGCCACGATCGTGCGCAGAAACGGCGCGGCCAGGTGCGCGAGATGCGTTTCGGTGGCGTGCGTGGCCAACGCGAACAGCCGCCAGCCCGGCCGGTACGCGCGGGTGTGTTCGTCGCGCGACACCAGACCGGCGTCGGCGAGCGTCGCGAGGGCTCGCGAGACCTGTGCCTTGTCCCGGCCGGACAGTTCGGCGACTCGGGACACGCCGAGTCCGTCGCGCGCTTCCGGCAGCGCGAGGACTTCGAGCAGGTCGACGTCGCGGACGAGGCCCGAGCCGTAGGTGCGCTGGTTCGCCATGTTGAGGACTGTGCAACAACGATTGGGCGAGCGTCAATCCGCGGTTACCGTCCGGGGAGTGAAGATCGCCGACATCCAGCTGCTGCCCGGGACGCTGCCGCTCGATCCGCCGTTCGACGCCGCGTGGGATCCGGTTCCCCGCACGCGGTTCGACGCGACGGTGGTCAAGGTCGTGACCGACGAGGGCGTGGTCGGCTACGGCTCCGGTGACACGATGGCCGGCTTCGAGCCGTACGCGGAGCTGTTCCTCGGCCAGGACCCGATGGCGATCAGCAGGCACGTGCGGGCGCTGGAGACCATCGCGTTCCACGCCGGGCGCTACTGGCCGCTGGAGATCGCGCTGTGGGACGTCATCGGGAAGGTGCTCGGCGTCCCGGTCGCGACGCTGTTCGGCGGTGCCGCGGAAGCGATCCCGGCGTACGCGTCGACCGGCCGGATCCTGCCCGCCGAGCAGCGGGCCGAGGTGCTCGCCGGGATCCGCGACCGCGGGTTTCAAGCGGCGAAGATCCGGCTGGCCGCGGACGATTTCGCCGGCGGGATCCGCACCATGCGGGCGGTCCGCGAGGCGGTCGGGCCGGAGATGACGCTGATGGCCGACCTGAACCAGGCGTGGCGGATGCCCGGCGACGTGCGGCCTTCGCTCGACCCGGCGGCCGTCCGGCGATTCGCGGAGGCGCTGCGCGAACTCGACGTGTTCTGGCTCGAAGAACCGCTGCCGCTGGACGACCGGCCCGGCCTGCGCGCGGTGCGGGACACCGGGATCCGCGTCGCCGGGGGAGAAATGGTCCGGACCTTCAGCGAGCTGCTGGACCTGGTGGAATCCGACGCCCTCGACGTCTATCAGCCGGACGTCGCGCTCGCCGCCGGAATGCTGCGCGCCCGCACTCTCGCCGAACTGGTGCTGGCGCGCAACCGGCTCTTCACGCCGCACACCTGGTCGAACGGTCTCGGCCTGCTCGCGAACCTGCACGTGACCGCGGGCGTCGGCGGCGGGCCGTATCTCGAATTCCCTTACGACCCACCGGTTTGGACACCGCGACGGCGCGATTTCCTGCTCGCCGCCCCGCTGGACATCGACGCGGACGGCCTCCTGCGCGTGCCGTCCGCACCGGGGCTTGGCATCGCTGTCGACGAGGAGCGGTTCGGGAGGAAGCCATGACAGAGACGCAGATCCCGGCCATCGAAATCGGCCCCTATCCGGCTGCCGCCTTCGCCGCCGGTGCCGTCGAACAACTGCCCCGATTGGTCCGGACAATCGGGGTGCGGAAGGTTGCGCTGGTCAGCGACCGCGGGCTGGTCGCGACCCCGTTGCCGGAGCAGACGTCGGAGCTATTGCGCCAAGACGGTTTGGCGGTCGAGGTTTTCTCCGAGGTGCACCCGAATCCGACCACCGACGACGTCGACGCGGGCGGCGCTTTCGTCCGTGCCGCCGGTGCTGAGGCGGTGATTTCGCTGGGCGGCGGGTCCGCCTTGGACGCGGCGAAGGCGATCGCGCTCGCCGCGGCCAACGACCGTCCGGCGACCGAATTGAGCTGGAGCACCGAGGATTCGGCGGATCTGGTGCCCGCGTTGCCGATCGTGGCGATCCCGACCACTTCCGGCACCGGTTCGGAATGCAACGACCTCGGCGTCATCACGGATCCGCGGCAGCAGCGCAAATGCTACCTGGGCGGGCCGACTTGCCTTGCCCGGTACGCACTTCTCGACCCGGTGCTCACGCTGAGCCTGCCGCCCCGCGCGACTGCCGCGGCCGGGATCGACTGCCTGACCCATGCGGTGGAGTCCTTTCTTTCCGCCCGGCCGAATCCTTGGGCGGATGGTCTGGACCTGCAAGCCGTCCGCCTGGTCGCGGAGAATCTCCGCCGCGCGGTCGCCTCCGGCGGAGACCTGGCGGCGCGGGCGAACCTGATGCTGGCCGCGCACACCGCGGGCCTGGCGATGCGGACGACGGGGCTCGGCGTGGTGCACGGCGTCGGGCACTCGCTCGGCGGCCGGTTCGACCTGCCGCACGGCCAGGCTTTGGCTTTGGTGCTCGGCGAATGCCTGCGGTTCAACCGCGCGGTGCGGGAGGAACGCTTGGCACGATTGGCGGAACCGCTGGGCGTCGCCGACGCGCGGGAATCGCTCGCGCACAACGCGGACGCGGCGATCACGGCGATCGAACGGCTGGTCGCGGACGTCGAACTGTCCGGGCGGCTGCGGGAATTCGGCATCAGCGAAGGGGATCTGCCGGACCTGGTGGCCGACACCCTCGCGGACGGGGTGCTGGCGAACACCCCGCGCGAGGTCTCGGCGGCGGACGTGACCGGGATTCTCCGCGCAACCTGGTAACCGGCGCGGGAAACCGGCGATGTCGGACGTGACTCGCGCGAGCGGGTGACGGAGATTCTTGCCGAACGGCTGGAGCCCGGACGAAACCCCGTCGTGAGGCTCGGGGACAATCCGGGTGGTGGCCACGCTTCGCTTCGCATTCCATCCGCCCGCCGAGACAGGCGGTCCGGTCGCGGTGCCCTACGTCGACGACGTCGCGCTCACCGACTTGATCGACCGGTTCGAACTCGCTGAAGGCATGTCCCCGGCCGGGGGTGCTTACGGCGGCCTGGTTCCGGGCCGATTCGAGGGCACGATGACCGAGCACTTCCATGGCCTCGGCTTCGCGGAAGGCACCACGCCGTTGCTCGCCTGTTCGTGCGGGGAGTGGGGCTGCTGGCCGCTGCTGGCGCGGATCACGGTGACCGGTGACGAGGTCGTCTGGGATTCGTTCGCGCAACCGCATCGGCGGAAGCGGGATTACCGCGGGTTCGGGCCGTTCCGGTTCGCGCGCGGTCAGTACGACGCGGCTGTGCTCCGGCTGGAGTCTGCCTGACTTCCCATGATGCTGGCGCTGGCGCGGTCAGTGGCAGTGCCCGGCTTCGGCGGCGGTTTTGAGGTCGGCGAGCCAGGTTTCAAGACCCATGTCGGAGGTCGGGTCGGCTTGGGGGCCGGCGTGGCTTTCCTCGGTGCGGACGAGGACGCCGCCGCGGACGGGGGTGAAGGTCCAGACGTGGACGCCGTCGATGTGGTAGCCGGCGCTGTCGGCGGGGCCGGTCCAGCGGAGGCACTTGCCGCGCTGGAGTTGCTGGACGGTGGAGCTGATGACCACCGTGCTCGGGGGAGTCGTGGGCACGTGGACGGTCGCCTGGAACTGCGAATGCTTTCGCAGCGGGCCGGGATCCAGGCGTCGCACGGTCATCGGGGCGGCGGGTTTCTGCCAGGACGTCCAGGATTCCACGTCGGTCTGGAGGTGCCAGATCGCGCGCAACGGCGCGTGGACGAGGATTTCGGCCCGGTGACGGGCTTTCGCGGCCGGGTCGACGCCTCGGCCTTGGCAGGTCAGGGAAGCGGGAGCGTGACCTGAGGCGGCTTGGGCCGGTGCGGCTCCGAGGACGGCGGCGAGTGTCAGCGGGACCGCGACCAGGGCGGTCCGCAGACCTCGGCGGCGAGGGATGGACGGGTCGGTGCTGCGCATGGGGCTCTCCTCATGGTTAATGGGATTAACTATGGTGAAACTCTATAGCTCAGCGCTGGTGAAGGTCAATAGGAAAAGTGAAGGGTATTAACCCCGCGTCGGTGTGGCACGCGAGCCGCGCGATCACTGCTGTGCTCGACCGGCCGGCTCGCTTGACTTCGCCGTGCGGTCCGGCGGGATTCGGGCGGATGAGCACAGTGGACGAACTGTCGGGCAATGGCAGGTCGCGACCCTCCGCGGGCGTCAGGTCTGAAGGAAGACGTCCGTCAGGGCGAAAGCCGGTTGAGATCGCACAGACGTCCGGCTCCCGCTGGGTACCGGCAGAGCGGAAACAGCCGTGAGGGGAACCCTGCGGGAATCAGCGTCCCTCGGGGTTCCCCTCACGGGCTTTGGCTCGCGCGAAGCGTCCGCCGCACCGCGTCGCGGAGCCAGCGGTGTGCTCCGTCGGCGGACTGGCGCGGATGCCAGGCCATGCCGATCTTCAAGGAGGGCAACGGAACCGGAGTGTCGAGAAGCCGCAAGCCGAGTGCGGTCGCGTCGGCGGTGAGCGGTGACGGGGGCTCGCCGGGGAGCGACGCGGGGATCAGGCAGACGACATCGCTGCGCGCGGCGAGCGTCATGGCGGCCAGGTGGCTCGGGAGGACGACCGCGACGCGGCGGCGGAGTTCGTGTTCGGCCAGTGCCGCGTCGAGGGGGCCGGTGAACCGGCCGCGGCGGCTGACCGCGACGTGGTCGGCCGCCGCCAGCAGGGCGGGAGTCAAGGGTTTTTCGGCCAGGGGGTGGCCGGGGCGGACGGCGGCCACCATGCGCAGGGTGAGCAGCTCTTCGACCTCGGTTTCGGGGTCGACGTGGTCGATGGAGCCGACCTCCAAGTCCAGCCGTCCGTCTCGGAGGGCTGAACCGGCTTCCCATTCCTCGGCCCGGACGCGCAGGGAAATCCCGGGGGCTTCCTCCCTGGTGAGCCGAAGGAGGCCGACGGCGAGGGCGGCGCCGACCAGGTCCGCGGCTTGGATCGTGAAGGTGGAGCGCAGGGTCGCCGGGTCGACGACGGTGCCGGGGCTCAGCAGCGCGCGCAGGCTGTGCACCACGGCGGCGGTCTCCTCGCGCAGGGACTGGGCGCGCGGCGTGGGGACCATGGTTTGCCCGGCCCGGACCAGCAGCGGGTCCTGCAGGATCCGGCGCAAACGGGCGAGGGTGCGGCTCATCGCGGCCGGCGAGGTGTGCAGGCGCGCGGCGGCGCGGGTGACGCTCTGCTCGGTCAGCAGGGCGTCCAAAGCGACGGCGAGGTTGGCGTCGATCGCCGGATTCAGGCTGTTCACCAGGGTAATTCCATTTCAGGCAAGGATTGCGTGCCGAAGTTCCCATTGTGGCATCACGGCGGCGCTCAGCAGGATCGAGGGCGTACCCATCGGCCCTAATCCACGAGGTTTTCATGATCGTCATCACTGCCCCTACCGGAAACATCGGCAGCCGGGTGCTGAGCCTGCTGGTCGACGCGGGCGAGGACCTGCGGGTGATCGTCCGCGACCCCGCCCGGCTCCCGGACCCGGTGCGCGAGCGCGTCGAGGTCGTCGTCGGCTCGCATGGCGACCCCGAGGTGGTCGATCGGGCCTTCGCGGGCGCGGACGCGGTGTTCTGGGTGGTCCCGCCGGATTCGACGCGGACTCCGGCGGACGGCTGGAGCGGCTTCACCGGCCCGGCCGCGAAAGCGTTCGCCGCACACGGTGTCGGACATGTCGTCGGTGTTTCGGCGCTCGGACGCGGCACGGCGGTCGCCGATCAAGCCGGACTGGTCACCGCGTCGCTCGCGATGGACGAGCTGATCGCGGGGACCGGCGTCGCGTACCGGGCGCTGGCCAATCCGTCCTTCTTCGAGAATCTGCTGGAGGAGGTCGGCTCGATCCGGGAGAAGGGCGTCTACGCCGACGTGCTGGACCCGGACCGCAAAGCCCCGCTCGTCGCCGTCGCGGACATCGCCGCGGTCGCCGCTCGGCTGTTGCGGGACCGGCCCTGGACCGGTTTCGCCGACGTTCCGGTCCTAGGGCCGGAAGACTTGTCTCCCAACGACTTGGCCCGCATCATGACCGAGCGGCTGGGCCTTCCGGTCCGCTACGAGCGCGAGTCGCTGGACGACCTGCGCAGCACCCTGATCGGCTACGGCCTCAACGAAACCTTCGTCCACGGCATCGCGGATATGAAGCATGCCAAGGACAACGGCCTCGACGCGGGCGTCACGCGCACCGCGGACACGGCGTCTCCGACCACTTTCGAACAGTGGTGTGCCGAAACCCTCAAGCCCGCCTTCGAAGCCTGACCCGGAAGGATCCGCAATGTCCACAGAGGAAACACCGGTGACCGCGTTCCTGCTCGTCAAGACCACGCCGGAATGGCTCGCCCTGACCCCGCAGGAACGGGCCGGCGCCTTCGCCACCCAAGTCGTTCCCGCGATCGAGGCGAAAACCACCGGCGTCCGATCGCGCTTCTACGACACCGAGTTCTACTCCGCGCGCGTCACCGACGTCTGGGTTTGGGAGGCCGACGACCACCACGCCTATCAGCTCCTGATCGACGCGCTGCGGGAAACTCCCTTCTGGGACCGGTATTTCGAGGTCGTCGACCTGCTTGTCGGCACCGAGAACGGTTACGCCCGCACGTACGGCCTGGACCCATTGGCGACCATCGCCACCTGAGCACGCGAACGGGCCCCGTCTCCAGGAAGCGGAGACGGGGCCCGGGCAGAGCGAGATCAGTGCGCCGCGGCCAGCGCCGCCGTCGCGGGCGGCATCAGCTTCGGGTATTCCTTCTGGAACTTCTCGATCATCTTCGCGGACGGGATGATCCGGTTCGGGTTGTTCTGGCTCACGGCCTGCTTCTCGCCCCACGCGCCGGCGGCCTTGCGCTGGTCGGGGGTGCCGTGGCTGTGGAAGCAGTCGCCGATGGAGGCGTCGAGGTAGGTGACCTCCTGCTGGGTGCGGGCATTCCACGCCTCGCCCTTGGCGTGTGCGCCGAAGTAGCCGCCGTACGCGTCCGGGCCCATTTCGCCGGACTCGTCGCGCGGGTAGTTGTTGTGCGCGAAGTCGACCTGGTGGCCGTACTCGTGGCCGACGACCGCTTCCACCGACACGTCGTCGAAGCCGAGGTGGTTGACCACGTCGAGCAGGCCGTCGCCGAGCATGATGCGCTTGCCGCCGAGGCTGTCGGCCGGGGCGGAGAACGCGTTCAGGGTCAGCAGCGGGTGGCGGCCGCCCTGCAGGGCCGGGACCTCGTAGAGCACCTTGGTGGCGAGCGCGCCCGCCTCGGCCGCCCGCTTCGGGTCGAGGCCGAGCTTGAACGTCTGCGTGGTGCGGTCCTGGCTGCCCAGGTCGGTGCCCTTCCAGGCGACCAGCTGGATGTTCCAGCTCTCGATGTCCCAGAACCCGCGCAGCTTGTCGATCGTCGAGCCGGCGCGCGGCGTGTACTGGCCGTCGGTGCCGAAGACCTGCGGGGTCTTGTCGCTGGCGACGGCCTGGGTGTAGAGCTGGCCGATCGCGCTCAGCGCGCTGAGCGCCTGGCCCTCGGTCGGGGTGAGCGTGGAGGCGAGCTTGTTCGCATACGTCAGCAGCGAACCCTCGGTGCAGCCCGGAATCGGGCCCTGCGCGGCGTGCGCCCGCTGGCCCGGCCGCTTCACCGGCGAGTCGAACAGCGGGTCGACGCCGCGCAGCGCGTTCGCGGGCAACCCGTTGTAGAGGTCCTCGACGTCCTGGTACAGCTGCGCGATGTCCTGCTCGACCGAAGTCGGTTCGGCCGCTTTCGCCTGCGGTGCCGCGATCGCCGGGACGGCCGTGGCCATCGTCAGCGCCGCGAGGGTGCCCGCCGCCGCGAGCGTTCTGCCGAGAATTCTGGTCCGTTTCCGCATGGGCCCCTCATTCCGGTTTCAAGATCACGAAGTACGCCCAACCCTAAGACGATCTTGGGCGCGGAAACCGGGGCGCGGGAAAGACCCCCGGGATGGCCCACGCCTTTCGGCGGGTTTTCGCCCTGCGGTCATCGGCCGAAAGTACTATCGGGCAACGCGGCGGCGGCCCGCGAGAAACGGGCATTCGGGAAAACGGGACGAAATGGGCTCGGCTAAGCCTTGACCCGGAAGCGCATCCGGCAGACGACCGCCTCCGTGCGGCGGCGCAGCACGCGGGCCAGCACCGCGCCGCGGCGGTTCTGCAGGACGCGCTGCCAGACGTGTTCCGGTTCGACCTCGGCGACCAGGACGAAAACGTGGCATCCGGCGTGCCGGCGGAGGTGCTCCACGATCGGCTCGCCGAGGCGGCGGCGTTCGTCGTGCAGCTGGACCAGCGTGACGTCCGGGTGCCACTGTTCCCACGCTTCGACGAACTCGCGCGCGGAGGCTTCCTCCTCGGGATGCGTCACGTGCACGGCCTCGACGTGCTCGCCGAGCGACAGCGCGGCGGCGAGCGCGTCGCGGGTCAGCCGGGACACCGTGTGGACCGGGACGACCACCAGCGACCGGTTGGGCCGCGGCGGGGCAGGGATGCGCCCGAGTTCGAGCCGGTCGCCGATGCGCCGGTAATCGCGGTGGACCCATTCCATCAGCAGTACGAGCACCGGCAGCGCGACCACGATCAGCCAGCCGCCTTCGCCGAACTTCGTCGCGGTGACCACGATCGCGGCGAGCCCGGTGAGCAGCGCGCCGAAACCGTTGAGCGCGGCCTTCCCGCGCCAGCCGCGCGGGCGTGCGCCGAACCAATGCCGCACCATTCCGATCTGGGAAAGGGTGAAACCGACGAACACGCCGATCGCGAACAGCGGCACCAGAGTGTTCATGTCGCCATTCGCGAGAACCAGCAGCAAAGCCGAAGCGACAGCGAGGAAACCGACGCCGTAGCGGTATACCTGGCGTTCGGCGCGCAAGGCGAAAACGTGCGGCAGGTTGTTGTGTTTCGCGAGCAGTTGCGCCAGCACCGGAAGCCCGCCGAAGGAAGTGTTCGCGGCCAGCGCCAGCAGGACCACGGTGGAGAATTGCACCACGTAGTAACCGAAACCGTTCCCGAGCGAAGCGGCGGTCACCTGCGACAGCACGGTCACGCCGTCGACTGGGTGGATCGAGAACTTCCCGATCAGCACGGCGATCCCGAGCAGCATCACCGCGAGCAGCCCGCCGAGCGCGACCTCTGCCCGCTGCGCCCGGCGCACGCGCGGTTTGCGGAAAGACGGGACTGCGTTGGCGATCGCCTCGACGCCGGTCAGCGCCGCGCAGCCGTTCGCGAAAGCCTTGAGCAGCAACAGAATTCCGACCGTCTGGAGGCTCGGGAGGTGCCCGCTGGCGACGCTCGCGGCCGGAGTGTCGCGGAAGAGACCGACCACGACCACGAAGAGAATCGATCCGACGAACACCGCGGTCGGCACGATGAACGCCCGCGCGCTCTCGGCGATGCCGCGGAGGTTGATCCCGGTGATCAGCGCGAGGATGCCGAGGCAAAGCCACAGTTTGTACGGCAGCAGCGAGGGAAACGCCGACGTCAGCGCGGCGACCCCGGCGGCGACGGACACCGCGACGTTCAGCACGTAGTCGACGATCAGCGACGCGGCGGCGACGAGCGACGCGCGGCGGCCGAGGTGGGCGCGGCTGACGCCGTAGGCCCCGCCGCCGTCCGGGAACGCGGCGATGACCTGCCGATACGACAGGGTCAGCACGGCGAGCAGGACGGCGATCGCGAGCGTGACGGGCAGCGTGAAGCCGAGCCCCGTTCCGCCGGCGACGGCCAGGACGAGCACGATCGCCTCGGGTCCGTAGGCAACCGACGCCATCGCGTCGAGGGACAGCGCGGCGAGGCCGCCGACGACGGAAAGCCGGTGCCGGTCGGCGGCTCGCGGTGTTTCCGGGCGGGACAGAGTTGCGGTCACCCAGTCAGGCTGGCCCCCGGGACGCGCTCACGGGACGGTCGTTGACGATTTCCTGACAGTGATCTAGCGAACGCCGTACGGGTCAGCGAGAGGACCCGGCTTTCCAATGCCGCACCGCGAACGGCCCGCCCACAAGCACCGCGAGCCCGACGACCCCGGCCACGATCATGCCCGGCCGCGAGTCGAACGCGCCGGTGGCGGTCAGCACCACGCTGGTGACGATCGCCAGCACCTCCAGCACGGAACGGCGCCGACGGCCCGATCCGCAGGCCAGCTTGGCGCCGAGCCGCGGATCCGTGCCGGACAAACCGCGTTCGATTTCGTTCAGCGCACGCTGTTCCCGATCGGTCAGCATGCGCCGCCCTGCTTCCGGTGCGCGTGCCGGCGGCGGATCAGGAACCGCAGCACGAACACGCTGCCGAAGACCGCCGCGAACAGCGGGAGCGGGTTGTTCCGGACGGCCTCCGCACCAGCGCGGACCTTCTCCGCAGCCGGGGCCGAGACGGTCTTCTCCACCTGTTCGACCGCCCGGTCGATCGTCTCGTCGACCTTTTCGCCCGCCCGCTTCCGGACGTCCAGCTTGTGTCCCAGCGCGTCCAGGGTCTCGGCCAGTTCTTCGCGGGTGACGTCCCGGTCCGCGCGCGCCTCTTCCACCTTGCGTTCGGTCATGACCGCACCTGCTTCATCGTCTCGACGTCCTCGCGCACCCTCTCCACGGACTCCTCCGGCACCGGCCCGCCAGCGCGGCGCGCCTGCTTGCCGCCGACCAGCGCGACGAGCGCCGCGACCAGCAGCACCGCGCCGCCGATGATCAGCGCGGCCAGCCAGCCGGGCAGCACGAGCGCCAGTCCGAGCACGGCCGCGGCGATCAAGGTCGCGCCGCCGAGAAGAGCCAGCACACCGGCGAACCCGACGAGCCCGGCCCCGACGCCGAAGCGCTTGCCCTTCGCCTGGAGTTCGGCCATGGCCAAACGGAGCTCGTCTTGGAGCAGGCGCTTGATTTCACCGGTCAGATCGGCGACGAGGTCCGAGGTGGATTTCTCCCGCGCGGGCGTGCGGTTCATTTCCTCCAGCACGGCTTCCTCCTAATCGGTAGTAGGGGTAGTTCTTCCAGCTCGTGGCTGAGGCCTGTTTGGCTCCAGACGTTCGACGTCTTAGGAAAGAACGGCCTGGTGCAC
>NZ_JBVKDQ010000050.1:0-24174 GCF_055633755.1 Amycolatopsis sp. NPDC114484 | reverse complement strand
ACTCGTCGGGCACCAATCGTCGCGACAACTCGTCCATCACAAGTCATGATCATGCTCGCACCTCAACCGCCATCCAAGTGAGACACGCTCTTAGGACCGGCCCGCTTTGCTATTTCCCCGCACTGCCCCCGCCCCCGCGCGACGACCCTCGAGGTGGCTGGTCGTGAGGGACCCCCTGAGGGAATCAGATTCCCTCAGGGACCCCCTCACGACCAGCGGCGGTCCGTGGCCCCCTTCACGGACGTAGATTCCCTCAACGAGCCCTTCACGGCCCCACTCGCCCACCACCCCGCCAACCGCACCCCGCGCACCCAACCAGCGAGGCACCCGCACCACCCCCGCACCCCGATACGAAGCCAAAAACACGGTCTGAGGGGGCTTGTCAAGGCATCTTTCCAGCCTTGACAAGCCCCCTCAGACCGTAGTCACAATCAGCTTCGGGGTGCCCCACGCAACACCGGCCCCCGCGATGTGCGAAGCACGAGCCCAATCAGTTAACGCAAGTAACCCCATCAGCGGTAATCTCCGGCGCACTCCCAGTCGGAGCCTCCGCGACCGCCGGAGCAGAAGCCGGATGCACCCCGGAATCATCCGAATACTTCTGCCCCAGATAAACCCGGAAATGATCCTTCTCAAGAGAATTATCCGAAGCCACCACAACCCCGCCAAGCTTCTCGCCAATAGCCTCAGCCTGACTACGCTGCCCCCGCCCGTAATACACAGTGGACGTCCGCCGAGTAGCGCTATTGGAAACAGACCCCCGCTGATACCCAGCGGCAGCCAACTTGTCCGCAACCCGATTAGCCAACCCATCCACCCCAGACGAGTTGCGCACGTCAACCACATACCCAGCCAACGCGGGATCCTCACCAGCAGAAGACGGCGGCGCGGAAGCGGAAGAAGACGGCGCGGAAGAAGCAGCCCCAGTCTGCTCCCGGACAAACTGCTGAACCTGCCGAGGATCCACCTGCACGGCATCCCCGTCATTAGGCGTCTTCAACGTAATGCTAACCACCGGCACGGTAACGAAGTTGATACTCCCCGCGCTCATCCCATGCAACTGCTGAGCAAACCCCAGCAAATCCCAGTTGGTATCAACAACGACAGCCTTCTTGACCGCCCCGATCAACGCGTCCAACTTGCCCGGATCAGTCAACGTCCCAGCGGAAAGAATCGTCTTGGCCATACTGGCCATAAAAACCTGCTGCCGCTTGATCCGATCCAAGTCCCCATTGGGCAACCCATGCCGCTGCCGCACGAACTGCAACGCCTGTGCCCCAGCAACATTCTGCGGCCCAGCGGCAAAATTAGCCCCAGAGTAACTATCCCGAACCGGAGCCTTCAGGCAAACCGGAACCCCGCCCACAGCCTGGCTGACGTAATAAAACCCAGCCAGATTCACCGCCGCGTAATGCGTGATGGTCAACCCGGTCAACTGCTGCACGGTCTCAATCGCGGTCTTAGCCCCAGCCTGCGCCGAGTCGGTCTCCAGCTTCGCCCCAGACTCACCGGTAGCCTTGAGCTCATTTTTCCGAGCCGTCTGCCCATACGTATAAGCCGAATTGATCTTGTGCTTCCCGAACTTCCCGGCAAGCTGGACATACGAGTCACGTGGGATCGAAATCGCCGTAGCGTTCCCGCCGCCGGCCGGAATGTGCACGACGATCATCGTGTCCGTCGTGTCGCCGCCGTCCTCCGCGCCGCCCGCGTGCAGTTGGTCGAGCACGTCGTCGGGCAGCGGATTGCCCTCCGCGTCGGTGCGCGTGTCCAGACCGACCATCAGGATGTTCTGCTCGCCCATCGGCGAACCCGCGCCGGCGCCGATGACATCGGACCTGGTCAGGCCGTCGGTGATCTGGTTCAGCTTCGACCACGCGAAGGCGGTGCCGCCGAGGACGAGCAGCGAAACCACGGCCAGAAGCACCTGGGCGACGCGGATCGCGCCGGTGGTCTTGCGACGACGCATCGGGGTTCCTCTTCCTGCCACGTCCGGTGGTCGAAAGACCCACGGTAGCGGGCGTCTCACCTGGACGGGTTACCGCTTACCCCAAATTGCGGAGAGGGCGCCCGGAATGTCGGACCGAGGGTGTGCGTCCAAAGGCGGTCCGGTCTCGACTCTACTTCTACAGGGATGTAGTTTTACTACGGCAATGTAGAAGCTGAGAGGGGTGCCGGATGGCCCGAGTGGTGATCGTGTCCGCCCGGATCGGGGCAGGTCACGACGGTGCCGCCAAAGAGCTGGACCGGTGGTTCGCCGATCGCGGCGCGCACGTCGTCCGCGCCGATTTCCTGGACCTGCTGCCGGGAAGACTCGGCGAGCTGCTCTGCGGTGCCTACCACCAGCAGCTCAACACGGTCCCGCGCAGCTGGGACTGGCTGCTCGGCGCACTCGGCACGCCCGCGCTGGCCGGAGCCGCTCGCAGGTTCGCCGGCCTCGCCACGCCCCGGCTCCGGGAACTGCTCGGCGAGAACACCGACGTCGTCGTATCGACCTATCCGCTCGCCACGCACGCGGTCGCCCGGCTGCGGCGCTCGCACGAACTGACCGCGCCCCTGGTCGTCTACCTCACCGACCCGTCGGTGCACCGGCTGTGCGTCAGCCCGGACGCGACGCTCACCGTCGCTCCCAACGAAACCGCCGCCCGTCAAGCCAAAGCGCTCGGAGCCGGTCGCACTCTCGTCTCGCGCCCGCTGGTCGCGCCCGCGTTCCGGCCGTCGGCCGGGATGACCGAACGCCTCAAGCTCCGGCTCGCCTTCGGTCTTCCGCGCGACGGCCCGCTCGCGTTGGTGGTGGCCGGTTCCTGGGGCGTCGGCCAAATCGGACAGACGGCCGACGACCTCCTCGCGACCGGGCTCGTCGAGCCGGTAGTGGTGTGCGGCCGCAACGAAGCACTGGCCGAACGGCTGCGGAAAACCGGACACCGGCACGTGTTCGGCTGGGTCGACAAGATGCCCGAGCTGCTGCGCGCGTGCGACGTCGTGGTGCAGAACGCGGGCGGGCTGACGACCTCGGAAGCACTCGCGACCGGCCTGCCGGTGCTGACTTACCGCTGCCTGCCCGGCCACGGCCGCGCCAACGCCGCGGTGCTGCACGACGACGGCATCGTGCCGTGGGTCCATACGCCAAGCGAACTGACCGAAGCGCTGGAGTGGTTGCTGCGACGGCCGGTCAAGGCGGCCGGATGATCCGCGGACTCGCCGCGGCGGCCGTCGCGCACGCGGCACCGGCGGCGTTGTTCGTGCCGCAGCTGCGCCCGCCCCGCCTGGCCGGACGCGGCGACCCTGGCCACGTCGCCCTCACTTTCGACGACGGCCCGAACCCGGAGTCCACGCCGCAATTCCTCCGAGTCCTCGACCAGCTGGACGTCCGCGCGACCTTCTTCGTGCTGGGCCGGGAGCTGGCCGCCGCACCGGAATTAGGCCGGGAGATCGCCGCGGCCGGGCACGAGATCGCAGTGCACGGCTGGGATCACCGCTGCTTCCTGCGCCGCTCCCCGAAGGCACTGCACGACGAACTGACGCACACAGTCGACCTAATTGAACTCGTCACTGGCACACGGCCCCAGTGGCTACGCGCGCCGTACGGAGTGTTCAGTGCAGGCTCCTTGGTCTCGGCGCGCATCCTCGGACTTCAGCCCCTTTTGTGGAGTACCTGGGGATTCGACTGGACCAGTCGCGCCACTCCGCGCTCAGTCGTGCGCACCGTGTGCCGAAGGCTGACCGGCGGCGGCACGATCCTGTTGCACGACTCCGACCTCGCCGCCGCTCGAGGAGCGTGGCGGTCAGCGCTCGGCGCAATCCCGGTGCTGGTGGCGGAATGCCGGGAGCGGGGGCTCGCCGTGGGGCCCTTGCGCGATCACGCAAGCGGCCTGCTGAGCGGTCTCGAGGCCGGTGTGCAGATCGGTGGCCGCGTCGAGCGTGCAGGCCGCCGACCAGGCGCAAGCGCCGAGCACGACCGCCACCGCGACCGCCGCCAGTGGCTTTCGCCGCGAGCCTGACGACGGGGCGGAAAGCAGCGCACGCACGCGCTGCGGCACCGGCCCGCCCGTCGCGGCAAGCGCGAGCGACGGCTGGGACCGGCTGGCCAGCGCGGCCTTCGCTACCGCCGTGGCCACCAGCTTCCGGTCGCCGACCCGGTCCGCGGCGGCTTCGTCCGCCCAGCGTTCCAGCGCGAACCGGGCCGCCGAGCCGAGCGGGCGCAGCACCGGATTGACCGTGGTCGCGACCGTCACGATCGCGGCGAAAACGTGGTGCCGCAGCCGCAAATGCGCGCGTTCGTGGGCGAGCAGCGCGCGACGTTCCCGAGGTTCCAGCGCCGACAGCATCCCGCTGGACACCGCGATCCGGCCACCGCCCCCGGCTACCGCGAACGCGACCGGTTCCTCGCCCGGCAGCAGCACGAAGCCAGCCTCGCGGGTGTGCGTGTTCAGCTCGGCGTGCACCTTCCGATGCCAGCGCACGTACTGAATCGCAGTGCGGGTCAACGCGACCCCGGCGGCCAAGAGCGCGACCCCGCTGACGATCGCCAGCGGCAGGTTCACCGCGTCGGCTCCGTGGAACGCGACCGCGGAGAAATCGCCCAGCTCGCCGACAAACGGAAGCTGCGCCAAACCGGCGGCCGCGAGGACCGCGAGCGTGGCCGTGCTGCCGACGGCGAGCACCAGCGCGGAACCGGCGAGCAGCCAGCTGCCCAGCCGCGGCGACAGCCGGGGTGCGACCCAGCGTGCCACCGGCCAGGAGGCCAGCGGCAGCAGCAGCGGCGCGAGCAGGTCGAGGTTCACGTCAGCCGCCGTTCTGGCGCAGCAGATCGCGCAGCACGCGCTCGTCCGAGGCGGACAGGTTCGACACGAATTTCGCCAGCACGCTCGACCGGTCGGCTTCGGCGTCGAGCACCTTGCTCATCCGGCGGGCGGCGAGCCCGGGTTCGTCGTCGGCGGCGCGGTAGGTGAACGAGCGGCCCTGCTTCTCCCGGGTCGCCACGCCCTTCTCGAACAGCCGGGACAGGATCGTGACGACGGTGGTGTAGGCCAGCCCTCCGCCGATCCGCTCCTGCACGCCGGCGGCCGACATCGGCTCGTCGGATTCCCACAGCACCGCGAGCACCTCGGCCTCCAGCTCGCCGGGAGCCCGCCGGGCGCTCTCGCCCCGTCCGTTCCGCATGGCCCAAATTCTACCTGTTTGTCGAAGCTGCTCGGCCTGCTACTACGTTCATGTAGAATTTCGATAGTTGTGTAGTAGTTGGAGGTGGGCATGCTCGACCCGAAGTGGCTGCTGGCCGCGTTCGGCCCGCTCGGCGTCTTCGCGGTGATGTTCGCCGAGACCGGCCTGCTCGTGGGCTTCTTCCTGCCCGGCGATTCGCTGTTGTTCACCGCGGGGGTGCTGGCGGCCTCGTCGAAGCTGCACCTCCCGCTCGCGGCCGTCATCGTCGCCGCGGCGGCCGGCGCGCTGCTCGGCGCGCAGGCCGGATACCTCCTCGGCCGGCGTGGCGGCGGCGCGCTGCTCGTCCGGGTGCGCAGCAAGCACCTGCACGAGGGGGTCGCGCGCGGATCGGCGCTGCTCACGCGGTACGGGCTCGGCAAGGCGGTCGTGCTGGCGCGGTTCATCCCGGTGGTCCGGACCGTGCTGAACCCGCTCGTCGGCATCGCCGGGATGCCCGCCGCGAAGTTCGCGATGTGGCAGGTGCTCGGCGGTCTGCTGTGGACAGTCGGGGTGACGCTCGCCGGGTACGCACTGGGTGCGTCGGTGCCGAACATCGACACGTACCTGCTGCCGATCATCGCCGTCGTGGTGCTGCTTTCGCTGAGCCCGCTGCTGGTCGAACTCGTCCGCGCACGCCGGAGCGCGGTCCGATGATCGACGCCGGGCTATACCGCGACGTCACGGATTTCGCGTGGTCCCAGCAGTGGCTGGCCGGAATCGCGACGGTGTTCAGCGAGTACGGGGTTTTCCTGGTGGTGCCGGTGATCCTCGCGCTGCTCTGGCGGGCCCGCACCAGGGGACCGGCGGCGTTGGCGGCCGCGGTGTGGGTGCCGATCGCGATCGCGGTGGCGCTGGCCGTGGACACTGTGCTGAAGTCGGTGTTCGCCGAGGTCCGGCCGTGCCGCGTGGTCGCTGGTGTGCACACGCTGCTGCCGTGTGATCCGCCGACCGACTACGCGTTTCCCAGCAACCACACGGTCATCGTCGCGGCGTTCGCGGTGGCAGTGCTGCTGGTGAACCGCAAATGGGGGAGCTGGGCACTCGTTTTCGCAGTGCTGATGGGGATTTCGCGGGTGTACGTCGGGGCGCATTACCCGCACGACGTGCTCGCGGGGTTCGTGGTCGGTGCCGGGGTCGGGCTGCTCGGGCTCGTGGTCCGCGAACCGCTCACGAAGGTGGCGGTTCGGTTGCTTCCAGTCGTCTCCGGGAGGAAAGCATGACCGATCGACCTGTCCGCTGCTCCGACGCCGAACGCGAGCAGACGACAAAAGTCCTGAACAGCGCGGCGGGCGAAGGGCGGCTGAGCCTGGCAGAGGTGGAAGAACGGGTCACGACCGTCTATACCGCGCAGTACCGGCACGAACTGGACGCAGTGGTCGCGGATCTGCCCTCACCCGCGGCCGCCCCTCGCTGGCAGCCGTTGCTCCTGCTGGCCGGACATCAGCTGGTCACGGAGTTCGGCACCGCGCCGCCGAAGCGGAAGGTGATGGTCGGGGTGCTGCTGATGATTGCAGTGGCGATGACGGTTTTCCTTGCCGCGCACGGCTTCGCCGACGAAGGGCCGCATTTCGGGCACCACTAGAATGACGGCGTGCAGAGGGAAACGGGCATCGCCTTAGTCACCGGGAGTTCGCGCGGTATCGGCAGGGCTATCGCGGAACGGCTGGGTGCGGACGGTTTTTCCGTCGCGGTCAACTACCGCGCCGATCAAGAGGCGGCCGAGGCCGTCGTCGCGAAGATCCGAGCGGACGGCGGGCAGGCAGTCGCCCTGCGCGCGGACGTGACCGACGACGCCGAGCTGCGCGGCCTTTTCGACCGCACGGAACAGGAATTCGGCGGTCTCGACGTGGTCGTCGCCAATGTGGGGATCGCCCGGTTCGTGCCGCTCGCGGAGGCCTCCGACGAGATCTTCGACCTGATCTTCTCCACCAACCTGCGCCCGACCTTCGTCTCCTTGCGCGAGGCGGCCCGGCGAGTGCGCGACGGCGGCCGGATCGTCGTGGTGTCGAGCGGAGTGGTCCAGACTGCCCGGCCCGGCACCGGGATCTACGGTGCCGCGAAGGCAGCCGGAGACCAGTTCGTGCGGGTACTGGCGAAGGAACTCGGCCCGCGCGGCGTGACAGTGAACAGCGTGCTGCCAGGCGCGGTCCGCACCGACGCGCTCCTCGCCGACGGGCCGCCGGGCGTGGTCGAGTACAGCGCGAGCCAGACGCCGCTCGGTCGGATCGCCGAGCCTGGTGATATCGCGGATATCGTGGGTTTCTTGGCGTCGGATCAGGCTCGGTGGGTCACCGGTCAGACGGTGCACGCGGGTGGCGGGCAGTTCTAGGAGCGTTCGGCCAGCAATTGGGTTCGTACGTCGGTCTTCAGGACTTTCCCGACCTTCGACCGTGGCAGATCTGGCCAGAGCAGGACCTCCTTAGGTGTCTTCACGCTGCCGAGCAGTCCCTTCACCGTGGCCCGCAGTTCGTCCGCGGCAGCGGTCCGGCCTTGATGAAGCTGGACGACCGCGGTCACCTGCTCGCCCCACTTTTCGTGCGGCAGCCCCACCACCGCGCAGTCCTGCACCGCGGGATGTGTCATCAGCGCCTGCTCCACCTCCGCCGAGTAGACGTTGAACCCGCCGGTGATGATCATGTCCTTCGCGCGGTCCACGACGTACAGGAAGTTCTCCTCGTCGAGATAGCCGATGTCGCCGGTGTGGTGCCAGCCGTGCCTGCTGACGTCCGCGGTCGCCTCCGGGTTCCGGTAGTACCCGGGCATCACGAGCGGTCCGCGCACCACGATCTCGCCGCGTTCGCCGCGCGGCAGCAGGGTTCCGTCGTCGGCCATGATCGCCACCTGCGTCAGCGGCGTCGGACGGCCCGCGGAGGTGAAGCGTTCGCGGGCCAGGGAACCGTCCGGACGGAAGTGGTCGGCGGGGGCCAGCGTGGAGATCATCATCGGTGCTTCGCTTTGGCCGAACAGCTGTCCGAGCACTGGCCCGATGCGGGCGATCGCCTCCTCCAGCCGGGCGGCCGACATCGGCGCGGCCCCGTACCACAGGCATTCCAGCGAGCTGAAGTCCGTTGTGGACAGTGCGGAATGGTCCAGCAGCAGGTAAATCAGCGTCGGCGGCAGGAACGTGTGGGTAATCCGGTGCCGTTCGATCAGGCCGAGGAACCGGCCGAGATCCGGCGACGGCATCACCACGATTTCGCCGCCCAGCGCCAGCACCGGGAAACACAGGACCCCGGCGGCGTGCGTGAGCGGGGCCAGCGCGAGGTAGCGCGGACGTGGCTGGAACGGGTAGCTCATCAACGTCAGCGCCGACATGGTTTCGACGTTGTGCCCGGTCAGCACCACGCCTTTCGGCCGTCCGGTGGTGCCGCCGGTGCCGACGAGCATCGCCGTGTCGTCCGGCGGATCGGCTTGCCACGGCGCGTCGGGCAGCCCGTCGAGCCATTCGGCCAGCGGGATCGCGCCGGGGAACGAGCCGTCGAGGCACACCACCGTGGCCAGCTTCGGCAGCTGGTCGGCGATACGGGAAACGAGCGGTGCGAACGATTCCTGCACGAGCAGGCACGTGCAGTCGAACAGGTCCAGCAGCTCCCGGTTCTCCGCCGCCTCGTTGCGCGGGTTGACCGGGCACCAGACCGCCCCCGCCCGGCTGATGCCGAAGACGCACCCGAACGACACCGGGTCGTTCGCGGAGAGGATCGCCACCTTGTCGCCCGGTCGCACGCCGGAACGCGCGAGCGCCCGGGCGACCCGCCAGGACAGCTGCTGGACCTCGCCGTAGCTGAGCGATCCGCCGTCCGTGGTCAAACACGGAGCGGACGGGCCCAGCGAGGCGCCCTTGTCGAGGTAATCGGTCAGTCGCACCGCTCGTCTCCCAGTCTCAGGACTGCACTGTCAGAACCGGATTCGACACCAACCCGAACGACCGCAGCACGCCGAGCAGTTCGCGGTGCCCGAACGCCTGGCACGCCGAGGCGAACCCGGCCCGTCGTGGGGGTTGCTGCAGCAGCGAATACGCCGCGTAAGCCTGCATCAGCCCGGTTTGCTTGTAATTGCAGGTTCCGTGGATCACGCAGTGCGCGCGGCCGAGCGGCCCGGACGCGTGCACCGAGTCCAGCGACGTGTTGATCCGCTGGTTTTCCCGAGGCGGCATTTCGTCCCGGACCGCGGCCGCCTGCTCGTGCAGCACCTTGAGTTTTTCTTCCAGCGGCAGGTCTTTCACCTGCTCCAGCACAGCCGCGACGATCTGCGGCACACCCTGCATCAGCGCGCGGTCGAACACGCCGCCGACCGCTTTCACGTTGGCCACGCGCGGATCGTTCTTGAACCACACCGGATGCGACGTGCCGCCCCACGGCAGCGCGAGCCCGATCTCGTGATGTCCCGGCACGGCCACGTCCTGCAGCCCGCCGTCGGCAGGCCAGGGCGCGTATTCGTTCTGCTCCAGGTAATACGCGGCCGACAGCGCGGCATTCACCAGGATGGTCTGGGTAGAAGCGACTGTGGGGTAACCCTTCCAGAACACCAGGATGTCCAAAGTGTCCAGACCGGGCGTCTCCAGGCAGAGATTCGCCGCGATCTCGCCGGTGGTGTACATCTGCGCGATGCCGGGGGAGAGCAGCAGACCCTTCGCGGCCATGTCCGCGCCGTAACGTTCTTCGGCGGAGATCAGCCAATCCTGCTCGCCGGTGGTGTCGAGGTAGTGGGTTCCGGCTTCGAGACACGCCTGGACGACCTCGTGGCCGTATTCGCTGAACGGGCCGACGGTGTTGCACACGACCGACGCGTCGCGGAAAAGCTCGGTGAGCGGGCCGGTTTCGTGGGATACCTCGACGACTTCGTGGTCCACGGTGTCGAGGCCGGGAATGTGGTCGAGCGCTGCCTGGACCCGGGCTTTGTCCCGGCCGGCCGCGGTGAAGGGCACGTTGTACTCGCGGAGGTATTCGCAGATCAGGCGGCCGGTGTAGCCGGACGCGCCGTAAACGACGACGGGCTTGGTCACGACTGGTTTTCCTTTCGCTGGAGGGAATTCACATGCCCATGCCGCCGTCGACCGGGAGGCCGGCGCCGGTGATGAAGCGGGCGGCGTCCGAGGCGAGGAACACCACGGCGTCGGCCATGTCCGCGACCTCGCCGAGCCGCCCGGCCGGGGTCTGCGCGACGACCGCGCCGATCGCTTCCTCGACGCTCGGGAACAGCCCGACGTCGACCACGTCGGTCGCGAGCTGGTTGCCCATCTGCGTCGGGACGAGGCCCGGGTACACGCAGTTCACCCGCACGCCGTAGCCGAGCTTCCCGGCCTCCATCGCCGCGACGCGGGTGAGCCGGTCGACCGCCGATTTCGTCGCCGAATAGCCGGCGATGCCGGGAAACGCGATGGTCGCGGCCACCGAGGAGATGTTCACGACCGCGCCGCCGCGTCCGGCCACACCGCCCGGCCGCATCGCGCGGAACGCGTGCTTCACGCCGAGCGAGGTGCCCAGCACGTTGACCTCGAGCATCTTCCGCACGTCGGCCGGGTCGAGGTCGGCGACGAGACCGGTGATCTCGACGCCCGCGTTGTTCACCACGATGTCCAGCCCGCCGTACTCGCCGACCACGGCCTCGACCGCCCGCGCCCAGTTCTCGTCGTCGGTGACGTCCAGCCGGACGAACCCGCTGCTGGCCCCGCTCTGCTTGATCGCGTCGGCGGTCTGGCGGCCGAGGTCCTCCTGGACGTCGCCGATGACCACCGCCGCGCCTGCCTTCGCGAGCGCTTCGGCCATGCCCTGGCCGAGGCCCTGCGCGCCGCCTGTGACCAGCGCGGTGCGCCCGGTCAGGTCGTAGGAACCCATCGACATCTCCTCCTTGAGACGTGCCGCCGGTGCGGTGTAGGTCACACCGTAGCTAATTTTGGACAGTCGTCAAGATTTTCTTGGACACTCGTCAAGAAACGAGGTCGCGCTAGACTGCCGGGTGTGACACAGGCGAAGGAGCGCATCTCCCGCCGCGCCGTGGACAAGTTCGCCCAGCGCCGAGAGCAGCTGGCCGAGTCCGCGCTGCAGGCGCTGGCCGAGCTGGGCTACGCCCGCACGAGCCTGCGTGAAATCGCCCAGAAATCCGACTTCTCGCACGGCGTCCTGCACTACTACTTCGCCGACAAGGTCGAGCTGCTCACCTACGCCGTCCGCAAGTTCGAAGAGGTCTGCGTGACCCGCTACGACGACGTGGTGGCGGAGGCGGGCTCGGCCGAGGAGCTGAAACACGGCTTCGGCGCGGCGATGGCCGGCACGCTGCGGACCGACGCGGCCATGCACCGCCTCTGGTACGACCTGCGCAATCAGAGCCTGTTCGAGGAGTCGTTCCGCGGCGACGTGCTCGACATCGACGAACAGCGCCAGGACATGGTGTGGCGCGTCGTGCGGCGCTACGCGGAATTCGCCGACCGGCCGGCCCAGGTGTCGCCGGAGGTCGCGTACGCCGCCTTCGACGGCCTGTTCCAGCGCGCTCTGCTGCAGCAACTCGCTGGTCAGGGCGAGGCGGCGGACCGACTGGAAGCCGACGTCGCGGCCCTGCTGACGCACTTCGTGTGACGGTTACCCCGCCCGAGTGGTGATGCCCGGTGCGCGCGCCCGTCCGTGGTTAGGATGCGCTCGGACGATCACCGGGTGAGAAGGGGTGCGCGAGCGTGCAAGCGGGGGACCTTGAACCGCCTGAGCCGCAGGCCGTTTCCGCACCGTTGACCAGGGCGGCGATCTTCCTGATGGTCAGCGTCGACGCCGGTGCCGAGCAGACCGCGAAGGATCTACTCGCCGATCTGGCCGGGCTGCAGCGCGCGGTTGGCTTCCGCGACGCCGGCGCCGGGCTCACCTGCGTCGCCGGGATTTCGTCCGCGGCGTGGGACCGGATCTACGGCGGCCCGCGACCGGCGGAACTGCACGAGCTGCCGGTCTTCTCCGGCGACAAGCACACAAGCGTCCTCACCGCCGAGGCCGATCTGCTGTTCCACCTCCGCGCCGAACGGCTCGACCTGTGCTTCGAGCTGGAAACGCTGATCATGGACCGGCTGCGCGGTTCGGTGACGGTGCTCGACGAGGTGCAGGGATTCCGGTACTTCGACGCGCGCGACGTGCTCGGTTTCGTCGACGGCACGGAGAATCCGACCGGAAACGGCGTCAACCAGGCGGTGCTGGTGGACGACGACGAACCGTTCGACCGGGGCAGTTACGTTGTCGTGCAGAAGTACCTGCACGACATGCGGGCGTGGAACGCGCTCAGCACCGAGCAGCAGGAGCTGGTGATCGGGCGGCGCAAACTGTCCGATGTGGAGCTGTCGGACGAGGAAAAGCCCGCTGATTCCCACATCGCGCTCAACGTGATCACCGGCGACGAGGGCAACGAGCTCGACATCCTGCGCGACAACATGCCGTTCGGCCGTCCCGGGCACGACGAGTTCGGCACCTATTTCATCGGCTACACCAAATCTCCCGCGGTGATCGAGAAAATGCTGGAGAACATGTTCGTCGGATCGCCGCCGGGCAACCACGACCGGATTCTCGACTTCTCGACGCCCCTCACCGGCGCGCTGTTCTACGTGCCTACCGCGGACTTCCTGGAAGATCCGCCGGACGCCCCGCCCGAGCCGGAACCGCCGGCTGCCGCGACGCCCGCCGGGACGTCGCTGGGCATCGGAAGCCTGCGAAGGAGCACTCGGTCATGAACAACCTGCATCGCGAACTCGCCCCGATCTCCGCCGCCGCTTGGGCGGACCTGGAGGAGGAGGCGAAGCGCACGTTCGCCGAGTTCGCCGCGGCGCGCCGGGTGGTCGACGTCGTCGTCACCGGAGACCCGGCACTCGCCGCGATCGGCACCGGACGCCGCGAACGCGTCGGCGGCAAATTCGACGGCGTCGCGACGAGCCTGCGCACGGCGCAACGGATCGTGGAGCTGCGGGTGCCGTTCACGGTGTCGCGCGAGGAAGTCGATTCCGTCGAGTGGGGCGCGAAAGACGCCGACTGGCAGCCGGTGAAGGACGCCGCGCAGCAGATCGCCTACGCCGAAGACCGGATCGTGCTCGACGGTTTCGCCGAGGCAGGCATCACCGGGATCCGGCCGGCGTCGTCGCTGTCGCCGATCGCGCTGCCGCCGGAAGCCCCGGGCTACCCGAAGGCGATCGGCGACGCGATCGCCGAACTGCGCGACGCGGGCGTGGCCGGGCCGTACACCGTCCTGCTCAGCGACGACGAGTTCACCGCCGCGTACGAGGCGGCCAACCACGGTTATCCGGTGCTGGAACACCTGAAGCAGATCGTGGACGGCGAGCTCATCCGCACGCCCGCCATCAACGGCGCCTGCGTGCTGTCCACCCGTGGCGGCGACTACGAACTCCACTTCGGACAGGACCTGTCGATCGGCTACTCCAGCCACGACGCGTCCACTGTGGAGCTGTACTTCTACGAGACGCTGACGTTCCTCGTGAACACCGCCGAAGCGGGGATCGGACTGACCGCCTGACGTTACCTGATCATGCGGTCTTGTTACGCAGCGCGGACATTCGCCGAACCGTCCGGGGATACCCGCTCGCGATAGTTGCGGCGTGCTGCAGAACAAGATCAAGAAGGTGCTGCTCGTGCTTCCCGCGGTGGTGGTCGCCGGCTGCTCTGGTCTCCCGGTGCTCGACGGCGACCCGGACCACGACCCGGCTCAGGGCGGCGCCCCGGAAGGCGTCACGCTGAGGCCGTCCGACACGAGCTACCCGGCCGTCGGAAATCTCGATCCGGCGTTGCGGAAAGCGTTGCAGGAGGCGGCAACCGACGCGCGTCAGCGCGATGTGGACATTCAGATCGCGTCGGGCTGGCGGACGAAGGAGTACCAGCAGAAGCTGCTCGACGGCGGCATCGAAAAGTACGGCAGCCTGGAGAAGGCGCGGAAGTACGTGAACACGCCGGAACAATCGACGCACGTGTCCGGCAAGGCGGTCGACGTCGCCCCCACGCGAGCCGACGACTGGCTCATCCAGCACGGCGCGAAATACGGCCTGTGCCAGGTGTACGCGAACGAGATGTGGCACTTCGAACTGCTGACCACTCCGGGCGGGAAGTGCCCGCCCACCCGTACGGACGCCGCTGGTTAGCGTCCGTACGGGCAGCCGGGGTCACGGGGCCCAGTAGTTACCGGACATCACCAGGTAGACCAGCAACTTGATGGTCTCGCCGTAGTAAGTGTCGTCATACGGGTTGCCCGCCATGTACTTCCACAGCGAATCGGTCCACGCCTGATCCCCGGCGACCATCGCCGCGACGCCGACCGGGTTGGCCGCGACCTCGGACTGGTCACTGGTCTTGGTCGGCGTACCGTCCAATTTGGTGTGCGGGTAGATCTTGGCCGGGTTGCCCCCGGAGTGGCTCTTGTAGCTGGCCGATTCCTTCTTGGCGACATCGGTCGCGACCTTGCCGCCGTACAGCAGCGCGTCGGTGCCCATGTGCCAAGGCACGCGAACGGAGTTGTAGCCAACGATGTTGTCCGGCTGATTCTCGAGATGATCCGCCGGCGCGGGCTTCGGGCTGCTGGTGTTCGCGCCGACCACGAAGTCGGACAGCAGGTTCGCGTTCGGCGAGTACTTGGCGGTGAACTGGGTGATCAGCTGCTCGGTCCGGGTGACGACCTTGTTCCAGTCGTGCGCGGTGTCGTACTTCGCGAACGCGCGCAAGTGATCAAGCATGAAGTCCGACGGCCGGGTGTCGTCGTTGCCCGCGTCGTCGGCGATCTTGAGATGCCCGTCGGACGCGACGTCGTACTGGTAAACCTTGGCAAGCCAGTCCTTCGCGGCGGCGCTGTAGCCGCCCCACTGCTTGTCCGCGAGAATCAGCCCGTAGCCGACGTCGAGGTCGCCGTCGGTGGCCGAGTCAGGGGTGCCGCCGTCGGCGTACTTGCAGGTCTTGCCGTCGATCTTCCACTGGAAGAGCCCCTTGCTGTCCCGGTGGTCCTGGACGAACTTCCACATCCCGTCGAAAATCGTCTTGGCCTGGTCGTCGTAGCCCGCCATCAGTGGGACGATGTTCATCCCGTAGCCCTGGGCCTCGGAAACGGTGCCCTTGTTGGGCGCGTCGTCGGTAGCCCAGACGAGGTAACCGCCGCAAGCCTGGCGGAGGTAAGTTTTCTTCCAAGAGTCGTACTGCTTCTTGACCGCGGCGTCCTGCTCAGCCTGGCTGACCGACGGCCGAACCCCGGTCTGATAGGTGACGTGCGCGGGAAACGGACGCGCCACGGAAGCCGCGGCCGCGGGCCCAGCACCGGCCAACGCAGCGGTAAGCGAAACGGAAGCGGCGGCGAACAGCGCCACCTTCCGGGAAGCGGGCATGTTGAGGGTCTCCTTGTTAGTAAACTTTCCTAACTAGGCGGCGTGGGAAAAGCCTGCTGCAGTGGGGTGATCGTGTCAAGATGTCCGGCTCGGAATAGTCAGGTGTACCGGTTCCGAAGCTTTCCGTGAGTGCCACGCTCACGGCCTTCTGGGCGGTTGGGGTGTTCCGTGAGGGGCCTTCGCGGGCTTCGGGGCTGGTGGGGGCGCGGTGGTGTTCCAGGCCGGGGCTGTGGGGGCCACCTTCGTGGACTTCGGGATTGCTGGGGGCGTGGTGATGTGCCGTGAGGGGAACCCTGGGGGACTCTGATTCCCTCAGGGTTCCCCTCACGGCCAGCGCTCTGCCCAACCGCCGCCCGCGCACCCCGACTTGCCAAAGCGCCCACCCCTCGCGCCCACTCACCCAACCGCCACGCGCGGACCTAGCCTCGCCAGACGGCCGAAGCCCCGCGCTCAACCGCCGCTTGCGCACTCAACTCGCCGGACAACCCGGCCCCGCGCCCGCCCGCCGCTCGCGCACTCAACTCACCAGGCAACCGAAGCCCCGCGCGCACCGGCCAAACCGCCGCGCGCGGACTCAACTCGCCAGACGCCCCAAGCCCCGCGCGCACCCGCCCAAACCACGGCTCGCGCACCCAACTGGCAGACAACCGAAGCCCCGCGCACACCCACCCAACCGCCACCCGCGAACCCAACTTGCCAGGCAACCCAACCCCGCGCCCCCCCATCAACCCGCAGCCAACGCACCCAACCCACCAGCGCACCCACACCCCCCCGCACCCCGATACGAAGCCAAAATGCGGTCTGGGGTGGCTTGTCAAGGCATCTTTCCCGCCTTGACAAGCCACCCCAGACCGTCATCACAATCAGGCTTCGGGGTGCCCACGCGCAGAACCGGGGCGCGATGTGCGAAGCACGAGCCGCCACGCCCCAACTGATTCCCAGCCCCACCCGCCAAGGCATGGAATCATCACCCCCGGCAACAACCAGGGATCAGGGAGCCAGCATGACCACCGGCCGTTCAGCACGAGCTGAACTCAACAGCGGAATCCTCCCCGGCAACGTCCGAGCCGACGACTGGATCATGCTCGTCCTAGCCGTCATCTCCACCGGAATGCTGGCCTGGCTCCTCATCAGCCCGCCCCCGCCAGCGATCAGCCACTGGTTCTTCCTCGCGGACTGCGTCGTCTGCGCCATCTTCTTCCTGGAACTCCTCCACCGCTGGCGCAAACAGTCCTGGCGAGCCGCCTTCCTGGCCCGCACCTGGTACGAAGTCTTCGCGATGATCCCCGTCGCCCACCCGGATTTCGTCGCGCACCACCACGTCATCGGCGTAATCCTGCTGATCATCCGCCTGGGCCGAGCCGCGGACCGCGCCGTGGGCGAGCAGTTCACCTACCGCCTCGTCGACAAGCTCTCCGAACCCATCGTGCGCGCCATCAAGAAACCAGTCACCATCGCCGTCCTCGACGAGGTCGTCAAGGTGCTGGAAACCGGAAACTATCCGGAGAACCTGGCGAAATCCCTCAGTGAGAACAAGGCCGAACTGCGCGCCATCATCACCGAGAAGATTTCCGAAGACCCGCAGCTCGGCAAACTGCGCAGGCTGCCCTTCCACGACGAGATCGTCCGCGCCACCGTCGACACGTCCTTCCGGGTACTGCTGGAAGTCCTTTTGGACTCGCGCATCGACGATTTCTTCTCCTCCGTCGTACGCGACAACCGCGAGCAAATCCGCCGCGCGGTCGCGTTGGGACTGGCCGATGTGGACGACTCCTCGGAGGAACAGCTCCTGCGCACCCGCACCCAGCGCACCGCCGCGCACGAGTACGACGTCAATCATCCGCGGAGTTGATCATCCATTGTGGACATACCTACCCTGCGCCGTCGCGCGCTGACTCTCCGTTGTGGCGCAAAGTATTCGGGCTCGACGGCCGGGTAGTGAACCGTCAACCGCTGAAAGAGTGCACTGTGGTCGCGCGGTGCGCGCACAGGTGCCTGGAGTAGGGTGAGTTCTCTCGTTCCGTTGCTGCACAAGGGTTGTGTTGGCGCGAGTACGGGGCGTTCCCGCCGGGGCCGGGGCAGACTGGAGCCGGCGGGGAGGTTGAGCGCTGGTTTGGAGTCGTGGACGTGATTGATAGCGGGCAGCAGGTGCGCAGGTGCCGTCGGCGGGACTGTGCGGAGGATTCCTTGTGGCGCGGGCTGTGCTCCGTGCACTGGAACCGCTGGCAGAGCGGTGCGGACGCGCTTGAGCTTCCAGACGACGACGTTCCCCCGCCGCCCGCGCAGGTCTGGTGGCCGCCGGAGCGCTCGCACGCGCCGTTGAGCAGCCGGGTGCTGCCGGGGCCGTAACCGCGCCGGGTCGAACACGGTCGGCACGCGCCCGGTTACCCCGGGCCACCGGAGAAAGTCCGCGCGCAGCCTCAGCCCTCGGACCACACGAGTCCGGGGGCTGACCGCTGAGTGCTTACCGGCGCGAACGCGGGATGCGCGGCGCGTCCGGCGCGGCGAGCATCCGCACCAGCCGGGCCCGCGCCACGCGGTAGAGCAGGTCGCCGCGATCGTCCGGGACGACTCTGCCGTCGAGATCCCGCCCGGTCGCGCGAACCACCAACTCGACCGCCTCGGCAGGCACCCGGCCCGCGAATTCCCCGGTCAGCCACGTGGTGACCTCGTCGGTCACCCGGCTCCGCACCGTCATCGGACACTCCCAGTCTCCGCTCGCGGGGCCGTTCGGGGCGGCCCCGGCACTGGTCCGACGGCCGCGCCCGGGCGCCGTGACGCGAAACCCGAGGAGAAAGTCTTTCCCGGCGCCGCGAGTGAACCCGGTAGTAGGTCACTCCCGGCTCAGGCGAGCGCGTTGCGCGCGATCACCTCCGCGTACCACCGCGCGCTGCGCTTCGGCGTGCGCCGCTGGGTGAGATAGTCGACGTGCACCAAGCCGAAGCGTTTCGCGTACCCCTCGGCCCATTCGAAATTGTCCAGCAACGACCAGTAGAAATATCCGCGCAGATCCACTCCGTGGGCCAGCGCGTCGTGCGCGGCTCGCAGATGCGCGTCGAGAAAGGCGACGCGGTCGTCGTCGGAGATCTCGCCGTCGCGGAGCACGTCCGGATACGCCGCGCCGTTTTCGGTGACGTACAACGGCACCGGCGGGTAGTCCCGATGCACCTGCAGCAGCGATTCGGTCAGCCCGGCGGGTTGTACTTCCCAGCCGGAATGCGTGCGCGGCGCGGCCAGGTCCGGGACGAAATGCACCCGGTCGGCTCCCGGCCATTCCCGGCCGGCCGGGGTGCTTCCCGCCCGCGCCGAACCGGCCACCCGGTAGCCGCGGTAGTAGTTCACGCCCAGCCAGTCGATCGGCTTGCCGAGCACCGCCTCGTCGCCGTCGCGCACCACTGCGTCGAAGCCGAACGGGGCCAGGTCGTCGCGCAGGTCGGCGGGATAGCCGCCGCGCAGCAGCGGATCGAGGAACAATCGGTTCTGCAGTCCATCGATCCGGCGGACGGCGTCGGTGTCGTCGGTGTCGTCTGGCGAGTCCGCGACGACTGGGTACAGGTTCAGCGTGATCCCGGACGGGGAGCTGGTGTGCTGCCGGAGCACGTCCATCGCCAGCCCGTGCCCCAGCAGCAGGTGATGCGCCGCGGCCACGGCACCCTCCGGTGACGTCCGGCCGGGCGCGTGGACGCCCGAGCGTAGCCGAGCATCGCCGCGCACCACGGCTCGTTCAGCGTCGACCAGCTCGCCACGCGGTCGCCGAGCCGAGCCGCGACGGTCTCCGCGTACTCGGCGAACCGGTAGGCGGTGTCGCGGGCGGTCCAGCCGCCGCGGTCCTCCAGCGACTGCGGAAGGTCCCAGTGATACAGCGTCGCCCACGGCTGGATGCCCGCGGCCAACAGCTGGTCCACGAGCCGGTCGTAGAACTCCAGTCCGCGCGGCTCCGGCTTGCCGTGTGGCAGGATTCGCGGCCAGGAAAGGGAAAACCGGTACGCAGAAAGTCCGAGAGAACGCATCAGCGCCACATCGTCGGCGTAGCGGCGGTAGTGGTCGGCTGCCGGGTCGCCGGTGTCGCCGCCCGCGACCGCGCCCGGCCGCGCGGCGAACGTGTCCCAGACGGATGCCTCGCGACCGTCCACTGTGGTCGAACCCTCGACCTGGAAGGCCGCCGTGGCGGCGCCCCAGACGAACGCGTCCGGGAACGCGAGCACGTCGGGGATCGGCTGTGCGGACATGGTCACCCTTTCACGGCTCCTTGCATGATCCCGGCCACGATCTGGCGGCCGAGCAGGAGAAAGACGATGAGGATCGGAATCGTGGCCAGCGTGGTGCCCGCGAGCACCAGTGAATAGTCGACGTAGTAGCCGCTCTGCAGTTTCTCCAGCGCCACCTGCACGGTCGGATTGCCCGCGTCGAGCACCACCAGCGGCCACAGGAAATCGTTCCAGGACGTCATGAACGTGAACATGGCGAGGATCGCCGCGGCCGGGCGGACGGCGGGAAGGCACACGTTCCAGAAGACCCGGATCATGCTGCACCCGTCCATGCGCGCGGCCTCGATCAGCTCGTACGGCAAAGCGTCCACTGTGTACTGCCGCATCCAGAACACGCCGAACGCGGTGACCAGGTTCGGCACGATCACCGACTGCAGCCCGCCGGCCCAGCCGAGCTTCGACATCGCGATGAACAACGGGATGATGCCGAGCTGGGTCGGCACCGCGAGCGTCACCACGATGAACACGAACAAGCCGTTGCGGCCGCGAAAGCGCAGTTTGGCGAAGGCGAACCCGGCCAGCGACGAGAACAGCACCGTGGTGAGCGTGACCGTGCCGGACACGAGGACGCTGTTGCCGAGCGCCCGCCAGAACGGCACGGTGTCGAACACCCGGGCCGCGTTGGCGAAGAAGTTGCCGCCCGGCAGCAGCGGCGGGATCCGTTCGGTGAGCATTCCGTTGTCGCGGCTGGCGACGAGAAACGACCAGTAGAACGGGAAGAGCGAGCCGAGCACGAACACGATCAGCACGCCGTAGGTCGCCTTGCGCGGCTTGCCGAGCCGGGACGCGCGCGCCCGCAAACCGTATCGCACGCTCATCCGCGCCTCCCCGCGAGCCGTCCGGTGATGAAGTAGTTGACCAGCGCGATCGCGACGATGATCAGGAAAAGCACCCACGCGATCGCGGACGCGTAGCCGAGATCGAAATTCTCGAAAGCGGTCTGGTACAGATACAGCGTCACGGTCTGGAACTGGTGAGTGGAACCGCCGTTGTTCGACCCGGGCATCGCGTCGAACAGCTTGGGCTCGGTGAAGATCTGCAGCCCGCCGATCGTCGAGGTGATGGTGACGAAGATCAGCGTGGGTTTGAGCAGCGGCAACGTCACGTGGGTGAAGCGGCGCACGGTGCCAGCGCCGTCGATCAGCGCGGCCTCGTGCAATTCCTTCGGGATGGCTTGCATGGCGGCGAGAACGATCAGCGCGTTGTAGCCGGTCCATCGCCAGTTCACCATGATCGCGATGGCGACGTGGCTGGCGAACCGGTTGGCCTGCCAGTCCACTGGGGACAGTCCGAGCGTCTGGAGCACGCCGTTGACGAGCCCGTACCGCGGGCCGAACAGGTTCGCGAAGATGATCCCGAGCGCGACCAGACTCGCCGCGTAGGGAAGCAGAATGCCGACGCGCCAGCTGGTCGCGCCGCGCAGCCGCAGCGTGAGCACGGCGGCGAGCAGCACCGCGATGATCAGCTGAGGCACGCTGGACAGCAGGAAGATGCTGACCGTGTTTTCCAGCGCGTGCCAGAACTGCGTGTCCGCGAACAGTTCCTTGAAGTTGTCGAGCCCGATGAAGTCCGGGTTGTCGTCGCCAGCTTTCCAGGAGAACAGCGATACGTACGCGGTGTATAGCAACGGGAACATGCCCACGACGGCGAACACGATGAAAAACGGCGCCACGTAGAGATACGGCGAGATTTTGACGTCCCAGCGCGCGAGCCGGTCGCGCAGGCCGGGCCGCGCCGCGGTGCGATCCCGCGTCGTGGCCCGGCTTTCCGGAGCGGCCTTGTCGGTGACAGTCATCGTCAGCGGGCGAGTTTCTTCGCGCCGTCAACCAATCGCTGCCAGCCGTCCGCGGCCGAAGCGCCCTGCTCCACCGACTGCAATGCCGGGTTGGCCACGTTTTCCTGGATCTGGCCGTCGTTCGGTCCCTTGTACTGCGGCTTCGCCACCTTCTTCGCCTGCTCTGCGAACAGTTCGCCGATCTTCGCGCCGCCGAAGTACGCGTCGGTGGCGTTCAGCAGCTGCGGGCTCTCCAGTGCCTTCGTCTGGCTCGGGAAGTTGCCCTTAGCCTCGAACGCCTTGATCTGCTGCTCCGGCGCGGTGAGCCAAGCGGCGAGTTCAGCGGCCTCCCGAGGGTGCTTGCTCTGCGTCGGCACCGTCAGGTACGAACCGCCCCAGTTGCCGCCTCCGCCGGGAAACGCCGCGGTGACCGCCCATTTGCCCGCGTTGTCCGGCCCGGCCTGTTCCTTGATCACGCCGAGCATCCACGCCGGACAGGCCTTCGTGGCGAACGCGCTCTGCTTGAACCCGGAGTTCCATTCGTTGCTGAACGCGGTGAGCTTCGCCGATTCGCCTTTCGCGACCGCGTCGGTCACCTTCGTCCAGGCGTCCCTGATGCCCTGGTTGTTTTCCACGGTGAGCTTGTCGCCGGTGTCGAGGTAACCGACCGGCAACTGGTTGACCATGGAGTTGAAGTTCTGCGCCGCCGAATCGAACCACGCCTTGCCGGTTTTGGCGGTGTACTGGGCTCCTGCCGCGAAATAGCTGTCCCACGTGGCGAAGAGCGGTTTCACCGCCTCCGGGTCGCTGGGCAGCCCGGCCGCGGCGAGCAGATCCTTGCGGTAGCACATGGCGAGCGGGCCGATGTCCGTCCCGTAGCCGATGAGCTTGCCGTTTTTGTCTTTGCCCGCCTCGTATTTCCACGAAAGCCACCGGTCCGGCGCAACGCCCGCGGGGCCGATCTGGCTCAGGTCGTTGAACTTCGAGGACTTGCTGAGGATGTCCGACAGGTGGCCTTCCTCGACAGCCTGCACATCGGCGAGGCCGGAGCCGGCGGCGAGCTTCGTCATCATGTCCTGGGCGTACGGGCCGCCCTGACCGGTTTTGCGGTGGGTGATCTTGATGTTCGGGTGCAGCCGCTCGTACTCCGGGAGGAGCGCCTCGTAGCCGAACTCCGTGAACGTCGCGAGCGTCAGTTCCACGTGCTCGTTCGGCCCGGCCGCCGCGGGCACGTCGCCGCCGCCGCCGCACGCCGCGGCGCTCACCGCGGTCATCGTGATGCCCAGTGCCAGCACCAGGCCCTTCCGGAACGTTGTCACCGTCGTCAACCCCTTGGAAGTCATTCTGGGAGCGCTCCCAGATGCCGATCGAGTGTGTTGCAGGTAACGAGGGATGTCAAGGCCGGAGTCTCCGGGAGCGCTCCCGGCTGGACGTGGTTAAGCTGGGCCCGACCGACAGTCAGGGGGTGGGCGAAGTGGTGCCTCGGTCCGAGGACGAGCGGCCGACGCTGGAGGACGTCGCGGCGTTCGCCGGGGTTTCGCGGTCCACCGCGTCGCGTGCGCTGAACGACGACGCGTACGTCAGCGCGCGCTCGCGCGAGAAGGTGCTGGCCGCGGCGCGAGACCTCGGGTATTCGCCGAACCAGGCCGCGCGCTCGCTCGTCACGCGGCGGACCGGCGCGATCGCGGTGGTGCTGTCGGAGCCAGAAGCCCGGCTGCTCGACGACCCGTACCGGACCGCGGTGATGCGCGCGGGCTACCGGGAACTGGCCGACGTCGGCTGCCAGATGGTGTTGCTCTTCAGCGACACCCGGGAGGATCTCGGGCGCACCGTGCGGTTTCTCGAGGGCGGCCACGTCGACGGGGTCCTCGTGTTCGCTCCGCACCGCGCCGATCCGCTGCCCCGGGCGTTGCGGTTGCTGCGGTTGCCGGTGGTGTTCGGCGGGCAGGCCGCCGATCTGCGCCGGGGCGTGCATCTGGTGGATTTCGACAACGAGGGCGGTGCCCGGCAGGCGGTGACGCACCTGGTGGAATCCGGCCGCCGCCGGATCGCGACCATCGCCGGACCGCAGGACCAGGGCGCGCCGATCGACCGGCTCGCCGGCTGGCGCAAGACGCTCGTGGACGCCGGGATCGACCCGGCCGGGCTGGCCGAGGAGGCCGACTTCACCCTGGCTGGCGGCGCGAAAGCGATGGCCGCGCTGCTGGAGCGGGTGCCTGATCTCGACGCGGTGTTCGTCGGCAGCGACATGATGGCGGTGGGCGCGCTGCGCACGCTGTCGGACGCTGGACGCGAGGTGCCCGGCGACGTCGCGGTGGTCAGCTTCGACGACAACGCCGCGCTGGCTCCGGCCATGACGCCGCCGCTGACTTCGGTGCACCAGGATCCGCGAGAGCAGGTCCACGCGATGGTCTCGACGCTGATGCGGCTGCTCGACGGTGAGGACGTCGCGCCGGGCGCGCAGATCTTGCCGGTGTCGCTGATCGTGCGCGAGTCCAGCTAGTGTCCTGCGCCTGAAGTCCGCTATCTAATTGTAGGATGCGGTGATGGCGGGTCGTGGACGGTCCAAGGTCGAGCTGATCCTCAGCGATGAC
>NZ_JBVKDQ010000049.1:0-26532 GCF_055633755.1 Amycolatopsis sp. NPDC114484 | reverse complement strand
CCCGGATGCGTCCTCGGCAGCAACGGCTCGAGCGCCGCCCACTGCGCATCGGTCAACGACGAGTCACAAACCGGCTTGCACACACAGACACACACCCCACCCGATGATCACCACACCCGGCCGCTACCACCACCGACACACCGAGCGAAACACCAGGTTCCACAACACCCTCTCAGGGTTCCCCTCACGGACAGCTAGCTTCAGTTGAGCGGGGTCATCCAGCCGGACGGGGCCGGGCGGGTGCCTTCCTGGATGCCGACGAGCTGCTCGCGCAGGGCCATGGTGACCGAGCCCGGCTGTCCGCCGGAGATCGAGAACTCGCCGCCGCCGTGCTTCACGTGGCCGACCGGCGTGATGACCGCCGCCGTACCGCACGCGAACACCTCGGTCAGCTCGCCCGAGGCGGCCGCCTTCTCCCATTCGTCGGTGGAGATCCGGCGCTCCTCGACCTTGTGCCCGGCGTCCTTCGCCAGCTGCAGCAACGACTTCCGGGTCACGCCCGGCAGCAGCGAACCGGTCAGCTCCGGCGTGACCACGCGGACGTCGTCGCCCGAGCCGAAGACGAAGAACAGGTTCATCCCGCCCATCTCCTCGACCCACCGGCGCTCGACCGCGTCGAGCCACACCACCTGGTCGCAACCCTTTTCGACGGCCTGCGCCTGCGCCACGAAGGACGCCGCGTAGTTGCCCGCGCACTTCGCCGCGCCGGTGCCGCCGGGAGCCGCGCGCACGTACTCAGTGGACAGCCACACGCTGACCGGCTTCACGCCGCCGCTGAAGTACGAGCCGGCGGGCGAGGCGATGACGGCGAAGACGTACTCGTCGGCCGGGCTGTTCACGCCCAGCCCCGCCGAGGTGGAGATCATGAACGGGCGCAGATACAGGGAATCGCCCTCGCGGGTCGGCACCCAGCGTTCGTCCACGGCGATCAGCTCGCGCAGCGAGTCGACGAAGGTCTCCACCGGCAGCTGCGGCATCGCCAGCCGCTCGGCGGATTCGCGGAACCGCTGCGCGTTCGCGTCCGGCCGGAACGCGGCGATCGTGCCGTCCGGCTGCCGGTAGGCCTTGAGGCCCTCGAAGATCGCCTGCCCGTAGTGCAGCACGGACGTGGCCGGGTCGAGGGTGAACGGTTCGTACGGCCCGACCTTGGCGTCGTGCCAGCCCTTCTCGGTGCTGTAGCGCACAGTGACCATGTGGTCGGTGAAGTGCGTGCCGAACCCCGGCTTGGCAAGTACCTCGGCGACGCGTTCAGGACTCGCGGGGCTCGGGTTCGGAACGTGGGTGAACTGCGTCGCTGTGGTCATGCATAAACGATAGCGCTTGGTCGGAAGCACGTTAGTCGGATGTCCTGTGGTTTTACTCGCCGCACCGCCCCGCGCTCGCAGCGTCACCCCACTACGATGGACGGCGTGAGCACTCAACCAGCACGCCGAGCCGGGCCGGGCGCCGGGCCGGACGTCAAGACCTTCGGCACCGCGGCTCTGCTGACCTTCGGCGCCGGAATGCTCGGGATGGTCGGCTGGGGCCTGCTTTCCAGCGGGTTCGGCTTCTTCCTCGGCCTGGTCGTCGCCGGGTTCGGCGTCTACTGGTGGAAGAACCTGCACGGCAAGGTGATCGCCAAGGACCTGCCGACCAAATCGGTGGTGATCCTGCTCGTCGTCAACGTCGTGCTGTTCATCTCGCTGGTGCTGCTGGCGCAGTAGGTCAGAGGAGCCCGGCGGGCAGCGCGGGCGCCGGCCAGTCCGGTTCCGGGCGGAATCCGGTGTGCGTGCCGTCGAACGGGAACGCGCCCCGCTCCGCCAGCGCGCCCATCCGTTCGCCTTCCGCGCGCAGCTTTCCGAGCTCAGCCACAGTGAGGCGGCCTGCCTCGACGGCCTCCTCCGCTTCGTCCTCGTCCTTCCACTTCCAGCCCGCGCCCGGCGTCACAACCAGGTCGAGGATGCCGTCGATCCGGTCCGGGCCGCTTTCGGTGCGCCCGCGCGGGATTTCGAGGTTGACGTACCAGTCGCGGAAGCGTCCGTCCGCCTCGAAGAACCACCACACCGACGACCAGGCGCCGTCGGGGATCAGCCGCAGCGTCGAGGTGCCGTGCCAGATGTCCGGCACCCGCACGCGCGGCTCGCGAAACCGTTGCTCCAGCGGCGCTTCGCGCAAAGATCGGCCGTCCGCGAGCCTGCTGCCGACGATCGGCGTGCCGAGCGGGAGCCAGCCGAGCAGCGTCTCACCGTCGTCGGAGAGCACGCGCAGCGGATGGTGCTGGCCGATGCTGCCGTCCGGGCGGACGAAACGCTCGACGACTGTCTGTCCCGGCGCCCAGCGGTGCTCAGTCATGCCCGCCACGGTAGCGACCAACCCGCATCCGCAGCAGCACTTCGCCGACCGCGCAGAGCCCGGCCGCGAGCAGCACCGCCGGCAGCGGAACGAACGCCGCGGCGGCCGCTGCCAGCAGCGCGCCGACCGCGACCGGAGCCGCGCCGGACGGCGCAAACCGCTGTCGCGCCCCGACGAAAGTCGTGAATGCAGCGGGGAGAGTCGCCAGTACTGCGATCACCGTGAGCAACGGCTGGAGCTGGCCGGCGTCCGCGGCGGAGAGCAGGTCCCGCAGCGCCGTCCCGGACAATCCGAGCCGGATCGGACCCAGCTGGAAGAGCGTGACCGCGGCGACGATTACCGCGACCAGACCGAGAACGAGCGCGCGTCCGGTGCTCCGTTCCCCCGGTTCCGGAAGCAGGAACGGCAGCAGGAACAACGCCGCGACGACGATCGCGGCCACGTCCGGCGAGCCGATTCCGCCCGTTCGCGGCACCGGAGCGACTACGAGACAGATCGCCACCAGCACCGCCGCGGCGGCCAGCAACACGCCCAACACCCACTTGACCAGCAGATCCGGCAACCGGAGCCCAGCGAAGCCCGCTGCGGCGACGAACACGACCAGCGCAGCGGCGGCGTACCCCGGCCGCAGCGGAAACACGTACGCGCCGAAGGCCTGCGCGAGCACGACGATCTGCGCCAGCCGGGATAATCCGCCGACGATCCGGCCAGCCGGATCGTCGCCGAGCGCGGGCAGCCGAGAGGCTCCGACCGCGACCAGCGCGGCGAGCACGACCCCGGCGAGCACCCAGTACCCGGCCCCGGCGGCACCGGCCGCCAGTGTCACCAGGAGTGCTCCCGCGAGCCGCACCGCGATCCCCCTTCCCCCGTCCGGATGGCTTTGTCATTAGCATGGCTCACGATCGACCGGGCAGATCGCCCGGCACCACCGCGACGTCGCGAGGAGCCAGAAGTGACCGTGCCGAAGCTTGCCCTCTCCGAGAACACGGGTGCGGCATTGGGCAAGACCCGCGCCGACGTCGTCGTGATCGGCACCCTCCAGGGCGAGGACGGCCTCGCGCTCGCCGCCGGCTCCGAGGTCGCCGACGCGGCGTTCGACGGCAAGCTCGCCGAGGTGCTGGGCACGCTCGGCGCGTCCGGCAAGGCCGAGGAGATCGTGAAGCTGCCGACGCTGGGCAAGCTGCCCGCGGGCGTCGTGCTGGCCGTCGGCCTCGGCAAGCCGAAGGACGGGGAGATCACCGCCGAGCAGGTGCGCCGCGCGGCCGGTGCCGCGGCCCGCGCGCTGAGCGGCACCGAGCGGGCGTTCGTCACGCTGTCCGCCATCGACCTGCACGCCGCCACCGAAGGCATCGCGCTGGGCGCGTACGTCTTCACCGAGTACCGCTCGGAGAAGGGCGACGCCCCGCTGGCGAAGGCCGACCTGGTCAGCCCGGCCGAGGGCACCGCGCGCGAGCACAAGGCCACGCTGAAGGCGGCCGGGTTCATCGCCGAATCGGTGCTGATCGCCCGCGACCTGATCAACACCCCGCCGAACGACCTCTTCCCGGCCTCCTTCGCCGACCGCGCGAAGAAGCTCGCCGACGCGAACGGCCTCGAGTTCGAGGTGCTCGACGAGAAGGCCCTCAAGCGCAAGGGCTTCGGCGGCATCCTCGGCGTCGGCGGCGGTTCGTCGCGGCCGCCGCGCCTGCTGCGGGTCAGCTGGAAGCCGGCGAAGGCGAGCAAGAAGGTCGCGCTGGTCGGCAAGGGCATCACCTTCGACTCGGGCGGCATCTCGCTCAAGCCCGCCGCGAACATGGACCACATGACCTCCGACATGTCGGGCGCGGCCGCCGTGCTCGCGTCGGTCGTGCTGGCCGCGAAGCTGAAGTACCCGCTCGAGATCACCGCGCACATCCCGCTCGCGGAGAACCTGCCCTCGGCCACCTCCTACCGGCCCGGCGACGTGCTGACCATGTACGGCGGCAAGACCGTCGAGGTGCTCAACACCGACGCCGAAGGACGGCTCGTGCTGGCCGACGCGATCGTGCGCGCGGCCGAGGAGAACCCGGACTACCTGATCGAGACCGCCACGCTGACCGGCGCGCAGGTGGTCGCGCTGGGCAACCGGATCTCCGGCGTGATGGGCTCGGACGAGTTCCGCGACCGCGTCGCGGGCATCATGCAGGCCACCGGCGAGGGCGGCTGGGCGATGCCGCTGCCCGACGAACTGCGCGGCGACCTCGACTCGCGCCTGGCGGACATCGCGAACGTCACCGGCCAGCGCTGGGCAGGCATGCTCGTCGCGGGCGTCTTCCTGCGCGAGTTCGTGCCCGCGGACCTGCCGTGGGTGCACCTCGACGTGGCCGGCCCGGCCTTCAACTCCGGCGGCCCGTGGGGCTACACCGGCAAGGGCGGCACCGGCGTCCCGGTCCGCACCATCGCCGCGGTGCTCGCGGACATCGCCGACCAGGGCTGACCAGCACGTTCTGCCGGAGGCCCCGCACCACGCCGGTGCGGGGCCTCCGTCGTGCCGGCGGCCGTGTGGCACGCTCGCGAACATGCAGCGCGACGACTACCTCGAAACCGCGGTCCGCGACGTGCTCACCGCCGACGAGGCCGCCGCTGACCGCCGGATCGGCCACGCCGCGCTCCTCCTGGCGACCGCGGGTGCGTCCGACGCCGCGGATCGCCTTGTCACGCAATGGCACGCGGTGACCGGACGCCCGACATCGTTGCTCGCCGACGACGCGGTGCGCGCCCGCGCCTGGGCGACGCTCTTCGAGGCCCGCGGCGACCGTCCACAATGGGCAGACGCACTCGTCCCGCTCGACCTGGACGCGGAAGAGCAAGCCCACCAAGCACTTCTCGCCCGCCGAGCGTCTGATTTGGACGGTCTCTTCGACGGTTCGCCGGTCGCCGGGGTGGTCTCCGCGATCGCCCCGGAACGACCCGATCCGGTACGCGACGCGCTGGCCGCCGCCGACCTCGGCGCCTGGGCCGCACTAGTGGAAAACCACCCGAACCCGGACGTCGCGACGCTCGCCGCCACCCGTCCGCTCGCCGCCCGGCTGGTCGCGGGCGCGGACCCGCTCGGCCTCGGCCCGGAGTGGCCGGACCAATGCGCGGGCGCACTGATCGCCGCGCTGCGCGAACGCCACCCGACCGGCCCGGGCAGCCTGCCGGAACTGGTCGCGGCGATCCTCCGGCTGCGCGGGCAACGCGCCCCCGCCCCGGCGCCGCCCGCCGACCTGGCCGCGACTGAGCACCGCCTCGGCTTCCGCCTGCCCGACGACTACCGCGAGTTCCTGGCGATCGCGGACGGATTACCCGCGGACGTGGTGTTCCCGCGTCTGCTGCCCGCCCGCGAACTGCGCGCCGACGGAACCGTCGTGATCGTCTCCGACCCCGCCACGGTCCTGCTCACCCACACCGGCGACAGCTGGCGAGCGGTCGAAGTCGACCTCACCTACGGCAGCACCGCGCACGACTCGTTCCGCGCGTTGCTGGAACACCACCACCGGCTGCTGGAAGCGAGCGCCTGATTCCGCGGGCACGGCGTTCCCCGCACCTGCACCGGCTACGGGAAACGAGGGCCCGGCTCAGCTGCCCGGGCGACGCTTCTGCCGTTCGGTGTAGTCGCGCATGCGCTGCGGGTAGCCGACGCGCGCGACCTCGTACACCGGGATCGTGTGCTTGTGCCCGAACCGCTGCGCGGCGTCGAGGCTGCCGATCCGGCGGCGGGTCCATTCGCCGTCGTGCGCGACGAGCACCACAGTGGTGTCGGTCACCGTGGTTTTCGGCTCGACGAAGGCTTCCACTCCGCGGCGCGCGGCAGCCCATTCCTCCAGGTAGCGGGTGTCGGCCTGGCCTCCGGAGCGGCCTGCTCCAGCGGCCGGGCCGCGTCTGCCGCGGCGGCGCAACGAGTCGAAGATCCCCACTTCGACCACCTTTCTTCCGGCGAGAGTCCGGACTTCATTATTCCCGGTCGCACGTGTGGCCGGTGTCGCAGCGCCGCCTTGGCCCGGCTAGGTCGCAACACCGATCGGCGTAGTGACAAGATGGCTGTTGTCGCGCGCGCGTTTATACCGGGTGCCGCGGCGACCGAAGCTTCACCCCTATCGCTGCCGAGGAGTTATTGAAGTGAGCGACACCTCCGCCGACCTCGTGATCCTGGGAGGCGGATCGGGCGGCTACGCCGCGGCCTTCCGCGCGGCCGAGCTGGGCCTTTCCGTCACGCTGATCGAGAAGGACAAGCTGGGCGGGACGTGCCTCCACCGGGGCTGCATCCCGACCAAGGCCCTGCTGCACGCCGCCGAGGTCGCCGACGAGACCCGCGACGCCGAGACCTTCGGCGTCAAGGCCGTGTTCGAAGGCATCGACATCGCCGGGGTGAACAAGTACAAGGACGGGATCGTCTCCCGGCTGTACAAGGGCCTCCAGGGCCTGGCCAAGGCGCACAAGGTGAACCTCGTCGAGGGCACCGGCCGGTTCGTCGGCGGCACCACCGTCGAGGTCGACGGCACCCGCTACACCGGCAAGAACGTCATCCTCGCCACCGGTTCGTACTCGCGCACCCTGCCCGGCCTCGAGCTCGGCGGCCGCATCATCGCGAGCGAGCAGGCGCTGACGCTGGACTACGTGCCGAAGAAGGTCGTCGTGCTCGGCGGCGGCGTGATCGGCGTGGAGTTCGCCAGCGTGTGGGCCTCCTTCGGGGTCGACGTCACCGTGGTCGAGGCGCTCCCGCGACTGGTCCCGAACGAGGACGAGTACGCCTCCAAGCAGCTCGAGCGCGCGTTCCGCCGCCGCAAGATCGGCTTCAAGACCGGCGTTCGGTTCACCGGCGCGAAGCAGGACGACAACGGCGTCAGCGTGTCGCTGGAGTCCGGCGAAACGCTCGAAGCCGACCTGCTGCTCGTCGCCGTCGGCCGCGGCCCGAACTCGGCCGGGCACGGCTACGAGGAAGCGGGCGTCCAGATCGACCGCGGCTTCGTGCTCACCGACGACCGGCTGCGCACCAACCTGCCGAACGTGTACGCGGTCGGCGACATCGTGCCGGGCCTTCAGCTCGCGCACCGCGGCTTCCAGCAGGGCATCTTCGTGGCCGAGGAGATCGCCGGCCTGAACCCGCGCGCCATCGACGAGCGCGGCATCCCGCGCGTCACCTACTCGCACCCCGAGGTCGCCTCGGTCGGGCTCACCGAGAGCCAGGCCAAGGAGAAGTACGGCTCGGACGTCACCACGTTCACCTACGACCTCGGCGGCAACGGCAAGAGCCAGATCCTCAAGACCTCCGGCGGCGTGAAGCTGGTGAAGGCGCCGGACGGCCCCGTCGTCGGCGTGCACATGGTCGGCGACCGGGTCGGCGAGCTGATCGGCGAAGCGCAGCTGATCTACAGCTGGGAGGCGTTCCCGGAGGACGTCGCCCCGCTGATCCACGCGCACCCCACGCAGACCGAGGCACTCGGCGAAGCGTTCCTCGCCCTCGCGGGCAAGCCGCTGCACGTGCACAGCTGACGCGCAACCAGCACAATCCAGACCACGTCTTAGCGATCAAGGGAGCCAGCGAACAATGGCCTACTCCGTCACGCTGCCGGAGCTCGGCGAGAGCGTCACCGAGGGCACCGTCACCCGGTGGTTGAAGCAGGAGGGCGACACCGTCGAGGTCGACGAGCCGTTGCTCGAGATCTCGACCGACAAGGTCGACACCGAAGTACCGTCGCCGGTCGCCGGCACGGTGGTGAAGATCAGCGCCAAGGAAGACGACACCGTCGAGGTCGGCGGCGAGCTGGCGGTGATCGACGACGGCACCGGCGGCGTGCCCGAGTCCTCCGCGCCCGCTCAGCAGGCCGAGCCGGAGCCGGAGCCCGCGCAGCAGCAGGAAGCCCCTGCCGCGGCCGCCCCGGCGGAGTCCGCTCCGTCGCAGCCGGACACCGCGCCTGCCGCGGGCGGTTCGGGCACCGAGGTGAAGCTGCCCGAACTGGGCGAGAGCGTCACCGAGGGCACCGTCACCCGCTGGCTGAAGCAGGTCGGCGAGTCCGTCGAGGTCGACGAGCCGCTGCTCGAGATCTCGACCGACAAGGTCGACACCGAGGTCCCGTCGCCGGTCGCCGGCACCGTGCTGGAGATCCGCGCGGGCGAGGACGAGACCGTCGAGGTCGGCGGGGTGCTCGCGGTCATCGGCGACGCGAACGCCGCCCCGGCCGCCGCGCCCGCCCAGGAAAGCAAGCCCGCCCCGGCTCCGGAACCCGAGCCCGCTCCGGCCCCGGTGCAGGAGAGCAAGCCCGCTCCGGCTCCGGCCGCCCCGGCTCCCGCGCCCGCCGCACCGGCTCCGGCTAGCAAGCCCGCCCCGGCCGCGCAGGCCCCGGCGGACAACGGCTCCGCGGACGGCCCGTACGTCACGCCGCTGGTGCGCAAGCTCGCCTCCGAGCACGGCATCGACCTCGCGTCGCTGACCGGCAGCGGAGTCGGCGGCCGCATCCGCAAGCAGGACGTGCTCGCCGCGGCCGAGGCCAAGCAGAAGGCGGCCCCGGCCCCGGCTGCCGCCGCCCCGTCCGCTCCGGCCGCCGCCGCTCCGTCCGCGCCGCGCGCCGCCGCGGTCTCGCCGGAGGTCGCCGCCCTGCGCGGCACCGTGCAGAAGGCGAGCCGGATCCGGCAGATCACCGCCACCAAGACCCGCGAGTCGCTGCAGGTCTCCGCGCAGCTCACGCAGGTGCACGAGGTGGACGTCACCAAGATCGCCAAGCTGCGCCAGCGCGCGAAGGCGGCGTTCAAGGAGCGCGAGGGCGTCAACCTCACGTTCCTGCCGTTCTTCGCCAAGGCGACGGTCGAGGCGCTCAAACAGCACCCGAACGTCAACGCGTCCTACAACGAGGACACGAAGGAGATCACCTACCACGGCGCCGTGCACCTGGGCATCGCGGTGGACACCGAGCGCGGCCTGCTCTCGGTCGTGATCCACGACGCGGGCGAGCTGAGCCTCGCCGGTCTCGCGCACCGCATCGCCGACCTGGCGGCGCGGGCCCGGGCCAACAAGATCAAGCCGGACGAGCTGATCGGCGGCACCTTCACCGTGACGAACATCGGCTCCAACGGGGCCCTGTTCGACACGCCGATCATCGTGCAGCCGCAGTCCGGCATGCTCGGCACCGGCGCCGTGGTGAAGCGCCCGGTCGTGGTGAGCGACGCCGACGGCAACGACACCATCGCGGTCCGCTCGATGGCGTACCTGCCGCTGACCTACGACCACCGCCTGGTCGACGGCGCGGACGCCGGCCGCTTCCTGACCACGGTCAAGCAGCGGCTGGAAGAGGGCAACTTCGAGGACGAACTGGGTCTCTGATCCGGTAGCTCCCCGGCCGAAGGCCCCCGCACCCGCCCGGGTGCGGGGGCCTTCGCGTTTCCCGCTTTTGGCTAATCCGGAATTCCGGAATACCGGAGTATGCTCTGCGGCATGCTCACTCGACGAAGCTTGCTCACGTCGGTCGCAGCAGCGGGGGCCGTCACGATCGTCACGCCCTCGCTCGCGCTGGCCGATCCCCCGGACCAATCCACTCCCGAAGGCTGGCTCGCCCGGCTGGCCGCCCGCCCCGGCGAGGTGTCGGCGGTCTTCGCCGACGGCACCGGCCGCCGGTTCAGCCACCTCCCGGACCAGCCGCGCCCGCTCGCGTCCGCGATCAAGGCGGTGCATCTGCTCGCCTACACGACCGCGGTCGCCGAAGGACGGCTGGATCCGGCCGAGCCGGTGCGCGTCGGGGACTGGGACGCCTGGCATCCCTACCTCGGCGACGGCCCGATCGGCTCGGGCGCGCACTGGCAAGCGCTGACACAGCTCGGAATCCCGTGCGACGAATACGGCATGGCGAAGAATCCGGATCAGCGCGTACCGCTGCGGAACATCGCGGACATGACAATCTTCGTCAGCGACAACGCCGCGGCCGACTACCTGCGCCACCGGCTCGGCGACCGGGCATTGCTGGCGGCGGGGACTCGCGGCGGCTGGCCGATGCCGGACGTCCGGATGTTCAGCGGCGAAGTGCTGCTGCTGTTGTTCCCCGAATACTGTCCGCCGCCGGGCAGCCCGGTCGTCGTGCGCCGTGCCGCGGGCGACGCACTCGCGAACCGGTTCGCCTGCGACACATCGTTCCGCGCCCGGGTGCTCCCGAGGGCCACGACGAATCCTCCGACGCTGGAACAGACTTACGCGTGGGCGGACGCCACCGGACGGGGCAGCGCCGCCCAACTGTTCGGGCTGCACCGCGAAATCGCCTCCAGCCGCGATCGAGCCGCCGTGCTCGCACAGCAAGTCCTCGGCACCGTGCTCGCGTCGATGAAGCCGCCGGGCTCGAACGCGTTGCTGTTCAAGGGCGGCAGCCTGCCCGCCATCCTCACTTTCGGCATCGACGTGACTTGGCCCGACCGTCGCCCGGGCACCGGCACGATCCTGCTGCAGCACGCGACCGAAGCGGATTCCGCCAACTACGAAGTGCTGCTCAAGCTAGGCATCGACGCGCTGTACCAACCCGCCACCTTCCAAGCTTTGGAGCGCGCGCTGGGACACTGACCCGCATGACCGAAGACCTCGCCGAGCGCGTCGCGGCGCTCGAACGCCGGATGGCCGCATTGGAGGGGCGGCCCGCCGAACCCGTCCCGGACCGTCCGCGGGGAATCGTGGGCTATCAGGGTGAATTGACCGATCCCGAGCTGCGCTGGGAAATCCGGCTCACCACGCCCGCGGTCCTGTCGCTGCCGGACGGGCCGCGCGCCGAGGTGCTCGCCGCGCTCGCGAACACCGACCGGATCGCACTCGTCCGGCTGCTCGCCCGCGACGGCGCACAAACCGGGGCCGCGCTGCAGGAAGCCGCCGAACTCAGCTCACCGGGACGGCTCTACCACCACCTCAAGGCGCTGACCGCGGCCGGACTGGTCGAACAGGATCGCCGCGGCAGTTACCGGCTCAAGCCGACGGCCGCGATTCCCGCGCTGGTGCTGCTGACCGCCGCGGCCGACATCGCCGGTCAGCTCCGCCCGGGTGTGCGCGAGCCGGGCCGATAGGACACGATCAGAGGCATGCGGGTACTCATCGCGGGCTCCGGCGGTCTCCTCGGCACCGCATTGACCGGACGGCTGCGCGAATCCGGGCACGACGTGCGCCGGCTGGTGCGGCGCACCGCGCAGGCCTCCGACGAGCGCGGCTGGGACCCGCCGTCGGGACGGATCGACGACGGCGCGTTCGACGGCGTCGACGCGGTGGTGAACCTGTGCGGCGCGCCGCTGTTGCCCGGCCGCTGGAGCGGAATGCGCAAACAGCAGCTGCTCGACAGCCGCGTGGAGCCGACCGAGGTGCTCGCCGAAGCGGTGGCCGAGCACGGCATCGGCGTGCTGGTGAACGCCTCCGCCGTGGGCTACTACGGCAACACCGGGTCCACTGTGGTCGATGAGAACACTAAGGCGGGCAACGGTTTCCTCGCCGAAATGTGCACCGAGTGGGAAGCCGCGACCGCCGCGGCGGCGAACGCCAGGGTCGTCTCGGTCCGCACCGGTCTCGTCCTGGCGCGGCAAGGCGGTCTGCTCGACGTGCTGCGTCCGCTCTTCCGCTTCGCGCTCGGCGGACGGCTCGGCGACGGCAGCCAGTACATGCCGTGGATCGCGCTGGACGACGAAATCGGTGCCCTCGTGCACCTCCTGGAGCACGACACGCTGTCCGGCCCGGTCAATCTCACCGGCCCGATCCCGGTGACCAACGCCGAGTTCACCCACGCCCTCGGCCACGCGGTGCACCGGCCCGCACCGTGGTGGGTGCCGGAAATCGCGATGAAGATCGCCCTCGGCCAGGCGGCCGAAGAGATGGCGTTGTACGGGCAGCGGGCCGTGCCCCGGAAGCTCGAGGCCAGCGGCTACGAATTCCGGCACCGCACCGTCGGCAGCGCGCTCGCCGCGGCGACGTGACGATGCCGCGCGTCCGGTGGATCGTGACCGGAGTGGTGCTGTTCGCCGCGTTCCTTTGGCTCGGATTCCTGGTGGACCGGCAGCCACTGCAGCTCGACGTCGAGGTCGCGACTGCCTTGCGGGGACAGGACACTCGCCCGGCGGGCCAGATCGCGGGTGTGGTGACGAACGTCCTCGGCCCGGTTCTGCCGTATGTGCTCGGCGTGGTGCTGCTAGCGATCGTGCTGCGGGACCGGTCCCAGCTCTCGCTCTGCGTACGGCTCGCCGTGGTCCTTCTGCTGTGCCGGTTCACCAGCCTGGCGTTCAAGCCGGTCTTCCAGCGCCAGCGTCCGCGCGTGTACCCGGATCTGAGCTACCCTAGCGGCCACGTCGTTTCCGTCGCCACGACCGGTCTGGTCGTCGTCCTGCTCTGCGCCTGGCTCCGGCCGCGGTTCACGCGGTGGGCGATCTGGATTTCCGCCGCGGCGACCGTGCTGGCCGCGGCCTGCCGGATCGTGCTCGGCGTGCACTGGGTCACCGACACCGCCGGGGCCGTGCTCGCGGTGCTCGGCGTGGGTCTGGTGTCAGCGACCGCACTCCGGCTGATCCCCTTTCCAGCGGGCGAAAGGCGTAGCCTCGACGGGTGAGTTCTTCGAGCGCAAGCTGTCGTATCGCCACCGAACCCCTGGTCGTGCGCGAGGTCGGGACGATCGACTACACCGAGGCCTGGGACCTGCAGCGGGAGATCCTCGCCGCGCGCGCGGACGAGACCGGGCCGGACACCATGCTGCTGCTGGAGCACCCGTCGGTCTACACCGCGGGCAAGCGCACCGAACCCGAGGACCGGCCGGTCGACGGCACCCCGGTGATCGACGTCGACCGCGGCGGCAAGATCACCTGGCACGGCCCCGGCCAGCTGGTCGGCTACCCGATCCTGAAGCTCGCCGACCCGATCGACGTCATGCACTACGTGCGGCGGCTCGAAGAGGCGCTGATCGCGGTGTGCGACCGGTTCGGCGTGCGCACCGGCCGCGTCGAGGGCCGCAGCGGCGTGTGGATCCCGGCCGACGAGCGCGGCATCGAGCGCAAGATCGCCGCGATCGGCATCCGCGTCCAGCGCGGCGTGACGATGCACGGGTTCGAACTGAACTGCAACGCCGACCTGGCCGCGTTCGACAACATCGTGCCGTGCGGCATCCGCGACGCGGGCGTCACTTCGCTGTCGTACGAACTGCAGCGCGACGTCCCGGTCTCCGAGGTGCTGCCGCTGGCGAAGGAGCTGGTGCTGGCCGCGCTCGAAGGCGAACTGCCGGTGAGCGACGACCGCTGGCTGCCGCGTCCGGAGGCCCCGAAGGCCCCCGGCGTCACCTTCGCCCTGCAGAACTGACCCAGCTGTCCGTGAGGGGAACCCTGAGGGAATCTGATTCCCTCAGTGTTCCCCTCACGGCTTTCAGTCCAGCTGGGGCGCGACCTCGGAGGCCACGAACTCGATGTGGTCGAGGTCGGAGAGGTCCAGCACCTGCAGGTACAGCCGGGTGATCCCGGTCTTCTCCCGCCACTGCCCGATCCGGTCCACGATCTCCGCCGCGGTCCCGGCCAGCCCGTTGGCCCGCAGTTCGTCCGTCTCCCGGCCGATCGCGGACGCCCGGCGCGCGACCTCGGCCTCGTCCCGGCCCGCCGCGAGCACGAGCGCGACCGAACGCAGGATTTCCTTGGGGTTCCGGCCGATCGCCTCCGCCGCCGCGTCCACGCGCTGAAACTGCGCGAGCGCGGTTTCGGCGTCCACGAACGGCAGGTTGAACTCGTCGGCGTACTGCGCGGCCAGCGCCGGCGTGCGCTTCTTGCCGCCCCCGCCGATGATCACCGGCGGCGCGGGCGACTGCGCGGGCTTCGGCAGCGCGGGCGAGTCGGCGAGCGTGTAGTAGTCGCCGGAGTAGGAGAACTTCTCCCCGACCGGGGTCTTCCACAGTCCGGTGATCACCGCGAGCTGCTCGGCGTAGCGGTCGAAACGCTCCTTGAGCGGCGGCAGGGTGAGGCCGTAGGCGGTGTGCTCGTCGTCGTACCAGCCGGTGCCGATGCCGAATTCCACGCGCCCGCCGGACATCTGGTCCACCTGCGCGACCGAGATCGCGAGCGGGCCGGGGTGGCGGAAGGTGGCCGCGGTGACGAGCGTGCCGAGCCGGACCCGCTCGGTCTCGCGGGCGAGACCGGCCAGGGTGATCCACGCGTCGGTCGGCCCGGGAAGGCCGTCCGCGTCGCCCATCTTGAGGTAGTGGTCGCTGCGGAAGAACGCGTCGTAGCCCGCGGCTTCGGTGGTCCGCGCGACCCGCAGCAGGTCGTCGTAGCTCGCCCCCTGCTGGGGTTCGGTGAAGATCCTCAAGTCCATGTCCGCCAGCCTAACGGCGGAACGATCAACCCGCGGCGGGCCGCTCCTGGCCGTCCGCCGGACGGCGCAGCCGGAAGAGCATCCGCATGATCACGTCCTCGATCTCGGCCCCGACCTTCTTCGGGTCGGCCGCGCCGGCGATCTCGGTCGCCGCGCTCGACAGCGCGCCGAACAGCAGCCGCGCGGTCAGGTCGACCGGCACCGGCTCCACCTCGCCCGCGTCGACGAGCAGCTGCAGCCCGGACCGCACGAGCCCGAAGCTGGACTGCTCCTCGGCCTCGCGCCAGCGCTCCCAGCCCATCACGACCGGACCCTCGTGGATGGCGATCCGCTGGTAGGAGGGGTCGAGGCAGCTGCGGATGAACGCCTGCAGCCCGCCCATCGCGCGCTCCCACGGCTCGCCGTCGCCGGTCATGATCTTCTGCAGCCGGTCGTAGACCAGGCTTTCCACCTGTTCGAACGCGGCCTCGAAGAGCGCCTGCTTTCCGCTGAAATGGTGGTACAGCGCGCCTTTCGTGACGCGGGCGCGTTTGGCGACCTCGTCGAGCGAGGTACCCGCGTATCCGCGTTTGGTGAACAGTTCGACCGCGCTGTCGACCAGGGCGGAGCGGGTCGACTCGGAGTAGTCGAGTCGTCGGGACCTCATTGTCGGCACGCTCACAACCTTACGCCGGGGCCCGCCGGACCATACCCGTGGTATGTTGGCTGCGTCAGGTCCGTACCGGGAGTATGCCGCAGACCGGCAGTATGACCCGGGTCACGGAAGGGGAGCCACACCATGAGCTGGACCGACTTCTACCGGCGGCGAGAGATCCTCGATGCCGCTGTCCGCCAAGCGAGGCGTGCACCGCGGGAGCCGCTGTCACTGGCCGAAATCCCGGGTGCCGCCGACGAGTTCGGCACCGAAGAGAACCTGTTGCTGGCACTGCAGTACAAGTGGACGCAGCTGCTCAGCGGCTACCTGCGCGCCGAGTTCGCCGACCCCGACGAGGCGGATCTGCCCGGCGACCAGGTCGACGCCGTCACCCGCGCGTGGCGGCAGGCGCAGCACGACCACGAAGACCTGCGCACAGTGCTGGACGGCGCCTTGGAGCGCTGCCCCGCGCTGGAACCGCTGCACCGCATCGAATTGCACACGCTGGCGCTCACCGCCGGTCTCGCCGAACCGAACGAACCGGCCGAGGAGATCGTCAAGGTCGGGCGGACGCTCGACGCGCTGCTGCGCGCGGGCGACACCGGACCGGTCCGCAGGCGCGGCCCGGTCGGGCATCTGCTGCGACTGCTCGCGCCGAGTGCCTGACGTGTAGTTAGCTGACCCGATGAACGAACGCTGGACCGAGGCCCGGATCCCCGACCAGAGCGGCCGGACCGTCCTGATCACCGGAGCGAATTCCGGCCTCGGCCTGCGTTCGGCGGAGGTCCTCGCCGCGCACGGCGCTCGCGTGCTGCTCGGCTGCCGCTCGCCCGAGCGGGGCGAGACCGCGCTCGACCGGGTCCGTGCCGCGGCTTCGGGCGCCAAACCCGAACTCGTGCGCTTGGATCTCGCCGACCTGGCGTCCGTCCGGAAAGCCGCCGCGTCCGTGCGCGAACTCACCGGCGACGCGCTCGACGTGCTGATGAACAACGCGGGCGTCATGGCCACCGCACAAGGCCGCACCGCGGACGGTTTCGAGCTGCAGTTCGGCACGAACCACCTCGGACACGCCGCGCTGACTTGGCTGCTGATGCCCGCCCTGCGCGGCGCACCGGCCGGACGCGTTGTCACGCTGTCCAGCGTCGCCGCTTTCGGCGCGCACCTGCACTTGGACGACCCCAACGCCGAACACCGCCCGTACCGCGCGGCGGCCGCGTACGGCCAGGCGAAACTGTCGAACCAAACCTTCGGCATCGAACTGGACCGGCGCCTCCGCGCGGCGGATTCCACGGTGCTCAGCGTCCTCGCGCACCCCGGCTACAGCGCGACCGGCCTGACCACGAACATGGCGAGTTCGTACCAGAATCCCTTGGTGCGCACCGCACTCCGGGAAGTCGGGAAGCTCGGCGGGATGCTGCTGGCCCAACGCGTCGAGCGGGGCGCACTGCCGCAGCTGTACGCCGCGACCGCCCCTGGCGTCGAAGGCGGCGACTACATCGGACCGGTCTTCGTCGCGCGCGGCCGTCCGACGAAGGTGCGAACCCTTGCCCCCGCGCGGAATCCTCAATCCGGGACCACCTTGTGGGAGCTGACCGCAGAGCTGACCGGCGTCACTCCCGATCCGCGCTGAGTTCCAGCAGCGGCAACGCGATCCGGAAGCACGCCCCTTCCCCCACCGCGGTCTCCAATTCGAGCTCGCCGTCGTGCGCCCGCGTCAGGGACCGCGCGATCGCGAGCCCGAGACCCGCGTCCGCTCCGGCCGCCGACGTCCGGGCCCGCGAACGGTCCGCGCGGTAGAACCGGTCGAAGACCCGTTTCGCTTGCGCCGCAGTCATTCCCGGGCCTTCGTCGGCCACCTCCAGCACCGCCCGGCCACCAATCGTCCCGACCCCGACCCGGACCGCGGTGCCCGGCGGGGTGTGCGCGACGGCGTTGCCGACGAGGTTGACGACAACCTGCCGCAGCCGCGCTTCGTCGGCGTGCACCGGAGCCGGGCCGGGCGCGCCCTCGCCGCCGGGACCGGTCAGCTCGATCGGCCGCGACGGGTCGAGCGCGCGCAACGAGTGCCGGGCGTCGCCCGCGAGCGTGCGCAGGTCCATCGGCGCGCGGTCGAGCTGTGCTTCCGGAGCTTCGTCGAGCTGGGCGAGCAGGAGCAGGTCCTCGGTGAGTGCGGCGAGCCGCAGGGCTTCCCGGTCGATCCGGTGCATCGCTTCGTCCACATCGGACTGTTCGGGAAGCGCGCCCATCCGGTACAGCTCGGCGGTGCCCTTGATCCCGAAAAGCGGCGTGCGCAGTTCGTGACTGACGTCCGCGACGAAGGTCCGCATCCGCGCCTCGGAGGCGGTCCGGTCGGCGAAGGCACGCTCCAGCTGTCCGAGCATGGTGTTGAGCGACCCCGCCAAGTGCCCGATTTCCGTTCCTGGCGCGGCGATCCCGGGCACCCGGCGGCTTAGGTCGCCACCGGCGATCGCCGCCGCCGTGTGCTCGATCCGACGCAACGGACGCAGTCCGCCGCGAAGCGCGAACCAGCCGGCACCGGTCAGAAGCACCAGCAACACCGAGCCGGTCAGCACACTGCTGACCCGCAGCTGGGAGATCAAGGCGTCCGCCTCGGCGAGCGGAGCCGCCGCGATCACCGTCCCGCCCGGTGCCGGAGCCGCGACCGCACGCCAGCGCTCCGAACCGTTCGCGGCCCGCAGCTCGGCAGGCGCGCCGTGCACCGGGATCGACCGCAGTTCCTCGGACGAGGGCAGGTTTTCCGCTGCCAGCCGCGACGAATGGACCCCGCCGGTCACCACGCCGTTCGCGTCCAGATAGAGCACGTACGGGGCGCCGATGAGGTCCAGCGCCGGATCGAGCGACTTCGTCCGGGGGTCGCCGGCCGGCAGACCACCGGACGGCACACGCGCGACCAGCTCGGTGAAACCGCGCAGCTGGGTGTCGATCCGATCGAGCTGGTAGCGCTCCAGGCTGTCCGAGACGACGGCGCTGATCAGCGTGAGCCCGGCCAGCAACAGACCCGCGGTGATCAGCAAAAGCCTGGTGCGCAACGACATCCGGCGCAGCAGGTGCCTCACCGCCGCGGTTCCCGCATCACGTAACCGACGCCGTGCACGGTGTGGATCAGCTTGGGCTCGCCGGTGTCGACCTTTCGCCGCACATAGGAGATGTACGTGTCGACGATGCTGGCGTCGCCGCCGAAGTCGTACTGCCACACCCGGTCGAGGATCTGCGCCTTCGACACCACGCGCCCGGCGTTCTCCATCAGGTACCGCAACAGCCGGAACTCGGTGGCGGAGACGCGGACCGGCTGCCCGGCCCGCGTGACCTGGTGGCCTTCCGCGTCGAGCACCAGCTCGCCCACCGTCACCACCTCCTGGTGTCCCTGCGTGCGCCTGAGGATCGCGCGGATGCGGGCGATCAGCTCTTCCAGGTCGAACGGTTTGGTCACGTAGTCGTCGGCGCCCAGCGACAATCCGGCGACCTTGTCCGACTGCCGGTCGCGGGCGGTGAGGAAGAGCACCGGCACCGGTCCGCTCCGGCCGGGCCGATGCCGTTCGCGCAAGCGCCGGGCGACCTCGAATCCGTCCGCGTCCGGCAGCATCACGTCGAGAACCACCAGGTCCGGCGGTTCTTCAGCGGCCGCGGCGACCGCCTCGCCCGCGGTCGCCGCGGAACTCACCTCGAACCCGGCGAACCGCAGTGCCGCGGAAAGCAGCTCCCGCACGGTCGCCTCGTCGTCGACCACCAGCAGACGCGCGGACGTCATCACTGCCATGGACGCCAGCGTACGGAGACCGCGGTCACACGTCCCGCCGCCGGAAGGCCGCGAAAGCGGCTGCCAGCACCGCAATCACGCCGGCGTACAGACCGGCGAGGTTGAGCCACGGGTCCGGATACGCCGGAACGGGCGTGACAGAGAAAATCGCCGCCGCGCCCTTGGACGGCCAGAACGTGAACAGCCACTGCAGCCAGTCCGGGAAGACGCCGGCGACGGCAGGTATCAACAGCACGATCCCCACCAGTGCGGCCAGCGCGCCCGCGGTCGCCCGGATCAGCGTGCCGAGGCCGACCGCCAGCAGCGCGATCGCGGCGAGGTAGAGCCCGCCGCCCGCCACGGCCCCGAACACGCCGGGATCGCCGAGGCTCGCGTACGGCAGCCCCTGTCCGGCGAGAAACCCTTGCCCGATCAGGAAAGCGGCGAACATCAGCACCTCCCCGGCCACGACGGCGACCGCCGCGGCGAGCACCACCTTCGCCGCGAGCAGCCGCGACCGCCGCGGCGTCGCCGTGAGCGACGACTGGATCAGACCGGTCGCGTACTCCGACGTGACGACGAGGACGCCCAGCACCCCGATGATCAGCTGCGCGACGATGAAGGACTTGAGGCTGAGACCGGTCGGATCCCAGGCCGCCCGCTCCGCGGCCGTCGCCTTGGCGTAGTCAGCACCCGCCGAAGCCGTCGCCAGCGCGGTGATGCCGATCCCGGCGACGAACAAGCCGCCCACGGTGTACCAGGTAGAACGCAGGCTGCGGAGCTTGATCCACTCCGACCGGAGAGTTCCGGAGATCATCACGCGGCGACCCCCTGGTACTCGACGCTGTCCTCGGTGAGCGCGAGGAACGCGTCCTCGAGCGAAACCTGCTGCGGCGTGAGCTCGCTGAGCGCGACCCCGTGGTAGGCGGCCAGCTTCCCGACCTCGTCGCTGGTCAGGCCGGATACGACCAGCGCTCGCCCGGTGCCGTCCCGCACGGTGGCCCCGGCGGCGAGCAAGTGCCGGGTGAATCCGTCCGGATCGGACGTGCGGACGAGCACCGTCCCCTCCTGACCGGCCAGCTCGTCGATCGCGGTGTCGGCGAGCAGCTTTCCCCGGCCGATGACCACCAGACGGTCGGCGGTCTGCGCCATCTCGCTCATGAGATGGCTGGACACCAGTACCGCGCGGCCTTCACCGGCGAGCGAGCGCATGAAGTTCCGGATCCAGCGGATGCCCTCGGGGTCGAGGCCGTTCACCGGTTCGTCGAAAATCAGCACCTGGGGGTCGCCGAGCAGCGCGGCCGCGAGACCGAGCCGCTGCCGCATCCCGAGCGAGAACCCGCCCGCTTTCCGTCCGGCGACGCTCTCCAGACCGGTGCGGGCGAGCACGTCGTCGACCCGCCGCCGGGGAAGCCGATTGCTCGCGGCGAGCGCGAGCAGGTGGTCGCGCGCCTTGCGGGCCCCGTGCACGGCTCCCGCGTCGAGCAGCGCGCCGACCTCGGTGAGCGGGACCGGCAGGTCGCGGTAGGCCACGCCGCCGATCGTCACCGACCCTCGGGACGGGGCGGCGAGGCCGGTGATCATCTTGAGGGTCGTGGACTTGCCCGCCCCGTTCGGTCCGAGGAATCCGGTGACCTGACCGGGCTCGACGGTGAAGGACAGGTCGTCCACCGCGGTGTCGGGCCCGTACCGTTTCGTGAGCCCGCGTACTTCGATCGCTGTCATGCCGGCCAGCGTGCCGGGCCGGCCCGGGGGAATCCGCGGAGCTTCTGGGAGAACCCTGTGCGTTCCGGGCTGTCCCGGGGGTTGCTCGGTCCCGTTCACAGGAAAACCCCGGCGTAGGGTGGAGCCCGTGAGTGCTGCACCGGAGGGACGGAAGTTGTTGCGGCTTGAGGTGCGCAACAGCGAGACCCCGATCGAGAAGAAGCCGTCGTGGATCAAGACCCGGGTGCGGATGGGTCCCGAATTCACCGAACTCAAAGGCCTGGTGCGCCGCGAAGGCCTCCACACCGTCTGCGAAGAAGCCGGTTGTCCCAACATCTACGAATGCTGGGAAGACCGGGAAGCCACCTTCCTGATCGGCGGCGACCAGTGCACCCGGCGGTGTGATTTCTGCCAGATCGACACCGGCAAACCCGCTGCGCTGGACCGCACCGAACCCCGCAAGGTCGCCGAATCGGTGCAAGCCATGGGCTTGCGGTACTCGACGATCACCGGCGTCGCCCGCGACGACCTGGCTGACGGCGGTGCCTGGCTCTACGCCGAGACCGTCCGCCAGATCCACTCCTTGAACCCCGGTACCGGGGTCGAGCTGCTGATCCCGGACTTCAACGCCGAGCCCGACCAGCTGGCCGAAGTATTCGGGTCGCGTCCGGAGGTGTTGGCGCACAACGTGGAGACGGTGCCGCGGATCTTCAAGCGGATCCGTCCCGGGTTCCGGTACGCCCGCTCGCTGGACGTGATCACCCAGGCCCGTGCGGCGGGTTTGGTGACGAAGTCGAACCTGATCCTCGGGATGGGCGAAACCCCCGACGAGGTCACCGTCGCGTTGCAGGACCTGTTCGACGCGGGCTGCGAGATCATCACGATCACCCAGTACCTGCGGCCCTCGCCCCGGCACCACCCGGTCGACCGCTGGGTCAAGCCGGAGGAGTTCGTCGCCCACGCGAAGACCGCCGAGGAGATCGGTTTCCCCGGCGTCATGGCGGGGCCGCTGGTCCGCTCGTCCTACCGCGCCGGCCGGCTTTACGCGCAGACCAAGGCCCACCGCGGCGAAGAATTGCCGGAGAACCTGGCCCACCTGACCGCTGAGGGACCGGCGGCGCAGGAAGCAAGCAGCCTGCTGTCCCGCTGACGCCCGTCCGACGAAGGGCCCCGGTTACTCACCGGGGCCCTTCGTCGTCTCCGGACCCCTCGAACGGGGCCCCAATTCCCAAGAATCAGTAAAGTGATGGTGTGGCTTTAGTAACGGACCTCCTCGACTGGTTGCAAGCACTCCCCCAACCGGGCCTCGTCGCGGCAGCCGGCGGGCTCGTGCTCGCCGAGTGCACGATCGGCCTGGGCTTCATCGCCCCCGGCGAGTCAGGCTTGCTGATCGCGGCGACCACGGCGACGTCCGTGCCCCGCTTCCTGACCCTGTGGGCGGTCGTCACCGTCTGCGCGGCACTGGGCGATTCGGTCGGCTACGTCCTCGGCCGGAAGTTCGGACCGCGGCTGCGGGAGACGAAGCTCATCCGCAAATACGGCCTGGACGCCTGGGACCGAGCCACTGGCGTCCTCGAACGCAGAGGCGCGTGGGCAGTCTTCTTCGCGCGGTTCCTGCCCGTACTGCGCACCCTGACGCCAGCCGCCGCCGGGGCCTCGAACCTCCCGTTCCGCAAATTCCTCCCCGCGACCGCAGCCGGCGCGTTCTGCTGGTCGCTGGTGCACATCAGCCTGGGCGCAGCCCTGGGCGAGGCGGCCAAGAAGGTCGAGAGCGCGATGAACACCGGATTCCTGGTGGTGGCCGCACTGGTGGTGGGGGTGTTGGTGTTCTTCTTGCTGCGCTTGAAGAAACGCAAGGCACTGGGCGTGCCGGCTTCGGCTGGTTCCCCGGACGAACAGCCGGAGGAGCCTGCTCGCACCGGAAACTAGCTCGCCGCTTCCGGACTCTCCTGTTTTGCGGCGGCAAGCCGAGCTTCCTTCACCCGCGCTGCCGGGCTTGTCCCCGCACCCACCACCGGCCCCCGGCTGGCGGGCGGGGTTGCTGTCACTTCCACAGTGCGGTTCGCCCTCTGCCCGCTCCGCACTGCCCGACTGGCCGGCCAACGCATCTGCCTGCCCAGCTCGGCTAGGCGGACAGGTCGAACTGCTTCCCCTGTGCGCGTTTGCCCGTTTAGCCGAGCAAACGCATGCGCCCACCCAGCTCACCCGGCCCTCGCCAACCGCGGACAGGGCAGTCGAACTGCTCCATCGACCCCGGCCGCCGGTTTAGCTGGTCAACGCATCTGCCTGCCCAGCTCACCCAGGCCCTCGCAACTTCCCGGCCGGACAAGCCGGGCAACTACATCCGCCCTGCCCTGCCCCGCTCGGCCTTGCCCTGCCCCGCTCCGCCCTGCCGCGCCCCGCTCTGCCTTGCCCTGCCCTGCCCCTGGCGCGCCCGTCCCCGTCCCCGCCCATACGCAGCCTTGCCCACCCGCGGCCGTGTCCGGCGCATCTACCCTGCCCTGCTCATCCGCTACCGTGCCCGGCTCACCCGCAGCCCGGCCCTGCCCGACTCATCCGGCGGCCCTGCCCAGCCCAGTCCTCCACAGCCTCGCCCATCCCCAGCCGTGCCCGGCGCATCCGCCCGACCAGCCAACGCATGCACGCGCCCAATTCCCCACCCCCTCCCCGCTCCCCAGCCGAGCAAGCCAAGTCCCTTCATCCACCCCGCCCAACTCACCCCCGCACCAACCACCCACCCCACCCGCCCCGTCCCGTCAGCGCGAAGAGCGGCGAACCTCACCCACCCAACCCCCGCCCCAGACCCGAAGTCACCCACCCGAGAACCCGCGCGCTGATTACATTCGACCGTATGCAGGCACTAGACCTCCCGAAGCCCGTCGCGTTCGTCCTGGGCGGGGGCGGCAGCCTCGGCGCGCTGCAGGTGGGCATGCTCCAGGCCCTCGACGAAGCGGGCATCACAGCGGATCTGGCGGTCGGCACGTCCGTCGGCTCGCTGAACGCCGCAGTCCTCTCCCTGCCTGGCGGCGACCGGCTCGGGCGGCTTCGCGACATCTGGGCGCACATGACCAAAGCCGAGGCCTTCCCCGGCGGCGTGCTCAGCCAGGTCCGGACGCTCCGGCACAGCAAAACCCACCTGTTCCCCAACACCGGCCTCGCCAAGATCATCGACGATCACCTCGGCGCGGGCAGCCGGTTCGAGGACTTGGCGCTGCCGCTGGGCGTCGTCACCACCGACGTCGACACCGCCGAACCACTCCTGCTCACTTCCGGCTTGCTGCAGGCACCCCTCCTGGCGAGCTGCGCGATCCCCGGCATCTACCCGCCGGTGCCGTACGAGGACCGCCTCCTCTACGACGGCGGCCTGGTCGCCAATGTTCCGATGCGGCAGGCGTTGAGCATGGGCGCGAAGTCGCTGGTGGTCCTGGACTGCGCGTTCCCCGGCAAAATGCCCGGCGCGCCCCGGACGTTCGCCGAGGTCATGATGTTCACCGCGATGATCAGCATGCGCAATCAGGCCGTCCTGGAAGCGCCGGTCGCCGCCCGGAAGGTGCCGGTCGTCTACCTGCCCGGCCCCGCGCCGGTTCAGGTCAGCCCGCTGGACTTCACGCGCACTGACGATCTGGCGGCGCAGGCCTACCACTCCGCCCGGGACCATCTGAAGGAACTCACGGTCGACGGGCCCGGCTTGTACGGGGCCCCCGGATTGCTGCGTCCCTGATCCCCTCGGCGGCTCGAAATCGCGAGAGTGATCCGCGTCACCCTAATGCACCGATCCACCGGCCAGGGCGTCTTTCCGATCGCGTAGTTTTGCAGTTGAACCCTGCCGGTCCGCGACCCTCACAAAAGAGACATAATGTTCCCGAAGAAGACATTTTTTCCGGTTGCCGGAATTCTCGCGGCGACCCTGTTGCTTTCCGCTTGTTCCTCCGGGGACGGCGGCAGCGACGCTGGCACGCCCGGTGCGCCGGGCGGGTCGAGCCAGACCGCGACACCGGCCTCGGTGTCGATCGAACCGGCCAACGCGTCCGGGATCAGCCCGAGCACGCCCATCGTCGTGAAGGCGGCGAACGGGAAGCTCACGGACGTCACAGTCACGAGCGCTAAAGGCAAAACCGTCCCGGGCGAGTTCGCGCCGGACAAGCTCAGCTGGACGACCACCGAGGTCCTCGGCTACGGCGGCACCTACCAGGTTAAGGCGCATGCCCAAGGCGCGGACGGGAAATCCGTCGAACAGCAGGGCCAGGTCACCACGCTGTCGCCGAAGAAGCAGGCGAACGCGAACCTGATCCCGGCCCCCGGCGCGGTGAAGAGCACCGGCGTCGGCGTGGGGCAGCCGATCGTGTTCAGCTTCGGCACCGCGGTGAAGAACAAGGCCGCCGTGGAGAAGGCGCTCACGGTCGAGTCGTCGCCGAAGCAAGAAGGCAGCTGGTATTGGATGGACGACAAGAACGTCCACTACCGGCCGAAGGAATACTGGAAACCGGGCACCACGCTCACGGTCAACGCGAAGATTTACGGCGTCGATTTCGGAAATGGCGTGTACGGAGCGGACGATCGCACCGAAACGTACAAGGTGCACGATTCGTGGATCGCCAAAGCCGACGGCAACAGCGAGCAGATGCAGATCTTCCACAACGGCTCGATGGTGAAGTCGATGCCGATCTCGATGGGCAAGGACGCGACGCCCACGCACCTCGGCCCGCACGTCGTCTCGGACAAGCAGGCGAACTACACGATGGACTCCTGCACGTACGGCGTCTGCCCGCCGGACCCGAAGGCGTACCGCTCGAACGAGAAGTTCTCCGAACGCATCTCGAACGACGGCGAGTTCGTCCACGAGAACCCGAACAGCGTCGGGCAGCAGGGCAGCTCGAACGTCTCGCACGGCTGCATCAACCTGAACGCCGCCAACGCCGAGTGGTTCTTCAACAACTTCGGCCTCGGAGACGTCGTGGAGGTCACCAACTCGGGCGGCCCGCAGCTCCCGGTGTGGGACCTGTACGGCGACTGGTCCAAGTCCTGGACCGACTGGCAGAAGGGCTCGGCCCAGTAAGGCCGGCGGCCGGAACGGAGACCGGGTTCGGTTCGACTTAGCGGTTCGACAGAGAAAGGTGCCGGAGCTTCGTGCTCCGGCACCTTTTTCGTTGCCCGGGGCAGCGTCGACGGGACCAGGTCCGGCCGGTTGCCCGCGGGGTCTGGACTGAGACCGGGCCAGCCGCGGACGGTTGTTCCTCTGCCGCCGACGCTGCTGGCTGGGTTCCCTCGAGTTCGGCTGTTCTCCCACTGCCGGCGCTGCTGGCCGAGTTCCTCTGAATTCGGCTGTTCTCCCACTGCCGGCGCTGCTGGCCGAGTTCCTCTGAATTCGGCCGTTCCCCCGCTGCCGGCGCGCTGCTGGCTGAGTTTCCTCGCCTTTCGCCCGCCCGGCTCCGGTAGCTAGCTCCGTTCCCTCGCATCGCGCGCCTGCACCCATGCTGTGGGAGATCTCGTCGGTCCTACTCGCTCATCCCCTCTCACCGCGCCTTCTCACGGCGTCGAGTGCCCGTCACCTCAGTGAATCCATCGCCAGCCAGGAACCGCGACCAACTCCAGTCTCGGCTCCGGCCCGTATCGCCTCACCACCGGCCGAGCGAGGCTCAGACAGGCCCCTCAGAGATAGTCCAGACCCAAACGACAGGCCCGAACCCTGGATCGGGTTCGGGCCTGTCGTTTGGGTCTGGATATGAGTCTGGGCCCCGGGAAAACCTTTTTCAGGTTCTCGACCGGGGCCCAGACTGTTCAAAGTAAGTTCGGCGGTGTCCTACTCTCCCACAACCC
>NZ_JBVKDQ010000048.1:0-35434 GCF_055633755.1 Amycolatopsis sp. NPDC114484 | reverse complement strand
GGTGCTTGTCAAGGCATCTTTCCCGCCTTGACAAGCACCTCCGCGCCGTAGTCACAATCAGCTTCGGGGTGCCCCGCGCAACCGAGGCCGCAATGTCGCCGCCAGGCGACGAGCCCCCAGCCTCACCCCAACCGCCGCCCAAGATCCTCCCGCCCGTTCCAAGCCGTCATCAACGCATAAACCAGACAAGTCACCAACGGCGCGGCCAGCACCACCCACCCCGTCTCGATCCGAGGCGCCTGCTCGATCACCGCCCCCAACGCAGGCGGCGCGTCCACCGAATACTTCGAATTGGCGAACGCGGGCCCCATCTGCGTCCCCAGCCAAGCCGCGACCAACGCCCCACCAGCCGCCGCGACCAGCACCACCGGCCCGCGCCGCTCCCGCAGGAACCACACCACCAGCCCGATCAGCAACCCCGTCGCCATCGCGAGAAACCCGAACACCGCCAGATCGTCGAACCGATGCCAGCTCTCCAGCTCCAACGGCGCCAGCTGCCCGTTAGTGCTGATCACCCGCACCCGCTCGGCCGGAGCCAGAAGAGACCACAACCACCCCATCGGAATCCCCAGCAGCGCAGCCGTCGACAGGACGCTCACCGCGGGGAGAAGGTCGGCCTTCACCACCACCCGCGGACGCTGCGGCGGAAACAACACCGGCACCGACCACCCCTCGGCCACCGCCGACGACCGGTGCGACGCCTTGCCCGCGGAATCGACCACCGGGGACTCCCTCTGTGTTGATTGATGGGTTCGATCGCTCTGTTCGATTGCCGCGACTTCGTCGCGGCGGAGAAATCGCCTTCATCCGGTTTCTTCCCTCCCGATCCGCTCGGCCCGGGGGGCCGATCGGATCGCTCAGTCCAGAAACCGGGGCGATTTCTCGGTGGGGGCGAGTTGGGGTTTTAAGGTACTTGGCCTTGTGCGGGTCTGCGCGGGAAGGCGGGGGGAGGGAGTGTCGCCGAGGTGAGCGGGGGGGGAGTCAGTGCCGGGGGCATCAGTTTTGGGCGGAGGCGGCCGCGGTGAAGGCTTCCGGGTCGAATTCGCCGCCGAACCAGGGGGAAAGGCCCAGGCGGGCCTGGTCGGCGAAGGTGTCGCGGTCTGTGGCGCCCAGGCCAGCGGGGAGGACACCCAGCAAGGGGGCACCAGCGGCGACTGGCAGGTCGTGGAGGTTTTCCAGGGCGGCCAGGTCGGGCGAGGCGGGCCAGGAGCCGATGATGACGCCGACGACGTTCAGGCCCCGGCGGGTGGCTACTTCGGCGGTCAAGGCGGTCGTGTTGAGCGTGCCCAGTCCGGCTTGGGCGACGAGGACCACCGGAGCGCCCAGGGACCACGCGACATCTGCCAGGGTGCTGCCTTGCGCGTCGAAGCGGACCAGCAGGCCGCCCGCGCCTTCGACCAGGGTGAGGTCGTGCGTGGTGTCCAAATCGCTCGCGGCGGCGGCGATTTCGCCGGGGCCGACGGTGGGCAGGCCGGAGCGGCGGGAAGCGGCTTCCGGGGACAGCGGGTCCGGATAGCGGCGCAGTTCGCGGACGGTCAGGTCCTTGCCTGCCAGCCGCACCACCTCGGCGAGGTCGCCTGCCTCTCCGGGGAGCACGCCGGTCTGGGCGGGCTTCAGCACCGCCACGCGTTGTCCCTGCGCGAGGGCCAGCGCCGCGATCGCCGCAGTGGCGACCGTTTTGCCGACGTCGGTCCCGGTTCCGGTCATCACGAGCGTCGTCACGAGCCATCAAGATATTGACGTGCTCCCCGATGTCAACACTCGGGGTTCCCTCGCGCGCACCGGAGGGCACGCGCGAGGGCCCGAGTCAGCCCGCCGGGGCCGCCGCGGGCGCGCCGGCGGCCATGAACTCCCCCGTCGCCGGGTCGGACAGGTACACCTGCGCCGCGCCCACGTCGAAGTACAGCCCGGTCAGCGCCAGCTCGCCGCGGGCTTCGGCCTCGGCCACCAGCGGGTACTGCCGCAGATGCGTCAGCTGCTGCAGGACGTTGTGCAACGCCAGCCGGTCCGGTTCGCGCTCCGGCCGTTCCCCGTCGAGGGTCACCGCCCCGGCCCGCCGCCTGCTCGGTTCGGCGTGCACCAGCCAGGTCGCCAGCGCGGTGTCCGCGGGCGGACCGCTGGCCAGCGCGCCCATCGCGCCGCACGAGGAGTGCCCGCACACCACGATCTCCCGCACTCCCAGCACCCCGACCGCGAATTCGATCGCCGCGTTGGTCGACGGATCGGCCTGCCCGGGCGGCACCAGGTTGCCGATGTTGCGGATGGTGAACAGGTCGCCCGGACCGGACGTGGTGATCAGGTTCGGCACGATCCGCGAATCACCGCAGGTGATGAACAGCGTGTGCGGCTGCTGGGCGTGCGCGAGCCCGCTGAGGACGTCCTTGAGCAACGGCGCGGCCCGGCGCTGGAACTCCGTCGCGCCCCGGTGCGTGCGCTGCCCGGGAACCCGCACGTCCACCGCCTGCCAAGCCGACCACGGGGCCAGCCACCTCGGCATCGCGCCCGCCGCCGCGGTGCGCCGGAGCGTCGGACGGCCTTCCTTGCCCTTGGCGAACCACGGATGCCCGATCTCGTCGACGACCACCGTGCCGCCGGTCCGTTCGTGCGCCTGCTGCCAGGCGGAAAGGCTTTCGAACGCCGCGTGGTCGAGGTAATCGGCGACCAGTTCCAGCGTCACCTTCGACCCCTCCGGGATCGTGCCGAGCACCTTCGTCAGCCGAGGCACCGACAGGAACGTCAGCACGCCTTCGACGATCACGCGCCATTCGCCGCTGTGCTGCTCGGCATGCACGCCCGACCACACGGTGCGGCGCAGCATCAGCAGCACGGCCAGCACAATCCCGGCGAGCACGCCGGTCAGCAGGTCGAACACGACCACGCCGGCGACAGTCACCAGGTAGAGCGGCAGGTCGCCGTGCCGCAGCACCTGCCGCAGATGTCCGGGATTCACCAGTTTCGCGCCGACGTGCACGAGCAGCCCGGCCAGCGCGGCGAGCGGAATCGACTTCAGCACCCCGGCGAGCGCGACCACGAACACCAGCACCCACACGCCGTGCAGGATCGCCGACGCCCGCGTGCGCGCCCCGGCCGCGACGTTCGTGGAACTGCGCACGATCACGCCGGTGACCGGCAGCCCGCCGAGCGCGCCGGACACCATGTTCGCCGCGCCCTGGCCGATCAGCTCGCGGTTCAGGTTGGCGCGCGGGCCGTTCTGCAGCTTGTCGACCGCGACCGCGGACAGCAGGCTTTCGACGCTGGCGATCAGCGCGATCGTGACCACCGCGACCGCGACCTGGCCCCATCCGCCGTCCGGCAGCTGGGGGGTGAAGCGGATCTGCAGCAGATCGCCGGACAGTTCGACGCGCGGCAGCGTCATCCCGGCGGCCAGGGACACGAGCGTCGCGACCGCGATGGCCGCCAGCGGACCGGGGATTTTCCTTACCGCCGCGGGAAGTCTGGGCCACGCGAGCAGGATGGCGAGGGTCAGGACGCCGATCAGGGCGGCGGCGTCGTGGTGGGCGGCGATCTGCGCGGGCAGCTGGGCGATGTTCTCCAGCGCCGAACTCTGCGCCTTTCCGCCGAACAGCACGTGCAGCTGGCCGAGCACGATCGTGATGCCGATCCCGGCGAGCATCCCGTGCACGATCGCCGGCGAGATGGCCAGCGCCGCCCGCGCGACGCGGCTCAGGCCGAACAGGATCTGCAGTGCGCCGGCGAGGACGGTGATCAGGCAGGTGACCGCCCACCCGAAGGTGGAAATCGTCTCGGCCATCAGCACGGTGAGCCCGGCGGCGGGCCCGCTGACCTGCAGTGGAGAGCCGCCGAGAGCACCGGCGACCACGCCGCCGACGACGGCGGCGATCAGCCCGGCGACGATCGGCGCGCCGGACGCGAGGGCGATCCCGAGCGAAAGCGGGACCGCGACGAGGAAGACCACGAGCGAGGCGGGCACGTCGTGGCGAAGCACGGCAAGTCGTCTCATGATCACCAGGAAACCGGGATCCTTGTGAAATGTCCGCTATGTCCCACTCTATGGAGTGGATCTTTATCGAATAACCCACGATCGGGTTGCGTCACTCAGCCAGATCCACTACGCGGAGCCACGGCTAACCCGAAGTAACCTCAGGCCTTCACCGCGGCGGCGTGCATCGCCGACGTGATCACCGCCAGGTCGGCGTCGGTGCTGACGTACGGCGGCATCGCGTAGATCAAATCCCGGAACGGCCGCAGCCACGCGCCCTCAGCCGTCACCACCTCGGTCGCGACACCCAGGTCCACCTCGTGATCGAGCTGCAGCACACCGATCGCGCCCAGCACTCGCACGTCCACGACGTGCGGCAGCTCCCGCGCCGGCTCGAGCCCTTGGCGCAGCGCGGTTTCGATCCGGGCGACATCGGACTGCCATTGGCCTTCAGCCAGCAAACCGAGCGAAGCGTTCGCGACCGCCGAAGCCAGCGGATTCCCCATGAACGTCGGGCCGTGCGCGAGCACCGGCAACTCGCCGCGCGTGATCCCGTCGGCGATTTCGGGCGTGCACAACGCGGCGGCCATCGTCAGGTAGCCCCCGGTGAGCGCCTTGCCGAGGCACAGCACATCGGGCGTCACGCCAGCGTGCTCGGCCGCGAAAAGCCTTCCGGTACGGCCGAATCCGGTCGCGATCTCGTCGAACACCAGCAGCACGCCGTGTTCACGAGTCAGCTCGCGCAGCGCGCGCAGGTAGCCGGGATGGTGAAACCGCATCCCGCCCGCGCCCTGCACCACCGGTTCCACGATCACCGCGGCCAGTTCGTCCGAGTGCTGTTCGATCGCCTTCGCCAGTTCGTCCACATAGGACTGATCCACCGGGCTGTCGAAACCGGACGGCGGCGCGGGCACGAAAACCTGTTCCGGCAGCACTCCGCGCCACAGCGAATGCATGCCGCCGTCCGGATCGCAGACGCTCATCGGCGTGAACGTGTCGCCGTGGTAACCGCCGCGCCAGGTCAGCAGCCGGTGTTTGCCGGGCAGGCCGCGGGAACGCTGGTACTGCAGGCACATTTTCACCGCGACCTCGACCGAAACCGAGCCCGAATCGCACAGGAAGACGTGCTCGAGCCCGTCCGGCGTCATCTCGACCAGCGTCTTCGCGAGCGTGATCGCCGGTTCGTGGGTGAGCCCGCCGAACATCACATGGCTCATCCGCCCGGCCTGCCGCGCCAGCGCCGCGTCGAGCACCGGGTTGCGGTAACCGTGCACCGCCGCCCACCAGGACGACATGCCGTCGACCAGTTCCCGTCCGTCGGCGAGCTTCAGCCGTACCCCGCTCGCCTCTTCCACGAGCAAGGGCGGCACGCGGCCCGGCATCGGCGCGTACGGATGCCAGACGTGCGCGGCGTCGAGGGCGAGGAGATCGGCAGCACTGGGTTCCACCCGCCGACCCTAACCGGGCGGCGGGCGGCCCCGCAGTGACAGCCGCTACGCCCCGTTCGGCCGCACCGGCAGCGCCAGCACGCCGTGCACCAGCGAACTCGGCCGGTAGACGATGCTCTCTGCCTCAACGGCGAGGCTCAGCTCCGGGAACCGCTTCAGCAGCGAACCCAGCGCGATCTCCGCTTCCAGCCGCGCCAGCGGCGCGCCGACGCAGTAGTGGATGCCGTGCCCGAACGCGAGATGCCCGCCGGGCGGACGCGTGACGTCGAGCGTGTCCGGGTCGGGGAAGCGCTCCGGGTCCCGATTGGCCGACAGCAGCGAAATATTGAGGAACTCGTCGACCGGGATGGTGACGCCGCCCGCCTCGACCTCCTCGACCGTGTAGCGCAGGGTCGCGAAGTTGATCGGCCCGTCGAACCGGAGGAACTCCTCGACCGCGCAGGGCATCAGGCTCGGGTCCGCGCGCAGTTTCTCCGCCTGGTCGGGCGCGCGCAGCAACGCGAACGCGGCGTTGGCGATCAGGTTGACCGTGGTCTCGTGCCCGGCGATCAGCAACAGGAACGCCATCGAGATCAGTTCGTCCCCGTCGAGCGAATCGCCTTCGTCGCTGGTGTGCACGAGGTCCGACAACAGATCTTCGGCCGGTTCGGAGCGCTTGCTCTCGACCAGCTGCTGCAGGTACTCCTGCATCTCCCGCGCCGCCGCGGCCTGGGACTCCTGGTCCACGGAGAACGACAGCAACGTGTGCGACCAGGCGGTGAACTCGCCGCGGTCCTCGACGCGCACCCCGAGCAGCTCGCAGATGACGGTGATCGGCAACGGCTCGGCGAACGCCCGCACCAGGTCGACCTGGTCGTGCCGCGCCATCTCGGCCAGCAGCGCATCGGCGATCTCCTGGATCCGCGGCCGCAGCCGGGCGACGGTGCGGGCGGTGAACGCCTTGTTCACCAGCTTGCGCAGCCGGGTGTGGACGGGCGGGTCGCTGTTGAGCATGTGCCGGGTGAGCACGTTGCCGAAGTCCGGAGCCGGGCCGCCGTCCCCGATCTTCGCCGCGATCACCCGCTGCACGTCCGCGCTGTCCTTGCTGACCCGAGGATCGTTGAGCAGCTCGCGCGCCTGCTCGTATCCGCCGACCAGGTAGGACGGGATTCCGCGGCGAGCGATCATCGGGCACACCGCGCCGGATTCGCGCCGCTGCGCGAGCCATTCGTGCGGGTGCTGCCAGAATTCCTCGTCCGCGTAAGGGACTTCTCCGGTTTGTTCGTCGACGCTCACTGCTGACCCCCTGAACAGTGTCCGGTCAGCGCTCGGCCAATGCCGCCTCGACGCGCTCGACCACCTGCTTCCAATATGCCCGCTGCTCCGCCTTCTCTGCCACGTCCGCGAGCTGTTCCTGGCGAATCTTCAGCGTGCTGCGCTTGCCGAGGTCGGCGACCTCCAGCTCCAGCACGGAATCGTGGTCCCAGTCCGCCGGACGCCAGGTGAGCCGCAGCTGGTCGTCGGCGTAACTGCGGATTTCGCCGGTCGTGCCGTTCTCGGTCTCGTATCCGGCCCCGCGTTCGCGCGGCAGCTCGACGCCCGGGCCGAGCCAGATCTCCACCCCGTCCCCCACCAAGAACTCCCACACCCGGCTGCCCGGGTACGGCATCGTGCGGGAAACCGCTGTCTCCCAACCACTCCGCGCGGTCTTGCCCTCCTCGTTGGCCATGCCGCCATGATGGCATCAGGGACCGACGGAAACCGGTGCGGGATCATGCGATCGTGCGCTACCGCCCCATCTCCCCCGACGCTCTCGCCGCCGAGCTGACCCAGCGCGTCGACGCGCTCACCCACCGCCGACGAATCGCCGTCGCGGTCGACGGAGCAGCCGGAACCGGCCCGCTCGCCCAAGCGCTGGTCGACCCGCTGAGGCTGCTCGGCCGGGCCGCGCTGCACGTACCCGCCGCCGGTTTTTTGCGACCAGCGTCACTCCGTTTCGAGCACGGGAAACAAAATCCGGACGCGCGGTATACCGATTGGCTCGATCTGGGCGGTCTGCGCCGGGAAGTACTGGACCCGCTCGCCGACGACGGCAGCGGCGAAGTGCTGCCCGCGCTGTGGGACGCCGAACGAGACCGCGCGACCAGGCTGCCGCGCGTCCCGGTGCCGGAACGCGGCGTCGTACTGGTGGACGGAGAGTTCTTGCTGGGCGCGGGATTGGCGTTCGATTTCGTGGTGCATTTGTGGCTTTCGCCGGGTGCGCTGCGCCGCCGGGCAACCGACGAATGGGCGCTTCCCGCATACGAACGCTACGAGAACGAAGTCGACCCGAGCGCCCTCGCGGACGTCGTGGTCCGCGTGGACGACCCGCGGCACCCGGCGATTTACGAACCCTGATCCGGGTCAGCGCACCGCCGCCACCGGATCGCCGTCCAGGAGCGCCGACAGCCGCTTCGCCATCGTGTCCCACCGCCAGTTCTCCGCGACCCACGAACGGCCCGCCTCGCCCATCCTGCGGGCGCGGACCGGGTCGGACAGCAGGGCCGACAGGGTCTCCGCGAGCTGCCCCGGGTCGCGGCCCTCGACCACGTGGCCGGTCACCTCGTCCAGCACCGCCTCCGGTGCCCCGCCGGAGGTGCCCGCGACCACCGGCAGCCCGGTCGCGGAGGCCTCCAGGTAGACGATGCCCAAGCCCTCCACATCGAGGCCCTTGCCGCGCGTGCGGGCAGGCATCGCGAAAACGTCGCCCGCGTTGTAGTGCGCGGGCAGTTCCTCCCACGGCACCGAACCGGTGAAGACCACGTCGTCGGTCACTCCGTGCGCCTCGGCCAACTGGGCAAGGCGCTTGCGGTACGGACCGCCGCCGACGAGCAGCAACGCCGCGCCGGGCACGCGCTCGCGGATCGCGGGCAGCGCCGAGATCAGCATGTCCTGGCCCTTGCGCGGAACCAGCCGCGAAACGCACACGACGGTCGGCCGATCACCGAGACCGTGCCGGGCGCGGATTTCCTCCCGGCCGACCGGGTCCGGCGCGAAAACCGTGGTGTCGACACCGCTCGGCAGCATTTCCAGCCCAGCGTGCCGACCGAACGCGGCGGCGAACCGGTTGCGGGTGTACTTGCTGACGTACGTGACCACGTCGACGGTCTCGCCGATGCGCCGCAACGCCTGCCGCGAGCCCGGAAGCATCGACCAGCCGACTTCGTGCCCGTGTGTGGAAGCGACGATCCGACGCGCGCCGGCCTGCCGCAGCGGGTGGCCGAGCAACGCGAGCGGGGCGGCCGCGCCGAACCAGACGGCCTCACAGTCGCGGGCGCGCATGATCTGCTTCGCGCGGCGCAGGACGTCCGGGGTGGGCAGCATCAGCGACGTCGGATGCCGCACGACTTCGAACGGAGCGGCCGCGTCGAACTCGACGTGCGAACCGCTGCTGCGTTCCCAGGACGGCGCGTAGACGACGAGGTCGTCCGCGGGCAGCCGGGTGGCCAGCGAATTGAGGTAGTTCTGGATGCCCCCGGGGCGCGGCGGGAAGTCGTTCGTCACGAGCAGGGTCCTCAGCACCCCCGCAGGCTACCGACGGGCGGTTCGCCGGGGGCGGCCCGGTGAAGCGAGCGTCCCGTCGCTTCTCCTAGGACAGTGCGTTCTGCGGGCACCCCTGACCACCGGCCGACTTCTTCATCGCCCGAACGCCCACGCCACCATCAACGGGAACTCCCCCCGCCAGAACGCGTCGCCGTGCGCGCCGGCTCGCTCGTTCAAGACGACGTCAGCCCCGGCATCGCGCAGCGCGTCCGCCCACCGGACCGCGTTCTGGAGGAAGAACGGTTCCTGCGTCCCGGCGACGAAGTACGCGCGCGGAAGCGAACCCGGCAGTTCAGCAGGCGGTCGATAACCTCCCCCAGGCGAGGCGCACAAGACCGTGCCGTAGACGTCCGGATGCCGCAGCCCCATGGCCAGCGCGAGCTCTCCGCCAGCCGAGACACCGCACACGGCGGTGCGCTCGGCGGGCAGCGCCGCCCCGAACCGCGATCGCGCCCAGTGGCGGACGTCCTCGCGGAAAAATCTCTCGTGCGCCGAGAACCGCTCCGGATCGAAGCCCGGTGAGTACTCCTGGAGCCGCCGGGTCTCGTCGGCCAGGCGATGCACGCCGACGATCATCGTGGGCGGCACGTCGGCGGCCTCGAGGTCGTTGCCCCACCGCGAGATCACCTCGCCGTCACCGGCGAACACGACCGCCTCGGGCCGATCCGCCGGGAGGTAGCCGGTGACCTGGCGACCGCCGTCGTACGCGAAGGTCTCGGTCACCAGTTCGCCCGCGTGCGACATCGTCGATCCCCTCCGGTCCGCAGCGCCATTGGCCGGGTCATTCCCTCCAGGCCGCAGCCCCGCCAGTTGAGTCGATCCCCTCCAGACCGCAGCGCCGCCAGCCGAGTCGATCCCCTCCAGACCGCAGCGCCGCCAGCCGAGTCGGTTCCCTCGAGCCCGCAGCCCCACTGGCCGGGTCGATCCCCTCCAGACCGCAGCGCCGCCAGCTGAGTCGAATCCCTCCGGCTCACAGCCTCACGGGCCGGGTCGAATCCCTCCGGCCCCAGCCCGCCCGTCGAGTCTGCCAGGCGTGAAGCCAGCGGCGTCGTCCGCGAACGACACCGGGGCGGCACCGCGCAATGCGGCACCGCCCCGGTGAGGCGAGAACGTCCGGTCAGGCGACCCGGCGCGCGCCCACGTACTGGCTCTGCAGCGGCGAGATCTTGACGACGTCGCCGGTGGTCGGCGCGTGCACCATCATCCCGTTGCCGATGTACATGCCCACGTGCGAAACCGGCGAGTAGTAGAACACCAGGTCGCCGGGCTGCAGCTGGCTGCGCGGAACCGGCGTGCCGGTCTGGCTCTGCTGCTGGCTCGAGCGCGGCAGCGTGACGCCCGCCTGCCGGTAGGCCCACAGCATGAGGCCCGAGCAGTCGTACGAACCCGGCCCGGTGGCGCCCCACTCGTAGGGCTTGCCCCGCTGGCTGAGCGCGGCCTGGACGGCGGCCGCCGCGGCCGGGCCGGCGTTCGCGAGGTCCACCGAGATGTCGCCGCCGGTGTCCTTCTGCGCGTTCCGGTCGGCCTGGCTCAGCTGCGACGTGGTCTTCTTCAGCTCGGCGACCTGGTCGTCGAGCGTCTTCTTCTTGGCCGTGATGTCTTCGGTCAGCTTCGCGGCCGCGTCGCGCGCCGCGGTGGCCCGCTGCGCGGCGTCGGCTGCCAGCTTCTCGGCGGCCTTGGCCTGGTCGACCGCGCCCTGGAGCTTCTCGAGCGCGGCGGCCTTCTGCGACGCGATCTGGTCCAGCGCCGCCGACCGGTCGAGGAACTCCTGCGTCGACGTGCCCGCCAGCAGCGCGGACAGCTTGTTCATCTGCACGCCGGACAGGAACGACGCGTTCGCGAACTTGTCGACGTCGACCTTGTACTTCTTCTCGTTCTCGGCGGCCTGCGCGGAGAGGTTGTGGGCGTTGCCCACGTCCCCGTTGGCCTTGTCGAGGTCGCCCTGCCGCGCGGACAGGTCGTCTTTCGCTTTGAGGAGGTCCTCGTTCGCCTTCTCCGCCTGCGCCGCGAGATCGCGGTACTTGGCGAGAGCGTCCGAACCGGAGTCCGGCGGGGCCTGGAGGACGGGGAGGGGGGATGCGGCTGCGGTGCCCGCTGGCTGCGCCGCGGTGACGATTGCGATCACCGAGGCGGCCGCGAGGGCGCCTGACACCACGCGCTTGACTGGATGCGACTGCACGGCCGCGCGGGTCTCCTTTGCTCGTCGGGCCGCCGTGGCCGGAACCCCGGCGCGGAAGAGGTCGGGGGCCCTCTTCGCGCACGCTGCCCCGTCCGCGTTCCGGCCGTCGTGTGTCACAACAGCTTTTCCGCGCACGGTGGTTGGTCCCGATCCTGACTCCCCGACAAAGCCGAACCGGCGGCGATCCCGCGTCGCCGTCGTCCGACGGCTGCCTGGCGCGAGATCTCGGCCAGGTTACGAAAAGACCGTCGGCGCGTCCACCAGGCCCCCCGTAAAAACTCTCCGTAGTCCGCCGAAACACCATCGGACCAGCACGGCAGTACAATGTGACTTAGGCCACACACTGCGGCTGCGCAAACGGCCCTCTCCGTTACTTACCGTTTACCGCACCCAGGCGACCGCTCGGCGAGCCAGTGTCACCCACTGGTGTCACGCCGACCTACTGTCAGGCTCCGGAACCAGGCGCAGCCGCGGCACCATCCCCGCCTCGGCGAGCGCGTCGACAGCTCGCCGTTCGTCCGCGTCCCAGACAAGGCCGACCGGCGGCCCGAGCAGCACGCTGACCACGCAATCGGCACACGCCGCCCCGCGCACCGCACACCGGTCGCAATCGACGACGAACGTGTCGATGTCCTCGACCGCGACGTCCACCGCACCGGCCGGACGCCGCTCTTCCTGGCGGGAGGTAACGGGCTTCGCGTTTCGCGACGCGCCCGGGTGCCGCCGCACCGAGCGCCGCCGGCTGGCAGCTTCCGCACGCTCGCCTTCGCTTGACGAAGCCGCGGCCTCAGCACTTCCGCCGGAACCAGCCGAAACACCGCTTTCCCGGCGCGCTTCCAGATCCCGGTCCCGCGCGTGCGCCGTGGCCGGATTCACGCCAGTGGCAAGACTCACCGCCGAACCCGCCCCACCCGGGTGACCACCGCGGTCCGGCGGCCGAGAACGCTCACCCGCGCCGCCAGCATCGACACCGCCGACCCGATGGTCCGGCGGCCGAGACCGCTCAGCCGCCCCGCCGTCGACACCGCCAGCACGATCGTCCGGCGCCCGACAGCACTCAGCCGCGCCACCAGCCCGACCGTCCGGTGCTCGACAACACTCAGCCGCGCCACCAGCCCGACCGTCCGGTGCTCGACAGCACCCAGCCGCGCCACCAGCCCGACCGTCCGGCGGCCGAGAACGCTCGCCCTCGCCGCCATCGGCACCGCCGACCCGACGCTCCAGCGGCCGAGAGCGCTCGCCCGCCCCGCCAGCCCGATCGTCCGACGGCCGAGAACGCTCACCTACCCCGCCCTCGACACCACCGACCCGATCTCCCGGACCCGCCGCACAGCGAACTCCCCCGCTAACCACGCCCGAGTCCCCCGCACCCACGCCGGAACCAACCCCGAACCGCTCCCGCTTGTTCTCGCCCATCGCCGTGCCTCCGTACCTCGCGAGGCCCCGGACCGGTTCCGGGAATCGCCTCGGGAACAAACGGTAGGAAGCACCACCGACAATTTCCGGGGCCCGAGCGCCGGGCAGGCTCAGACTCGACCCAATCGGCTGACGAGCACCGCCGACGGAGCGGGGTGCGCACCGGCCGCGCGGACCGAATCCGCGACTGCCCGGTCGGACGTCGCGACGACCATCGGACGCCCCTTCGGCTCAGCCGCGACCAGCGACCGGATCACGTCGTCGGCAAGCACGCCACGCTCGGAGAACAGCACTCGCACCCCGCGCGGCACCGCGGCGGGCACCGACAGCACGCCTGCCCCGTCGAACACCACCGTGACCTCCGCCGACGTGCGCGCCGCGAGCGCCGAGAGCTGGTGCACCAGCCGGTCTCGCTGGTCGGCCAGCGCCAGTTCCGGATAACCCGTTTTGGTGACGTTGTAGCCGTCCACGATGAGATGGACGTTCGGCAACGCCAGATGCCGGTCGAGCGCGGTGACGTCCTGGATCCGCCCGCCTGGGCCGAGCCCGGACCGCGCGCCGCTCACCATGTCGGCGGGCCGCGCGCCGCGGTCGCCCAGAGCGAGTTCGCGACGGAGGCCGTGCACGGCGCCGTCGATGGTGTCCACCAGCAACGCCAGCCGGACCTCGTCGGCCTCCCTGGCCTCGCGCGCCGACTGCCGGGCGATCTCCGCGTCCGCGACCGCCCGTTCGGCACGGGCCCGTTCGGAGGCGACCCGGCGGCGTTCCCGGTCGAGCTGCACGTTCAGCGTCTCGATCTCGCGTTCCCGCGTCGCTCCCCCGTCTGCCAGCTCGGTCCGCGCCGCCTCAGCCGCGTCCTTGGCCTGCCGCAGCAGCACGCCCTGCTCACGCAGCCGGCGCAGCAGCTTCTCGACCTCGGCCTCGCGTTCGCCGCGCGCGCTCTCGACCGCCCCGCGCGCCTCTTCCAGCTCAGCGCGCAGCTCGACGATTTCGGCTTCCAGACGTTGGTTCCGGGCCAGCGCCGCGTCCCGCTCAGCGCGCAACGCGGTTTCCTCGGCGTTCTTCGCGACCAGCCGCACGCGTCCGGCCGCACCGGATTCACCGAGCAGGACCGCGGCGGCCGCGGCCGCGACGGAGTCCGAAACGTTCGGGTCCAGCGCGTCGGTCCGGTGCTCCCGAAGCCATTCCAGGACCGCCGTCCGGAACTGCGCGGAATCCCCCAACGCGGTCAGCAGCGCGGTGCCGCCGAGCTTCGCGCGCTTGGCCGGGGCGAACTTCGCGACCGGCCGCAGCTGCCTCGGCACGTCCGCGACCGGCAGTTTCGCGACCGCGGCCGCGGCCAGTTCGGCGATCCGCTCGCGCACCGCCTCCGGCAGGCTCGTCCACGACGACGGTTCCGGACACGTCCCCGCTTCCGGGATCTCGGCGTCCTGTCCCGCCCGCGCCGGAACCGCCGAGGGGCCGACGGCCTCCGCGGCTTCTTCCGGTTCGACGGGCTGAGGGTGCATTGGTCCAGGGTAGGCCCCACCGCCGGATCCCGCGCCGCACCGGCCCGTTCCGCTGGTCACCATCGGGCCACGGGCGGCGCGCGCGAAGATTGTCGGTGGTCGGTCCTACTGTGCGCGATCATGGAGACCCGACCGAGGCCGGACCAGGCTCAGCTGGCGTTCGACGAGCTCGGCACCCCGCTGCGGGACACCACGTTCGTCGTGTTCGACCTCGAGACCACCGGCACCAAGCCCGGCCCGGACGGGATCACCGAGATCGGCGCGGTCAAGGTCCGCGCCGGACAGGTGCTGGGCGAGTTCGCGACGCTGGTCAACCCGGGCGCGCCGATCCCGCCGCAGATCGTCGAGCTGACCGGGATCACGCAGGCGATGGTCTACGACGCGCCGCGGATCGAACGCGTGCTGCCCGCCTTCCTGGAGTTCATCGCGGGCACCGTGCTGGTCGCGCACAACTCCGGCTTCGACACCAGCTTCATGAAGGCGGCCTGCGAGGGACACGGCTACGTGTGGCCGCGCCCCACCGTCGTCTGCACGGTGAAGCTCGCGCGCCGCGTCATCCCGCGCGAAGAAGCGCGCAGCTACCGGTTGTCGTCGCTCTCCATGCTGCTCGGCGCGCGCACCCGGCCGACGCACCGTGCGCTCGACGACGCCCGCGCCACCACCGACGTCCTGCACGCGCTGCTGGAGCGCGTCGGCAACCTCGGCGTCCACACTGTCGAGGAGCTGATCGACTACCTCCCGGACGTCACGCCGGCCCAGCGCCGCAAGCGAAACCTCGCCGCCGACCTCCCGTCCCGGCCCGGCGTGTACCTCTTCAAAGGACCGCGCGACGAAGTGCTGTACGTCGGCACCGCGCGCGACCTCAGACGGCGCGTGCGGACTTATTTCACCGGTTCCGAAAGCCGGGGCCGGATCCGGGAAATGGTCGCGCTGGCGGAGCGCGTGGACGCCATCGAGTGCGCGCATTCCCTCGAAGCCGAGATCCGCGAACTGCGGCTGATCGCCGCGCACCGGCCGGCGTACAACCGGCGTTCGAAAAACCCGCACCACGGCTGGTGGATCAGCCTCACCGACGAGGCTTTCCCTCGGCTTTCCGTGGTGCGCCTGCCGCGCGCGGGCACGCTAGGGCCGTTCCGCAGCCAGGCTGACGCGCGCACCGCCGCCGAAACCCTCGCCGACGCCTCCGGCCTGCGCACCTGCACGCAACGCATCTCGGCCACCTCCGCGTCCGGCACGCCGTGTGTACTGGCGGGACTCGGCCGTTGCGGAGCGCCGTGCGCAGGCAGGCAGACCGTCGCCGACTACTCCCCCGCCGTCGAAGCCGCCCGCGGACTCATCGCCGGGCACGACGGCCGTCCGCTCCATTTGGCCGCGGCACGGCTGGAGGAGATGGCGGAGCGAAGGCACTACGAACAGGCCGCCCGCCACCGCGACGAACTGGCCGGGCTGGTCCGCGCCGTCGGCCGCGCGCACCGGCAAGCCGCGCTCGCGTCGGTCGCGGAACTCATCGCCGCCGCCCCGGACGGCAACGGCGGCTGGGAACTGTCCGTCATCCGCTACGGCAGGCTCGCCTCCGCCGGGGTCGCGCGCCGTGGCGTTCCGCCGATGCCGGTGGTCGAATCCCTGGTCGCCGCAGGAGAAACCGTTCTGCCCGGCGACGGTCCGCTGCGCGGCGCTCCCGGCGAAGAAGTCGGGATCCTGCTGCGCTGGCTCGCCCGGCCCGGCACCCGGCTCGTCCGCACCACCCGGCCCTGGGCCGAACCCGCCGCCGTGGCGGGCTGGCAGGCCTGGCTCGCGCGGGTCGCCGACGCCCGCTCCCTCGAGCACGTCGCAGGCTGAGGCACCCCTCGCTGCGGCAGGAGAAACCGAGCCCCCGCACAGAGCCCACGGCGAGGAAAACGGAATCCCGCTGCGCTGGCTCACCCCGACCGAGGGCCGAACCCGCCGCAACGGGCCTCAGACACCCGCCCTCGAACACATCCCAGGCTGAGGCGCCCCGCTGCGGCGTGCGCGGGCTCGTTCCCGGCTACGATCGCGCTCGAGTAATTACCGCGAGCAAGTGGGAGGAACGCTGTGATCACGGCGATCGTGCTGATCAACGTAGAGGCCGAGGAGATCCCGCAGGCCGCGCAGGCGATCGCGGACCTCGACCAGGTGTCCGAGGTCTACTCGTGCGCCGGGGACGTCGACCTCATCGCCACCGTGCGCGTGCAGGCCCACGAAGACCTCGCCGACCTGATTCCCGGCCGCATCGGCAAAGTCCGCGGCGTGCTCGACACCGTCACCCACATCGCGTTCCGGTCCTACTCGCGCGCCGACACCGACTCCGCGTTCGAGATCGGCGTCGAAGGAGCCTGAACCGCCGGAATTGTCGTACCCCGGGCTAACGTCCGGGGCATGACGACGCTGCGGTTGGCCGAGGTCACCAGCGACAACGTGGGAGCGGCCTGCGATCTGTCGGTGGCACCCCACCAGGAGCACTACGTGGCCCCGGTCGCCCGGTCGCTGGCCGAGGCTTACACCCAGCCGGACACGGCCTGGCCCAGGCTGGTCTACGCCGGGGACGAGCTCGTCGGCTTCGTCATGGCCGCCTTCGATCCGGACTGTCCGATCGACTACTTCCGTTGCGGCATCTGGCGATTGAACATCGCCGCCGGGCACCAGAAGAAGGGCTACGGGAAGTTCGCCGTCGAGGCGGTACTGGCCGAAGCACGCCGGCGCGGGGCCGAATCGGCGACGGTGCTCTGGGAACCGGGCGAGCACAGCCCGGAGCCGTTCTATCTGCGGCTGGGTTTCCGGCCCACCGGCCAGCTCCACGAGGGCGAGGTCGTCGCCCACATCCGGCTCTGAACCCTCCGGCCGCGCTACCGTACTTCGCATGACGACCCCGCGTCTGGTCGAACTCACTGTCGACAACGTGGACGATGCCTGCGACCTCAAAGTGGCGAAGCGCCAGCGGGATTACGTAACCTCCGTCGCCCGCTCGCTCGCCGAGGCCTACGTCCAGCCCGACATCGCCTGGCCGAGGCTGATCTACGCCGGAAAGAAGCCCGTCGGCTTCGTCATGGCGGCCTTCGACCCGGAAAATCCGGTCCACTACTACCGCAACTACCTCTGGCGGCTGAACATCGCCGCCAAACACCAGAAAAAGGGCTACGGCCGGTTCGCGGTCGAAGCGGTGCTGGCCGAAGCACGCCGCCGCGAGGCCGAATCGGTCACGGTCATGTGGGTGCCGGGCAAGCACAGCCCGGGCCCCTTCTACCGGCTGCTGGGCTTCCGGCCGACCGGCGAAATCGACGACGACGACGAAATAGTCGCCCGCATCCGGCTCTGACCCGCAGCACTCACAGCACCCCAGCACCCCCAGCACAGCAGAAGGCCCCTTCCTCGCCGTGAGGAAGGGGCCTTCTGAGCTAGCGGACTCAGTGCCCGGAACCGACCTCGGTCGACTCCTCGGACCCTTCGACCTGCGCCTTGCCGTTCCCGTGGCCGTTGCCGCGAGCGCGGTCGAGCGCCTTCGACTCCTCCGCCGGGTCCGGCGTCCAGATCGAACCCGGGACGGCGTGGCCCGCGGTGCCGAGCTTGTTCATCTTCTTCGGCACCGACGCGCCCTGGTACTCGAGCGGGATGGCGTGGCCGTGGCTGTCCGTGCCGGCCAGCGGCTGGTGGATCTCGATGAACTCGCCGTGCGGCAGCCGCTTGATAATGCCGGTCTCGACGCCGTGCTCCAGCACTTCCCGGTCGGACCGCTGCAGGCCGAGGCAGATCCGGTAGGTGAAGAAGTACGCGAGCGGCGGCACGATCAGCACGCCGATGCGCCCGGCCCACGTCGTCGCGTTCAGCGAGATGTCGAACTGGTCGGCGATGACGTCGTTGAAGCCGGACAGTTCGAGCATCGCGAAGAACCCGAGCGCCATCATGCCCAGCGAGGTGCGGACCGGTGCGTCACGCGGCCGCTGGAGCAGGTTGTGGTGCGCGGTGTCCTTCGACAGCTTGCGTTCCAGGAACGGATACCCGAGCAGCAGCGCGAACAGGATCGGCATCCCGATCCCGCCGGCGAAGAACACCGCCGGGACCGTGTAGTTGCCCAGGTAAAGCTCCCAGGCGGGCCAGATCCGGAGAATGCCGTCCGCCCAGGCCATGTAGAAGTCCGGCTGGGACCCCGCGGACACCATCGACGGGTTGTACGGCCCGAAGTTCCACACCGGGTTGATCTGGAACAGGCCGGACATCAGCGCCAGCACGCCCACGACCAGGGTGAAGAACGCGCCGCCCTTGAGGGCGAAGTACGGCATGATCCGCACGCCGACGACGTTGGTCTCCTTGCGCCGCACGCCCGGGAACTGGGTGTGCTTCTGGTACCAGACCAGCGCCAGGTGCGCGCCGATCAGCGCCAGCATGATGCCCGGGATCAGCAGGATGTGCAGCGTGTAGAGCCGGGGGATGATCTGGTCGCCGGGGAACTCCCCGCCGAACAGGGCCCAGTGGATCCAGGTGCCGATCACCGGCACCGACAGCACGATGCCGGACAGGGTCGCGCGGATACCGGTGCCGGACAGCAGGTCGTCCGGGAGCGAGTAGCCGAAGAAGCCCTCGAACATGCCCAGGATCAGCAGCAGGCCGCCGATGACCCAGTTCGCCTCGCGCGGCTTGCGGAACGCGCCGGTGAAGAAGATCCGGAGCATGTGCACCATCATCGACGCGACGAAGATCAGCGCCGCCCAGTGGTGCAGCTGCCGCACGAACAGGCCGCCGCGCACGTCGAACGAGAGGTCCAGCGTGGTGCGGAACGCCTGGGACATTTGCATGCCCTGCATGTTCGTGAAGCTGCCGTGATAGGTGACCTCCTGCATGGAGGGGTCGAAGAACAGCGTCAGGTACACCCCGGACAGCAGGATGACGATGAAGCTGTACAGGGCGATCTCGCCCAGCAGGAAGGACCAGTGGGTCGGGAACACCTTGTTCAACTGGTGCCGCAGGCCCTTGGCCAGCTTGTACCGCTGGTCCGCGTTGTCCGCGGCCTCGCCCAGGTGCTTCTGGAGTGCGCTCGTGCCCTTGGTCGGCGTGGTGAGTGAACTCATGACTTACGCTCCCAGAAGGCCGGTCCGATGGCCTCGTTGAAGTCGCCCTTCGCGATCAAGTATCCCTCTTCGTCAACCGTGATCGGAAGCTGGGCCAGCGGACGGGTCGCCGGGCCGAAGATCGGCTTCGCGTAGTGCAGGGCGTCGAACTGCGACTGGTGGCACGGGCAGAGGATGCGGTTCGTGCGCTGCTCGTACAGGGAGGTCGGGCAGCCGACGTGGCTGCAGATCTTCGTGTACGCGTAGTAGTCGCCGAAGTTGTAGTCCTCCTGGCCCTTGCGCTTGACCACGCGCGCGGCGTCGGTCGGGCGCAGCCGGATGAGCATGACCGGGTTGTCGACCCGCATCAGCGCCGCGGCCAGGGCCTTCTCGTCGCCCTTCTCCGATTCGCGGTACGGGAAGACCGTCTCCATCGCGCCCGCGTCCAGGTCCTCGGCCTTGACCAGCGCGACACCGTGCTTGACGTCCGCTTCGAGGTCGCCGGTGTTGCGGCGCAGGTAGACCTTCTCGCCCTTGAAGTTCGGCAGCCAGCCGGTGTGCCAGAGGCCGTCCTTGTTGTCGCTGTCCTTCCACGGGTCCTTGATGAAGGACGCGATCGGAAGGGCCGCCACCGCGAGGCCGAGCGCGCCCGCGCCCGCGCCGGCGGTGCGCTTGATCAGCGACCGGCGGGCGATGCCGTTGCGGGTCCCGGCGTCGGCCAGGTGGGCCAGGATGGTGGCCCGGTCGACCTCGGCCGACGGACCGTCGCCGCGCTGCTGCACCGAGGTCTCGTGCGGGACGAACTTCTTGGTGTAGAGGATCACGCCGATGCCGAGCGACAGCACCGCGAGACCGAGCGTGACGCCGAGCGCCGGGGTGTAGAGGCTGTAGGTCGCGTGCCCGCTCGGGTCGCTCGGGTCCTTGTACTCCCACCACTTCGGCCAGGCCATCACGACCACGAACGCCAGGCCGGCGAGCGCGGACAGGGCGAACCAGAACGCGACGAGGCGCTGTGCGCGCCGCTCCGCGCGGGTGCCCTCGACCGGCCACGGTTCCGGGTAGTCGACGATTTCGACGCCGTCCAGCTGACCGCCGAGCTTCAGCAGCTCGTCGCGGTCCATCTCAGCCAGCTCCGCCTCCGAGGGCGGCTTGGGCCCTTCGGCACTCATGCCTTCGATCCAATCCACAGCGTAATGCCGACGAGCGCGGCGATTCCGACGACGAAGGCGACGACGCCTTCGGAGGCGGGGCCGACCCCGCCGAGACCGTTGCCGCCCGGGTCGTTGTTGCCGTCGGACACCGACTTGACGTAGGCGATGATGTCCTTCTTCTCCTCCGCGCTGAGCTGGCGGTCGGAGAACTTCGGCATGTTCTGCGGCCCGGTGAGCATCGCGTCGTAGATCTGCTCCTCGGTGGCCGGGTCGAGCGGCGGCGCGTACTTGCCCGCCGACAGCGCGCCCCCGCGGCCGGTGAAGTTGTGGCACGAGGCGCAGTTGAGCCGGAACAGCTCGCCGCCGCGGGCCGGGTCGTTGCCGCGCAGCGCCTCGCCGCGCTCCTCCGGACGCTGCGCGCCGCCGCCGTGCGCCTGCACGTAGGCGCCGACCGCGTCGATCTCGCTCGGCGTCAGCTTCGGCGGCTTGCGGGCGATCTGCGCCTCCTGGCGCGCCGCGGGCATCCGGCCGGACGAAGTCTGGAAGTAGACGGCCGCGTCGCCGATGCCGATGAGGCTCGGACCGCGGTCCTTGACGCCCTCGAGGTTCGCGCCGTGGCATTCGATGCAGGTGTTGTTGTAGACCTGCTCGCCCTGGCGCAGCAGCGCCGGGTCGCCCTGTGCCTGCGCGGTCTGCGGTTCCGGGGCGAAGACGGCGTACAGGGCGCCGGCCCCCACCAGGGCGACGCCGAGTGCGAGCACGCCCGCGAGGCGCCTGCGCATCTTCGAGCGCGCGCGGAACCGGCGCTCCGAGGATTTGGTGCTGGTGGTCATCTTGCGGCAACCCTTGCTGTCAGTTCAGGCCGTTTTGTGGTGGGCGGTGCGGAGATCAGGGAAGGATGTAGATCACCGCGAAGAGGCCGACCCACACGATGTCGACGAAGTGCCAGTAGTACGACACGACGATCGCCGAGGTGGCCTGCGCCGGAGTGAACTTGCTGAGCTTCGTGCGGACCAGCAGGAACACGAAGGCGATGAGCCCGCCGATCACGTGCAGGCCGTGGAAACCGGTCGCGAGGTAGAACACCGTTCCGAACGGGCCGGACGGGATCGTCAGCCCCTCCTCGACGAGGTTGTGGTACTCGTTCGCCTGCCCGGCCACGAAGATCGCGCCCATGATCAGCGTCACGATGTACCAGCGCCGCAGCCCGTAGACGTCGCCCCGCTCCGCGGCGAACACGCCGAACTGGCAGGTCAGCGACGACAGCACGAGGATCACCGTGAACGGGATCGCGTACGCGACGTTGAGGTGGAACTCCTCGCCGTGCAACGGCGGCGGCCAGGACGCCCCGGCCGGGTTCTGCGCCTTGACGGTGAAGAACATGGCGAACAGTCCGGCGAAGAACATCAGTTCGCTGGACAGCCACACGACGGTGCCGACACTGACCATGTTCGGCCGGTTCAGCGAGTGGACCCGCTGGCTGATGGTGGGAGCTGCCGTTGTCACGGATCGCATTATGTCCTCTCGCGACCGCACCCCGCCCGCCGGGTCTGCGGCGGGTCGTGGGAGCTTCGCGTCACACCCGCGCGCGAGAGGCGGACCAGCACCGGAAGGAGCTACTCGTGAGTTGGCTGGAGAAGCTCCGTGACCTGGTGAGAAAGCCGGAAAACGCGGTTCTCGACCCGGACGCGCCCGGTCTGCGGGTCGTCGTTTCGGCGTTCGACCCGTCCGTCGCGGACTCCGCGGTGCTCGCCGATTCACCCGGCTGGGCAAGCGAAGCGCTCGCGGTGCTGGTGCACCATCTCGTGCTTCCGGCGGACCGGATCGCCGACGCGGCGGCGATTCTCGCCCAGGACGGCTACGACCTGCGCGAGCAGGGCCGCGACGGCGACCGGGTGCTGGCGCACGCGCGGCGGGTGCAGGTGCTGGACGCCCTGCACTGCGCCCAGGAACGGTCCCGGATGGCCGGGCTGGCGCAGCGGCTCGGCGGCGACGCGCCGGGCTGGGAGGCGCGGCAACCGGGTGACTCGCCTACCGCGTCCGCGTGAGATGCGTCTCGGCGGATACGATCGCGGCTGTTCCACCCGTGACGAGACGGAGGCGTGCTCAATGAGCGAGCAGTCCCAGCGGATCCTGGTGTTCAGCCACAAGGCCGAGGTCCGCGAGGCGATCATGAACGCCGTCGGCAGGCGCCCGGCGGCCGACCTCGGCCGCGTCGAGTGGGTCGAGGCGGGCGGCATCGCCGACGTGCTCGCCGAAATGGACGCGGGCTCGGTCGACCTCGCGATCCTCGACGGCGAGGCGCAGCCGACCGGCGGCATCGGCCTGACCCGCCAGCTCAAGCACGAGATCGCCGACTGCCCGCCGGTCATCGTGGCCGTCCGCCGCCGCGACGACCGATGGCTCGCCACCTGGGCGCTCGCCGACGCCGTGCTGGTGCACCCGCTCGACCCGCTGACCGCGGCGGAGACCGTCGCCGGCGTGCTGCGCGCCGGGCGGGTCCCCGCCGTCAACGGCGGCTGAGCCCGGTGGGCGCCACCCCGCACACCTGGCCCGCGCTGCTCACCCGGCTCATCGCCGGCGAGGACCTGGCGGGCGAGGACACGGCATGGGCGATGGACCAGATCATGTCCGGCAGTGCCGGACAGGCGCAGATCGGCGGCTTCGCGGTCGCGCTGCGCGCCAAGGGCGAAACGCCCGCGGAGATCTCCGGCATGGCCGACGCGATGCTCTCGCACGCCCGGCGGATCACGCTGAGCCGTCCGGCGGTGGACATCGTCGGCACCGGCGGCGACCGGTCGAACTCGGTGAACATCTCCACGATGGCGACGATCGTCACGGCGGCGGCGGGCGCGCCGGTGGCCAAGCACGGCAACCGGAGCGCGTCGTCGAAGTCCGGCGCGGCCGACGTGCTGGAAACCCTCGGCGTGAAGATCGACCTGCCGCCGGAGGCGGTGCTCGCGTCGCTCGAGGAGATCGGCATCGGGTTCTGCTTCGCGCCGGCGTTCCACCCGGCGTTCCGGCACACCGGCCCGCCGCGGCGCGAACTGGGCGTGCCGACCACGTTCAACCTGCTGGGCCCGCTGACCAACCCGGCACAGCCGCAAAGCGCGCTGATCGGCTGCGCCTACGCCGACAAGACCCGTGCCCTGGCGGAGATTTTCGCCGGACGCGGGATGTCGGTGCTGGTGGCCCGCGGCGACGACGGACTGGACGAGATCACCACCACGACGACGACGTCGGTCCTGGTGGTCTCCGGCGGCACGGTGACGGAACGCACCCTCGATCCGCTGTCGCTCGACATCCCGCGCGCCACGGCCGAGGACCTGCGCGGCGGCGACGCGGCGGCGAACGCGGAGGTCGTCCGGGAACTGGTCAGCGGCAAGACCGGTCCGGTGCGCGACGCGGTGGTGCTGAACGCCGCCGCCGCGCTGGCCGCTTTCACGGGCTTCTCCGATTCGCTCGAGGACGACTTGGCGGCTGGGCTGGACCGAGCACGCCAGGCCATCGACAGCGGTGCGGCAGCGGCACTGCTGGACCGGTGGATCGCGTTTTCCTCGACTGGCCGCTGACCTCGGTACCTCCAACGTCCGTGAGGGGAACCCCGCGGGAATCTGATTCCCGCGGGGTTCCCCTCACGGACTTCTGCGGAAAGCGGTCCGGTAAGCGCTGGGCGTAGTCGAGCGCAGCCGCGAGAACTGGTGCCGCAACGCGGCCGCAGACGCGTATCCGCACGCCGCGGCGATGTCATCCACTGAGAGCGAGCCCTCCTCCAGCAGCGCCTGCGCCCGGTCGAGGCGGCGTTCGGTCAGCCAGCGGTGCGGCGTCGTCCCGGTGGCCGCGGAAAACCGGCGCAGGAACGTCCGCTCCCCCAACCCGCTGCGGCGAGCCAACTCCGCGACGGTGAACGGCTGATTCAGCCGTCGTTCCACCCATTCGAGTGCCTCGGCCACCACCGCGTCGTCCGGCGCGGCCGTCGCGGGCACCGGTGCCTGCACGAACTGCGCCTGCCCGCCGGCGCGATGCGGTGCCGCCACCATCCGCCGGGCCAGCGCCGTCGCCGCCGCGACGCCGCGCAACCGGCGCACGAGATGCAGGCACAAATCCACCGCGGCAACCGTTCCAGCGCTGGTGAACACGCCGTCGTCGTCCGCGTAGAGGGCTTGCGGATCTACTTCCGCAGCAGGAAACAAGCGACGGAATTCCGGCTCGTAGATCCAGTGCACGGTGCAGCGGCGGTCGTCCAGAAGTCCCGCGTAGCCAAGGGAAAACACTCCCGCGCAGAATCCGGCCACCCACGCGCCGCGTTCCCGCGCGGCGCGCAACGCGTCCAGCAACGGTTCCGGCGGCGGCGCGGTCCGCGGCGCCTGGGTGGGCACAATCACCAAATCCGCCGACGCCGCGAAGTCGAGATCGTGCAGCCCGGCGAGGCCGAATCCGGACCAGCTGGCGACTTCCGCCCCCTTCGGCGAGCACACGCCGAAGTCCCAGCCAGGCATGCCGTCCGCGCTCCGGTCGGTGCCGAACACCTCGCACGCGACCCCCAGCTCGAACGGCGAAACCCGGTCCGCGAGCAGTACGGCGACCCGTTGCACGTCCATGCCGCCCAGGATGTCACAAGTTTTGCGGTCATTGTCATCTCTGACACTGGTTGAGCGTCGCCGCGAAGGCGAACCTGGGACGCATGAAGAACCCCGAATCCCGCCCGGTCCTGCAGTGGTCCGCCGCGATGGCGCTGTCCGGGACGATCGGCGCGGTCGTGCTCGAAAGCGGCGCGGCCACCCCGGCTGTCGCGTTCGCCCGCTGCCTCGTCGGCGGCGTCCTGTTGGTCGTCTGGTCCCTTGCCCGCGGCTGGTTCCGCGACTGGCGCCCGACCCGCCGCGATCTGCTGCTCGCCGTCGCCGGTGGTCTGCTGCTGGTCGGCAACTGGGTGCTGCTGTTCGCGTCCTACTCGCTGTCGTCCATCGGCGTCAGCACCGTCGTCTACCACACCCAGCCGCTGATCCTGGTCGGAATGGCGGCGATGTTCCTCGGCGAGAAGGTCGGGCGTTCGCACCTCATGCGGGCGGGCGTGGCTTTCGCCGGAGTTGTCGTGATTTCCCTTTCCGCACAAGGAGATGACGGACAACCGGTGCGATTCGCCGGGATCGCGCTCGCCCTCGGCGCGGCGTTGCTCTACGCCGGTGCGTCATTCATCGCGAAGCAGCTCAAGCACATCCGGCCGCATCTGCTCGCCGCGGTGCAGCTGACGGTCGGCGCGATCGTGCTCGCGCCCGCGCTGATGTTCACGCCGCTGCCGAGTTCGGCTCCGGGACTGCTGTGGCTCCTGCTCCTGGGCACGGTGCACACGGCGGTGATGTACGTGCTGATGTACGCGAGCATCGGCAAGCTGCCGACCACGACGGTGGCGCTGCTGTCCTACCTGTACCCGGTGGTGGCGGTCGTGGTGGACATGCTCGCGTTCGGCCACCGGCTCACCTGGGCCGAGGGCGCGGGGATGCTGGCCGTGCTCGCCGCCGCGCTGGCTCCGCAGCGCTCCAAGGCGGACACGCGAAACGCCCAGCCGGGAATTCCCAGCCGGGCGTCTCGGTGAAGCGGAAGAACTCAGTCGTGGTCCGGGCTGGTGTGGTACTCGAACACGAGCCCGCCCACGGCGATGAGCAGGGCCACGATCGCCATCACGAGCAGCCAGATGTGGAAGAACGCGAGGGCGAGGCCGGCCAGTCCGGCCGCCGCGGCCAGCGCGACCGGCCAGTAGCTGCCCGGGCTGAAGAAGCCCAGCTCGCCGGCGCCGTCGCTGATCTCGGCGTCCTCGCGGTCCTCCGGACGCTCCTCGATCCGGCGGGACACGAACTGCATGTAGCTGCCGGCGAGGAACGCCAGGCCGCCGGTCAGGAACAGCGCGACGATGCCGACCGGCTCGGCCTTCTGGTCGGTGGTGAAGAGCGCGGTCATGACCCAGTAGACGGCGGTCATGAGGACGGCAAACCCCGCCACCATGTAGAAAATCCGGGCTTCGACCTTCATGGGATTGGTCCCCTGCTCCTTCTGGTTCGCCGTCAGTTGGACGCGGTGCGCGCGGTGCGGTCGGTGTTGAACGGCTTCGTGGTCACCGCGTACGGGCTGCACAGCTCGCCGCAGTTCATCGAAGCCAGCGCCTCGGACGCGGTGTTCGGCTTGCCGGTCTTCGGGTTCGTCTGGGTGCGCAGCTTGAGGTACTGGTCGTACTTGTCCGGGGACAAGGCCCGCACCTCGAAGTTCATCACCGAATGGTACGTCCCGCACAGCTCGGCGCAGCGGCCGACGAACGAGCCCTCGCGGTCGATCGAGTTCTGGAACGAGCTGTCCTGGTTGTTCTTCTCCGGGTCCGGCATCACGTCGCGCTTGAAGTTGAACTCCGGGACCCAGAACGAGTGGATGACGTCCGTCGAGCGGAGCCGGTACTCGATGGTCTTGGTGGTCGGCAGCACGAGCAGCGGGATCTCGCCGGAGGAGCCGACGGTGCTCACCTGGGTGCCGTCCGCGCGCTTGGCAGCGTCGCCCTCGTACTTGAACTCCCAGTTCCACTGGAAGGCGATCACGTCGACGACGACGTCCGGGTTCGGCTTCTTGTCGAGGACCTTGCTCTCGGTCGTCGCGGTGAAGAAGAACAGCACGCAGACCATGATCGTCGGGAGGACGACCGTGAAGATCTCCAGCGGGATGTTGTACTGGAACTGCCGCGGGAGGTCCTCGGGACCTTCGGCGGCGGCGCCCTTCTTCTTGCGGTGGAAGATCGCGGTCCAGAAGATCAGGGCCCACACGATCACGCCGACGACGAGCGCGGCGATGACCGTCCACGTCCAGAGAGTGCGCATCTGGTCGGCCTGCGGCGTGACGCCCTTGGGCCAGCCGAAGCGGAGGATCTCGTCTCCCGAGCAGCCCGTCGCGGTCAGCGCCACCAGCACGGCCAGCGCGGCGACACGCCCGACCCGCTTACCCACCGGGGTGCGCTCTGGTTTTCCCACTGCGCCCTGCCCTTTCACCCAACAGGCCCTCTCACACCGGGCCTTCTTCGACCGATCTTCGTGACAGGCGGAGCCTAGCCGAGTTGGCCGCTCCCGCTGACCAAGGGGTGACCAGTTGCGCCGCGCGTCACCCGCGTTCCGGGCGACGGGCCCCGCCCCGGCATACTGGGCCCTTCCCCGGACCGGCCCGACCCTGAGGTGTGTGAGTACACGTGTGCGGCCTGCTTGGACTGATCTGCGCGACCGAAAACGACGCCGCGGACGCCCGTGCGAGCGTCGGGGCGGCGATGCGCTGCCAGCGCCACCGCGGCCCTGACGAGCAGGACACCTGGGCCGACGCCGAGGTCGTGTACGGCTTCAACCGGCTCGCCTTCATCGACGTCGACCACGCGCACCAGCCGCTGGTGTGGGGTCCGCCGGAGGCTCCGGGCCGGTACACGCTGAACTTCAACGGCGAGATCTACAACTACCGCGAGCTGCGCGACGAGCTGGCCGAAAAATTCGGTGCGAAATTCGCCACTGAAGGCGACGGCGAGGCGATCGTCGCGGCTTATCACTACCTCGGGGACAAAGCGGTCGAAAAGCTGCGCGGCATGTTCGCGTTCCTGATCTGGGATTCGGCCGAAAAGGTGGTTTTCGGCGCGCGCGACCCGTTCGGCATCAAACCGCTCTACTACAGCGCCGGCCCGAAGGGCACCGCGTTCTCCAGCGAGAAGAAGAGCCTGCTGGAGCTGTCGGACACGCTCGGCGTCGCGCAGGAGCTGGACCGCACGGCCCTGCAGCACTACCTGGTCCTGCAGTACGTGCCGGAGCCGGAGTCGCTGCACACCGCGATCCGCCGCGTCGAATCCGGCACCTCGTTCCGGCTCACTCCGGGCGGGAAGGTCGAGGTCACCCGCTACTTCCACCCGAAGTTCGCCGCGAAGCCGGTGAACAACCAGGCCGAGGCCGACGCGCTGTACGAGCGCATCGCCGACGTGATGCGCGACTCGGTCGGCAAGCACATGATCTCCGACCCGGACGTCACGGTCGGCGCGTTCCTCTCCGGCGGCATCGACTCCACCGCGACCGCGACGCTCGCGAAGGAGCACAACCCGAACCTCATCGCGTTCACCACCGGGTTCGAGCGCGAGGGCTACTCCGAGGTGGACGTCGCCGCGGAATCGGCCGCCGCGATCGGCGTGAAGCACGTGGTCCGCACGGTGTCGGCGGACGAGATGATGGAAGCGCTGCCGCTCATCGTCTGGTACCTGGACGACCCGGTCGCCGACCCGGCGCTGGTCCCGCTGTGGTTCATCGCCCGCGAGGCGCGCAAGCACGTGAAGGCCGTGCTGTCCGGCGAAGGCGCGGACGAACTGTTCGGCGGCTACACGATCTACGGCGAGCCGATCTCGCTGGCCCCGTTCGAGAAAATCCCCGGCGGCGTACGCAAGCTGCTCGGCAAGGTGTCCACGAAGATCCCGGAAGGCACCCGAGGCAAGGACCTCCTGCGCCGCGGCGCGCTTCCGCTGGAAGACCGCTACTACGGCAACGCCCGCAACTTCCGCGACGAGCAGCTGCGCGCCGTGCTGCGGACGTACGAGGAAGGCGTCGGCTTCAAGGACGTCACCGCCCCTTGGTACGACGTCTCCCGAGGCTGGGACCCGGTCGCCCGCATGCAGCACGTGGATCTCTACACCTGGCTGCGCGGCGACATCCTGGTCAAGGCGGACAAGGTCACCATGGCGAACTCGCTGGAACTGCGGGTGCCGTTCCTGGACGCCGAGGTGTTCAAGGTCGCCGCTTCGATCCCGCTGGACCAGAAACTCGCGCACGGCACCACGAAGTACGCGCTGCGCCAAGCCCTGGCGAAGATCATCCCCGGCCACGTGCTGAACCGGAAGAAACTGGGCTTCCCAGTCCCGATTCGACTGTGGCTGCGCAACGAGATGTACGACTGGGCCCGCGGCATCATCAACGACTCGAAGACCGACGAACTCCTGGACAAGAACGCCGTTCTGCGCCTGCTGGACGAGCACAAGGAAGGCCAACTGGACCGCAGCCGCCAACTGTGGGCCCTGCTGGTGTTCATGCTGTGGCACGGAATCTTCGTGGAACACCGCATCAAGCCAGAAATCCCAGAACCGGTCTACCCAGTCAAACTCTGAAGGACGTGAGGGGGGCCTTGAGGGAATCAGATTCCCTCAAGGCCCCCCTCACGTCCCTAAACCGCACCGACGCACCAAACCAACCAGGCACCCACACCACCCCCGCACCCCGATACGAAGCCAAAAATGCGGACGGCGGGTGCTTGTCAAGGCATCTTTCCCGCCTTGACAAGCACCCGCCGTCCGTCATCACAATCAAGCTTCGGGGTGCCCCACTAAAACCAGGGCGCGATGTCGCCGCCAGGCGACGAGCAGCCCCCTCAACCAGGCAACACAGCAGCCACTTCCTCAGCAGCCTCCGGCCCGAAAGCCTCCCCCAGCCGACTCAACGCCTCCGCCCGCTCAAGAGTCCACTCCTGCGTCCCCACAGTCTCCAAAACCAGCACCGCGATCAAACACCCCAGCTGCGCGGCCCGCTCCAAACCGAGCCCACCGTCGATCGCGGCGAGGAACCCGGCCCGGAACCCGTCCCCCACGCCCGTGGGATCAGCCTTCCCGCGCTCCGGCACCGCCCCGATCTGCAACGCGGTCCCGTCCCGCCCCACGATCTCCACGCCCTTCTCCCCGAGCGTGGTGATCCGCAGCCCGACCCGTTCCAGGACGTCCGCCTCGGTCCACCCGGTCTTCTGCAGCAACAACTCCCACTCGTAGTCATTGCTGAACAGATACTTCGCCCCCTCGACGAACGACCGCACCTGCGCCCCGTCCATCCGAGCCAGCTGCTGCGACGGGTCGACCGCGAAGGTGTACCCCCGCTGACGGCACTCCTGCGCGTGCCGGACCATCCCCTCGGGATCGTCCGGGCTGATCAGCACCAGCCCCAGCCCGCCGACCCGGTCCGAGATCGGCCCCATCTCGATATTGCGGGACTCCGCCATCGCGCCCGCGTAGAACGTCGCGATCTGGCACATGTCCTCGTCGGTGGTGCACACGAAGCGCGCGGTGTGCGCGACCTCGGACACCAGCACGCCCGAGGTGTCCACGCCGTGCCGCTGCAGCCACGACTGGTAGTCCGCCCAGTCCTGGCCCACGGCCCCAACGAGCACCGGCCGCACGCCGAGCACTCCAAGGCCGAACGCGATGTTCGCGCCGATGCCGCCGCGGCGCACGACGAGGTCGTCGGCGAGGAAGCTCAACGACACCCGGTGCAGCTGCTCGGCGACGAGCTGCTCGGCGAACCTCCCCGGGAAGTGCATCAGATGGTCTGTCGCGATGCTGCCCGACACGGCGATCCTGGGCTTGTCTGCCACCGGTTCTCCTCACGAGGTGGATGAGCTGTCTTTTCGCGCCCTGACGCAAGTTACCCGCTGGTCATGACCCTTCCGGGTAGTTTCCGCGCCACGTTCCGACACTACCGGCCGGTACTCGTTTCCCGTTCAAGTCCGGCTGAATAGCGTGGCATTCGTGAACCTCGCGACCGAACCGGAAACCATCGGCGACCTGATCGCCGACTGCGCCCACCTCCCGTCCGCGCTGCGCCCCGAGCAAGACGCTGACCAGGCACGACTGCCCCGGCCGAGGGCCGCGCGGCCGTGGACGGTCGACGACGCCTGCCACGCACAGGTCGCCGACCTCGACGCGTACGTCTGACCCCGCGGATCTCCGCAGCAGTTGAACGGCCCGCGGGCCGTTCAAACGAACAACGGGCCCCGGCGCGCAAGCGTCGGGGCCCGTTGTCGGCTCTGGGCTCAGTGGAAGCTGTCGCCGCAGGCGCAGGAACCCGTGGCGTTCGGGTTGTCGATCGTGAAGCCCTGCTTCTCGATGGTGTCGACGAAGTCGATGACGGCCTCGGACACGTACGGTGCGCTCATCCGGTCCACGGCGACCTGGAGGCCGTCGAAGTCGCGGAACAGGTCGCCGTCAAGCGTGCGCTCGTCGAAGAACAGCTGGTAGCGCAGGCCAGCACAGCCGCCGGGCTGCACGGCGATGCGCAGGTGCATGTCGTCGCGGCCCTCCTGTTCGAGCAGCGCCTTCGCCTTGGCGGCCGCGGCGTCGGTCAACGTCACGCCGTGGGTCTCCTCGGCGGTCTCGGCCGCAGCCGCACCGGTCTGCTCAGCGGTCGTCATGGCACTCCCTCTTTGGTCGAACTCGCTGCGGGTACATCTCGTGTCTTACGCACAACACGGGACTCGCCCGATCTGTTCCCCTCCATCGTCGCATATGGAACGACCTGGTGAACAAAGCCGTGACGCCTGCAATACCCTGGTGAGGTGAGGTTCCTGCGCCGAAGCACCACTGACCCCGCCGCCGACGACTCCGCGGCCGAGGCCGCCGCTGTCGATTCCCCGGTCACGAGCAAGTCGTACACGCCGGGAAAGGGCAAGGCCACGCCGAAGCGGCGCGAGGCCGAGGGACGCAAGCGCGGGCCGGTCGCGGCCCCGCCCACCTCGATGCGCGAAGCGATGAAGCGCAACAAGGAACTGCGCAAGGCCAACCCGGTCAGCAAGGAAGACCGCAAGGAGGCCGCCCGGCAGCGCCGCGAGCGGATGATGTCGGGCGACGACAAGTACCTGCCGCCGCGCGACAAGGGCCCGGTCAAGGCGTACGTGCGCGACCTGGTCGACTCCCGGCGCAACATCCTCGGCCTGTTCATGCCGCTGGCGATCCTGGTGTTCCTCGCGCTGCTGGTCCCCGCGCCGGCGGTGCAGCAGTACATCACCCTGGTCTGCATGGCGATGCTGCTGGTCATGGCCATCGAGGGCTTCGTGAACGGCCGCAAGATCTCGAAGCTGGTCCGCGAACGCTTCCCGAAGGAACCGGCGACGGCCACCCGCGGCGTCGGCTGGTACGCCTTCGTCCGCGCGAGCCAGATCCGCAAGCTGCGCGTGCCGAAGCCGCGGCTGAAGGCCGGGGACCCGATCCCCAACTGAGCCGTGCGGCACACAGGTCGTTAGCCTCGCGAACGAAACGTTTACCCTGTGGGCATGGAGTTTCGACGTCTCGGCCGCAGCGGCCTCAACATCAGTGAGATCTCCTACGGCAACTGGCTGACCCACGGGTCCCAGGTCGAGGAGGACCAGGCGCAGGCCTGCATCAAGGCGGCGCTCGACGCCGGCATCACGACTTTCGACACGGCTGACGTCTACGCCAACACCGCCGCGGAGTCGGTGCTCGGGCGCGGGCTGAAGGGCCAGCGCCGGGAGAGCCTGGAGATCTTCACGAAGGTCTTCTGGCCGACCGGTCCGAAGGGCCCGAACGACAAGGGCCTCTCGCGCAAGCACATCGTCGAGTCGGCCAACGCGTCGCTCAAGCGGCTCGGCACCGACTACGTCGACCTCTACCAGGCGCACCGCTTCGATCGCACGGTGCCGCTGGAAGAGACGATGCAGGCGTTCGCCGACCTGGTCCGCCAGGGCAAGGCGCTCTACATCGGCGTCTCGGAGTGGAACGCCGAGCAGATCTCGCGCGGCGCGGCGCTCGCCCGGGAGCTGAAGATCCCGTTCGTGTCGAACCAGCCGCAGTACTCGATGCTGTGGCGGGTCATCGAATCGCAGGTCGTGCCCGCTTCCGAGCGCGAGGGCCTGAGCCAGATCGTCTGGTCGCCGGTGGCGCAGGGCGTGCTGACCGGCAAGTACAAGGTGGGCCAGCCGCTGCCCGCCGGTTCGCGCGCGACCGACGAGAACGGCGGCGCGAACATGGTGAAGCGTTTCCTCGACGAGAAGACCCTCGCCGCGGTCGCGAAGCTGGAGCCGCTGGCGGCCGACGCCGGACTGTCGATGGCGCAGCTGGCCATCGCGTGGGTGCTGCAGAACCCGAACGTCGCGTCGGCGATCATCGGGGCCTCGCGGCCGGAGCAGGTCTACGACAACGTCAAGGCCGCGGGCGTCAAGCTGGAGCCGGAGCTGCTGACCGCGATCGACGAGGCGCTCGGCGACGTCGTGATCAGCGACCCGGCGCTCACCGTCGCCCCCTGAGCACCGCAGCCGGGTTCGCCCCGGCGAAAGTCCGTGACGGGCTCCTTGCGGGAATCTGATTCCCTCAAAGCCCTTCACGGACCTCCTGCGGGCACTGCGGCGATCACCGCAGCAGAAACCGCTCCGCCACCGCGAGGTCGTGCGGATAGGTGATCTTCACGTTCTCCGCGCTGCCGGGCACCCACCGCACCGGCAGCGCGGAGAACCGCTCCATGCACGAGGCCGTGTCCGTGCCGAGAAACCCTTCCGCGGCGGCCTGTTCGTAGGCCGCCAGCAGCGGTCGCGCCCGGAAGCCCTGCGGGGTCTGCACCCGGATCGCGCCGGGCAGCGGGCCCGCCACCGTGTCCGGCCCGGCCATCGAGACCACGTCGTCCGCGGCCAGGCCCGGCACCGCTCCCCCGTCTTCCCGGGTCCGCTCCAGCACCGCGGAGATCAGCTCCGGCGTCACCAGCGGGCGGGCCCCGTCGTGCAGCAGCACGGAATCCACTGTCCCGTCGGCGATTCGCGGCGCGAGATGGCGCAGCGCGTTCAGCTCGGAGGCCTGCCGCGTCGGGCCGCCGGTCACGAGCTCCACCGGAACCGGCAGGCCCGCCAGCACCTCTTCGGCCAGCGGCGCGTCCTCGGGACGGATGACCAGCACCAGCACGCCGATCCCGGCCGCCGCGGCGAACGCGTCCAGCGACCACGCCACCACGCGCCTGCCCGCCACCGGCAGGTAAACCTTGTTCAGCGCGGCCCCCACCCGGGTCCCCGCACCACTGGCCAGCACGACCCCGGCCGCCGTCGATTCCCGCACGCCGACCGACCCTAAGGGCCCCGCCCCGGCGGCGGTAGGTTGGGCGCCGGGACGCCCAGCGGCGAAAGGAAACCTGGCTGTGGACACCGGCGAAACGGGCATCGAGTTCGGCGAGATCGAACCGCCGAGCGACCAGGCCCGGTCGGGCGCGATCGCGCTGCACGACAAGCTCGTCAAACCCGCGGGTTCGCTCGGCAGGCTGGAAGAGCTGGGCGTGTGGATCTCCTCGTGCCAGGGCCAGGCCCCGCCGCGGCCGTTCACCCGGCCGCGCGTCGTCGTGTTCGCCGGCGATCACGGCATCGCGAAGAAGGGCGTCTCGGCGTATCCGCAGGAGGTCACGTCGCAGCTCGTCGGGACCATGCTGACCGGCGGCGCGGCGATCAACGTGCTCGCCGCGGCGGCGGGCGCGGGCGTGCGCGTGGTCGACATGGCCGTGGACACCGAGGAATCCGCGATGCGGTCGATCGGCGAGTTCAAGGTGCGCCGCGGTTCCGGCTCGATCGACGTCGAGGACGCGCTCACCGACGCCGAGGTCCGGGCCGCGGTCAACGCCGGCCGGAAGGTCGCCGACGCGGAGGTCGACGGCGGCGCGGACCTGCTGATCGCGGGCGACCTCGGGATCGGCAACAGCACCCCGGCGTCGGTGCTGGTCGCGGCGCTGACCGGCAGCGAGCCGGTCGCCGTGGTCGGCCGGGGGTCGGGCATCGACGACAACACCTGGATGCGCAAGGCCGCCGCGGTCCGCGACGCGCTGCGCCGGGCTCGTGCGGTGCTGGCCGACCCGCTGGCGCTGCTGCGGACGTCCTCGGGTGCGGACATCGCCGCGATGGCGGGATTTCTCGCTCAGGCGGCAGTCCGCCGCACGCCCGTGGTGCTCGACGGGCTGGTGGTCTGCTCCGCCGCGCTCGTCGCCGAAGAACTCGCTCCCGGCGCCCGCCGCTGGTGGATGTCCGGGCAGCTCACCGGCGAACCCGCGCACGCGCTCGCGCTGGAGCACCTGGACCTCGGCGCGCTGCTCGACCTCGACGTCCGTCTCGGCGAAGGCACCGGCGCGGTCACCGCGCTGCCGCTGCTGATGATGGCCAGCCGCGTGCTCGCGGAAATGACCACGCACGAGCAATCCGGCGTCTCCGGCCCGCTCTCGTCCTGAAAGCCGTGAGGGGAACCCTGAGGGAATCTGATTCCCTCAGAGGGTGTTGCGGAACCTGGGTGGTTAGTCGTCGTGGTCTTGGGCTAGGCGGCGTGCTGCTTCGGTTTCGATGGGGCCGCGGGGTTCGATGTGCTCG
>NZ_JBVKDQ010000047.1:0-40098 GCF_055633755.1 Amycolatopsis sp. NPDC114484 | reverse complement strand
ACGTCAACGCCCTGTGGAACATCTTCAACTGGGCCGAGATCAGCAAGCGCTTCGACAACGCCGTCGCCGGCGGCAACGGCCTCCTGCTCGGCTGAGGCTCGCGCACTGAGGCACCGGAAACGGGGCCCGGCCCACGAGGCCGGGCCCCGTTTCGCATTTCGTGGCGGGAATAGTCGCCCGGGTGGGGGAATCGCTGCGGCGAATGTCGGGAACTGCTGGTCCATCGGCACTCCGGCGCGGCGCGTTAACCGGGTACGCCGCGCCGCACAGTCCGGATCCGGGGGCATCCGCGCGTGCCTGGCGCCTCTGGCTAATGCGTGTGCCCCATCCGGCGAGACGATTTGTCTCGCTTTCGCGGTTCCGCCGCGAACTGTCTGTAGACGGACCACCTGATTCAGCGAGATTCGCTGGCATTCGGTGGGTTCTTTCCCCGAAGGGAAAACGCGCCTGGACAGCGGCGGATCGGCGCGGCACTCTGGAAGCGCAACCATGTCGGGGGGCAGGGGGAGCACATGGCGTTGCGCATTCATTTCACCGACGACGATTTCGGCCGGACGAGGCGGCGCACCGGCCCCGATCCGCTGTGGGAACTGGTGCTGAGCCTCACGGCCCTGCAGAGCCGCCGTCCGGCGAGCGGGCTGCGGGTCTGGTCCGCCCGGGCCCGCAAGCAACTTCGCAGAGAGGGCCTGCTTCCGCAACCCCGTCCGGCGGCGCTGGAGATCCGCAACCGGACGGTGAGGGCGCTGCCGCCCGGCGGCGCACCGGCCGTCCGGCACGCGGCGCTGAGACAGCCGGACCAGCGGCGGCGGATCGGCCCGGTCGCGGGGGACGGTCTCGTGCACGTCCCGAAAACGACGCTCCGCGCCGACCTCCAGACGTTGTTCGTGCACGGGTTCTCGCCCGCGTGGGTCGGGGAACTGGCCGACGGAGCCCGCGCGCTGCTCGGCTCGGCGCTCGCGTCGTACGGCACGGCTCGGCAGGCTTCGAGTTGGCCGGTTGCCAGCAGCAAACCGGCCGGTGGCGCGCCGATCCGCTGGGAGGGCCCGGAGTTGCCCGGCGAACCGCCCGCGGACCGCAGTGTCTACTTCGGAGGCTTGCTCGTGATCCCGGCCTATTTCCGGGTCGTGGAACCGGATCCGGGGACCGGACCAGAGCCGCCGGTGGTCTGGGGCGCGCCCGCGGAACGCGCGCTTCCGGCAGCCGACGCCGCCCGGGACCCGCTGCCGGATCTGCTCGGCACGACCCGGGCCCGCGCGCTGCACGCGTTGGCTGTCCCGCTGTCCACCGCCGAATTGGCCGGGGAGATCGGTGTTACCCCGGTCGCGGCGGGCAAACACGCAGGTGTTCTGCGTCGCGCGGGATTGGTGGAGAGTCAACAGGACGGGAGCACACTGCGGCACGCGGTGACGGCCACCGGGCAGGCATTGCTGAGCGCGTCCGGAGGGTGACGCGGAATGATTGCGCGGCCCGGAAGAATCCCACGTACTGACGGAAGACGGCGGCAATAAACGACGCGGTCCGGCGCGGCCGGCCGGTCCGGAATGATCGGCAGCTGAGCCGGCGCTCTCGGTCTGCCCGTCGCGTCCGGGTTGCCTCCGTGTGGCGTTACCCACGAATGAGTGAAAAGAACGGGTGAAATCGGGCATCGACGCGGCGTCGCTTGCCCGTGCCGGGCGCTTTTTCCTGCGAATTGGGCACATTTGTCCGCAAACCCTGCCGTGTTCCCGGTTTTCCCGGCATTCTCGTGGCATGGCTTCTGGTGGTTTCCGCGCGTCCGCGGTGCGCGGTCGCGTGTTCCTCCTTCCCGTCCTGGCCGCGGCCGTCGCGGTCTCGGCGGTGGCCGGGGTCTGGCTGGGCCTGTGGATCCACCGGCAGGGCGCCGCGGCGATCGACCGCGCGCCCGGCCGGTCCGTGGTCGCCGCCGTCGCGCCCGGGTCCGGCGCGCTGCGCGGGACCGAGGGCGCCGCGATGCCCGACACCCGGCGCGTCACGTGGACCGCCCCGGACGGCGGCGCCGAGGAAGCCACCATCCCGCTGCGCTCGGACCCGGCGGCGCGCGGCCTGACCCGCGTCCGCGTCGACGCGCGGGGGCAGCTCCGGCCTTCGTCCCCGGACCGGGCAGACGTGCTGTCGGTCGCCGTGCTCACCACGATCGCCTGGGAACTGGTCACCGCGATCGCGGGATTCGCGCTGTTCCGTCGTTTCGTGCGCGGGCGCGTGGCCGCCTGAGGACGCTTGCCTCGCCACGCCGACAGTTCCGGCCGGGCGCGGGTCAGCGCCAGCGGCAGCGGTAGAACCAGATGATCGCGAGCGGGATCGCCGTCGTGAGCACCGTGCCCACCGCGATCGGCGCGGCGGAGTCCATGCCGAACCCGACCACCAGCGTGACCAGCCCGGTGAGGAACACGCTGAGCACGCCGAGCGCGGCCGCGGCGAAGGTGATCACCGGCATCGGGCGGAACTTCTCGAACCGGCGGGCAAGGCGCGGGCTTTCCTGGGCGAGGCATCGTTCGATCTCGTCCAGCTGATGTTGTTCGTGGTCGCGCAGCGCCATCGTCCGCTCCGCCCGTCGACCTGGCCGAAACTTCTCCGCTGATTCTGCCACGAAACGAGCCCGGAATCCGGGGTCGCGTTCAATTCGAGGCCCGCGCGGGTGAGTCCGCGGGCGCGGGCCGGGAGGCGCGGAATCCGTTCGGGATCGCGCGAAGCGAGGGGCGGCCCGGCGAGCGGGCCGCCCCGGGGATCAGTCTCGGCGGCGGCCGCCCACGATGAGCCGGTAGCCGGTCAGGATGACCAGCGCGCCGAGCACCGCGAGACCCCACGTGCGCAGGTCGAAGAACGTTCCGAGCTGGGTGTGGAACAGCGTTTTGCCGATCCAGCCGCCCACGAACGCGCCTCCGATCCCGAGCAGGATGGTGATGATGCAGCCGCCCGGGTCCTTGCCCGGCATGAGGGCCTTCGCGATCAACCCGGCGATCAGGCCCAGCACGATCCAGCTGACAACGCCCACGTCGGTCCTCTCCTCGGTACGGCGGCGGCCCGGCGGGCCGCCTCTGCGGGACCAGGATGGCATGGTCCGTCCGGGTGGCGCGCGCCAGTGTCGGGGCTACTGTCCGTAGCGCTGGCCGGAGTCAGCGGCGAAGGGCGGTTTCCGCGTCCATGTGCGACAGCTTCGCCGGATTCCGCACCGCGTACAGGCCGGTGATCTTGCCGTCGTCGATCCGCAGCGTGAGCACGGTGTCGACCTCGCCGTCGAGGTTCAGCACCAGTGCCGGGTGCCCGTTGACCTGAATCGGGCGCAGCGGCGCGGGGATCTGGGTGCCGCCGGCGGTCAGCAGTCGCGCGACCTTGTCCGCACCGACGATCGGCCGCAGCACCGCCTGCTTCACGCCGCCGCCGTCGCCGAGGAAGACGACATCCGGGGCGAGCAGGTCGAGCAGTCCCTGCAGGTCGCCGGTCTCGACGGCCTTCTGGAACGCGTTGAGCGCGCCGCGGGTCTCGGCGGGCGTGACGTCGCCGCGCGGACGGCGGGCGGACACGTGCGACCGCGCCCGGTGCCCGATCTGCCGCACCGCGGCCGGGGTTTTGCCGACCGCTTCGGCGATTTCGTCATAAGGCACGTCGAAGACCTCGCGCAGCACGAACACCGCGCGCTCGGTCGGCCGCAGCGTTTCGAGCACCAGCAGCATCGCCATCGAGACGTTGTCGGCCAGTTCGACGTCCTCGGCGACGTCCGGCGCGGTGAGCAGCGGCTCGGGCAGCCAGGTCCCGATGTAGGACTCCTTGCGCCTGCCGAGCGTGCGCAGCCGGGTCAGCGCCTGGCGGGTGGTGATCCGGACCAGGTAGGCGCGGTGCTCGCGGATCTCGCCGAGGTCGACGCCCGCCCACTTCAGCCAGGTTTCCTGCAGCACGTCCTCGGCGTCGGCGGCCGAGCCGAGCATCTCGTACGCCACGGTGAACAGCAGGTTCCGGTGGGCGAGGAAGGTCTCGGTGGCGAGGTCCGGGCTCGCGTCGCCGGGCGCTGTCATGGGTGGCTCCTTCGCGTTCTGGGGACGATCGCCCATAGGACGCCGGCCGCCGGGAGTTTGTGACATCAGGTTCGGCGGGCGTGGCCGCGTCCGTGCGGCGAACCAGGCTCGCGCAGGTGCCGGTCGCACCGGCGCTGTTCCGTGTCGTAGTCGAAGTCCCCCACGGGATGCGAGGGTACGGGGAGAGGACCTCGGGCGGAGAGGAGTTCGCGACGATGGCGGAGCGGGGACCGGACTGGTTGCGGCGGACGTGGGACAAGGCCGCGCCGCGCTACGACCGCGACATCGCGTGGGTCGAGCGGGCGCTGCTCGCCGACGGCCGGGAATGGGTGTGCGGGCAGGCTTCGGGGGAGGTGCTGGAGGTCGCCGTCGGGACCGGGCGGAATCTGCCGTTGTACCCGCCGGACGTGCGGCTGACCGGGATCGACCTCAGCCCGTCCATGCTGGACCTCGCGCGCGGGCGGGCCGCCGAGACCGGACGCGAGGTCGCCTTGACCGAGGCCGACGCGCAGTCCCTTCCGTTCCCGGACGGCTCGTTCGACACGGTCGTCTGCACGCTGGGCCTGTGCGGCGTCCCGGACGAACGCGTCGCGATCGCGGAGATGCACCGGGTGCTGCGGCCGGACGGGCGGCTTCTGCTGCTGGACCACGTCGGCAGCGACCGGTGGTTCGTTCTCGCCGTGCAGCGGCTGGCGGAGAAGCTGACCGTGTGGCAGCTGGGGGACTACCTGACCCGCCGGCCGCTGCCGTTGCTCGCGGCGGCCGGGTTCGCGGTGGAGCGGGCGGAGCGGAGCAAGGCCGGGATTGTCGAGCGGTTGGCGGCGCGGAAGGCCGGGTAATCCTGTACGATCGTATTGTACGTTCGTATAGGAGGCTTGGATGAACGGCAAATGGGGGCACGCCGCGGCTGGCGTGCTGATGGTGGTCGTCGGTGCGGTGCTGTACTTCGCGTTCCACGACGTCGAGACGCCGGTGGTCGGGCTGCGGCAGGTCGGCGTGGTGGTGGGAGTGCTCGGGATTCTTGAATTGATCGCCGTCGCGTGGCGGTCGCGCACGGGGGCGTCTCGGCGGTGAAGCGCGCCACCCATGTGCTCGATGCCGTGCTGGAGGTGTTGGCAGAACGGGGAATCAGTGCGCTGAGCGTGCGGACGGTCGCCGCGGCGGCGGGCGTTTCTCCGGCTCAGGTGCAGTATTACTACCGGACGAAGAACGACCTCGTGCGCGCCGGTTTCGAGTACGCGGGGGAGCAGTTCCTGGCGGAAATCGAAGCGGCGCAACCGAAAACGATCGCCGGGTATGTCGAGTTGTGGCTGCCGCTGGACGAACCGCGTGCCCGGCGTGCCCGGGTATGGCTCGCGTACGCGGCGGCGGCTGTGGTGGATCCGGTGCTGCGGAAGGAAAACGCGAACCTCGATCGCGAGCTGCGGCAGTGGTATGTCGACGCCGGGCTGTCCGAGGAGGTGGCGGCACAGGTGTTCGCGATGATCGACGGCGTGACGCTGCAGTGCCTCTCGCTGCCGCTGGCGGACCGTCCGGCGCTGGTGGACCGGACGGTCGGCGCGTTCCTGGCGGCGCTACCTGGCTGAATGTAACACGTGCTACATTCGGCATTGTGGCAGACCACAAGTGGCTGGTGCTGGTGGTGCGGGTGCCGTCCGGACCGTCGCGGCACCGGGTCGCCGTGTGGCGTGAGCTGCGGCGGGTCGGCGCGTTGTCGCTCGGGCAGGGCGCCTGGGCGGTGCCGGACGTGCCCGGGTTCGCCGTCGGCGTCGCGCGGGTCGCTGAGCTGGCCGAACGCGGCGAGGGCGAGGTGATCGCGCTCGACGCCGCCGAACGGGACGGTTCGCGGCTGGTGGAGCTGTTCACTGCCGAGCGGGACGAGGAGTGGACGGAGTTCCTGGACGACTGCGGGAAGTTCGACGCCGAGATCGACGAGGAAATCCGGATCGGCAAGTTCACGATGGCGGAGCTGGAGGAGGAAGAGCAGAGCCTCGAGCGGCTGCGGCGCTGGCATCGGGAGTTGAAGGCCCGGGACGTGTTCGGTGCGCCTTCGGCGGGCGAGGCGGAGCAGCGGTTGAAGCACTGCGCGGAACGCCTCGCTGACTACACCGAGCGGGTTTTCGAAGCCCTGCACCAGATGTGAAGGGTTTCGTGCGGCTGGCCTCGGCGGGGAGTTCGAATGGCGGCTGAAGCACGGTCGGCCGACGACGCCTGGGCGGGTTGTTCCGTTGGTGAGGGGTTCGCATGAGTTCCGCTGAGCTGCGTCCGCTGTATGCCGCCGGTTTCGTCACCGCGTTCGGGGCGCACAGCATCGCCGCGAGCCTGGGCGCGTACACGCACGGCGATTCCCTGCTGACCTTGGGATTGCTGCTCGCGGTCTACGACGGGGCCGAGGTCGTGCTCAAGCCGGTGTTCGGGTCGCTGGCCGACCGGATCGGGCCGCGGCCGGTGCTGCTCGGCGGATTGCTGGCGTTCGCGCTCGCGTCGGCGGCCTTCGTCCTCGCGGGGAATCCGGCCGCGGTCGGGCTGGCCCGGTTCGGTCAGGGCGCGGCCGCGGCGGCTTTCTCGCCCGCGGCCGGGGCGCTCGTCGCGCGGTTGTCGCCGGCGAAACGGCGGGGGCGGGCGTTCGGAGGTTACGGTGCTTGGAAGAGCGTCGGGTACACGCTCGGCCCGTTGCTCGGCGGCGTGCTGATCACGCTGGGCGGGTTTTCCTTGCTGTTCGGCACTCTCGCGGTGCTGGCCTTCGTTGTCGCGGGGTGGGCCGCACTGGTGGTGCCCGCGCCGGAGCCGTTGCCGCGCCGGCGGCAGACCGTTCTCGACCTTGCCCGCCGGCTCGCCGAGCCTGGGTTCGTGCGGCCGACCGCCGTGCTGGCCGGAACGACCGCGGCGCTCGCGGTCGGCATCGGGTTCCTGCCGGTGACCGGCGCGGCGAGCGGGCTCGGCACGGTCGCGACGGGTGCGGTGGTGTCGGTGCTGGCGTTGTGTTCCGCGTTGGTGCAGCCGTGGGCCGGGCGGCTCCGGGACGCCGGCCGGATCCCCGACGGGCCGGGGATGGCCGGCGGGTTGCTGCTGACCGCCGCCGGGTTGGCGCTGGGGGCGCTGATCCCGGGTATCGCGGGGGTGCTGGCCGCGGCGGTCGCGATCGGAGCCGGGGCCGGGGTGGCCACGCCGATCGGGTTCGCGCATCTGGCCGGTGCCGCGCCCCAGGAACGGCTCGGGCAGACGATGGGGGCGGCCGAGGTCGGCCGGGAGCTGGGCGACGCGGGCGGACCGTTGCTGGTCGGCGCGCTCGCCTCGGCGGCGACGCTGGGCGCGGGGTTCGGCGGGTTGGCGGTGGTGCTGGCGGTAGTCGGCTTGCTCGTGGCGAGGGCCCGGGCTGGCTCCGGAAAGCCGTGAGGGGAACCCTGAGGGAATCAGAGTCCTTCAGGGTTCCCCTCACGGATCAATCAGCTAGTGGCGATGGCTGGGTCGCTGGTCGATGCTTGGCCGGTTTCCGCGTGGCCTGCGAAGCGGCGGACGTACTGGCCGTCGTGATCCGCTTTGACCGTGATGTCGTACCAACCGTTGGCCACGCCCCACTTCGGCACTGCCCGGGAAGTACCCGGGGCGAGCGTGTACTGGTAAGCCTCGGTGGGCGCGTAAGCATCGACGCCGGTGAAGGTGACTGTCCGGCTGCTCGGGTTCGTGAATGTCACCGTCACGTAGCCCGCGTCATGCCGCGCGGTGACCTCCGGACCCAAGCCGCCGATGGTTCCGGCCTGTTCGCGGAGCCAGCCGTTCGGGCCGAAAACCGAGTACTGGTACCAATCTCCCGCGCCGCTGGGCAGATGCCAGCTGTCGGTGACCGACTTGCGGCCTTCCACGGTGTAGGGCCACGGCCCGTCGGAACGCATCCGGGACGTCACGTGGAACCCGGCTCCGGCGTCGCCGAGGTTGGTGAAGGTGAAGTACATCCGGCCGTCGCGGGCCTGGGTGTCCGCTGCCAGGTCGTACGGCAGCGCGCGTGCCTTGCGGGTGCCGGGTTCCTGCTTGGGGAGCGAGCCGTTCGAAGGCGGCACCGGGTGGTAGGTCGGCGGGGTGCTGTGGTCGGCGGGCGGCTGGTAGTCGCCGGTGCCGGGCAGGGACGGGACGCCGCTGTTGGCTCCGGTGAAGTCGAACGCCGACGTGAGATCCCCGCACACCGCGCGGCGCCACGGCGAGATGTTCGGATTGTGCACGCCGAAGCGCTTTTCCACGAATTGGATCAGCGAGGTGTGGTCGAAGGTCTGCGAGCAGACCCAGCCGCCGGTGCTCCACGGCGAGACGGCCAGCAGCGGCACGCGCGGGCCGAGTCCGTACGGCATTGCTTTGGTGTAGGACGCGGCCGCACCGCCTTCGTACCATTCCCCGGCGACGCTCGCGGTCGACTTGCCCCAGTTCGCGTCTCGCGGCGGATACGGCGGGACGACGTGGTCGAAGAATCCGTCGTTCTCGTCGTAAGTGATGAGCAGGACGGTTTTGCTCCACACGTCCGGATTCGAGGTGAGCGCGTCGAGTACGCCGGAGACATACCAGGCGCCGTAATTGGCGGGCCACGCCGGATGTTCGCAGTACGCTTCCGGGGCCACGATCCAGGAGACCTGCGGCAGGCGGTTCGCTTTGACGTCCGCGGTGAGGTGGTCGAAGAAACCGTCGCCCGCGGTGGCGCGGGTGCCGGTGCGCGCGTTGTCGTAGAGCGGGCTGCCCTGGGTCGATTTCTGGTACTGGGTCAGGTAAAGCAGCGAGTTGTCGCCGTAGTTGCCGATATACGGGTCTTTCGTCCAGCCCCAGCCGTGGTCCTTGTCGAGCCCGTCGCCGATGTCCTGGTAGATCTTCCACGAAACCCCGGCCTTTTCCAGGATTTCCGGGAAACTGGTCCAGCCGTAGCCGGATTCTTCATTGCCCAGCACCGGTCCGTTGCCGGAACCGTCATTCCCGGTCCAGCCGGTGTACATGTAGTACCGGTTCGGGTCGGTCGAGGAGAGCATCGAGCAGTGGTAGCCGTCGCAGATGGTGAACGCGTCGGCGAGCGCGTAGTGGAACGGGATGTCCTTGCGCGTCAGATACGCCATCGTGGTGCGGGTTTTCGCCGGGATCCACTGGTCCCAGCGGCCGGTGCTCCACGCGGTGTGCGTGCCGTTCCAGTCGTGGTTGAGGTCCTCGATGAAAGTGAGGCCCAGGTTGTCCTCGGCGGGCCGGAACGGCAGCGTTTCGGCGCCGCTCGCGTCGGCCTGGTTCCACACCGGTTTCCCGCTCGGCAGCGAGACCGGACGCGGGTCGCCGAAGCCGCGAACGCCGTTGAGGGTCCCGAAATAGTGGTCGAACGACCGGTTTTCCTGCATCAGCACGACGACGTGCTCGACGTCCGCGAGGGTGCCGGTGCGCACAGCGGCCGGCACCGAAGCCGCGCGCGCGATGCTCGCGGGCAAGGCCGTGCCGGCGGCGGTGGCGGCGGCGAGCTGCATGAATCTGCGGCGGCTGACCGATGACATCGATGTCTCCTCGAAAAGTGGGGGACAGTTCGCGGACGCGTTCGGGAATTTCCCACCGGGAAAAGCCGAACGAATCATTGACGGATCCTCGCCGCGCTGTCAACCGCTGACCGGGAGGGCGCCCGTTCGTACCGCGTCACAGCCGGTTCGCTACCCGTTTCACCGTTTTGATCACCGGTGCCGTTTCCACGTGGGTGACCGCGGGGAGCGCGGCGACGCTGGTGGTGAGGTAGCGGTACAGCTCGTGCTGGCTGGCGCACACCGCCGTCGCGTACAGGTTGGTCGGGCCGGTGGTCGCGGCGGCGTAGGCGACTTCCGGGTGCGCGGCGAGCGCGACGCCGGTCTCCTCCAGCGCCGACGGGGCGACCGAAAGCCACAGCAGTGTGCGGATTCCCTTGCCGTGCAACCGCCAGTCGACGTCAAGGTCGAAGTACAGCACGTCCCGTTCGCGCAGTTCCGCCACGCGGCGGCGGACCGTCGTGGGGGACCAGCCGGTCTCGGCGGCGAGTTGTTCGAATCCGGCGCGACCGTCGGCGGCCAGCGCGGCGAGGAGTTTGCGGTCGCCGTCGTCGAGCGTCGCCGGGCCTGGCCGGCGGGGGAGCGGCGGCGGGCGTAACCGGGTGACGGTGGCGTCGTCCAGCACGCCGAGTTTGGCGACCAGGCTGTCCGGTCCGCCGTAGAACGCGTGCAGCACCGAATGCGCGGTGACGCCCTCGACGCGTGGGGTCCGGGGAAGTTTGGCCAGCAGCAACGCTTCGCTGTCGGCCTCGTTTTCGATCCGGACAGTGCAGGTGATTTCGGTGCCGCCGGACGTCAGGCTCACCCAAGCGGTGTCCGGCCGCCGCGCGAGCGCCTCGGCGACCGCCACCGACGCGGCGGGAGCACACCGGATGCGCAGGAACCATTGCACCGCACCGGAAGCTGTCTCGTTGACGCCGCCCACGACTCGCACCCCTCCATTCGACCGGAGCCGGGCGTAACGGCGCGCGACGGTGCGATCCGACATGCCGAGCGCGTCGGCGATGGTGCTGAACGGGGCCCTCGGGTCGATCTGCAGGGCGTGCACGAGCTGCCGGTCGAGATCGTCGTAGTCGGAATCCACTGTTTCGAGAGTACTCAGGTCGGAATCCGCCGCAAACGTGTCGCTTTCTGGCTCGTCGGCCGCTGCCGGGCCGAGAGTCGGTTCCGGACGCACCGACCCACGAGGGAGAGATCATGACTGCCGAGGTACTCGTCGTCGGCGCCGGTCCCACCGGGATGACGACGGCGAACGAACTGCGGATCGCCGGAGTGTCCTGTGTGGTGGTCGATCGGCTGCCACAGGCCAGCGAACTGTCCAAGGCCGGAGGGCTGCAGTCCCGCACGCAGGAGGCGTTCGACCAGCGCGGCCTGCTCGAACCGCTGCTGGCCACGGGCGACTATCCGGTCACCACCGCGCATTTCGCCGGGAATCTCCTGCCGCTCGTCCGCAGGCGGCACCGGTTCCCCTGGCGGTCGCTCCCGCAGGTGGTGATCGAGGGATTCCTGGAGAAACACCTTGCCGCGGAAGGAATCCACATCCGCCGAAATCACGAGCTGGTCGCGCTGGCGCAGGACGCGGACGGCGTCACCGCGACGTTCGCCGACGGCGCCACGATCCGCTCTCAGTACCTGGTCGCCGCCGACGGCGGGCGCAGCACCGTCCGGAAGCTGCTGGGCGCGGAGTTCTCCGGCCGTCCCGGGACCGCGACCACGGTGGCCGCCGACGTGCGGCTGAGCGCCGAGGTCCCGATGCACACGATCACCCCGGAGGGTTATCGCGCGCAGGTGTTCCCGCTCGGCGTCGACGCCGAAGGCAGGCCGCTGCGCCGCCTGACGTTCGGCGGGCCCGGCTGGTCGCGGGACCGGGATCTCCCGGTCACCGAGGACGAGATCCGCGCCGGGCTGAAGACGGTCTTCGGCGATCGCGTGGAACTGGTCGAACTCCGGTACGCCCGCCGGATCACGAACGCCGCCCTGCAGGCCGCGCAGTACCGGCACGGCCGCGTGTTCCTGGCCGGCGACGCCGCGCACGTGCACCTTCCCCTTGGGGCGCAAGGCATGAACGCCGGGATCCAGGACGCGATGAACCTCGGCTGGAAGCTCGCCGCGGCGGTTCGCGGCACCGCGCCCGAGGGGCTGCTCGACAGCTACCACGCGGAGCGGCATCCGGTTGGCGCGGCGGTGCTGCGCAACGTCCAGGCACAGTCCCTGCTCCTGGACGACGGCCCCGATTCGGCCGCGGCCCGGTCGTTGTTCACGGAACTGGTGCAGTTGCCCGAAGTCCAGTACCTGCTGGACGACATGCAGTCCGGCATGGGATTCCGCTACGCGATCCCGGGCAGCGAGGAGCATCCGCCGGTCGGGCTTCCCGCGCACGATCTCGGCCCGGAACTGCGGGCCGGACGCGGTGTTCTCGTGGATCCCGAAGGACAGTTCGGCGATCTCTCGCAGCGGTGGGCGGACCGGGTGAACCGTGTGGGGACGGGTGCCGAGGCGAAGCTGGTCCGGCCGGACGGATACGTGGCGTGGGCCGGTTCTCCGGACGGTCTGGAGCCAGCGCTTCGCCAGTGGTTCGGCGCACCGGTGAGTTAGCGTGGCCGTCGTGCAGACCTGGCTGACCGACACCCGGACCTCGTACGACACCGTCGCCGACAGCTACGCCGATCGATTGCGCGACTCGATCGCCCGAAGTCCTTCTCTGCGAATGACCTTGGGCTTGTTCGCCTCGCTGGTGCGCGGAAACGGCCCGGTGGCCGACGTCGGTTGCGGCACCGGGCACGTCACCGCGCACTTGAACAGCCTTGGTCTCGACGCGTTCGGCCTCGACCTCTCGCCCGGGATGGTCGAGGTGGCCCGGCGGGATCACCCGCAGCTGCGGTTCGCGGTCGGCTCGATGACCGCTCTCCCGCTGCCCGACGCTTCGGTGGCCGGACTGCTGTCGTGGTGGGCTCTGATCCACGTCCCGGACGAAGAGGTGCCCACCGCGATCGCGGAGTTCCACCGCGTGTTGCGGCCCGGCGCACCGCTCGCGATCGGCTTCCACGTCGGTGACGTCGCCCGGTTGAAGACGCAGGGTTACGGCGGGCATCCGATGCGGCTGTACGTCCACCGCAGGCAACCCGCGCGGGTGTCGGAGTGGTTGCGCGAGGCGGGGTTCACCGTCGAGGCGGAATGGGTGGAGGAGCTGGACAGCGACGTCCCGCAAGCGGTTGTCTACGCTCGCCGTCCAGCCTGACGGGCTTAGCCGAGGTCCAGCTTCGCCAGCCGCGGCAGCACTCCGTCGCGCCAGCCGGGGCCCATCCGCTCGCACGCGTCGGCCTGGCGCTTGTCGTCGAGGTCGAAGCCGGAGTGGTTCAGCAGGAGCCGGGTGCCCTGGCCTTCGGCGACGAGCGTCCAGGTCAGGGTCCAGTCGCCGTTGAAGGTGTAGACGAACCTCGTCGGCGGCTCGGATTCCACTACGCGGCAAGGGATCGAGCCGAACCCGGGCATCTCCAGGCGGAACTCGTGGCCGACGTCCGGTCCGATGTCGCCGGGCGCCCACCACTTCGCGTGCAGCTCGGGATCGGTCAGCGCGCGCCAGACCTTCTCCGGGGCGGCGGCGATGAACTGATCGACCGAAATACTGCCGATGCGGGCGTACGTCACGGGGTTTCCTCCTCGTTTTCCAGCAGGTCGGCCATGCTGCGCAAGCGGCCGCGCCAGAACCGCTCGAACGGGTGCAGCCATTCGCCGACCTGCTCCAGCGGATCGCTTTCCAGGTGGTAAAAACGTTGCCGCCCAACGGGTTCGTCGCGGACCAGGGCGGCGTCCCGCAGCACCTTCAGGTGCTCGGCCACCGCCGGGCGGCTCAGCTCGAACCGCGCCGCGAGATCGCCCGCCGTGTGCGGGCCGTCCGCCAGGATCTCGAGCAGGCGCCGGCGGACGGGGCTGGCGAGAGCGAGGAAGACGTCGTCGGGCATGACGCTAAGTTACGTCGGAAGTTTCCGACATGTCAACCAGCGGGACCCCGGACCATGATCGGTAACGTCCTTCGTGCGGGAGATATTCACCCACTATGACGCTTATGCCGAATTCCAGAGTTCGAAGACTGGCGGCCGCGGTTGTCCTCGCCGCGATGACCGCGGCGACCGGGGTCGTCGCTCCGGCCGCGGCGACCGCGGCTCCGATTGCCGCTGTGGCGCAGACTCCGGAGGAGGTGCGCACGAACGCGGCCGCTGTCGTCGGGCTCGCGATCACGCCGGAACTGCTGCGGCTTAGCGAATGCGACTTCGTGCACGAGATCTACCTGGCCGCGCAACGGCAAGGCGACGTCGCGGAGGAGGTCCAGTGGCAGGCGGACTACGCCTGCAAGCAAGGGTCGCCGTCGCTCTTCCTCACTGCCTGGATTTACGAGGCACACCAAAAGGATCTGGACCGGGAAGCGCAGTACCAGGTCCGGCGCACGGAACGGCAGCCCGCTGTCGCGCTGCTCGGTTTCGAGCTGACTCGGCTCCTGCTGAGCCAGGAGGATCCGAACTTCGTCTTCGCGTTGTGGGAGCACGCCCCCAGGGGTTCGTTCGTGAAGGCGGCCGCGGCTGCCGCTGTCAAGGGAACTCTGGCGGAAAAGAAGGAATTCATCGTGCACGGCATCTTTGTCGAGCATCAGCGCGACGTGGAGGCCGCGAAGGAGGCGGCGGAGAAGGAAGCCGCGGAGAAGAAGCTCCGCGACGCACGGGTGAAGGCGGCCGCCGCCGTGGGCATGGATGCGGCGCTGGCCGCGCAGCTGACGGACGAGCAGTTCGTATGGCACATCTGGGCGCGCCAGGCGCCTTACGGTTCCGAGGTCTGGATGGCGGCCTACTCCTGCGAGACGCCGGAGCAGCGGCGGGCGTTCATCGACACCGGCATCTTCGAGACCGCGGCGAAGGACAAGCTGAACGACATGAAGGTGCGCGCGGCCGCGGTCGCCGGCGTCGAGGCCAGCTACGCCAGGTACCTCGAGGAGGGGCCGCTGGTCCGGGAGATCTGGACCCGGGCCACTCCCGGCACCCAGGTCCAGGCGGCCGCTCGCCGGGCGATGGACAGCCAGTCCCCGGCTGAGTGGCGGGCATTCCTGGAGACGGGGATTTTCGTGGCCCAGGCCGCGGACAAGTCCTGATTCGGTGCGCCTCGTGAGCGGCAATTCCGGCATCGGCGCTCACGAGGCGCAACGCCCTCCCTCTGCCGCCTCTTGAGTGCCCGTGCCGGTTCTAACCGGCAGCGCCCCTCGCGGCCCGGCACAGGCACAGGGCCACGGGTCGTGAGTGTCTAACCGGGATTAACACTTACGAGGCGCAACCCCCTTCTGGCTGCCGCGTCTTGATGTTGTCACGCCGGCTGCCGAAGGGATGTCCTCACCATGCTGTTCCGCTCACTCCGCCGGCTGGCCCTCCTGATCCCGGTCGCCGCGCTCGCCGCCGTCGCCGCGGCGGCTCCGGCGTCGGCCGTGATCGGGGGTTCGGTCAGCTCTTACGGGCCGTGGGCGGTGCGGATGCTGGTCGACGGCAAGCCCGAATGCACCGCCACCGCGATCAGCCGAGAGTGGATCATCGGTGCCGACCACTGCTTCACCGAAGCCGCCGAGCCCATCGCGGATTCCCGGATCGAGTTCCGCGTCGGCAATCTCGACCAGCGGCTCGGCACCGTCGTCCGGCCCGTGCCGGGCAGCCGCGACAATCACACGCTGGCCGACATCATGCTGATCAAGGTCGCCCCGATGAACGTCACCCCGGCGAAGCTGCCGAGCGCGGGGCCGGTGCGGCCCGGCGAGACGGTTCGCCAGCTCGGCTGGGGCGCGACCTGCACCGGCGACGAGAACAGCTGCCAGTCCGACGCGCTCAAGCAGGTGGACGCGAAGGTCATCGACCCCGACGACCAGCGCTGCGAAGGCATGACCATCTCCGGCGGCACCGATTTCTGCGCGCTGACCACGACCGGCGTCACGGCGGGCGGCGACTCCGGCGGTCCGGTCATGTCGACTGTTGATCGCGACACGATCGTGGGAGTCACCAGCAAATCCGACCGCAGCAGCGTCGCGGCCGACGGTGACGTGTTCGGTCAGCTGGAGTGGATCAAGAAGACCATCAAGGGTTGAGAACGGCGCTCCGCAGGGCGCGCACGGCCTCGTCGCGCGCGCCGGTGAGGGCGGGGGAGTCCGTGGCGTGCGGGGCGCGAAGCGGGACGTTGCGCGGCAACCGCGCGAAGCGGGCCGACACCGCGTCGAGCACGGCGGGCCCCCAGGGGCCGCCCAGGACGATGAGTTCCGGGTCGGCCACGGTTACCAAAGCCAGGAGCACGCCGCAGATCGCCTCGGCGAGGGTGTCGAGGACGTCGTCGGATTTGATCGCGCACAGCAGGGCGGCGACGTCGATCGTGGTCGAATCCGGTTGGCGCACACCAAGGTCCGCGAAGACGTCGATGAAGGCGATCGCCTGACCGTCCGGGCCGCGCGTGAGGACGTGCGCGATTTCCCCGGCGAACCCGGCGTGCCCGCGCCGCACTTCGCCGTCGGCGATCACGGCGCAGCCGAGCCCTTCGCCGAGGAAAAGGTAGGCGAAATCGGCGGCGGCCTGTTCGGTGCGGGCGGCCCAGTTGACGTCGTTGTCCACCGTGACCGGGCCCGCGACGAGCGGCGCGAGGACGTCGGCGGGGGAGAGTTCCCCGAGCAGGAACGGGGAATCGGGCAGGTGGACCAGTTTCCCGGTGGCGCGGTCGACCGGATCGGCGGCGCTGACGACCGCGAGCCGGAGCGGCCCGGCGTCGTCGGCGACCTGTGTCGCGGCCTTGCGCAGGGCCTGCGCGACCTTCCGCGGCCGCACCGGGCGGCCGAGATCTTCGACGTGCCGGGCGAGCACCTCGCCGAAAACGTCGACGGCTTCGGCGACCGCGCCGTCGTGGGCGATGCTCACGACCAGCGCCGCGCCGAGGTCGTCGGCCAGCGCGTAATAGGTGCCGACGCGGCCGCGGCCGGTGGTGCGTTCGCCGGTGTCGCGCAATAGCCCGGCCTCGGCGAGCCGCGCGACGCTGTCGCCGACCGCGGGCTTGGAAATGCCGGTGTGGGCGGCGATTTGCGCGCGCGTGAGCTGCCGCTGCGCGAGCAGCGCCCGCAGAACGTGCTCGTCGGTCAGCGACCGGAGCAGGTCGAGGGAGGGCTTGGCCGGGGTCACCGGCGCGAGTGTAGCCGATTTAGTCAGGAGTGTTGCCTGAATCGGCGCGGGCGCCTTACCGTCGGTTCAGTAAGGAGCCCTTCCTGAATGGAGCGAGCGCTATGCAGCTGCCCCCGTTGCCGCATTGGGAGACGACGCCGGACGACCTCCCGGCCGCGATTCGCGAGATCAAAGCCGCGTTGCGGGCGCGGATCCAGGCGTCCGGGCGCACCGTGGAAGAGGTGTTCGCGGTGGTCGAGGCCCGCGTCGCCGCCGCGGTCGAGGAGATCGAGGCGGCGAAAGCGCGCGGCGAAGAGATCTGGCCGGTGCTGGACTACGCCGACATCGAGGCGGGCAGGGTCTCCGAAGACGACGTGGCCCGGCTCCGGCGGCGCGGCTGTCTCGTGGTGCGTGGTCATTTCCCGCGCGAGCAGGCGCTGGGCTGGGACGCGGGGATCGTCGACTACGTCGAGGGCAACCGGTTCTTCGAGCACTACCGCGGCCCCGGCGACGACTTCTTCGGCACCGTTGGATCGCGGCCGGAGATCTATCCGATCTACTGGTCGGCGGCGCAAATGGAGGCGCGCCAGAGCGACCGGATGGCGCGCGTGCAGGCGTTCCTCAACGCACAGTGGAAATCCGAATCCGACGGCGTCCGGTGGTTCGACCCTGGCCGGGATTCGCTGTACCCGGACCGCATTCGCCGCCGTCCGCCGGGTGCGGATTCCGGCGGTCTCGGCACCCATCTTGACCCAGGCACGCTGGACCTCTGGATGACCGAGACGTACCAGCGCGCGTTCCGGCATCTGTTCGACGGCACCGTCGAGTCCTACGATCCGTGGGACGCCGCGCATCGCACGGCCGGGCCGCAGTTCGAGGGTTCGACGATGTGCTCGGTGTTCCGCACTTTCCAGGGCTGGACCGCGCTTTCGGACATGGAACACGACCAGGGTGTGCTGCACACAGTGCCGATTCCGGAAGCGATGGGCTACCTGATGCTGCGTCCGCTGCTGGCCGACGTGCCCGAGGACGACATGTGCGGCGTCACGGTGAATCAGGTGTTCCCGGCCAGCGAGAAATGGCATTCGTTGCTGCTGCGGGCTTCCAGCGGCATCCCGGACGTGCGGGCCGGCGATTCCGTGTGGTGGCACTGCGATCTGATCCACAGCGTCGCGCCGGTGGAGAACCAGCGGGGCTGGGGCAACGTCATGTACATCCCGGCCGCGCCGTGGTGCCCGCGCAACGAGGCGTACGCCGGGTCGGTGCGGGAAGCGTTCGAGTCCGGGTCCAGTCCGTCGGACTTCCCGGCCGAGCATTACGAGCGCTCGTGGCCGGACCGGTTCGCGCCCGGGCGGCTGAACGCGACCGGTCGGCGCGGGCTCGGCATCGGATGACAGTGGTCTAGTCCATTCGGGCCAGCGGGCCGGGCGAGTCCGGTACTGCGAGGTAAAGCTGTTGGTACGCACGGGAACTCCCGCCTGCCGCGGCCGGGCGGTGCGTGCCAGTGTCGGGGACGGCGGTCGCAGCGGCCGCCGGAGCCGAACATCGGAGGCATCATGGACGTTCAGGACAAACAGGTTCGCGAACTGCCCGAATACACGCCGCCCGCGCTGTCCGAGGTCGGCGAGTTCAGCGAGGACACCCTCGGCTTCAGTGGGTACCTGTCGGACACGATGGGCTACTTCGCCTCCTGAGCCGGGAGCGCAGCCGATGAGCAGGCCGGGATTCTTGGTGCTGCCCGATTCTCCCGCCGCAGCGGGGATCCGGCGGCTGTGGGAGGGCGCGCAGGTGTACGCCCACGCGTCCGGGCGGCCGTGGCTCGTCGGCCGATGGCGTCGCGCCGAGGCGGCGGTGGGGACAGCCGGACCGGTGCGGCTGGCGGTGATCGGGAACTGCCCGGTCGCCGCCGTCCGGCTCGGCGAACTCGCGGCCAGGGTGTTCTCGCTGGCCGACCTCGACCGGGTCGCCGCCGGGCTGACCGGTTCGTTCCATCTGGTGGCCACTGTGGACGGTGCGGTGCGGATCCAAGGCACGGCAACCGGATCGCGGCGGGTATTCCACTGCCGGGTCGACGGGGTGCCGGTCGCCGCGGATCGGGCTGATCTGCTGGCCGAACTGGTCGAGTCCTCAGTGGACGAGGAGGTGCTCGCCGCACGGGTGTCGTGCGGACTGCATCTTCCGCCGCCCTTGAGCGAACGACCGTTGTACGCCAAGGTTTCCGCTGTGCCACCGGGCGACTGTCTCTTGTGGACAGACGGTCGAACCCAGGTGAAGCCGTGGTGGCGTCCGCCGGTCGCCCGCGAGTCACTGGCCCGCGGTGCCGACGGAGTGCGGACTGCGCTGGCCGAGGCGGTCCGCTCGGGACACGGTTCCGCTGATCTGTCGGGCGGCATGGATTCGACGTCGCTGTGTTTCCTCGCCGCCCGGGAAAACCCGGAGTTGCTGACCTTCCGCTGGGCCGAGGCGGAGGCGGGCAACGACGACGCGAAGTTCGCCGCCCGGTCCATCGCCGCGCTGGACCGGGCCGAGCACGTGATCGTCCCGCAGCACGATTTGCCCGCCGTCTTCGCGGATCCGGACCGCCTGGTCGACGGCGACGAACCCTACGCGTTCACCCGGTCCGCGTCCAGGATCCGGTACAGCGCCGAAATCGTGGCCGCACGCGGGTCCGAAGCGCACCTCGCCGGACACGGCGGGGACGAGCTGTTCAGCCCGCTGCCCGGGTACCTGCACCAATTGCTGCGCCGTCGGCCGGTCACCGCGTTGAGCCACGTCCGGGCACACGCCGCACTGCGGCGCTGGCCGCTCTTCGGGACGGTGGCGGGACTTCTCCGGCCGGGCACCGTGGCTGGCTGGTGGCGACAGCAGGCCGCGCAGCTCGCCGATCCGGTCAGTTCGGCGCGCCGCCCGGTGCTCGGCTGGGGCGTCGCGCCGCTGCGGGCCCAGCCGTGGATCACCGGCGACGGTCTGGACTTGGCTCGAAAAGCCTTGCACCGCGCGGCGAGCGAAGCCCAACCGCTCGGCCGCGACCCCGGCGAACACCAGGCGATGCTCGTCCTGCGGTCCGCCGCCGCGCAGTACCGTTTGACGGCCGGGCTGTACGCCGAGACCGGTGTCCAGTTGCGGTTGCCGTTCTTCGACGACCGGGTCGTGGAGGCCGTTCTGCGTGTCCGGCGGCACGAGCACGCGGACCCGGGCCGATACAAACCCCTGCTGGCCGAGGCGATGCGGGGGATCGTGCCGGACGTCGTGCTCGGCCGGGCGACCAAGGGCGAGTTCGGCGCGGACATCCGGGACGGCCTGCGCCGCAACCAGGCCGCGATCCTGTGCCTGTTCGAGGATTCCGCGCTGGCCGCGCGCGGGCTGCTCGACCGGGACCGGCTGCGGGCCGCGGTCCTCTCGCCGCAGCGGGACTACCGCGTGGTCGCCGCTCTTGAACCGCTCATCGGAGGTGAGATGTGGCTTCGCGCCGCCGAACGCCCAGTCCCGAGGAGGCTCGATGCGCTTGCACCCTGACGTGACCACCACCGACATCCCGGACGGCAGCACCGTCCTGCTTCACCTGGCGACTGGCCGGTACTGGCAGCTCAACGCCACCGGAAGCACTGTGCTGCAAGGGCTTCTCGACGGCAGCGAACCGGAGGGCATCGCGTCGGAACTGGCCTCGCGGCACGGTGTCGACGAGGCCATGACGCGGAAAGACGTGACCGCGGTGCTCGAGCAGTTGCAATCCGCCGGGTTGGTGACGGCATGAGCGCGCCGGTCGCGCTCGCGACGCGCGTCCGCCTGCCGTTGCACCGCCGTCCGGTGCCGCTGCTCGCGGTCGCTCTCGCTCGTCCGCTTGCCCGGCTGCGTCCGGCGAAGCTGCGCCGCGTACTGGAATTCGCCCGCCGGGGCGCACGGCCAGCCACCACCGATGCAGCCCTGGCCGCCTGCTCAGACGTCGTCTCGGTGAGCCTCCGCTGTGCCGGACAAGGCTGTCTCCAACGTTCGATCGCCGCCGCGCTCTTGTGCCGCCTCAGGGGTTCCTGGCCGACCTGGTGCACCGGAGTGCGGACGAGCCCGTTCGCCGCGCACGCGTGGATCGAGGCGGACGGCCGCGCGGTGGGGGAGCCGTATCCGGACGGCCACTACGCGCCGATGCTGTCGGTCCCGCCGGTGGCGAGGGTGATGTCCACAAACGCCTGAGTTGCCGCGGCAATCGGTCCGGACCGGTATATCAACCACTGCGGGAGCTTCTCCGGCGGCGCGAACCGGAGCACCTCGGCACCGGCCCGGCGGGCCAGCTCCGCCCAGCCGTCCGGCATCAGGCTCGCGCCGATCCCGCGCAGCACCATGGGCAGGACCACGCTCCGGTCGCCCACCTCGGCCGCGATCGACAGGTCCGGCACGCTCGCCGCGAGCCGGTCGAAGAATCCGCGCACCGCGGTCGCCGACGTGGTGACGACGAACTGCATGCCGCTGAGTTCAGCGCGCTCGACGACCCCGTCCGAGCCGATCTCCGTACCGGGCGGGGCGACCAGGAGCAGTTCCTCGTCCCGCAGGTGATGCGCGACCAGACCCGGCCCGACCGGGCGTTCCGCGCTCCCGCACACCCCGGCCTCGCACCGGCCCTGCACCACCATCGCGACCACCTCGGCCGCCGACAACGCCGCCGACGTGCTCACCAAAACGCCCGGATACCGCGTGCGCATCTCGGCGATGATGCTGATCACCGGCTCCAGCGCGGACGACGACGTGGCCGCGACGTCGATCCGCCCGGCCGGTCCGTCGCCCGCCATCCGCGCGGCGGCGCGCAGGGCGTCGAGGTCGCGCAGCACCAGCCGGGCGCGTCCGGCCAGCGACTCGCCGGCGTTCGACAGCACCGCGTTGCGCCCGACCCGGTGGAACAGTTCGACGCCCAGGTCCTGTTCCAGCTTCGCGATCGCCCGCGACAACGACGGCTGGGCCACCCGCAACGCCCGCGCCGCGTGCGTGAACCCGCCGTGCTCGACGATCGCGACGAAGTACTCCAGCTGCCGGCGTTCCATAGCGACACGCTATCGGATTGGTGCCTCAGATGCCTTTGACGTACCGCCAGCCCGCGCGCGACGATAAGGCCATGGTCCAGACGCGCCCGACGTTGCAGGGCACCTTCGGCATGGTGTCGTCCACCCACTGGCTCGCCTCGGCGGCCGCGATGGCGGTCCTCGAGGACGGCGGCAACGCCTACGACGCCGCGGTCGCGGGCGCGTTCGTGCTGCACGTCGTCGAGCCGCACCTCAACGGGCCCGGCGGCGAGGTGCCGATGATCCTCGCCCCGGCGGGCGGCGCGCCGAAGGTGCTGTGCGGGCAGGGCCCCGCGCCGGCCGGCGCGACGATCGAGCATTACACCTCGCTCGGTCTCGATCTGGTTCCCGGCACCGGTCCGCTGGCCGCCGCGGTGCCCGGCGCGGTCGAGGCCTGGCTGCTCCTGCTGCACGACCACGGCACGAAATCGCTGCGCGAGGTCCTCAAGTACGCCATTCACTACGCGGCGGACGGCCATCCGGCGGTCGAGCGCGTCGGCGCGACGGTGGAGACCGTCCGCGAACTGTTCGAGAACGAATGGACGACGTCGGCCGAGCTGTACTTGCCCGGCGGGGTCGCGCCGAAACCCGGTGGGCTGCTGAAGAATCCCGCGCTCGCCGAGACTTGGCGCAGGCTGATCGCGGAGGCGGAGGCTGCCGGAAGCGATCGGGAAGCGCAGATCGAGGCGGCGCGGAAGGCGTGGCGCGAAGGGTTTGTCGCGGAAGCGCTCGCTGCCTTCGCCGCGAAACCGGCGATGGACTCTTCCGGCGAACGGCACGCGGGCACGCTCACCGCCGACGACATCGCCGCGTTCCGGCCGGCCTACGAGGACCCGGTCACCCACACCTGGAACGGCTGGACTGTCGCGAAAGTTGGCCTGTGGAGCCAAGGTCCGGCTTTCCTGCAGCAGCTCGCGCTCCTGCCGGACGAGCTGGAGTACGCGACGCCGGAGTACTACCACCGGCTCATCGAGGGCACGAAGCTCGCGATGGCCGACCGTGAAGCCTGGTACGGCGACAGCGCGGAAGTGCCCGTCGAGGCGCTGCTTTCCCCGGAGTACACCGAAGTCCGGCGCAAACTGATCGGTGAGCGGGCTTCCTTCGACCTGCGTCCGGGCAGCCCGGAAGGCCGCACGCCCCGGTTGAGCAGGCACGCGCGCTACGTCGCGGACGGCGGGGTCACCGCGTCGGCGATCGGGGCGGGGGAGCCGACCGTCGCGAAGGACGGCCTGACCCGGGGCGACACGTGCCACCTCGACGTCGTGGACCGCTGGGGCAACATGATCGCCGCGACGCCGAGCGGCGGCTGGCTGCAGTCCAACCCGGTCGTGCCGGAGCTGGGTTTCCCGCTGGGCACCCGGCTGCAGATGGCGTGGCTCGACCCGGGCCTGCCCAACTCGCTCGCACCGGGCAAACGGCCGCGCACCACGCTTTCGCCGTCGCTCGCGCTGCGCGACGGGGTGCCGGTGATGGCGTTCGGCACCCCCGGCGGCGACCAGCAGGACCAGTGGAACTTCCACTTCTTCCTCGGCACGGCGCTGCGCGGGAAGGTCCGCGGCGGGCTCGATCTGCAGGGCGCGATCGACGCCCCGAACTGGCACACCGACAGCTTCCCGAGTTCGTTCTACCCGCGCGGCATGACGGCGGGCAGCGTGACAGTGGAATCGCGGATCGGTGCGGAGGTCATCGCCGCGCTGGAGAGCCGGGGGCATGCCGTGACGGTCGGGGAGCCCTGGTCGGAGGGGCGGTTGTGCGCGGTGGCGAAGGATCCGGAGACCGGGGTGCTTTCGGCGGCGGCGAATTCGCGCGGGGAGCAGGGGTACGCCGCCGGGCGGTAGCCGGGACTGACAAGCCCTGTCTGGAAACGGACAGCGCTTGTCAGTGCTTTCGGCAGATTTACAACGTTGTATCGCGGTGCCACACTGAGGTCGCTCGGTTCCTTCTTTCCCGTGTCCGGTATCCGACCGAAAGAAGCTGTCGATGTCCTCCGATGCTCCCCGCGAGGTCAGCCGCCGCGACGCCCTGCGCTGGGCGGGCACCGGCGCGGCCGCCGTCGCCGCGCTCTGGTGCGCTCCGGAACTGGTCCAGTCCACCGCCTCGGCCGCCCCGGCGGGCACGCTGAACCCGCTGCGCCCTCCCGCGACCCCGCTCGTCGTGCGTTCGCCGTACCTCTCGACCTGGCAAGCCGCGGACACCCTGCCCGGCACCTGGTCCACGTTCTGGAACGGGCACATCACCGCGTTGTGCGGGATCGCCCGGATAGACGGCGTCGCGTACGTGTTCGCCGGTGCGCCGCAGCTGCCGTCCGGTCCGAGCCTGAGCCCGATGACGCAGAACTCCTTGCGGGTCACCGCGACCCGCTCGATCTACGAACTCGCCGGCGGCGGCGTGACCCTCACCGTCACCTTCTTCTCGCCGGTCGATCCCGGCAATCTCCAGCGGCAGTGCGTGCCGTTCGGCTACGTCGCCATCGCCGCCGCGAGCACCGACGGCCGGGCACACGCCGTCTCGCTGCATTTCGACACGTCGGCCGAGTGGCTGCAATGGGATTCGGGCACGCCGGTCGGCTGGCAGCGGCAGGAATCCGGCGGCATCACGTCGCTGAGCGTCCAGGCCGCTTCGCCGGGCGTGCTCGCCGAGGACGGGCACGACCAGCCGCGCTGGGGTTCGCTCGTGGTCGCGGCGCCTTCGGCGGGGGCGAGCTGGCAGATTGGGCAGGACACGGTCGTGCGCGCGACGTCGGCGAACGGGGGAGCGCTGCCCGGGACCAGCGATCCGGACCAGCCTCGCGCGATCAGCGACCGCTGGCCGGTCCTCGCGTTCGCCAAAGACCTCGGCACGGTCCAGCCGGGCGCGGCGGCCGATCCGCTGGTGGTGGCGATCGGGCACGTCCGCACGCCCGCGGTCAGCTACCTCGGCGCGCAGCTGGCGCCGTGGTGGACGCACTACTGGTCTTCGTGGCCGGACATGGTCGCGTGGTTCCATGCCGACTACCCGGCCGCGCTCGCCGCCGGTATCGCTCTGGACCAGCGGATCGACAGCGAAGCGTCCGCCGCGGCCGGCGGGGGCAGCACGGGCGGCCACTACGCGGCGATCTGCGCGCTCACCCTGCGCCAGGCGTTCGGCGGCACCGAACTGGTGGACCGGAACGGCTCGCCGTGGGCGTTCCTGAAGGAGATCTCGTCCAGCGGCAACGTGTCCACAGTGGACGTGATCTACCCGTCGCTGCCCGGTTATCTCCATCTCTCGCCGGAGTTCGTCCGGCTGCTGCTGGAACCGGTGCTCGACTACGCCGAACACGGCGGCTGGCCGATGACGTTCTCGGAACACGACATCGGCGCGTCCTATCCGAACGCGGCCGGGCACAACGACGGCAACGAGGAGAGCATGCCGGTCGAGGAATCGGCCAACATGCTCATCATGTCCGCCGCGGTCGCGCAGCGCCTGGACGCCGCGGCGGCGAAGGCGTTCGCCAACGCCCACTACGGAATCCTGCGGCAATGGGCCGAGTACCTGGTCGGCAACACCCTCGACCCGGGAAACCAGAACCAGACCGACGATTTCACCGGCTGGATCGCGCACAGCGCCAACCTCGCGTTGAAGGGCATCATCGGCGTCGGCGCGATGGCCGTTCTCGCCGATACCACCGGCAATTCCGCGGATGCCTTGCGGTACAGGTCGATTTCACGGTCGTACGTCAGCCAGTGGACCACGTTGGCCAACGACGGTTCGCACTTGCGGATGGCGTATGACCAGCCGGGCACCTGGAGCCTGAAGTACAACGGTTTCGCCGACCGGTTGCTGGGCCTTGACCTGGTGCCGCTCGGGACCGCCGCGCGGGAAGCTGCCTGGTATCAGTCGAAACGGGGCGCGCACGGCGTCCCGCTGGACCTGCGCCACGACTACACGAAGGCCGATTGGGAACTGTGGACAGCCGCCTGGCTGGCCGACCACGCCGACATCCGCGCGACTCTCGTGGAGGGCGTCTACAGTTTCGCCAACACCACCGGCTCGCGGGTTCCGTTCTCGGACTGGTACTTCGTCGCCGACGCCCGGCAATCCGGTTTCCAAGCACGCCCGGTCGCTGCCGGGTATCTGGCTTTGCTGCCGCGCCCGGCGGCTTCGACGACGTCGTGGCGGCGGATCCAGAACCAGCGGTCCGGGAAGCTGCTCGCGGTGCGGGACATGTCGCTTTCGGACACGGCTGATGTGACGCAATGGCAGGACAACGGCACGGTCGATCACGTGTGGACAGTCGTGGACAGCGGCGACGGGACCGTCCGGATCATGAACCGCAACAGCGGCAAGGTGCTGGCGGTGCACGACCAGAGCCTGGACAACGGCGCGCACGTGCAGCAGTTCCAGGACAACGGAACACCGGACCACCTGTGGCGCATCGTGGACGCCGGCGGCGGCTGGTGGAAGCTGGTGAACGTCCACAGCGGAAAGGTGATGGCGGTCGACCAGCAGTCCACCGCGGACGGTGCACAGGTGACGCAGTGGGACGACAACGGGACGCCGGACCATCTGTGGCGGTTCATCTGAGCTGGACAGTCAACAGCGTTGATGACTGTTTTGAGACAGCACAACGACTGCAACGGTGACGAGGTGTTTCAGCAGCAGGCCCTCCACCTTGAACTGGCCGACGGGTCCAGCCAGGAGATCCATGCCGCGATGTACCTCCGGTTCTAGGGGAATCTCATCGCCCGGGTCGAGTAATACGCCTCTGCCCGGCAATGTGCTCGACCGCACCTACGGCCGCGAACTGCGCGGCGATACCGAATTCCGGACTCCGAGCACATCACTCAAGTTGGTGCGGCGCATATGGGCTATCTGGAGGCGGAACCGCTTCGCAGCGAGTACGTCGGCATCATCCAGGACTACCTGGCCCTCGAAGAGACTCGCTGAAACCCTTAGCGGGAAACCGATTCGGCCGAGTCCGTATACCGGGCCCGGAGTTCGCGTTTGAGCAGCTTCCCCGTGGCATTGCGGGGAAGCTCGGCGACCATCTCGACCCGGCGGGGGCACTTGAAAGCGGCGATCCGTTCCCGGCAGTAAGCGATCACCGCGTCCCCGTCGAGCGCGTCACCGGCGGGCACGACCACCGCGATCACAGTTTCTCCCCACTGGGGATCCGGCGCGCCGATCACCGCGACGTCGGCGATCTCCGGATGCCGGTGCAGCACCTGTTCGACCTCGATCGGATAGACGTTCTCGCCGCCGGAAATGATCATGTCCTTCTTGCGGTCCACCAAAGTCACGAAGCCGTCGGCGTCGCAGCGGGCGAGGTCGCCGGAGTGGAACCAGCCGCCGCGCAGGGTTTCCGCGCTCGCTTCGGGCAGGCCCCAGTAGCCGGCGAAGACGTTCGGGCCGCGCAGCACCAGTTCGCCGACCGTCCCGGTGGGCACGTCGTCGTCGCGTTCGTCCACGATTCGCGCCTCGACGTGCAGGAAGGGCCGTCCCACAGACCCGGCGTGCGAGCGCACGAACGCCGATTCCAGCACCAGCGCGGCGGGGGAGAGTTCGGTCATCCCGAAACCCTCCACAAAGGTCAGTCCCTTGCCCTCGTAGAACTCGATCACCGGCAGCGGGCACGGCGCGCCGCCGCACAGCAGGTAGCGCAGCCGCGACAGGTCGTAGGAATCGAAGTCCGGGACCTGCGTCATCGCCGCCCACATCGCGGGCACCATGAAGTGGACGGTGACCTTCTCGCGCTGGATCAACGCGAGTGTCTCTTGTGGATCGAACTTGCCCGCGACCACGACAGTGCCGCCCGCGTACAGCAAAGGCAGGGTGAACAGCGCCAGTCCGCCGATGTGGAAGAACGGGGCGACCGTCAGCGTGATGTCGGACGGGAGCAGCCCTTCCCCGGAGGTGAGCACGTTGATCGCGTTCGCCTCCAGGTTGCCGTGGGTGAGCATGGCTCCCTTGGGCCGTCCGGTGGTGCCGGAGGTGTACATCAGCACCGCGACGTCGTCCGGTCCGGTCGGTTCGGGTTCGACGCGGTCCTCTTGGGACAGTTGGCTGTTGTTGACCAGCATTCGGCCGCCGGAGGCTTCCTGAGCGAGCGCGGCGAAGGTGTCGTCGTGCACCACGACCACCGGCCGGGCGTCTTCCAGAAGATACTCGACTTCGGCCGCCGCGAGCCGGAAATTGATCGGCAGCGTGATCGCGCCGAGCCAGGCCACCGCGAAGAGCGTTTCGAGGTAGCCGGTGGAATTCAACCCCAGCAAGGCCACCCGGTCGCCCTTGCGCACGCCCAGCTCACGAAGCGCCGCGGCCCGCCGCGCCACCCGGTGTTCGAGGTCGGCGTAGGTGATCCGCTCGCCGGTCTCCGCGGCCACGAGCGCGACCGACTCGGGGGTGACGGTGCTGCGCCGGGCAATCCACTGCGCCAAGCTCGCTGCCATGCCGAGACTCCTTCGTCGCCGGGGACCACGACGAAGGTAACCGTACGGACGGTCAGTGGTCAAACATTCGGTTACAGTGGGCCGATGCCACCCAAAGGCCGCGCCGGGGACATCCTGGCGACGTTCACCCGCTACGTCGCCGAACGCGGATACGACGCCGCGAACTTCTCCGACATCGCCGGCGAGCTGGGGCTGTCGAAGGGCACCATCGTGCACCACTTCGGCACGAAGGACCGGTTGCTCGCCGCGCTGCACGAGTCGTACATGCGCCGCAGGCTCGCCGAGGCCGCGCTGATCCGCGAGCGCCTCGCGACGCCGACCCAGCAGCTGGCCGGACTGTTGTACGCGTTCGTGCTGTACCAGGTGGTCGACCGGGAGGCGACCGTCGCGTTCCAGCGCGAGGTCGTCCGGCTCGCCGACCACGAGGCGATGGCCGAGGGCCGCCGGATGCGCGCGGAATACCTCGACCTGGTGCGGGCCACGTTGTCCGCGGGGATCGCGTCGGGGGAGTTCCGCGCGTGTGATGTCGAGGTGCAGAGTCTGCTGATCTTCGGCTCGGCGCAATGGGCGTGGACGTGGTTCGACCCGGAAGGCCCGGTGTCGGCGGAGCAGGTGGGCGCGCAACTGGTCGATTTGGTCCTCGGCGGACTCTTGACGCGCCGGACCAGGCTCAGCGGACTGACCGAAGCGGACGGGAAAGTGGTCCAGATCGTACGTCAGTCCATTGCGGACATTACCGGATCCTGAGCCGCCGCATCATCTTCAGCCCGGACAGCATTCCTTCCACGTACTTCTCGTACTTCTGCCCCGGACGCGGGCTCATCACCGGCTTCTTCAGCACTGCCAAGTTCTGTACATCGGTGTACTTCAACAGCCCCTGATCCCCGTGCCGGGCACCGACTCCGGACGTCTTCACCCCGCCGGACGGCGTTCCCTTGGCGGCATACGCCGTCGCCAGGCTGTCGTTCACGTTGACGTTGCCCGTCTCCAGCCGGGCAGCCACCGCGGAAGCTGCGCGAATGTCCTTGCCCCACACCGAAGCGTTCAGTCCGTAGTCGGTGTCGTTCGCCAGTTCGACGGCTTCGTCCACTGTCCGGTACCGATGCAACGCGACCACCGGGCCGAACGTTTCGGTGACCCCGCACAGCATGTCCTTCGTGACGCCTTCCAGAATGGTCGGCTCGAAGAACGCCGGTCCGAGGTCCGGCCGGGGACGTCCGCCGCACAACACGGTGGCTCCCTTCTCGACCGCATCGTCCACATGGGACTTCACGCGGTTCATGTGGTCGACCGAAACCAGCGAACCCATCTCCGGGCCGAAATCGTAAGCCGCCCGCACATCCAGCGAGGAAGCCTTGGCGACAAAGGCTTCCTTGAACTCCTCGTAGCGCGACTCCGGCAGGTAGATCCGCTCGATGTGCATGCAGATCTGCCCGGTGTTGCCGAACGCGCCGAACACCGCGCCCGGCACCGCGTCGGCGAAGTCGGCGTCCGGCAGTACGATCATCGGGTTCTTGCCGCCGAGTTCGAGACAGCAGCCGATCAGGTTCCGGCCCGCCTGCTCGCCGATCACCTTGCCGGTGGCGGTGGAGCCGGTGAACATCACGTAGTTGGCCTGGCCGATGAGCGTCGGGCCGACGTCCGGACCCTCGCCGCACACGACCTGGAACAAGCCCTTCGGCAACCCGGCTTCTTCGAGCAGCTGCACGCCGTACAGCGGCGACAGCGCCGTTTTGTTGTCCGGCTTCAACACCACCGCGTTGCCCGCCATCAGCGCCGGAATCGCGTCCGAAATGCCGGTGGCGAACGGGAAATTCCATGGCGCGATGATGCCGACCACGCCCTTGGGCACCCGGATCTCGGTCGAAGAAGACACCAGCGGCACCGGTCCGCCGCGCCGCGCCGGAGCCAGCAGTTTGGGCGCTCGCCGCAGGTAATGGCTCATGATCATCGGCGGATCGCAGGTTTCCTCGATCGCCATCCGCCGGTTTTTGCCGCTTTCGACCTGGATCAGGTCGGCGATGGTGCGCGCGCGGTCGATGAAGAGCGAATGCGCCCGCCGGAACACCGCGAGCCGCTGTTTGAGCGGTGTCGCGGCCCATTTCGCCTGCGCCGCCCGCGCGGTGGCGAACGCCTGCTCGATGTCGGCGGGCGTCGACTGCGGCAGATCCGCCAGGACGTCGCCGGTGTAGACCTCGGTGAGCGGCCACGCCGCGCCGCCCGAGCCCGGCACGCGCGCGACGAGCTGCCGGAGGAACTCTTCGGTCGCCGAAGCCGGGCGGGTGGGCCGGACCGGGGTGAGGGTCATGGTCTTCCGCTCCTTCTCAGTTGCCGGAAAGAACCAGCTGCGCGCCCATTTCGCCGATCATGATGCAGGGTGCGTTGGTGTTGCCGCCGGTGATCGACGGCATGATCGAGGCGTCGCAGACCCGCAGCCCGTCGACCCCGCGGACCTTCAGGTCCGGCCCGACGACGGCGAGGTCGTCCACGCCCATCCGGCAGGTGCCGACGCCGTGGTACACCGACGTCGCGCGGTTGAGGATGGCGTCGCGCAGCTCCTGGCCGCGCAGCTGCTTGCCCGGGTGGATCTCCTCGTTGATCGAGCCCTTGAACGCCTTCGACGCGAAGATCTCGCGCACCATCTCGGACCCCTCGCCGAGCACTTCGAGGTCGGCCGGGTCCGCGAGGTACTGCGGGTCGATGAGCGGTGTCGCGGCCGGATCCGCCGAGGCGAGCCGGATCGTGCCGCGGCTCTTCGGGTAGATCAGCGTGGTGAGCACGGTCAGCGCCGGCCGCTTGTCGACCGGGTGCCGGATCGGCGCGTCCTGGTTCGGCGACACGTACGCCCACGGCAGCAGGTGCAGCTGCAGGTCCGGCACCGTGGTCGCTTGCGAGGTCTTGAGGAACGCGAGCGCCTCGAACACCGAGTTCGCCAGGAACGTCGAACCCGGCTTGAGCAGCTCGCGCGCCATCCCGCGGGCGAAATACGGTGCGGTGCCCTTGTTCTTGCACGAGGACACCTGGAACGTCAGCGCGTGGAACATGTGGTCGTGCAGGTTGTCGCCGACCGGCAGATCGGCGAGCACGTCGATGCCGTGTTCCTTCAGGTGCTCGGCGTGCCCGATCCCGGACAGCATCAGCAGCTGCGGCGACCCGACGAACCCGGCGGCGAGGATGACCTCCTTGCCCGCGCGGATCGTGCGGTGCTTGCCGTTGGCGTCGGTCACCTCGACCCCCGTCGCGCGGCCGTTCTCGATCACCACTTTCCGCACGAACACGCGTGATTGGATCTCAAGCGTGCGGGGCGCGAGGTGGTGCAGGTAGCCGCGCGAGGCGCTGTAGCGGAGGCCGTCGGCAGCGTTCTGCTGCATCCGGCTGACGCCTTCCTGCGACTCGCCGTTGTAATCGTCGATGATGTCGCAGCCGATCGCGTCGGCCGTCGCGTCGAGGAACTGCAGCGTCCCTTCCTGCGGGATCTTGTTGCGGGTGATCTTGATCGGCCCGCCCGCGCCGCGGAAGGCGTTCTCGCCGTCCTCGAAGTCCTCCATGCGCTTGTACGCGGCGTTGACGCCGTCGGCGTCCCAGCCGGTGTTGCCCTCGGCCGCCCAGGAATCGAAATTTGCCCGGTTGCCGCGGACGTAGACCATCCCGTTGACCGAACTGGAGCCGCCGAGCACCTTCCCGCGCGGCACCGGCATGCGCCGATCGAGAACATGTTTCTGCGGGACCGAGTAGAACCCCCAGTCGCTCATCCGCTTCAGCTGGGGCACCGCGTGCAGCGGCGCGACCAGCCCCGGCTTGCGCAACAGCAGCTGCTCGTCGCTCTTGCCCGCTTCGAGCACGATCACGCTGGCCCCGGACTCCGCGAGTCGCCCCGCGACGGCAGCTCCCGAGCTGCCCGACCCGACGACCACGTAGTCGGCTTCGTTGCTCCGGGCCACCCTGGCTGCCATGTCCGCTCCTCGTCCCGCGCACCGCCGAAACTATAACCTGTTCTAGTTCAGGCACGGTATAGCTTCCCCGCCGGACGCGCAACGCTTCGCACACGAACCCGATTGACTCGCCCGAGGGGGATGGAGGAAGCGAACCGCCGCGCTCGCGCCGGGGAGACGACGCTCGATCTGCGGGGGCTCCAGCTGACGGAGGTCCCGCCGAGGGTGGCGGAGCTCGGCGGTCTCCGGAACGGTTTCCCGGTCTGGACATCACACGCCGCGTGCCGTGCCGGTGCGGGCTGGACTCCCCGGAGCTGTTCGACTACGGGAACCTCCGCGCCCGGCTGGGGCGCACGCCGCCCAAGCACGAGTTCGAATGCCATCGCTCCGGCGAGCAGCGCTCCGCCGACACGAGGCCGAACAGCAATTCCGGCACCGAAACCTTCCTTGGCCCGCAACGGCTCGCGTCGGCGGATCACCGGCTCGCCGTACGAAATCCACCTCTGCTGCGAGGAACCCGGCACCTGGCGGCGACAAGGGCGGGTCCCCCGTTTCGCGGCCGCACGAGTGGTTCGCGAAGCCCGGGCCGTACCTGGAGCATCTCATCCGGGTCCGGAAACACGCCGCGCCGCTGGCCGGACCGGTCCGACGACGACCTTCCGGAACCGCACGCGAAGACCGACGCGGACTTCCGCGCGCTGAATGGGCAAACTCGACCCGGACGAAGACTGGGCGGCCTGTCCCGCTACGACACGCCGGAGGGACTCACTCTTTACCTGTGCCCCGAGCACCTGGCGTTCTACCGCGACCCCGCGTGAGCGGTCTTGCTCCGTTCGGTGCGACCCCGGGCACACCGGCTGCGCAAACCAGGCGATAACCGACACGTCGGACCCTCGGGCGATTGACGACCGGCCGGACACCGCCGTACCGTGCTGCTCGCGCGACGGCTTCCCGAAGCCGGTGAGATTCCGGCACGGTCGCGCCACTGTGTGCCCATCCGGGCGAGTCAGGTCGAGGAGCCGTCGTCGGTCCACCCGCAAGGGACGCGTCATCCCGAAGGAGAGCCATGGCCACCATTCCGGCCGACCGGTCCACCCCGGTCGTCTTGCCCGTGTCGAAAGCCGCTTTGCTGCTCGGCGCCACGATCGTCGGCGCGCTGCTGCTGTACTACTTCATCGGCGTCGACCAGGGCGCGGTCTCGATCTTCGGCAGCGACACGCACGTGCACGAGTTCGTCCACGACGCGCGGCACTTCCTCGGCTTCCCCTGCCACTGACGCGCCCGGAACGGACAACCGAACAATGCAGAACAAGCTGATTCTGCGCGGCCTCCTCGCCGGAGCGCTGGGCGGACTGCTGGCGTTCGTCTTCGCGCGGATCTTCGCCGAACCGCTGACCCAGGAGGCCATCGACTACGAATCCGGCCGCGACGAGGCGCAGATGGCGCTCGACAAAGCCGCCGGGATGCCGAGCGAACACGAGGGCCACGAGATCTTCAGCCGTGCCGTGCAGGGCAACCTCGGCATCGGGCTCGGCATGGTGCTCTTCGGGGTCGCGATGGGCCTGCTGTTCGCGGTGACCTACACGGTGCTGCTGGGCCGCGTCGGCCGGATCCGCGCGCGGGTGCTGGCGGTGCTCGTGGCCGGGGCCGGATTCCTGTCGCTGTACCTCGTGCCGTTCCTGAAATACCCGGCCAACCCGCCGGCGGTCGGGCACGAGGCCACCATCGGCGCGCGCACCGGGCTGTACCTGACGATGGTCGTCGCGTCGGTGCTCTTCCTGGTCGCGGCCGTGGTCGTGGGCAAACGGCTCGCGCCGCGGCTGGGCAACTGGAACGCGACGCTCGTCGCGGGCGCCGGGTTCGTCGTGCTGTCCGCGCTCCTGATGGCGTTGCTGCCGTCGCTCGGGTCGCTGGCCAGCAACGTCGCCGAGTACGGCCCGCAGGCCAGCGAAACCCCGCTGCCGCTCAAGGGCCCGGACGGCCAGATCGTGTACCCCGGATTCCCCGCCGACACCCTCGTCGGATTCCGGCTCTGCTCGGTGCTGGCGCAGGTCATCCTGTGGGCGACCATCGCGCTCGTGTTCGGCCCGCTCGCCGAACGCGTGCTGGACCGCGGGCGCGCGGTTACCGTCGAGGCGTGAACCCGCTGACCGGACTGGGCCCGTTCTTCGCCGTCGACACGCATCCGGCCGAGGAACCGGCCGAGCCTTGGCACCCGCTGTCCGAGGTACTCGACGACGGCCCGGTGCTGCGCGAACGAATCGCGCAGAACCGTGCCGTGCTCGGCGGCGATTTCGTGGAACTGCGCGTCGCGGCGTCGATCGCGCATCTCGGGCTGGCGGCGCGGATCATCTCGCCCGCGTTAGGTCTCGCGGTCGGCGCGGGAGCGGTTCCGGACTACTCGACGGCTTGGTGGCAGCCGAAGCTCGGCGGCGCGTTTCCGTTGTCCTTGAAGGAAGATCCGCCGGTTGAGTCCGATGTGGTCGCTGCCTTCGCGGAACGGGTGCTGCGTGGTCCGTTGGCGCGGTTGGACAAGGCGATGGCACAGTTCTCGCTGGCGGAGAACGTCCGGCGGGGGAATGTCGCTTCGGCGCTGAACGGGGCGGTGACGGTGTTGCGGTCCGAGCGTCCGGAGTGGACTGAACGGGTCGCTGGAATCGTTGCCGCACTGGAGGAATCGCCGGAGCTCGCTGGTACTGCGACCCGGGAGAACGGTCGGTTCCGGCGGCGCAGCTGCTGCCTGTTCTATCGCGCGACGCCGGATCGGGACGGTCCGAAATGCGGGGACTGCGTGCTGGTCTGACCGATCAGGGCGCTCGATTGGCCTGATAGGCGACCATGATTCCGGCGAAACGGTCGGCGACGCCGGGGTAGTTGTGGACGAAGACCGGAGCGAAGTCCGCAACTGCGGCCCGGCGGCGGGGGAGGCGACGGCGCGGACGAGCAGCCTGCGGCACCGAGGAGGAGCGCGAGCAGCAAGCCCGTACGGTGGCTGCCGCCGGGAGGCACAATCCCGTTCGGTGCCACGGAATTGAGCATAGCGGCGTTTCGACGCTCTCGTTTTCGGCCGAAAGGCAGCGAAAGACCGTTTGTGCGGCCGAACCAAGCCGGAGAGGCCGGTTTTGTCGGTGCTCGTACCTAGGATGCGGAGCATGAAGCGGTATGTAGACGAGGACCTGCACGACGCGGAGTTCCGCGAGTGCGATCTGACCGGGGCGCGCCTGATCGGCGTCGTCATGCAGGACGCGGTGATCGACGGGCTCGTCACCAATCTCGTGGTGAACGGGGTCGAAGTCAGCGAGTACGTCGAGGCGGAGCTGGACCGGCGGTATCCGGTGCGGGTGCTGATCCGCTCCGAGGACCCGGCCGATCTGCGCGAGGCAGCGCGGCAGCTCCATGCCGGCTGGGCCGCCACGGTCGAGCGGATCCGCCGTACGCCCGGCATCGAGCGGCGCAGCGTGAACGACGAGTGGTCGGCGGTGCAGACGATGCGCCACCTGGTCTTCGTCCACGACTCGTGGTTCCGCCGCTGCTGTCTCGGCTCGACGGAGCCGTTCACGCCGATGGGCATCGGGCCGGATGTCGAGCCCTACCGGGAAGCGCACGGGCTGGACCGCTCGCTCGATCCGTCCCTCGACGAGATCGTGCGCGTGCGTACCGCGCAGGCCGCCGAGCTCGAGGCCTGGCTTGACGAGGTCACCGCTGCGCAGCTCGCCGCACCGGCGCCGGTGCCCGGCGACGATGTCTGGCCGCCGTACGCCCGGGGCCGTTCGGTGCGGCAGTGCCTCCGCACGGTGCTCAACGAGACCTTCGAGCACCACGGCTTCTGCGTCCGCGACCTCGACCTGATCGAGGTGCCGGGCAGGGCCTGACCTCAATCTCGCCGGAACCACCTCAGTGGGCCTGCGATCGAGATCTGCGCGGGGAACACTGGCGAAGGGGGCGTCGGGAGGTTGCCATGCGGAGGAACTACTGGACCTACAGTGCCGGGCTGCTGGTCGCGTGGGCGCTGGTCTTCCTGCTCACCGGCCTGCTCCGCGGCGGGGACGAGGTGCGGGTCGTGCTGCCGGTGTTCGGCGGCTTCTGCATCGGCTGGGTGAGCACCACCATCGCGCGGTATGTGTACCCGCCGCCGAAGCAGTGGCTGAGCTGAATCCGTCCCGGTCGCCGGGACGACCGCCGCCCGCGCCGCGCCAGTGTTCGTAGGCTCGGCCAGTGTTGTCCGAACGAGCGTTCTTCTCCTTCGTCGCACTGGCCGATCCTTCGCGGAAACGCGAGTACAACGAGTGGCATCAGCTCGACCACCTGCCGGAGAACCTTCGCCTCCCCGGCGTCGCGCACGGCGACCGCTGGGCCTGGACCGGCGACGGGCCCGCGAGCCCGGAGCTGGTCGGCGTCGACTACGTGGCGATGTACTGGTTCCGCCCGCCGTACGAAGAAAGCGTGGCTCAGTGGCGCAAGCTCGGCGAAGACTCGTTTCAATGGGGCCGCGGGCCGCTGATTCCGGGCGTGCGGCGGCCGTTGCTGGGGTTCTTCACGCCGGTGCTCGGGTACGTCGCGCCGCGGATCCGGCTGTCCGCGGACGCGCTGCCGTTCCGGCCGCACCGCGGGCTGCACGTCACGGTCGCCGAACTCGCCGAACCGCATGGCGGCGAGGCGCACGCGCAGTTCGCGTGGCAGGACCGGACGCGCATTCCCGACCTGCTGACCTGCCCGGGCGTCGCCGGGGCCTGGACGTTCTCGTTCCTCGGCAGGCAGCAGCATTCGACGTTGAACATCGGCTCCGGAGAGGAACGCGCGCCGGGTTCGCTGCGGGTCCAGTTGCCGTACCTGGACGAGGGTCCGGTCGAGGTGAGCCGTGAGATCGCCGAGCGGGAGAAGGAAGGGGAGCCCGCGCCGCATCCGGACGCCGAGCGGGTGCTGCTGTCCGGCCCGGTCCGCACGATCATTCCGTGGCGGGACTGGTGATCCCCGTCGAGGAATGGGCCGCGTTGCACGATCTCGTGCACCGTTGCGCCGCCCGCGTCGACGAGCGAGATTTCGCTGGGGTCGCCCGGCTGTTCGGTGCCGACGGGGTGCTCGTGCTGCCGGATCCGCCTCGCCGTTTCGACGCGGTCCGGGAGCATCGCGGTCCCGAAGGCGTGGCAGCGGCCTCGTCCGTGCTGGACGACGTGCCGCTGACCGCCCACGGCATCACCGGCGCGGTCTTCGACCCCGGCGCCGATCCCGCGACCGCACGCGGACGGATCGCCTGCGTCGCCCACCACGTCAGCCCGCGCGACGGACGATTCGCTGACGCGGTGTGGCATCTGCGCTACCTCGACCGCTACGCGAAGACCACCGGCGAGTGGCGGTTCGCGCGCCGTGAGGTGCACCTCGACCTGATCGAAACCAGGGAGGTCCGGGCGTCCCGCCTCGGCCGGTGACCTGCGCCGAGTCACCCGAACGGGCGGACCCGTCCAGGGCTGCGGCGCGACGGGTTCGCCCGGAAACTGCGTATGGTCGAGCCCATGCCAGGGGATGACGGCCTGCTCACGCAGGACAGCACGCGCGGGCTCACCGCGGCCGAGGTGGCCGAGCGGGTCGCCGCGGGACGGACCAACGACGTGCCCTCGCGCACGAGCCGCAGCGCGTGGGAGATCGTCCGGTCGAATGTCTTCACCCGGATCAACGCGATCTTCGCGGTGCTCGCGGTCATCATCTTCTCGACCGGCTTCCTGCTGGACGGGCTGTTCGCCGGGGTGATTGTGGCGAACAGCGTCGTCGGCATCGTGCAGGAGCTGCGCGCCAAGCGGACGCTGGACCGGCTCGCGATCGTCGGCCAGGTGCGCCCGCGAGTGCGGCGCGACGGGACCAGCAGCGAGCTGGCCCCGGAAGAGGTCGTGGCCGACGACGTGATCGAGATCGGCGCGGGCGACCAGGTGGTGGTCGACGGCGAGGTGCTGGCCGCGGAGGCGCTCGAGGTCGACGAATCGCTGCTCACCGGCGAATCGGACCCGGTGGTGAAGCGCGCGGGAGACCCGATCATGTCCGGCAGTTTCGTGGTGGCGGGGAACGGCGCGTACCGGGCGACGAAGGTCGGCTCGGAGGCGTACGCGGCGAAGCTGGCCGAGGAGGCGGGCCGGTTCACGCTGGTCGATTCGGAGCTGCGGAACGGGATCAACAAGATCCTGAAGGTCATCACGTATCTGCTCATCCCGGCCGGCGCGCTGTCGATCTACAACCAGCTTTCCGGTTCGCAGGCGCTGCCCGCCGCGCTGCGCGGGATGGTCGCGGCGCTCGTCCCGATGGTGCCGGAAGGCCTGATCCTGCTGACTTCCGTCGCGTTCGCGGTCGGTGTGATCCGGCTGGGGCGGCGGCAGTGCTTGGTCAACGAGCTGCCCGCGATCGAGGGCCTGGCTCGCGTGGACGTCGTCTGCGCGGACAAGACCGGCACGCTCACCGAGAACACGATGCGCCTGTCCGAGCTGCGGCGACTGCACGACGCGGGCGAGGCGCCGGAGACGGTGCTGGCCGCGCTCGCCGCCGCCGACCCGCGCCCGAATGCCAGCCTGGTCGCGATCGCCGAGGGCTGCCCGGCCGCGTCGGACTGGACGCCGACCGCGGTGGTGCCGTTCTCGTCGGCGCGGAAGTGGAGCGGCGCGGCGTTCGGCGAGCACGGCGACTGGGTACTCGGCGCGCCGGACGTGCTGCTGCCCGCCGAATCGGAGGAACGCGCGGAAGCGGAACGGATCGGCGCGCAGGGCCTGCGGGTGCTGCTGCTCGGCCGCGCGGCGAACGCGGTCGACGCGCCGGACGGACCGGGCGAGGTCACGCCGGTGGCGCTGACCGTGCTGGAGCAGAAAATCCGCGGCGACGCCCGCGAGACGCTGGACTACTTCGCCGCTCAAGGCGTTGCGGTAAAACTGATTTCGGGCGACAACGCGGTGTCGGTCGGCGGCGTGGCCCGCGCGCTGGCGCTCCCCGGCGGCGAAGCCCCGGTCGACGCGCGGACGCTGTCCGAGGACCCGGGCAAGCTGGCTGACGAGCTGGAAGGCACCGCGGTGTTCGGCCGCGCGACGCCCGCGCAAAAGAGGGCGATGGTCGCGGCGTTGCAGGCTCGCGGACACACCGTCGCGATGACCGGCGACGGCGTCAACGACGTCCTGGCGCTGAAGGACTCCGACGTCGGAGTCGCGATGGGCGCGGGCAGCCCGGCGACCCGGTCGGTCGCGCAGATCGTGTTGCTGGACAACGCTTTCGCGACCTTGCCGTACGTCGTCGGCGAAGGCCGCCGGGTGATCGGCAACATCGAGCGCGTCGCGAACCTGTTCCTCACCAAGACTGTGTACTCGGTGCTGCTGGCGTTGATCGTCGGCGTGCCTGGGCTGATCGGGCTGGACGCGATGCCGTACCCGTTCCTGCCCCGGCATGTCACGATCGTCGGCTGGTTCACGATCGGTCTGCCCGCGTTCGTGCTGTCGCTGGCGCCTAATAACGATCGCGCGCGCAGTGGGTTCGTCGGCCGGGTGCTGCGGATGGCGGTTCCGGCCGGGGTGGTGATCGGGGCGGCGTCGTTTGTGTCGTACATCCTGGTTCATCCTGGGGGAGCGACTAGCGATGCCGCGCAGGTGCAGGCGAGTACTACGGCGTTGATGACGTTGATGGCGCTGGCGTTGTGGGTGCTGGCGGTGGTCGCGCGGCCTTATACGTGGTGGAAGGCCGCGCTGGTGGGGGCTATGGCGGTGGTTTCGGCGTTGATGTTCTTGCTGCCGTGGACCCGGGAGGTTTTTCAGCTGGATCCGAGCAACGCCGGGTACACGCTGACGGCGGTTTGCTGTGCCGCGGCTGGGGTGGTGTTGATCGAGATCGGGCGTTGGGTGGGGAATCGGGTCGGGAAGTAGGTCGGGGGCGGCTCGTCGCCTGGCGGCGACATTGCTGTGGGGGTTGCGTGGGGGCACCCCGAAGCTGAGTGTGACTACGGCGCGGAGGTGCTTGTCAAGGCGG
>NZ_JBVKDQ010000046.1:0-43115 GCF_055633755.1 Amycolatopsis sp. NPDC114484 | reverse complement strand
CCTCCAAACAGGACAACCTTTCGACGAACATCAGGCCTTTCCACCTCCGCTCACTGCTGCGGCTTGACTTTTAAGAACCTGAGATGTCTTTCCTTGTGCGAGGCGTACCCGTCCTGCGGACGGCGAAACCGGTCAGTGCCGTGGTGATTTCTGCTTGGGGAGTGCTTCGCGTCGACGATCCGGGGCGGCCCAGTGGCAGGGGCAGGCCGTCGGGTTTGCCGGCCGCGGACCGGGGTAACCGTCGCGCATCCGCAGTGCGGGCCAGGGGGCGAACGGCCGCGCGACCGTCCCAAAGGGATGGTCGCGCGGCCGTTCGTGTGATTGAACCGCTCCGGAGCGGGTAGCCCGAACGCGACGGAACCGACTTTTCGGGGAGGACTCCCGTGGCAGACCGCATCCGACCGCCGCAGCAGCAGGACCCGCCGGGCACCACCGCGGAAATGGATCCGCAGCCGCGCGATTCGATGACCGACTACGAGGGCCGCGGCCTTCTTGCCGGACAGCGCGCGCTGATCACCGGCGGCGACTCCGGGATCGGCCGCGCGGTGGCCATCGCCTTCGCGAAAGAAGGCGCGGACGTCGCGATCTCCTACCTCAACGAGCACGAAGACGCCGAGTACACCGCCGATCGCGTGCGCGCCGAAGGGCGGGAATGCCTGCTGCTGCCCGGTGATCTCGCCGACGCCAGCCATTGCCGGGAGATCGTCGACCACACTCTGTCCGAACTGGACGGTCTCGACATCCTGGTCAACAACGCGGCGACGCAATGGCCGGTCGATCGCCCGGAGGACCTGACCGAAGAGCAGTGGATGCACACGTTCGACGTGAATCTGCACAGCTACTTCCGGGTGACCGCGGCCGCGTTGCCGCATCTCGGCGACGGTGACGTCATCATCAACACCGGTTCGGTGAACGGCTTGCGCGGCAACAAAACCCTCATCGACTACTCGGCGACGAAGGGCGCGATCCACGCCTGGACGTACGCGATGGCGCAGGCGCTCGCCGACCGGGGGATCCGGGTGAACTGTGTCGCGCCGGGTCCAGTGTGGACGCCGCTCATCCCGTCGACGTTCCCTCCGGAGAAGGTGGAGAAGTTCGGCCTGCAGGCACCATTTCAGCGGGCGGCGCATCCGGACGATCTCGCGCCGTCGTATGTGTTCCTGGCGTCGAATCGGCTGTCGTCGTATTACAGCGGCGAGGTGCTGGCGGCTTTGGGCGGCGAGACGGTTCCGGGCGGGTAGCCACGTTCCGTGAAGGGCTCCTTGAAGGAATCAGATTCCCTCAAGGAGCCCTTCACGGACCTTCAGCGGCCTTTCGAGGCGAGCCCGGCCGCGAGAAGTTCGGCGAGGTGCACGCCTTCTCGGCCACCGCTGTCCAGTTCGTGCAGTTGGGTCCGGCAACTGAACCCGTCCGCGAACACAGCCGTCCGCCGGTCCGCCTGGCGTACCTGGGGGGAGCAGCACCCGTTCCGCACAAGCCTTGCTGACCTCCAGATGACCTCGCTCGAACCTGAAGTTCCCGGCGAGACCACAACATCCCGAATTCAGCCGTTCGACCGCCACTCGGCCGGCTGCAGCAATGCGCGGTCCGCGGCGGCGGCCGGATCCAGTCCGCCCAGAACCGTTCGGTGTGCGCCAAGGCTTTCTCAGCGTCCGCCGGAGCGGGGCGTTCCCGTTAGGGTCAGCACGAACGGCACGCGCTCGCCCTCGGCGACGGTGAACTCGGCCAAGCCCTCGGTGGACACTTCGACCGGCGTGGTCAGCCGAACCGCATCGGGACGCGGCCGCGCAGCCCTTCGACGATCCGGACGAGATCGGCGGCACCGTCCCGGGGCGGCATGAAGTCGGGCACGCGGACGGCACCCTCGGCCGTTTCCCAGTCGCTGGCCAGGATCAGGGAATCGCCGACGTAACAACGGCGCGTCGCCGGTTCGCCGTCCGCGGGCCGAGCTGCCACACCCCGCGCTGTCGTCGTGCGGAAGCGCGGCGACAGCGCGAGGGCGAGTCGAAGCGCGGCAGGCACAGCCACTCGACCGCGCCTGCCCGTGACACCAACGCCGCGGCGTGCAGGTCGCCGAGCAGGGCATAGTCCTCGATCGGGCGCTGGTTCATCGCGGCGAGGTCAGTCCCGGCCGAGCGCCTTCGCCAATTCCTTCTTGGTCATAGTGGACCGGCCGTGGATATTGCGCTTCTTCGCCTCGTTGTACAGCTGGTCGCGCGTCGGACCGCCGGGGCCGAGCCCCTTGCCGGAGCGGTGCCCGCCGCGCTGCTGCGGCGATTTGTCGCGCACCGAGGTCTTGCTCGCGCGGTCCGATTCGCCCGACTGCGCCCGGTTCTTGTTCACCGTGCGGGCGGCGATCTCCTTCGCGCGCTTCTTGCTCGCGCCGCGCTCTTCCTGCGACTCCTCGATGTGCTGGTACTGCCGTTCGCGCTTAGAACTCCAGGCCTGCTGCGGCATCCCGGTCTCCTTTCGCCGTTCTCGATCCCCGGATTGCCCGCGCCGCGCGGAGGGAAACATCGCGGTTCGCCGCGCCGGAAACGGGTACCCGTCCGGCCGTGGGACGCGAACAGACTCTCGCCGGACGGCTGCTGGCCGAGCACCTGGTCGCCGGACGGCTCGAACCCGGGACCGAAATCGGCCTGCGGGTCGATCAAACGCTGACCCAGGACGCCACGGGCACGCTCGTGATGCAGGAGCTCGAGGCGCTCGGGCTCGATCGCGCGCGGACCGAGCTGAGCGTCCAGTACGTCGACCACAACCTGCTGCAGGCGGACGAGAAGAACGCCGAGGACCACGCCTATCTGCGCTCGGCCTGCCGCCGCTTCGGGCTGTGGTTCTCCAAGGCGGGCAACGGGGTTTCGCATCCGACGCACATGGAGCGCTTCGGCGTGCCCGGCAAGAGCCTCGCCGGGTCCGATTCGCACACCTGCGCGGCCGGGGCGCTGGGCATGCTCGCCGTCGGCGTCGGCGGCCTCGAAGTGGCGCTGGCCATCGCCGGAGAGCCGCTCTACCTGCGGATGCCGGAGATCTGGGGCGTCCGGCTGGGCAGCGAGCTGCCGCCGTGGGTGTCGGCGAAGGACGTCGTGCTGGAGATGCTGCGCCGGCACGGCGTGGGCGGCGGGCGGCACCGGATCATCGAGTACCACGGGCCGGGACTGGCGTGCCTGAGCGCGATGGACCGGCACGTCATCGCGAACATGGGCGCCGAGCTGGGCGCGACCGCGACAGTGTTCCCGGCCGACGAAGCGATCCGCGCCTTCCTTCGCGCGGAGGGGCGCGAACACGACTTCCGCGACCTGCGCGCCGGACGCGACGCTTCCTATGACATCGAAGACGAAATCGATCTGTCCACTGTGGAGCCATTGGTGGCGAAACCGTCGTCGCCGGGCAACGTGGTGCCGGTGCGCGAGGTGTCGGGCACTCCGGTGGCGCAGGTGGTGCTCGGTTCGTCGGCCAACCCCGGGTTCCGGGATTTCGCGGTCGCCGCGGCCACCGTCCGGGGCAGGCAGACGTCCGATTCGGTCAGCTTCGACGTCAACCCGACGTCGCGGCAGGTCCTCGTCGAGCTGGCCCGCAGCGGGCATCTCACCGACCTCGTCGCGGCCGGAGCGCGGGTGCACCAGGCGGGCTGCCTCGGCTGCATCGGGATGGGCCAGGCGCCCGCGCCCGGCACGAACTCGCTGCGCACGTTCCCGCGGAACTTCCGCGGCCGGTCCGGCACGGCGGACGATTCGGTCTGGCTGTGCTCGCCGGAGACCGCGGCGGTGTCGGCGCTGACCGGCGTGCTGACCGATCCGCGCGACTACGCCACCGTCCATCACCTCGCGCACCCGCGAGTCACCGCGCCGGCGCGTTCGGCTGCCGATCCGCGCGTCTTCGCCGCGCCGCTGCCCGACGAAGAGGCCCTGCGGGAGGAGCTGGTGAAGGGGCCGAACGTCGCCGGGCTGCCGGACTTCGAGCCGATGCCGGACGAGATCGAGGGCCCGGTCCTGCTCAAGGCCGGGGACGACGTGTCGACCGACGAGATCTCGCCCGCCGGGGCACGCGCGCTGCCGTACCGCTCGAACATCCCGAAGCTGGCCCAGTTCACGTTCACCCGGCTCGACGAGGACTACCCGAAGCGCGCGGCGGACAGCCCGGCGCACTTCGTGGTGGCGGGGGAGAACTACGGCCAGGGCTCGTCGCGCGAGCACGCCGCGATCACCGCCCGGTACCTGGGCCTGCGCGCGGTGCTGGCCCGGTCGTTCGCCCGGATCCACTGGCAGAACCTGGTCAACTTCGGCGTGCTGCCGCTGGAATTCGCCGACCCGGACGACAGCGAGAAGATCCGGCGCGACGACGTGCTGTGCGTGTCCGGGCTGCACCGGCTGGCCGAGACGGCGGAGTTCACCGTCCGCAACCAGACCCGGGACGAGGATTACCGCGCGAAGCACCACTTGTCGCCGCGCCAGGTCGACGTCTTGCTGGCGGGCGGGCGGATTCCGCAGCTGGCGCGGGCGCTGCACTGATGCTGATCGGGCGTGCTCTTCGGCCGGACCTCAGGTTGGGCTAGGACGCCTTCAGCGCGGCCTCCAGATCGGCGCGGGACATCTTCGAGCGGCCCTTGACGTCGCGTTCCTTCGCCAGCTTTTGCAGTTCCGTTTTGGACAGTCCGGACAGGTCCGGGGTGCGCGGCCGTCGGCTGCCGCGCACGCTCTTCGCCAGCGCCTCCATGAGGTCGACCACCTTCGTCGGCTGCTCCGGTTCGGCGGCGGGCGTGACGGTGTTCCCGGCCTTCTTGGCCTCGATCAGCTCCTCCACCCGCTCGCGATAAGTGTCGTGGAACTGCTCGGGCCGCCACGGCCCGGACATCGCGTCGATCAGCTTGACCGCGAGGTCCAGCTCCTTCTTGTTGGTCTTGGCCTTGGCCGGCAGCTGCGGCACGTCGTCCGCGCTGCGCACCTCGGCGGCGTAATGCAGCGTGTTGAGCACGATCACGCCGTCGCCGGAACGGGCGAGCGCGAGGTGCTCACGGCCGTGGAAGACGAACTTCGCCACGGCCGCTTTGTCCCGGCTGGCCAGCGCGTCGAGCAGCAGCACGTACGGCCGCTGTCCGTCTTCCTTGGCGGGCGCGAGCCAGTAGGCGCGGTCGAAGAACACCGGGTCGACCTCGGCGAGGTCCACGAAGCTCTCCACCTCGAGCGAGCGCGACCGGCCCGGCGCGATCTCGTCCAGTTCCTCCTGCTCGACCAGCACGTACTCGTCGTCGCCGACCTCCCGGCCGCGGACGATGTCGTCGTAGGACACCTCGTCGCCGGTCCGCTCGTTCACCCGCCGGTAGCGGATGCGGTCCTGGGTCCCGCGCTGGAACTGCGTGAAGCGCACGGCGTGGTCCTCGACCGCTTTGTACATCCGCACCGGGACGTTCACCAGCCCGAACGACAGCGAACCCTGCCAGACCGGACGCATCGGCCGCTCCTTCCTCCCTGGTGCCCGCCGGGTACCCAAAACGGGCGCCCGGCACACCGCGCGGTGTAAGCGCGGGGGATTCGGGGTAAGTGATCCACCGATGCGCATAAAACCTCGCGGAAGCCAGTTCTTCCAGCTGCTCGCGGACGCGGCCGCGAACCTCGTCACCGCCACCGCGCTGCTGCGCGACCTCACCGAGGCCGCGCCTGGGGAGCGGGAGGCGATCGCGGCCCGGCTGCACGAGGTCGAGCACGCCGGCGACGACCTCACGCACACCATCATGGTCGAGCTGAACAGCACGTTCGTCACGCCGTTCGACCGCGAGGACATCCAGGCGCTGGCCGCGCGGATCGACGACGTCCTGGACTTTTTGGACACTGCCGCCGACCTCGCGGTGCTGTACCGGCTGGGCGAGTTTCCTCCGGGCACCAAGGGGATGCTGCGGGTGCTGTGCCGCGCCGCGGAGCTGACCGCGGAGTCGATGCCCGGGCTGGCGAAGGTGGGCGAGCTGTCGCCGTACTGGATCGAGATCAACGAGCTGGAGAACGAGGCGGACCACACCTACCGGCGGATGCTCGCCGACCTCTTCCAGCCCGGGGCCGACGCGCTCGAAGTGCTCAAGGCGAAGGAGGTCGTGGAACAGTTCGAGCTGGCGGCCGACGGATTCGAGCACGTCGCGGACGTGGTGCAGACGATCGCGGTCAAGGAGTCCTGAGTGGACGGCACCGCCGCGCTGATCGCGGTCGTGGCGCTGACGATTTTCTTCGACTACACCAACGGCTTCCACGACGCGGCCAACGCGATCGCCAGCGCGGTGTCGACCCGGGCGCTTCCGCTGCGCACCGCGCTCGTGCTGGCCGCGGTGATGAACCTGGCCGGAGCGCTGCTGTCGACCGGGATCGCCGCGACTGTCGCGAAAGGAATCATCGACGTCCCGGCCGGGCCGGGCGCGCTCACCGTGGTGCTCGCCGCGCTGGTCGGCGCGATCGCGTGGAACCTGGTGACCTGGTATTTCGGGCTTCCGTCCTCGTCGTCGCATTCGCTGATCGGCGGCATGGTCGGGGCCGCGCTGACCGCGGCGAGCACGGTGCACTGGACCGGCATCGCGGAGAAGGTGCTGGTGCCGATGGTCGCGTCGCCGCTGCTCGGGCTCGTGCTCGGCTACGCGGCGATGGTGGCGGTGCTGTGGTTGCTGCGGCGGGCGAATCCGCACCGCAGCGGCCGGGTGTTCCGGCGGCTGCAGATCGTGTCGGCCTCGGCGCTTGCGCTCGGGCACGGATTGCAGGACGCGCAGAAGGGGATGGGCGTGCTCGTCCTGGCGCTGATCGCGGCGGGCAAACAGGACACGTTTTCGGTGCCTCTGTGGGTGACGCTGGTGTGTGCCGGGGCGTTGTCGCTCGGCACCTGCTCGGGCGGCCTGCGGATCATGCGGACGCTCGGCCGCCGGGTGTTCCCGCTCGATCCGCCGCACGGCTTTGTCGCGGAATCCGTCGGGGCTTCGGTGCTGTACCTGACCGCTTTCGCGGTGAAGGCACCGATTTCGACCACGCACGTGATCACGGCGGCGGTGATGGGCGTCGGTGCGACGCGGCGGCTTTCGGCGGTGCGGTGGGGGATCGCGCGCGACATCGTGCTCGGGTGGGTGCTCACTTTTCCGGCCGCGGCGGGCGTCGCAGCGCTGGCTTTCTGGCTTCTGTCGGCCTTCGGGTGATCACCGGGGCACCAGGGCGAGCACTTCGTCGTCGCTGGTCGGGCTGAAGTCGGCGTAGAACTCGCCGACTGCCCGGAACTCGTCTGGCTCCCGGAGACAGACCACCTCGTCCGCCTCGCGGGCGAGCTTGTCCAATGCGGACCGTGCGCCGACTGGAGCGGCGAAAACCAGCCTCAGCGGCGCGTACGACCGAAGCGCCCGCAGCGCGGCGATCGCGGTCCCGCCGGTGGCGACGCCGTCGTCGACCACCACCACGTCGTGTCCGGCCGGCGAGTGCGGGACGCGGTCGCCCAGGTAGCGACGGACCTGGTCGCGGGCTTCGGCGCGAGCGCGATCGACCAGGTGGGCGACGTCGCCCGGGGCCAGGCCGAGCGCGCGAAGCCCGGCGCGGTCGAAGAACGGCGGCCCGTCCGCCCCGACGGCGCCGAGCCCGAGTTCCGGCCGTCCCGGCGCGCCGATCTTGCGGGCGACCAGGACTTCCAGCGGCGCGTCCAGCTCCCGGGCGACGGGCGCGGCGACCGGCAGCCCGCCGCGGGCGAGCCCGAAGACGACCGGGTCGGCCCAGCCCCGCCAGGCCAGTGCGGCGGCGAGCCGGGCACCCGCGTCGGCACGGTTCCGGAACGGTCTCACCAGCGGCCTTTCTTCGCCCGCCAGCGGAACCGACTGTCCTTTCTGGACTTCATGGTGCGGCGCAGCACCTGTCCGGCGGCGAGGACGGCGGCAGTCAACCCGGTCGCCACAGCGCCGTGATGGCGGCTGAGCACCGGCTGGACGTCGTGCGCTTTCGCCTGCCGGTCGAACTCCCCGTGCGCGCCGTAGTCGAATCCCCGTGGCCCGTCCGCCGGTTCCCAGAGGTTCGCGGGCTGGCTGGGAGGCTGGGGCTGTCCGGTTTGCTGCACGCCGAAGCCGGTCCGGGCGAGGTGCCGGTCGAGCAGGCCGGGTGCGACGGCGTTGGCCAGCAGCGTCGCGGCGGTGCTCGTGCCGACCCAATATTCGCGGCGGCGCGGGTGGTCGGCGGCGTGCAGCACCGCGCGGGCGGCGAGTTCGGGCTGGTAAATCGGGGGCACCGGCTGGGCGTGCTCGGGCAGCCGGGACAGCAGCCAGGTGAACTGCGGCGTGTTGACCGCGGGCAGCTGCACCATGGTCGTGCGGATTCCGCTGCGCTCGTGGAGAAGCTCGCAGCGAAGCGATTCATTGAAACCCTGGATGGCGTGCTCGGCCCCGCAATACGCGCTTTGCAACGGGATTCCGCGATACGCGAGTGCTGAGCCGACTTGCCCGATCGTGCCCGCGTCCCGCGGTTTCATCCGGGCGAGGGCGGCCATTGTGCCGTGCACGAAACCGAGGTAGGTCACCTCGGTGACCCGGCGGTATTCCTCGGGTTCGACGTCGGCGAACCGGGCGAACACCGAGCTGAACGCGACGTTGACCCAGACGTCGATCGGCCCCAGTTCTTCCTCTGCGCGAGTCGCGGCGGCGTCCACCTGGGCGAACTCGGCCACGTCGGTGGGCAGCTCCAGCGGCGTGCCCCCGGCGTCCCGGACGTCCTCCGCCGCCGCGGCGAGCCCCTTCTCGCCGCGCGCCAGCAGGGCTGCTTTCGCGCCGCGGCTTCCATAAGCGCGCGCGACGGCCCGGCCCGCTCCGGCACTGGCCCCGGTCACGGCTACGACGGGCGGCATGGGAATCCTTTCCCCGGACCGGGAGTCCGGCGAGTCGGCGGACGCAGACACTCCTGGCGGGCGACGTGCCCGCACAGCGCGATCGCGGCCAGCACGAAGCCGAGCAGCGCGAGCGGCACCTCCGGCGGAAAGACGATCCCGCAGGCCACGAGCCCCGCCGCGATCGCGGTGAGAGCCCAGCACGCGACCGGCCACGCCCGGCGCAGCGGCCACGCCGACCGGCCGAAGGCGCGGCGCACCCACAGCGCGTCGGTGGCGAGAAGCTCTCGCTCCATCGATCGCAGAGCCCGGTGGGGATCCGGCCGCCGGTGCGGCGCCATCGCCTGCTCCCTTCCGCCCGACTCGATGGCTTACCCGCTTCTGGCCAGGGCAAACCGGAAGTGCGAAAGCGTCCGGTTTGCCCGGGAACGCGAGCGGCAACCCGACGGGCGAGCGCAATCGCCGGAGAACCTCGGGAAGGAGCACGAGATGAGCAGGCTGCTGGTGGACCCGGAAAGCGCGACCGTCCCGTGTGGACAGTGCGGCCGCGAGGCGGTGCACGTGGGCAGGCTGGTCCAAGAGGACGGGACGCCGGTCAGCCACGCGGTGGTGTGCACGGTGTGCCGCGCGCACCGGCCGGGGATGGGGGAGACGCGACGTCCTCGGCTGGCGGTGCTTTCCCGGCCCGCGTGAGGCTGGGTCCGCCGCCTGGGGCGGCGGAGTTCGGGACTTGAGGTCCGGGCGCTCCTGGGCTGGGCGGTGGCCCGGCTCGGGAGCTTGGCCTGGCGCGGTGGGAGGGTTGCCGGTTCGGTGAATCGCCGCCTGCGGGTGGAATCGGCCTCCGGGCGAGGCGGCGGGCCCGGGTCTTGATCTGGTGCGGTGGAAGGGCTTTGGGGCAGTCGGTGCCTGAGCATCGTCGTTCGCGCGGCCGCGCTGCCAAGCTGAACCGGCGGTGGCGGGCCGGGAGTTGACCTGTCGCGGATGGGGTTTTGGGCAGCTGATCCCCGGCCATCGTCATTCGCGCGGCCGCGCTGCCAAGCCGAAACTGCGATGCCGGGCGGGAACTGCATCGCCGCGCGCGCGGACGTGCTCCCGGGCCGAGGCGACGGCCCCGGCCCGGAAGCGAAAAGGCGGAGTTCCCGCTTACTCGATCCCGAGCACGGACTCCGCGGTAGTCCAGTTGGTGAGCATGGCGTGCTGCGCGTCGGCCAAGGTGGCCTTCCCCGCGCAGACCGCCTTCTTGACCGCGTTCTCGACAGAATCCTTGCTGTAGGCGTTCTGGTCGCCGTCGTGCGGTTCCGGCCAGAGGTTGTTCGGGTCCTTCGGCGCGCCGCCCAGTTCGAGCGGCAGGAAGTGGTCCTCCTCGTAGGAGCTGAGCGAGGTGTCGGAGTAGCCGTAGTCGATGATGCCCTGCTTCTTGAGCTTGTTGGTGTAGGTCGTCGACGGGCGGATGGTGGCCGTCCAGCCGGAGACGCAGATCGTGTCGTCGATGGTGTCCTGGGTGACGTCCGGGTTGGTCGCGCCGGGCGTGCAGGCCGGGTCGGGCAGCGGGAGATAGGCCTGCGAGCACTTCGCGGCGAGGGTGTGCGGGGCGAGGGTGTGCGGGACGGCGGCGTGCGCGGCCGGCGCGATCAGGGTCAGCGAACCGGCCAAAACGGCGGCCGACGCGGCGAAACGGGCAAGTCGGGACATGGAAATCTCCTCCTCGGGCACGGTCGCGCCAGCGTCCGCCGAGACCGGGTAATCGCACTACCTACCTTCGAAGGAATGCGTGAAGAATTAACCGGGTGCTCAACTTGCCGGGCGACAAAATGCGCAAGGTGGACGTAAAGACTTCAGGTGCGGAAGGGATTTTCGGTGAACCCGGCGCAACCCGGGCGAGTCCGGGTGAACGGGCCGGAACTGCTTGATCCGCCAGCAATCGGTCGTACGGGGCACGCGGTGACCGGAGCTTGGAAAGGTTCTTCGAAGCCGTTTCCGGTCTGTTTTTATGCGCCTTCCCGGCAAACTGGGGAAAAAATGGTGCAATCGATTTCCGCTGCGCCGTTCGGTTGAACGTTTCGGGGTTCCGGTATCCATTGCCGGCGGTCGTGCGACCTTTTTCGTGAACACCGCCGGAATTGATCTTTTCGTGCGGATTTCCCGGGGGTGAGCGATGGGCGAACGGTCCGGTGCGGGACGCGGCGAGGGAGCGGAAAGCGGCCCGGCGAGCGAAAACACGCCTGCCGAACCGGAAATGGGGTACGAGATTCCGATCGGGATGCCGGTTCCGGCCGCCGAGCTGGAGCGGCTGAAGGCGGCCGCCGAACTGCACCGCGATCGGGAGGAGGCCGACGCCCCGGCACGGGCCGGCGACGAGGCCGCGGAGGAAGAGGGTGATCACCGTGATGCCTGAAGCACAGGTGCTCGAGGGCCAAGCCGGGGAAACGGCCGGCGGCGCGTCGCGGGAGATGGCGGATCTGACGGTCGGCGAACTGCTCGCCCGGCCGCCGTCGCCGGAGCGGTCTCCGTTGTTCGCACAGCGGTTCCCGGTTCCGGTCGAGGAGTACGACCAGCTGAAGACCGGGGCGCGGGAGCACGGCGCGGAGGCGCTGGCGCCCGCGGACGCGCTCGACGTGCAGCTCGACGAGGAAGCGGCGGCGGTGCTGTCGGAGGAGAATCCGCCGGAGGACGAGATCGTCGAGGGGCTGGCCCCGGCGGCGTCGGCGAGTTTCGACGGGATTTCGCAGACCGCGTTCCGGCCGCCGGACTGCACGGTCGCGGTCGGCCCGAAGCAGGTGCTGGCCGCGGTCAACGTGGACCTGGTCGGGTACGACAAGACCGGCCTGCAACAGTTCCGGTGGGCCAATTTCACCGCGATGTTCAACCCGGTGCTGCCCGCCGGGGCACAGCTTTTCGACCCGAAACTGGCCTACGACCACTACAGCGGCCGGTGGATCGTCTGCATCGCCGCCCGGCGCGCGAACCCGCGGGGCTCGTGGATCATGCTCGGCGTCTCGCAGACCGGCGACCCCGCGGGCGGGTACTGGATCTGGAGCACCGACGCGACCGCGAACGGCTCCACCGCCACCGGAAACTGGTCGGACTTCCCGATGCTGGGCTTCGATTCCCAGGCGATCTACGTGTGCACCAACCAATTCGCCTTCGGCGGCGGGTTCGCCTACGCGAAACTGCGGATCTTCAACAAGGCGGAGCTGTACGGCGGCGGGGCGGGCGGAGGCCACACCGTCCGCTGGTGGGATTTCTGGGGGCTGAAGAACCCGGACGGGAGCGCCGCGTTCTCCGTGCAGCCGTGCTGCCATTTCCAAGGCGCGGGCGGGAATCCGCGGGCCTACCTGGTGAACTCGCAGTTCCCCTCGGGGTCGAGCCTCACCCTCTGGACGCTGTCGAATCCGCTCGGTCTGTGGTCCGGCGGCGCACCGGCGCTCACCTCGGCCGCGGTCAACTGCCGCAGCTACAACCTGCCGCCCGGTGCGGTGCAAAAGGACGGCGGCACCACACGAATCGCCACGAACGACACCCGGCTGCTCAACGCGGTCTTCCAAGCGGCGGGCCGGACCCAGCGCGTGTGGACGACGCACACGTCCGCCTACAGCTGGCCAGGCGACACCGAGGCGCGGTCGGTGGTGCAGTGGTACGAGATCGACGTGCCCGGCCACTCGATCACGCAACAGGGCGCGTTCGGCGCACCCGGCAGGCACTACTTCTTCCCAGCCGTCCAGACCGACATTTCCCGCAACGCCCACGTGGCGTTCGGCCGGTCCGCGGCGGACGAGTACGGCCACTTCCGCCAGACCGGCCGCCTCGCCACCGACCCGCCGGGCACGTTGCAGGGCAGCGCTTCGGTGATCGCCGGACAGAGTGCCTACACCGGCGGCAGATGGGGCGACTACTTCGGCATCGGCCGGGACCCGTCGGATTCCCGGACCGTCTGGAGCTACGGCGAATACGCCGGCGCGGGCAACACCTGGCGGACCCGGCTCAACGCGGCGAAGTACTGAGAGCAGGAAGGGTGTCACGAACACTGCGCAAAAATTCCGGATCGCGGCCGAGGCGGCGCTTGGCGCGCTCAGTGCCGTCGCGCTGGTGCTGACGTTGACGGTTCCGGACTGGATCGAGCGCACGACCGGTGCGTCCCCGGACGGCGGGGGCGGGGACACCGAGTGGCTGCTGACGGCTGTCGCTTGCCTGGCGACGGTTTTGTTCGCGGGCTTGGCCGCGTGGGAGTGGCGGCGGCTGCGGACGGCGTGAACGGTTGGGTGGGCACCGGTTTCCGCCGGTGTCCGCCGCCGGTTATGGAGTTTCGCGGCCGCCGTAAGCTGATCCGGTGACCGTCTTCGAGCCGTCGTCCGTGGTCCGCCGATCAGCTCTTCCGATGTATGTGGTGGAAAACCTGCGCGATCCGGTGAGTCCCGGTGCGCGGAACACTTTCGGCGGCCGGCCGATCCTGCCCGAGGGCGAGAACTGGCCGGACTGCTGCTGCGGCGAGCGGATGACGTTCTTTTTCCAGCTGGACGTCCCGCCGGACATCGCGCGGTTCGGCGGCGACCACCTGCTCGTGTTCCAGTGCCCGGTGCACAACGACGCGGCCTGTCTCGAAGACGGCCAGGAGCAGCTTCCGGAGCGGTACTGGGAAAAACCGAGGGTTTTCGGCCACCCCGGCGCGTTCTGGCGGATCATGCTGCACCGGGACCCGACCGGCCCGGCCGAAGCGGAGGAACCGTTTCTCGCCGCCTCCGAGCTGGTGCTCCGTCCGGATTTCGAGACGGAGACCGTCTGGCGGGACGGGATCCGCGCTCAGTGCGCCACCGACGACGAAATGTTCGCCGGCCAGGGCGTCGGGCGGAGCGAGTTCAAAGTCGGAGGGCTGCCGCACTGGCTTCAGGATCCGGAAAGCCACCGCTGCGCATGCGGCGCCGAGATGCGGTTCCTGGGCGGGATTCCGGAGGACGTCGGTTTCGCGATGCGGCCCGGCCAGCCCGAACAGCCGGACAGCTCCTATTCTCACGCCTACGTGTTGTTCCTCGGCAACGCGTTGTACCTGTTCGCGTGCCCGGAGCACTGCCATCCGGCGGCGGTCTGGCCGGTGCTGCAGCACTGATCGTCGGCTATTCCTCGTAAGCGATCGAGTACCGCGCCGCCACCGGATTGATCTTCACCGGGTCCACCGCGCCGTCGGTCAGCACCGCGGGTCCGGCCTCGAACAGATCCTCCAGGTAATGCTCCCACCCGCCCGGCGAGGAGATTTGCAGCAGCCGCGGCGCGGGATCCGACACTGCCCGCAGCGCGTGCGGAACCCCGTGCGGCAGCAGGGCGAACATCCCCTTCGTCGCGACGTGCGTCTCGTCGGCGAAGTCGATGCCCAGTTCGCCCTCCAGGACGTAGACGCATTCGTCGGCCTCGTGGTGGACGTGGCGCGGGATGTCGCGCGCCAGCGTCACCTCCAGCAGGGAAAACCGGGCCTCGGTGTCGCCCGTCATCGCTTTCACGGCGAACGCGGGCGGCAGCGGCACCCGGCCCGGGCGCGCCTCGCCGGGCTGCAGCAGCAGGAAACGGTCCTTCGTCATGGGGTATCCTCGCAAACGTATCGGAAGCGGAGTCCGTTTCCAGATTAACCAGAGGAGGGCGTCGGTTGTCAACGGAGCGCAAGCCGAGGGCGGACGCGGAACGCAACCGGGCACGGGTGCTGGAGGCGGCCCGCGCGCTGCTCGCCGAGCACGACGACGTCCAGCTGCAGGAGATCGCGCGGGTCGCCGGGGTGGGCGTCGGGACGGTGTACCGGAACTTCCCGGACCGGCGGGCGCTCGTGGAAGCGTTGGCGGAGCAGCGGTTCGCCGAGATCGCGGAGTACGCGCGGAAGCGGTGCCTCGACGGGAAGTCTGGGGTCAAACGCTATCTGCGGCACGTCGGAGAGGTGCTGTCCGGCGACCGGGCGCTGTCGTCGGCCATCGAGACGGCGCGCGGGTCGGCGGGGAGTGAACCGCGTGGCGACGCCCTGGCCGAGCTGGAAATCGTGCTGGCGCGGGCGATCGCGGCGGACCAGGCGGCGGGGGTGCTCCGCGCGGACTGCACGGTGGGCGACGTGTATCTGCTCGTCGGCTGTCTGTCGTCGGTGGTCCGCACGGAGAGCGGGGACTGGCGGCGGTTTCTGGAACTGGCGCTGGAAGGGTTGCTGCCCCGGGACTAGTCGTCCAAGCGCACCAGGTACGAGTTCAGTTCGCCGATGGCGTGCATCGCGATCAGCACGGCGGTCATCTTCCGCACGCCGGGTTCGCGGACGATCAGCCCGTCTGGAACGGCGAAGTAGCTGCCACCGGCGCACTCGCCGGTGCTTTCCCAGCGGCGCATGATCCGGTCCACCTCGTCGAGGGTGAACATCGTCGCGCTCCACCGGGAACCGTCGGGATAGCGGACCTCGACGTCGACGTTGTCCACCTCGTCGGGGTCCTCGCCGCCGCCGACGAGGAACTTCGCGTCGAAAGCCGAGGTTCGCAGGACGTAGTACGAAGAGTCCCAGCCCGCGGAGAGGATTTCGGTCGCCACGGCGGGAAAGCCTAGCGGGCCGCTCCGGAAACCAGTCCGGAACGGCCCGCCGGCACCGAAATCAGGCGAGGTCCTCCAGCGGAACCCCAGGGTCGGCCAGCCGCTCCGGGTCCACCGCCTCGCCGGACCGGATGAGCGCCTTGATCGGGTCCGTGACGTCCCAGACGTTGACGTTCATCCCGGCCAGCACGCGGTTCTCCTTGAGCCAGAAGGCGATGAACTCGCGCCCGGGCACGTCGCCGCGGAACACGACGCGGTCGTGGCCCTCGATGGCGCCGAGGTATTCCATGCCGAGGTCGTACTGGTCGGTGAAGAAGTACGGCAGCTCGTCGTACGACTCCTCCTCGCCGAGCATCCCGGCCGCGGCCACGGCGGGCTGGTTGAGCGCGTTCGCCCAGTGCTCGACGCGCAGGTGCTTGCCCAGGAACGGGTGGTAGGCGTTCGCGACGTCGCCGGCGGCGAAGATGTCCGGGTCGCTCGTGCGCAGGCTCGCGTCGGTCACCACGCCGTTGTCGACGCGGAGGCCGGCCGCCTCGGCCAGTTCGACGTTCGGCTTCGCGCCGATCCCGGCCAGGACGGCGTCCGCCTCGAGGACGCTGCCGTCGCCGAGGCGGATCCGCTTGCTCTGGCCGCCGTTGGAGATGTGCTCGACCTGGACGCCGAGCCGCAAGTCGACGCCGTGCTCGCGGTGCAGGTCGGCGAACACCGGGGCCACGTCGGGGCCGAGCGCGGTGATCAGCGGCAGGTCGAGCGCCTCGACCACGGTGACCTCCACCCCGGCCTGGCGCGCGGCGGCGGTCGCTTCGAGGCCGATCCAGCCGCCGCCGACGACCACCAGCTTGGCCGCCGTGCCGAACAGTTCCCGGAGCCGGTCGGAGTCCTCGATCCGGCGCAGGTAGTGGATCCCCGCGGTGTCGGGCAGCTGGCGCGGGCTCGCGCCGGTGGCCAGCAGGAGCTTGTCGTAGCCGAGGCTCGTGCCGTCGTCGAGCGTCACCTGCTTCTCTTCGCGCGAGATCGCCGTCGCCTTGACGCCTTGGCGCAGCTCGACGTTCTTTTCTGCGTACCACGCGGCGTCGTGCACCTGGAAGCTCTCGGCCTCGGCGTTGCCCGCGAGGTAGTCCTTCGACAGCGGCGGACGCTCGTAGGGCAGGTGCCGCTCGTCGCCGACGATGGTGATCTTCCCATCGAAACCCTTGTCCCGCAACGCTTCCGCGGCCTTGGCTCCGGCCAGCCCGGCTCCGATGATGACGAACGACGAGGTCACTGAAGAACTCCTTCGATGCGGGGACGACGGGAGTACTTATATCACTAGCGAAGTTTGGTCTTATTCGGCTTCCTGGTCAAGTTCCCCTGATCAGAGGTACCCAGTTGGGACAGCACCTACCCGCAAGGGTGTTACTTCGCTGCTCAGCCGTACCCGCCGCCGGAGTAGCCGCCTCCGCTGTACGCGCCGGTGCTCGACGGCGCGGAACTGGCGGGCGCGGAGCCGGTGGGCGCCGCGGCGCTGGTGATCGCGACGCCGCCCGGCGAGACCATCCACCACAGCCCGCCGTTGAGGTTCAGGCCCTGGCCGTTGGTCTGGCCAGCGGAGTGGTCGCCGAGGTAGCGGTACAGCGGATGCCCGCCGAGCGTTTCCTGCTTGGACCCGTCCGGCCGGGTGATGGAGCCGACGGCGCCCTGGGCGGGCCCGGTGAGCTGAGTGCCCGCCGCGACCGGAGGCCAGTAGCTCGCGCAGCTCGCGGTGCAGACGGACTGGCCGTCGTGGTCCGCGGCGAACAGGTAGATCGTGTCGCCGTTGCTGTCGGTCAAATGCGTCGGCGCCGCGGGCGGTACGGCCGTGCCCCCGCTGCCGCCGCCGCACGCGGCGGCGAACAAGCCCGCCGCGGCTAGCGCGCTCAGCAGTCCGAAAGTTCTTGGGGTCGCCCGAATTCTGACCTTCATCCCAGCCTCCAGTCGTGCGTGGGGGTCGCCCTTCCCTCGACACGAGGCCGGTGCCAGAACGGTTCAGCTCGATTTGGCGAGGGTCACAGCGTCTAGACGGGAAGGCTGTCGCTCCGTACGGTATGGCAAGGCTAACCTTAGTCACTCTCCGAGGAGGACCCATGCCAGAGCGTGTGCTCGACCGGGCCGCCCCGTTCGTGCTCGGCCTGTTCCGGAGCGTCGTCGGGCTGCTCTTCGCGGCCCACGGGGCGGCGGCGCTGTTCGGGATTTTCGGCGGCGGCCCGAAGGGCGGAACCGTCGCGGTCGGCGCGTGGCCGTCCTGGTACGCGGCGGTGATCCAGCTCGTGGGCGGCCTTTTGGTGGCCATCGGGGTGGGCACCCGGATCGCGGCGCTGCTCGCGTCCGGCTCGATGGCGTACGCGTACTTCGTCGTCCACCAGCCGGACGGCTTGCTGCCGCTGCAGAACCACGGCGAGTCCGCGGCGATGTTCTGCTGGGCTTTCCTGTTGCTGGTCTTCACCGGACCGGGCGCGCTGGCGGTCGATGCGCTGCTGCGGAAGCGGTCAGACGATGCTCGCGGCGCGCGACCACTGGGAGGCGAGCCGCGCGGCGTCTTGAGCGCGGTCCAGGTCAACCCCGGCGCGCGCGACTAGCCGAAGCCGGGAAATGCCGTCCGGGACGCTCGGCGGGCGGAAGCAGCCGACGACGATGTCCTGTTCGTACAACAGGTTCGCGGCGGCGACGGCCTGCTCCGGAGAGCCGGCGGGAATCGACTGCACCGCGCCTGGCGCCCGCGAAACCCCTGCGGCGTCGGCGATCGCGACCGCGGCGCGGTGCAGATCCTCGACCCGCGAAGGTTCGGCCGCGATGATCCGGCACGCTTCCGCCGCACTCGCCGCCGCGGCGGGGGCGAGGCCGGTGTCGAAGATGAACGTTCGCGCGGTATTGACCAGATGTTCGCGCAGCAGCGGCGATCCCAGCACCGCGCCGCCCTGTGCGCCCAATGCCTTCGACAAGGTGGCAGTCACCGCGACGTGCGGCGCGCCGGCGAGACCAGCCGCGTGCACCGCGCCCCGGCCGTTGCCCGCGACGCCGATGCCGTGTGCTTCGTCCACTACCAGGAATGCGTTGTGCTCGGCGCACAATGCTGCGGTGCCAACGAGATCCGTGGCATCGCCGAGCACGGAATAGATCGACTCGACGACTACGATCGCCCGTTCCTGCGACCGGTCGCGCAGCAGTCGCGCGAGCGCGTCCAGGTCGCCGTGCGGGCAGATCGCGACGGGGGAGCGGGACAGCCGCGCGCCGTCGATCAGCGACGCGTGGATGTGCGCGTCGGTGATCAGCAGCGTGTCCGGCGAGCCGAGTGCGGTGATGACGCCGATGTTCGCCGTGTAGCCACTGGAAAATCCGAGCGCGGCCGGTTGCCCGGTGAGGTCGGCGAGCTCGCGTTCCAGTTCCGTGTGACATGGCGTGGTGCCGGTGACGACTCGTGACGCGCCCGCGCCCGCGCCGTACTTCTCGACGGCTTGGACGGAGGCCGCGCGCAGTCGCGGATCGGTGCTGAGGCTCAGATAATCGTTCGACGCGAGGTCCAATGTGGACTCTCGCGGGTGCCGTCGGTCATCGGTCCGCCGGACGAGACCGGCGACGTGCCGGTCCCGCTCGGCGGCGGTGAGCCAGTCGTGCATCGACACCATGGCGGTCACGCGTTGGGTGCGGCGGCGGTGCCCGCCCCGCGTTCCCGCAGCGCGGGCGCGGAGTGCTCGGCCTGCTGCTGCTCGCCCGCGCCGAGGACCTCGAACCCGGCGTCGGCGATCATCTCCAGGTCGGCCTTCGCGGCCTGGCCCTCGCTGGTGAGGTAGTCGCCGAGGAACAGCGAGTTCACCACGTGCAGCGCGAGCGGCTGCAGCGACCGCAGGTGCATTTCGCGACCGCCGGCCATCCGGACTTCCGTTGCCGGGCAAGCGAATCGCGCCAGTGCGAGGATGCGCAGCGCGCGCAACGGGCTCAGCTCCCACGTCCCGGCGAGCGGCGTGCCCTCGAACGGCATCAGGAAGTTGACCGGGATCGAATCGCTGCCGATGTCGCGCAGCGCGAAGATCGCGTCGATCAGCTCGTCGTCGGTCTCGCCCATGCCGACGATCAGGCCGGAGCACGCGGAAAGCCCGGCGGACTTGGCCTTTTCGACGGTGTCCACGCGGTCGTCGTACCCGTGCGTCGTGCAGATCTCGGAGTACCGCGACTCGCTGGTGTTGAGGTTGTGGTTGTAGGCGTCGACCCCGGCTTCGCGCAGCTTCTCGGCCTGGCCGTCCTTGAGCAGCCCGAGGCACGCGCACACCTCCACGCCGGAATGCGCGGACTTCACCGCCTCGACGGCCTGGGCGACGCGGTCGACGTCGCGGTCGCTCGGCCCGCGCCCGCTCGCCACCAGGCACACCCGCGACGCGCCGCCCTGGACGCCCGCGCTCGCCTGGCGCGCCGTTTCCTCGGCGGACAGCCACGAGTACTTGAGGATCTGCGCGGACGACCCGAGCCGCTGCGAGCAGTACCCGCAGTCCTCGGGGCACAGGCCCGATTTCAGGTTGACGAGGTAGTTGACCTTGACCCGGTTGCCGAAGTGCGCGCGCCGCAGCCGCCCGGCCGCCGCGACCAGGCCGAGCACGTCCTCGTCCGGCGCTTCCAGCACCGCGCGGGCGTCGGTTCGGTCGAGTACGCCGCCGGCCAGCTGCCGGTCGGCCAGGTCGTCGAAGGTTTTGAACACCTATCAAATCCTAGGCGGCCGATCGGCGCGAAGCAAGCGGCGGGCAGAATGAGAGGGGTGAAGGTGACGCGAGACCAGATCGTCGACCGGGCGTACGAGCTGCTGGCCGACGCCGGGCTGAGCAGCTTGTCGATGCGGCGGGTGGCCCTCGACCTGGGGGTCCAGCCGGGCGCGCTGTACTACCACGTCGCCAACAAACAGGAGCTGCTCGCCGTCGTCGCCGCGCGGATCCTGAAGGGGCTGCCGGTGGTGGCGAAGGACCCGCGCGAGGCGGCCGAGGGCTTCCGCTCGGCACTGCTGCAAGTCCGCGACGGCGCCGAGGTGGTGTCGTTCGTGCAGGCGTACCGGCCGGATCTGCTGGTGCCCACGCACGCGCTGCGCCAGCTGTTCACCGGGAGGTTCGACGAGCGGCGCGCCGAGTGGGCGGCGCGGACCGTTGTCCACTATGTACTCGGTTTCGTCTCGGAGGAACAGAACCACGCCGAACTGGTGCGTGCCGGGATCGTCGAGGAAGATCCGGCGCACGAAGGGGATTCGGACGAGGCGTTCGGGTTCGGGATCGACGCGATCCTCAGTGGACTGTCGGGCTGATCACTCGGCGCGGGAGCGGTCTTCCTCCTCTTCCCCGGCGGCTTCGAGGATGTGGCAGACCGGATCGCGGATGACCAGCGGGGTTCCCTCGCTCACCCGGCCGGTCACGCGCAGCACCTGGCCGGGTTCGAGGTCGGGGCGGGCTTGGCTGAATTCCAGCGCGACCGTCGCGGTGTCGTCGGTGAGCCGCGCCGTGAGCACCGGTCCGCGAGTGTCCTCTTCGGACAGTGCGAGCTCCTGGAGCCTGCCGTCGACGCTGACGTCGGTTCCGGGCCGCAGTTCCGCGAGGGCGCTGGGGGTCAGTTCTTCCTTCTGCGTGGAGCCGAGGCGGGTCAGCAGCCGTTCGACTGCCGCGGTGGTGCGTTCCTCGGGCAGGTGCGGCATGAGCGTGCGGATGCGGGTCTGCACGTCGTAGGGCACGATTGTCGCGGCGGCTTGCGGGACGCGGCTGACGATCCGGGCGATCCGGTCGGCGGTGCGGTCGTGCAGCAGCCGTCCGAGCAAGGGTGCGTAGCTCCGCCGCGGCAGGAGCACGGTGACGCTGGTCCGTTCCGCGCCGGCGATCGCCTTCTGCACCAACGTGTAAGCCGCGCGGGCGATCCGCCGGTCGGGTACGTCGATCAGCCGCAGGCCGGTCTTCATGCCGAGTTCTTCCCAGCGGGCGCGCAGGCGTTCGGCGGCTTGCGCGTCGATCACGAAGTGCACGGCGGTGATCTTGTCCGGACGGAGGCTCTTGCCGTAGCGCAGCGCTTCGAGGACGGCCAGGTCGATCGTGTTGACCAGCACGAAGACCTGGTGGCGCGCGTATCGCGTCGGGTTGGCGCGGGTGGCGGTGATCCGTTCGAGCACGGCGGCTTCGGCGCGGTACTCGCGGTTGAGCCTGATCAGGACGAACACCAGGATCGGGAACACCACCACGACCAGCCAGGCGCCTTCGGTGAACTTCGCGATGGCGAAAATGCCGACGACCACAGTGGACAGAATCCCGGCGGCGAGGTTGACCGAGAGCTTGAACCGCCAGCCCTGCTCGCGCAGCCGCAGATGGTGTCTGGTCATGCCGTATCCGGCCATGGCGAAGCCGGTGAACACGCCGATCGCGTAGAACGGCACCAGCGCGGTCACCGTGCCGCCGGAGAAGAACAGCAGCGCGACGGCGAGCACGGTGAGCACGAGGATGCCGTTGGAGAACACCAGCCGGTGCCCGCGCGTCGTCAGCTGCCGGGGCAGGAAACGGTCGCTGGCAACGAAACTGGCGAGGAACGGGAAGCCGTTGAAGCTGGTGTTGGCACCGGTGTAGAGGATGAGCGCCGTCGCGGTCTGGATCGCGACGAACATCGCCTGTCCGAACCAGCCGTCGCCGAACACCGCGCGGGCTTCTTGGGAGACCACCGACGGGTAACCGCTGGCGTACGGCGTCGCGTGGGTGAAGAAGGCGAGCAGTGACACACCGCCGACCAGGATGCCGAGGATGACGGCCATCGTGACGAGGACCTTGCGGGCGTTGGGCCCGCGCGGGCTGCGGAACGCGGACACCGTGTTGGAGATGGCTTCCACCCCGGTCAGCGACGAACCGCCGTTGGCGAAAGCCCGCAGCAGCACCAAAACCGTCGCGCCCGCGATGAGGCCGTCGCCGTGCCGGACCGGCACCGTGCCGGGCAGGTGGGCGGCGTCGTAGGCCGGCAGTCCGACCGTCATCGCCTTGACCAGGCCGACCACGATCATCACGAGCATCAGCGCGGAGAACAGATAGGTCGGGATCGCGAACGGACGGCCCGCTTCGCGCAGGCCGCGGAGGTTGGCGTAACAGAGCAGGATGACGATCGCGATGGTGATTTCCAGGCTGTACGGTCCGAGCGCCGGAATCGCGGATACGACGGCGACCGTGCCCGCCGAGGTCTGCACGGCGACGGTCACGATGTAGTCGATGAGCAACGCCGCCGCGGCGACCTGCGCGACGCGCGGCCCGAAGTTCTCCCTCGCGACGACGTACGACCCGCCCGCGCGCGTGTAGGCCATCACGACCTGCCGGTAGGACGCGGCGACGAGCACCAGGATCACCAGGATCACGCCGGTGACGGGCAGCACCAGGCTGAACGCGGCGAGCCCGGCGCAGGGGAGCAGTTCGACCAGGATCTGTTCGGTGCCGTACGCCGACGACGAGATCGCGTCCGGGGAAAGCACGCCCAATGCGGTCGTGTTGGAAAGGCGTTCGTGCGTCAATTGCGCGTTGATGAGCGGTTTGCCGAGAAACAGCCGCTTCACCGCGTAGCCGAACGCGCCCGGTTCCAGGCGGCGCTGGGGTTCTTCCGTGTCTGTCACGGGCTCAGCATGCACGCGCGACCCGTCTCGCACGCGCTGTGCGGCGACATCAATCCCATTCTGAAATGCGTTAAGAAATGGGTTCTTCTCTTGCGTCAGGAGGGTATTAAGACGGGTCTTGCGAGCGTTAGGATTTCGTCAAGACGGTAGCTTTCCCCGGGCGGGCGTGTTGATCGCTATCCTGGTCCGGTACCTGGCATTCGTGAAGGAGCGCGCCCGTTGTCGCAATCATCCGGCCTGGTGTCGCGGATGGAACGGCACCAGGTCGCTGTCTACCTCGGCGCGCTGGCCGTCGGAGCGCTGCTCGGCTGGCTGGCCCCGGCGGCCGGGCCGGGGCTCGAACCGGCGATCAACCCGGTGCTGGCGGCGCTGCTGTACGTCACGTTCCTGCAGGTGCCCGTCGCCGAACTGGGCCGGTCGCTGCGCGACGGCCGGTTCCTCGGCGCCGCGCTGGCGGTGAACTTCGTGGTTGTGCCGCTGGTCGTCGCGGCGATGTTCGCCTTCTTCCCGGTGGGGCAGGCGTTGCGGCTGGGCATGCTGCTCGTCCTGCTGGCCCCGTGCGTCGACTACGTCATCGTCTTCAGCGGCCTGGCCGGAGGCAGCAGCCGCCGCCTGCTCGCCGCGACGCCGTTGCTGCTGCTCGCACAGATGCTCCTGCTGCCCGGGTTCTTGTATCTTTTCCTCGGCGCGGACCTGGCGAAGGTCGTGCGGGCCGGGCCGTTCCTCGAAGCTTTCCTCGTGCTGATCGTGCTCCCGCTGACGCTGGCCTGGCTCACCCAAGCGTGGGCGGCCAGGCACGCGGCCGGACGCCGGTTCGCCGACGCGGCCGGGACAGTGATGGTGCCGCTGATGGCCGCGACGCTGGCGACGGTCGTCGCGTCGCAGACCCCGAAACTCCACAACGGACTCGGCCCGGTCGCGTCGGTGGTTCCGTTCTACGTGGTTTTCCTGGTGGTGATGGCGTTCGCCGGGCTCGGGGTCGCGCGGCTGTCCGGAGTGGACGTTCCGGCCGGGCGGGCGATCGTCTTCACCGGGGCCACGCGGAACTCGCTGGTGGTGCTTCCGCTGGCGCTGGCACTGCCGGACGAGTTCGCGGCCGCGCCGGTCGCGGTGGTGACGCAGACGCTGGTGGAGGTGATCGGCATGGTGTGTTATGTGCGGCTGGTGCCTTGGTTGCTGCCGTCGGCCAGTCGGGGATAGAGGCGAGCCGGGGGTGTTTGAGGGCGCGGGGGTGTTTGATGGCGCCGGGGGTGTTTGATGGCGCCGCGGTGTTTGATGGCGACGGCTTCGCCGTCGCGGCGGGATCGCGGTGTTTGATGGCGACGGCTTCGCCGTCGCGGGCGGGATCGCCTTTAAGTCGGCGTCCGGAGGGGCAGTGCACCCGGCCCGGGGGGCCGTGCGCACTGCCCCTCCGGACGCCGACGCGATCCCGCGTTGGGGTCGAGTTGGTGGTGGTGGGGGGCGAAGTGTTGGCGCTGTTGGTTTTAGCGTCCGGTGGAGCCGTCGATCAGCTCGCGGAGGATGTCGGCGTGGCCTGCGTGCCGGCCGGTTTCCTCGATCATGTGCGTCAGCGCCCAGCGGACGCTCGGGCCGTCGCGGCCGGGCATCGGGGCGGCTGGATCCGGGCAGTCGTCGAGAAGTTCGTTGGCTCGCCGCACTGTTGCCCGGTAGCGGGCGACGACGTCGGGGACGTTGTCCTCCGTACGGAAGGTCGACGGCCAGTTCTTGACGGTCTCGCCGAGAAACAGCGACCGTTCCACGAAAGTCAGGTGGTTGAGCAGGCCGAGCAGATTCGTGCCGGACGGCACCGCGGCGGCGTGGGCCTCGGGTTCCGGCGCACCGTCGACCTTGGCGGCGACTGAGGCGCGGAGATAGTCGAGAAATCCGCGCAGCACTTCGGTTTCGCTGCTTCCGGTGCGGGGCGGCGGGGTGTCGCGACGGCGAGGCACAGCGGTTCTCCTTGGGATTCAGGCGGCGCGGCGGATCAGCAGGACATGGTCGACGACCTCGGCGGTCTGCCCGTCCGGTCCGGTCGCGAGGCGGGTGGGGGAGCCGGCGAGCTCGACGGTCCATTCGGCCGGATCGAGGGCGAGGTCGGCGGCGATCTCCTCCGGACCGGGGAAACGCGCGTCCGGGTCCTGGTTCCACGACCACGGCGCGCTCGAACCGTGGTCCACGACCAGCAACCGGCCGCCCGGGCGCAGGGCGTGCGCGGCGGTGCGCAAGACCGTCGTCCGGTCCAGTTCGAAGGGGGTCTGCAGGTAGTGCGCGGACACGAGGTCGAATTCGCCGGGCGGGAAGCTGACCCGCAGGTCGTGCCGCACCGCGGTGATCCGCGTCCCGGCGAGGCGGTTGACCGCGACGGCCGAGATGTCGGTGGCGGTCACGTTCCATCCCCGGCCGGCGAGCCAGCGCGCGTCGCCGCCGTTGCCGCAGCCCAGGTCGAGCGCGTCGCCGGGCGGCAGAGCGGAGACGGCTTCCACGAGCCGGGCGTTCGGCCGCGGGTCGGCGGGCGGCCGGGCGGCGTGCACTTCGTCCCAGAACAGGGTCGCTTCGGTGGTCATCGGTCGGCTCCTCGGGTCGGGGTGCGTCCAGGGTCGCCGGAGCCGGGTCCGCGGCGCACGTGATCTTGCCGGAACGGCAACTCCCACCTGCTGGACGCCGGAGGACAAGATCATCGAATCGGTACTGTCGGACGCGAACGGCCGGAAAGCGAGGAGCTGGAATGAAAATCGGCGCCATCGACATCGTCCCGATCCTCGACGGAACCGCCCGGCTGCCGCTGGCGGGCACAGTGGTCCACGCCCGGGGCGCGCGATGGGATTGCCGCCATCAGCCGGTGGACGCCGACGGCCGGATCCGGATGGACGTCGGATCGTTCCTCCTCCGGCTGCGCGACCGGACGGTGCTGGTCGACGCCGGGACCGGGCCGGGCTTCGACCACGACGGCTTCGCCACCGGCGGCCTGCTCGACAACCTGCGTCGCGCTGGGGTCGCGCCCGACGACGTCACCGATGTGGTCTTCACCCACCTGCACGTGGACCACGTCGGCTGGTCGACCGTGCGCGACGAAGCCGTTTTCCCGAGAGCGACCTTCCGGATGCACGCCGCCGATTGGGCGTACTTCACGACCGGCGAGACCGCGGATCCGGCGGTGCTGCGGACGTTCGCGCCGATCACCGGCCAGGTCGAGACCTTCGACGGGGAGACCGAACTGGCACCGGGGCTGATCGCGCGCCCCGCACCCGGCCACACTCCCGGCTCGACGGTGTTCGTCGTCAGCGACGCCGGTGAACGCGCCCTGCTGCTCGGCGACGTCCTGCACACGGTGGGCGAGCTGACCGACCCGGAATGGGAGGGCATGTTCGATGTGGACCGGCCCGCGGCGACCGCGATGCGGCAGCGGCTCGCGGCCGAACTCGAAGCGTCCGGCGACGTGTTCGCGCCCGCGCACTTCCCGGAACTGGCCTTCGGGCGGCTGGTCAACGCCGCCGGGATCCGGCAGTTCACCTGGGCTTAAACGGAAATGCGCGCCGCGGACGCCTTCCGGTCACCCGCCGTCGCGGCGCGGCGGCGTTTCCCGCGACCACGCGCACGGCTGCCGCGTCCCGCCCAGCAGGACCAGCACGTCCGGGCTCACGCCCGCGCGCACCCGGGAGGCGAGCTCCGGGGAGGTGTGCCCGAGTGCCGAGTAGACCGCGCGGACCAGGTATCTCGCCGCGTGCGGGGAACGCCTGGTACGCAACGAGATCTCCATCAGGAGGGCCTCCCGGTCGCACGTGCGGCCCCGGCTCGGCACGACGATGCCCAGCCGGGATTGCTCGGCCAGAGGAAGACATCGCAGCAGGCTGTCGACGACGCAGTCGATCGCGTGCCGGTTCCGTTCCGTGCTGTTTCGGCGAGGCCCCGGCAGAATTTCCTTCCGCACCAGCATGGGACCATCAACTCCTTGGCGCAGAGTATCCGATCCACCGCTCGGCGTGACGTTCCTGTTCCGTGCGACGGAAAACGAACCGGCCACAGTCCATTGTGGACCCGGCGGCGGGTTCAGCCGGGCGAGCCGGACAAAACGGCGAGCCGGTCGAGGGCCTCGCGCAGGCGCGCGGGCACGTCGCCGGCGCGCTGACCGGCCGGAACCGACAGGTGCAGCGTCGCGTGGCTCGTGCCCGCCTCGCCGGACGCGACCTGGAGCCAGCCGCCGCTCCATTCCAGCCGGAGCCGGTCGCCGTGCCCGGCCGGGGGCGCGGCGACCGGGCCGGGCAGCCATTCGTTCAGGTGCGCGGCGTCGGCGGCGACGGCGTACACGTGGTCCGCCGTCGCGGGCATCCTCCGCTCGGCTTCGAACTCGGTCATGATCTTGGCTGCCTGGTGCGCGGCGGCGCCGAACCGGAACGTCCACAGTGGACGTTCGCGGACGGCAAGACGCCGGTCACCCCGTCTCGCCGAGGACGGCGTCGAGGTCGGCCGGGGTGCCGAGCGTCCGGATTTCGGGCGGTGCGAGGCAGCCGATCCGGTGGTCGTCGTCGCGCACCGCGGCGGCGAACTCGGCGACCCGGGACGCGGGCGGGGCGACCGAGGGCCCGCCCAGGTAGCGGATGACGATGAGGTCCTCGCCGGAATGGGTTTCCACGGCGGCGGCCCAGCCGTGGATCTCGTCCCACAGCAGGGCGACGTCGCGGCCGGGGTAGGCGGGCAGCCGGCCGTCGAGGGCGACGTAGGCCGACACCGGGGTGTCGTGGTCGACGGTGCAGGACTCGAGGCCGATGCCCAGTGCGCCGGTGACGTCGGCGAGGTAATTCCACAATCGCGCCGCGGCGGGGTGCGACGGGCTGGTCTGGGCGGTGTGCAGCGGCATGGACACGGGGACAACGCCTTTCTCGCGCGAAGGGCTGGCGCGGAGCGGGGGTGGCCCGCTCCGCGCGAGGGACCGCGTGGGGTTCTCCGGCTAGCGGCCGGGGCGCGCCCTGGCGGGCGGTCCGGATCTGATTCCCGGTGAAGGGGCACGGGAAACCTGCGGAGCGCGGCCAATCGGCCCGCGGGACCGGCCGGTCATCCGGATGCACCTCCACCGCTCGACAGGGACGCTCCTTTCTTCTAGCATGTCGTCGAAATGATGACAACTGCCTAGTCGTCGAGAGGATGACGCGATGGCGGAGGTGGACCCCGCCCTGCTGGTCGAAGGCGTCCGCGAGGCGGTGCTGGCCGCCCGGGACGACGGCGCGGCGGCCGAACGGTCGCTGGCCGCGCTGTCCGCGTTGCGGGCGCTGCGCGACCAGCTCGGCGAGTGGGAGCCGCAACTGATCGCGGCCGCGCGGGAGGCGGGCGCGAGCTGGGCCGCGCTGGCCCCGGCGCTGGGCGTGGCGAGCAGGCAGGCCGCCGAACGCCGGTACCTGCGGCTGCGGCCGTCGGCGACCGGGGAGACCACCGGCGAGGCCCGAGTGCACGCCGAACGCGACCGCCGCGCGGGAGACCGGGCGGTCGCGGACTGGGCGCGGCGCAACGCGGCGGTGCTGCGGCGGCTGGCCGCCGAAGCCAGCTCCGCGCCGGATCTGGACCCCGCGGGACAGGAAAGCGCCGACCGGCTCGGCGTCGCGCTGGGAGAGGACGATGTCACGAACCTGCTGCGGCCGCTGGCGGACGTGCGCGCGCATCTCGAATCGCGGCACGCCGCGCTGGCGGACCGGGTCGGGGAGATCGGCGAGCACACCGACCGGTTGCGCCAGGACGCGGCGGGGCAGCGGCGCGGGCGGGCGCAGTGAGCCGGGGCGGGGGAGTGCGGGCGGTCCGGGTCGTGGCGGCTCGCCGGGCGAGTGCGCCGGCCGGCCGTGCGTCGCGGCCGTCCGCGATCAGCCCGGCTGGCAGAACGGATCGGCGAGCACGAGACCAGGAGCCGCGTCCGCGCGCAATGAGCCGAACGTCGCATCACGGGCGCCCCCGCGCTGCCGGTGCTCCGGTGATCCGAGATCATTTCCGCGACGGCATTCGTGCGTGGCCGCCGTCATGAGTCATGCTATTCGCGGTTGAGCAGCCAGCCGCGTACTTTTCCTGCCCGGACGCGAGCGCGCCGGGCTTCCTGAGGAGGGAAAGAGCGATGAGTGAGCTGACCGACCCGGTGATCGACCCGCCGGGTTCGCTGGCGATCGACCGGGCCGACCGCTCTCCCGCGGCGGTGCTGGCCCTGAACGGGGACCTGGACCTCGGGACCGCCCCGAAATTGACGGCCGCGGTCGCCGAAACCGTCTCCGGGCGGCCCCCGGTGCTGGTGCTGGACCTGACCGGGGTCGACTTCCTCGCCTCGGCGGGGCTGACCGTGCTGCTGGCCGCGTGCCGGGAGGCTCCGGAGGGCACCGAGGTGCGGATCGTCGCGTCCGGCCGGGCGACCCTGCGGCCGATCCAGCTGACCGGGCTGGAACAGAGCCTGCCGCTGTACCGCACGCTCGAAGAGGCGCTGGCCGGGTGATCAGTCCGTTCCGGCCCCGGCGGTGCGGTGGAGCACGACGAGTGCGACGTCGTCCTGCGGGGGCCGGGACCCCACCATGGCGGCCATGATCCGGGCGCAGGCCCGTTCCGGGTCCTCCGGCCGGACCAGTTCGGCGAGCTGGTCCATGCCGACGTCGACGAGCCGGTCGCGCCGCTCGACGAGACCGTCGGTGTAGAAGACGGCGACGGCTCCCGGCGGCAGTTCGACGACGGTGGTGCGCCGCTGCACGGTGGCCCCGACGGTCAGCCCGACGGGCGGATCCGGCGGAGCCGCCACGAGTTCGGCCGGTTCGCCCGGCGTCGCCACGATCGGCGGCAGGTGCCCGGCGAGCGACAGCGCCATGCTTTCGTGTCCGGGTCTGAGCACGCCGTACGCGACCGTCGCCATCACGCCGTGCTCGAAGTGGTTGGCCTTGCGGTCCAGCTTGGCGAGGACTTCGGCGGGATCGTCGCAGTCGAGCGCGTACGCGCGCAGAGCGCTGCGGAGCCGCCCCATGATGACCGCGGCTTCGAGGCCGTGCCCGGAGACGTCGCCCATCACGATGCCGGTCTGGTCGCCGGGAAGCCGGAAGACGTCGTACCAGTCGCCGCCGAGCCCGGCCTCCGCGCCCGGCACGTAGCGGGCGGCCATGCGCAGCCCGTCGATGACCGGCAGCACGCCGGGGAGCAGGCTCCGCTGCAGGGCGATGGTCGCGGCCTGGTTCTGGTGCATGGTCTCCGCCTGCAGCACAGCGGCCAGCCGGTCGGCCAGCAGCCGCAAAGTTTCGATGTCGGTGGTGCTGAAGCGGCGCTCCCGCACGGCTCCGATGTGCAGCACGCCGACCAGTTCGGTCCCGGCCAGCATCGGGACGCCGAGCATGGTGTGCAGGCCGCGTTCGGACAGCAGCGCGTTGAGCACCGTGGTCTTGTCGACCCGGTCGATGACGACCGGCTGCCGGCGCGCGGCGACGGCTCCGGCGAACCCCGCCCCGACCGGCACCTGGACCCCCTGGTAGACCTCCTCCTCGAGCCCGGCGGCCGCGACGGCGACAAGGCGCGCCCACCGGGACTCGTGCCGCAGCACGGTCGCGGTGTCGACGTCGAGGACGGTGCAAGTCCGGGCGAGGATCTTCGTGAGCTCCTCGCCGAGGTCGCCGCTGCTCGCCCCGGTGCCGAGGATTTCGGCGAGGCGAGTGCGCGATTCGGGCTCCGGCGCGTGAGGCGGCATGCAGCGACAGTAACCGAACCGGCTCCGAGGTCCAGAGATGCGCGCCAACAGGTGTGAAGTCGGCCCTGTCCGGGTACGCCCGAGAAGGCACCGGCGAAGTCGAGAACGAGAAGGGGACTTCCCCACGTGATGTCAAGCGGCTGCGGCGAGGGGCGGGCAAGCGCGGCGGCGTTTTCCGGCACGGACAGGTCCCCGCGCGCCGTCGCGCCGTCGGCCGGAGAGGGGGCCTTTTGTCCCGGCCTGTGGAAGAGGGACCGGCGGTGACCGGCCCGGACGACGAGCCCTGGGTGCTGGATCTGCGCGGCACCGGCGTCTCGGCGCTGCCGCGGGTGCGCGCGTGGGCGGGCAAATCGCTGGGGCACCTGTCGCCGGATCATCTCGCCGACGTCCTGATGGTGGTCGAGGAACTCGCCTCCAACGCCTACGAGCACACCTCGGGCCCCTGCTATGCGCGATTGACGGTGCTGTCCCGGCCGTGCGTCGTGGTGATCGAAGTGGACGATCCGGAGCCCGGCCGCCCGCGGGTCCGCCCGCCGGACTACGAACGGGCGCGCGGCCGGGGAATGCTGCTCGTCGACCGGCTCGCCGACGACTGGGGCGTGCACGAGCATTCCGGCGGCAAGACGGTCTGGGCCCGGCTCGGCTGCGGGGTGCCGGCGCGGGAGGCGTGCGAGCCGTCCCGCTGACGGCGAGGTTCACCGGTCTTGCTGCGGGGCGGCGGCGTCGTGTTCGTCGCCGGAGGCGCCCTGTCCGTTGCGGATAGTCTCGCTTTCCCCCTCGGAGGGCGTGCGCCGGGTGGCGAACGGGCGGGAAATGGCCCAGGCGCGCGGGGTCGGCCACTTCGTCCACGGAGAACCCTGGGCGCGCGGGCGACGGCGAGATCGTGGTGCCGCCGCGCGACCGGAGTGGGGTGATTTCGGGGCGGTGCGGCGGAAAACGCTGTTTGTCCTGAACGGACTGGGGTATCCCGGCGGCCCGACCGAGATGGAGGACCGCCATGACGACGTCTGTGCGCACCGAAGCGGAGGCCCGGCCGCTGGGCAGATTATTCCGCCTGCCCGGGGTCTACCGTCCGCAAGAGGACACCGCTTTGCTCGCCGGCGTGCTGGCGGAGGACCCGCGCATCGGGTGCGGAATGCGTTGCGCGGACGTGGGAACCGGCAGCGGCGCGCTGGCGGTCGCCTTGGCCCGGACCGGTGCCGCGGTCGTCGCGGCCGACATCTCGATGCGGGCCTTGGCTTCCGCGTGGATGAACACCGTGCTGCGGGCGCTGCCGATCGGCCTGCTCCACGGTGGGCTCGAAGAGATGGCCGAAACCGGACCGTACGACATCGTGGTCGCCAATCCTCCGTACGTGCCTTCGCCGACGCCGACGGTCCGCTCGACCCGCGCTTGGGACGCCGGACCGGACGGCCGCGCGATGCTGGACCCGTTGTGCGCCGCCGCGCCTTCGCTGCTGACCCGTACCGGTGCGCTTTACCTGGTGCAGTCGACGATGTCCGATGTGGACAAGACCCGGTTCGCGCTGGCGGCGGGCGGATTGCGCAGCGAGGTGCTGGCGCGGGCGCGAGTGCCGTTCGGGCCGGTGGTGTCCGGACGGCTGGACTACCTGACCGAACGCGGATTCCTGCGGCCCGGCGACCGCTCGGAGGAACTGGTGGTGCTCCGTGCCGCGCGATGAACGCCGGGTCCGGGTGGTGCCGGGCGGACCGGTCCTGGTGGAGGGCCCGGTGGAGGTGTCCGCTTCGGACGGTCGGACGGTGCGGTCGGACCGGTTCGTCGTCGCGGTGTGCGCTTGCCGGCGCAGCAAGAGGTTTCCGTGGTGCGACACGAGCCACCGGAAGCGGGTCCGGGATCAGGACGGCTGACGCGGCGGCCTGGTCGCGCGGATCCGCGCGACCAGGCCGTTCCCCGTAGGGCAAGGGCCGGTCAGGGCAGCGGCTGGCGCAGCGACGACAGCCCCGCCCGCCAGCGGCCGAGCAGATGCTGGTCCAGCCGAGCCTCCAGGAACCCGGTGGCCTGGACGCCGAACACGACGTCCGCCGCCAGTTCCGGTTCCCCGGCCAGCAGCCCGCCCACGACCTCGTGCCGCATGACCTGCTCGTGCACCGCGTCGGCCTCGATGTGTTCGGTGTAGAAGAACCGGCAGGCCGCGGGCGCGCCGAGGCGGCGCAGGATCCGGTCCATCCGCCGCGCGCCCGGGGCGGTGGTGATCTCCGCGGCGGCGAAGTGCCCGACCAGCGCCCCGCGCGACGCCCGGTGCAGGCCGAACATCGACATCATGTTGACCAGCGCGAGCATCGGCGCGGGAACGTGTTCCAGCAACGCCAGGTAGCCCTCGGGCAGGCCGGCCGCCGCGAGCAGGTCGGCGAACAGCTTGGCGTGCACCCGGTCCGCGCGCCCGCCGCCGAACTCGTCGAACTCGACCGCCACCAGTCCCGCCTTCGCCGGACCGGACAGCCGCGGGATGACCCAGGCGTGCGGGTCGGCTTCCTTGAGGTGGTAAATCGAGCGGTGCGCGAACAATTCCCGCACGTGCCGCCATTCGCCTTCCTCCAACAGGAAACCGACAGCGCCGGCAGCGTCGCGTTCGGTCAGCAGCGCGTCGAATTCGGCGTCCGGGCCGGAGCCGCCGGGAACCGAGTCGCGCAGTGCCGAGCGGAACGTGTTTTCCAGCTCTGCCCGGACTCTCAGCAGAGCGGTGTCCCATTCCCGTTCCGCGTCGACGCCCGGCAACCCGCGGTAGTGCAGTTCGTAGCAGAGATGCAGGCCGAGGTGGAGGTCGTCCCCGAACGGGTCGGCGTCGCGGAGATCGACGGCGGGCTGGCTGCCAGGTTCGCGCAGCATCTCCAGCAACGCGGCGGAAACCGGGCCGCGGGCAGTCGGCAGCGCGGTGAGGGAGGTCGTCATTGGCCCCGGGTACCCGCCTGACGCGGCCTCACGCGTGGGACAGTGCGCGCGGCGATCATCGGGCCCGCTCGGCCCGGCTTTTCGTTGTGCGGCCGGACCTGCGGCTCAGCTGTGGAACCGCGTGGTCTCGGCGAGCGGGGCCCGGCCGACCGCGAACCGGTTGACCGGCGCGGCGCGATCGGCGTAGCCGAACGAGATCCCGAACAGCAGTTTCCCGCCGCCGAGGCCGAGAGTTTCCCGGACCGTGTCCGCGTAGAAGCTCAGCAATCCTTGCGGGCAGATGGAAACTCCGTGCGCCTGCATGGCCAGCAGCAAGGTCTGGCCGTACATCCCGACGTCCGCCGCGAGCCGGGCTTCGGCGGTGTCCGGCGCGAACAGCAGCGCGACGTGCGGGGCGCCGTAGAAGCGCAGGCTTTCGGCGTCGTAGGCGGCACGTGCGCCATGGTCGTCCAAGCCGATTTGCAGTGCGCCGTACAACGCGCCACCCGCCGCGGCCCGGCGCTCTTGGTGCACGGCTTCGTAAATCGCTTCGCTGTACGGGAAATCGACCGATCGGCGACCCGCCTCGTGCGCGGCGACCAGTGCGTCGGCGAGCTGGTCCCGCTTCGCCCCGCTGACGACCTCGACCTGCCACGGCTGCGCGTTGGAATTGGACGGTGCCGCGGCGGCGAGGTCGAAGATCTCGCGGAGGGTGCTGTCCGGAACGGGGTCGGGCCGGAACGACCGGGTCGCGCGCCGCCCGCGGATGAGGGTCGCGGCGGCGTCGGCGAGTTCGGTGGCGGGCATCGGGACTGCTCCTTAGATAAACGATTTCGTATACCTAAGGACGGTAGCAGGCTCCGGCGGCTTAAGTAAACGTTTCTGTACACTTGGCCGCATGGTCGAGGAGAAGGCCCGCCGGGCCGGTCGCGGCGGACGCGAGCGCGTGCTGGCCGCCGCCGCGGACCTGTTCGCCCGGCACGGCATCACCGGCACGACGATGGAGCAGGTCGCCGCCGCGGCTCCGGTGTCGAAGCGGACGCTGTACCTGCATTTCCCGGTCAAGGACGATCTGGTCGTCGCGTACCTTCAGGACCTCATCCGCTCCGGTGACACCCTGCACGACGTGCTGACCCGCGCGGATCTCCCGCCGCGGCAACGGCTTCTCGCGATGTTCGAGCTGCCGAAGTTCGAGCCGGTGCGCGGCTGCCTGTTCGTGGACGCGGCGGCGGAGTACCCCGACCCGGACAGCGCGGTGCACGCCTACGCGCGGGAGCAGAAGCTGTTGATGCTCCGGCTGGTCACCGATCTCGTCACGGAGCTGGGGGCCGCCGATCCCGCCGCGCTCGCCGAGCAGTTGGTCACGCTGGCAGACGGAGCCGCGAGCCGCGCGATGGTCCTCGGCGATGCGAACTACGGCCGCCATGCGCGCGCGGCGGCCGAGGTGCTCCTGGAGTGCGCGCTCGGCTGACGGGTGTCGTTATTCGCCGTCCGTGAAGGGCTCTGATTCCCTCAGAGGGTGTTGTGAAACCTGGTGATCGGCTCGGTGTGTCCGCTGTGGTGGCGGGGCGGCGATGGTGATCATCGGGTGGGGTGTGCGGGTGTAGGTGCAAGCCGGTTTATGGCTCGCCGTTGAGGGATGCGCAGTGGGCGGTGGTCGAGCCGTTGCTGCCGCGGACTCATCCGGGTCTGGGCCGGCGGCCGCGGGTCTATTCGCGTCGGCTGGTCGTGGACACGATCAGTTTTGTTCTGGTCAGCGGGTGTGCGTGTGCACGACCTGCTGCGCGACGAAGTCCGCGCCCGCGACGGGCGCGACCCGCAGCCGTGACGTCGGCGTCGGTGCGGGACCGGCCCGGAGCCCGGCGGCTGCTGGCCGGAAGCCGGGCACGGTTCCCGCTGCTTGGCTTGGTGCGGGTCGAGGGCGGCTACGTCAATTCCAAGGACGCGACGCTGGTGGACTGGGCCCGCCGGGAAGAAAACGTGGAGGTCGTGGCAGTGCTCCGGAACGCGGATCTGCGAGGCTTCCGGGTGCTGTCCAGACGGTGGGTGGTGGAACGAACCTTCGGCTGGCTCGCGAGGCGGGAGACGCTGACCCGCGACTACGAACGCACAACCGCCCACGCCGGAGCGATGATCCAGTTCGCGATGACCCGGCTGATGGCCGCCCGCCTCGCCGACGAACACATCAAACCCCGCGGCCCCATCGAAACCGAAGCAGCACGCCGCCCAGCCGAAGACCACGACGACTGACCGTCCAGGTTCCACAAAACCCTCTCAGGGAGCCCTTCACGGACTTCTGACGGGGGAGGGGCGGCGAGGACTAGGCGAGCTTCAGCAGCAGTTCGCTCAGCTCGACCGGCATCGTGATCATGCAGTCGTGCCCGGTCGGCAGCTCCCACACCTGCGCCGGCGTCCCGTTGGGCTGGATCGCCGGGACCGGGCGGCGGGTGATGCCTTCCGGGGTCGCGCCGACGCAGTGGATGTGCGTCCGCGGGATCGCGCGCGCGGCTGGATTGTCGAGCCGCACCGGCTGTTGCAGGCAGCGCACCGGCTGGTCGGAGAGCATTTCGCGCAGCCAGGCGACGTCGGCCGGGTCGGTGACGCCGAACAGCCCGAACGGCGCGGGCCGCTCCGGCAGCGGCGGGACGCGCCAGCCGTCGCCGTGCTGTGCGGCGAGGTCGATGAGGCGTTGGCTGACCGGCTGGACGTCGACCGCGGTTTCGCCGTCCTCGGGGACCATCGCGTCGAGATAGACCAGTTCGGCGACCCGGTCCGGGACCTCGTCGGCGGCCGACGAGATGACCAGCCCGGCGTAGCTGTGGCCGACCAGGACCACGTCTTCCTCGCCGCGGAGCAGTTCCACGATGTCCTGGACATGGGTGTCGAGCCCGATTTCGGGGCTGAGCACGTGTTTCTTGTCGCCGTAGCCGGTCAGCGAGGGCGCGAGCACCCGGTGCCCGGCCGATTCCAGCAGCGGGACCACCCGGTCCCACGCCCGGCCGCTGTGCCACGCGCCGTGGACCAGCACAAACGTCGTCATAGTCAGGATTCCTCGAGGCTTTGCGGTTACCGGAAGTAACCCGGTACTGTTCGAGAACCATTGTGATCGCCCGCGCGGCGGCGGGCAATAAGGCACTAATCAGTGCCCCGGTTCTCCGGAGGTAACCATGGCCGACGACGTGTGCCGCACCCGAGTGGTCCTGGAGATCGTGGGCGACAAATGGGCGTTGCTGATCGTCCGCACGCTGCGCGACGGACCGCGGCGGTTCACTGAACTCAAAAGGGAAATCGAGGGGATCAGCCAGCGGATGCTCACCGTCACGCTGCGGGACCTGGAACGCGACGGGATCCTCACCCGGACTGTCCGCAATGTCATGCCGCCGCACGTTTCCTACGAGCTGACGGCGATGGGCCGGACTCTCCGCGAAGCGACCGCGCCGTTGCTGGAATGGAGCGTCGGGCATTTGGCGAAGATCGAAAAGGCCCGTGCGGACTACGACGCTCGCTGAACGGAATGGGCCAGCTCGCTGAACCGGCGCAGCAACGGATCGCTTGACCGGCGCGTCGGCCACAGCAGGCGCAGCGCGACCCGCGGCGCGTTCCGCAGCGGGAGGTGCGCGACGCGCGCGTGGGTGTGCGCCTCGGCGGCGGACGTGGTGGTCGACCCGACGGCCCGCCCGGACGCGATGATCGTGAGCCATTCGTCGTAGCTGCCGCACCGGATCACCTGCGCGGGCCGGTTCTCCGGCGGCCAGTCGAGCGGACTGGTCGCGCCGCTGACGGTGTTCACGACGACCGGATGCGCGGCCAGCTCCGCCCAGTCCAGTTCCGCACGCGCCGCCAGTTCCGAACTCGCGGCGACCGCGGCCAGCCGATCCTCCTCGAACAGCACCGTTCCGCTGATCCCGGAAGCGTCGACGTCGCCGCGGACCAGCGCCGCGTCGACGTCGCCGGAATGCAAGGCGGCCACGATGTCGTCGCGGCGCAGGAGAGTGGCCGTCGCACCGGTCGCGGTTTCGAAGGCGGCCAGCAGATCGCTCGCCCACGGATCCGGCAGCGCCCACTGGAACCCGATCCGCAGCCCGGCGTTTCCGCCCGCCGCGGCGAGTGCGGTGTCGAGATCGCGCAGCACGGCCCGGAGCCGGCCGAGCAGTTCGCCGCCTGCCTCGGTCGGCTCGACCCCGTGCGGCGTGCGTTCCAGCAGGCGCGTTCCAACCGACTCCTCGAGCTGCTGGATCGTGCGCGTGAGCGCTGGCTGGGTGATCAGCAGTTCGCGGCTCGCGGCCGTGAACGTGCCGCACGTCGCGACCGTCACGAACGCGCGCAGATGCCGCAGTTCGACCTCCATGTCCGGCAGCCTACCCAGCTATGCCCCTCGCGCATGGCGTCGCTGCGACGGGCATTTCCCTGCCAGGTTCCGGATTTCTACCGTGGGATGCATGGACCAGGAGACGACCGCCTTCCCCGGCTGGATCGCGCGCGACACCGGCGGCGCGACGCTCGATCAGCTCGACCCGGCGATGCTGGACGACCTCGACACCACCGTTCTCGTGCGCTACTCCAGCATCAACTACAAAGACGCACTCGCGCTGCACGGCCGCCCCGGCGTCGTCCGGCGGCATCCGCTCGTCGTCGGGATCGACCTGACCGGCGAAGTGCTCGCTTCCCGGCATCCGCGCTGGCAGGCGGGCGACATAGTCACGCTCAACGGCGCGGGTCTCGGCGAAGACCTGCACGGCGGCCTGGCCGGTGTCGCCGCGGTCAACGGCGACGACCTCGTCCGCGTCCCGGCACAGCTCGGCTCCCTTCGCGCGGCGGCCGTCGGCACCGCCGGATTCACCGCGGCCCTCAGCCTGCTCGCGCTGGAACGCCACGGCCTGGCCCCGGAAACCGGTCCAGTCCTGGTCACCGGCGCAGGCGGCGGTGTCGGCTCGATCGCGGTCGCGTTGCTGGCGGCGGCTCGATACGAGGTCATCGCCGCCACCGGGCGACCTGCCGAACTGTCGGGGCAACTCACCGCACTGGGCGCCGCGCAGGTCCTCGACCGCGCCGAACTCACGTCTTCTGGCAAGCCACTGGGCAAACAGCGCTGGGCAGGCGTGGCCGACGCGGTCGGCGGTCCGGTTCTCGCCGGTGCGCTCGCCGGCCTGCAACACTCCGGCGTCGCGACGACCTGCGGACTGGCCGGAGGCGCCGAGTACCCCGGCAACGTCCTGCCGTTCATCCTGCGCGGCGTCTCCCTGCTCGGGATCGACTCGGTCCGCACGCCTCCGCTCCGCCGCGAGGCCGCCTGGCAGCGCCTGGCCCAGCTGCTCGCCCCGGCGCTCCTGGACTCCGTGACGCGTGTCGTTCCACTCGCGGACGCCAAGGACGCCGCCGCTTCGCTCCTGGCCGGTGCTGGTACCGGCCGCATCGTGGTCGATGTCGCTTCGGCCGGAAAGGAAGCCCAGTGAACGCCTTCGACGAACTGATGACCCTGCGCGACGCCCCGCGCCCGGCGGCCGACGAGGTCACGATCACCGGCTCGGACCCGCTTTTCGCCTCCCCGTTCCGGATCGGCGAGACCCTCGCCGACGCACTCGCCGCCCGCGCGGTCGCCGCGAACGACCTGTGGGAATTGCGGACTGGACGTCGGCAGAAAATCGCGGTCGACGTCCGTGCCGCCGCGGCCACTGCCCTCGGCGGCGAAGACATGACGCTCGTCCGTGCCGCGGACGGCGAGTACCGCCCCGCGCCGCTTTCGCCCGCCGTCGAGCACATGGTCGCGCTCACCCAGCCGTGGCCGACCGCCGACGGACGGTGGTTTCTGCCGCATTTCAACCTGCCGCATCTGGAACGCCGGGTCCTGGACGTACTCGACTGCGAGCCGACGCCGTCCTCCGTCGCGGCCGCCGTTGCCAGGTGGAAGGCCGAGGACCTGGAGGACGCCATCGCCGCCGCTGGCGCGTGTGGCGGAGTCGTGCGCACGCCGGACGAATGGCTAGCGCATCCGCACGGTTCCTACCTGGCCACGCGCCCGGTTGTCGAGATCACCAAAATCGGTGACAGCGCGCCTTCTCCGCTGCCCGACGGCGGCGCTTCGCCTCTTTCTGACGTCCGGGTCCTGGACCTGACCCGCATCCTGGCTGGTCCCACCGCGGCGCTGAGCCTGGCCGAACACGGTGCGAACGTCCTGATGGTGACCGCTCCGCACTTGCCTCAGGTCGCGCCCTTCGTGCGGGACACCAGCCATGGCAAGCGAAGCACGTATCTCGATTACTCCATAGTGGACGATTCGGCCCGGTTGTGGTCTTTGGCCAGTACTGCGGATGTGTTCGTCGAAGGCTACCGCCCGGGCCGGATGTCCGCCCACGGCTTCGGCCCGGAGGATCTCGCGGCGCTGCGCCCGGGGATCGTCTACGTGAGCGTGAACTGCTTCGGCTCCGGCGGTCCGTTCGGAATGCGCGCCGGATGGGACCAGGTCGCGCAAGCCGTGACCGGCGCCTGTGTGATTCAGGGCGGCGACCGTCCACAGTTGACTCCGGTGTACCTGTGCGACTTCCTGACCGGCTTCCTCGGGAGTTACGGCGCGATGCTGGCGTTGGCGCGCCGTGCTAGGGAGGGCGGGTCGTATCACGTGCGGGTTTCGCTGTGTCAGTCGTCGATGTTGTTGCAGCGACAGGGATTGCTGACGGACTACGCCGACGCTCCGGGGCGGTTGACTGAGGAGGAATTCGAGCGCTACGCGGTTTCGGACGCTGGCACGATCTACGGCGATTTGAAGAGCCTCGGGCCGGTGATCCGGATGAGCGAAACACCGCCCCGATGGGAGGGGACGACTCCTCGGCTGGGGAGTTCCCCTCCGGAGTGGTGATCCGGCCTCCCGGGCGTGTTGATCTGACTGTGGCACTTTTGATTCGGTCAGATAAAACAGCAGGCGGGGCGATGGATCGGACATTCACCAACCAGGCTCGGCGCGCGCATCCTTCCGCTGGTGAGCGGTCCGAACTGTCCTATCGGGACACCATGCGGGCCAATGTGGACGGGCGGCGGGTCCTCGTCGTGACGGCGAGCCTGGCCGGGCTCACCGGTTCGCCGGAACTGTTCTCCGCGACCGGCAGGCACGCCTTGATCGGCCTGGTCCGGTCGGCCGCGCCGCAGCTGGCCGCGGGCTGGTGAACGGGAGCCTCGCGGTTCCCGTCGTTCCAGGAGAGGCAAGCCGGTGACACTCGCAAGGGGCTACGAGGTTTCCTCCTGCTTCGGATGGTGTACCTCGCAGTCGGGATTCGGGCAGTTCTCCGCGTGCCGGGCGTTCCAGGCCGCAAGCATTTTCTCGTACCGGATCTCGAACTCGGCGTCTCGGCGGGCTCGCCAGGGCGACACGGCGAGCCGCCGGGTCACCAGGAGTTCGCCAGGCGCGTAGTCGTTCTCCGTCCGGGCTGCTTCGAGCCCGCCGGCGGTGAGGATCGCGAGCATCGCCTTGGCCATCGACTCGTCGATCGTGGCGGTGAGTTTCGCGAAGGCCGCGCATTCTTCGCGTTCGCGGTGCGGGTCGTCTCCCCAGGCCTGTTGCGACGTGTCGGTGAGCTGGGGGCCGTGCTCCCAGGAGACCAGGACGCCGTCGAGTCCCGGACGGCGGACGGCGACGAGCGCGCCGGACGTGCCGGTCGGGTGTTGTTCGGGGACCACGGGAAGCCCGGCCGCGACGAGTTCGTCCTGGACGATCCGGACGAGGGTTTCGAGGCGCTGGAGCGGGGTGGGTTCGGTGGGGTTCATGCCTGGGCCTTTCCGCTGCCGCCGGTGGTCGGGTGGTGAGTTTCGCAGTCGGGGTTCTGGCATTCGGCTGCGCCCCGTGCTGCCCAGGCCGCTTGCATTTTGTCCATCCGCGCCGCGTCCCGGGCGGACCGGCGGGCTTGCCACGGAGACGCGGCGAGCCGCTGAGTGACCAGAATTTCATCGGACACGTGGGCGCTGTCGATCCTCACGGCCGCCAGCCCGACGGCCGTGAGGATCGACAGCAGGGCCTCGGCCATCGCTTCCCGGACCGTGTCGGCTTGCTTGGTGAACGCGGCGAATTCTTCGCCTTCGTGATGCGGGTCGTCGCCCCACGCGGCCATCAGTGCGTCGTTGAACTGGCTGCTTTGATGCCAATGGACCACGACGCCGCGAAGGTCCGGTTCGTCGACGCGCACCGACGCGCCAGAGCCGGTACTGCCCTGCATCAGGGGCAGTCCAGCCGCCAGGAGTTCGTCTCGGACTGTGTCGGCGAGTACCTCTAGGCGGGGAAGCGGTGAGGCTGGGAACGGCTCCGTCGTCATGAGTCGATCTTCCCAGCCCCCGCGGACGGATCCGGCGGCGGAGGCCGGGTTGGCGGCGGGATGCGGTTTTCGGGATGAAGCCGTTCAGCTGTGGGGCATTCCTCTGTTCCTGGCGCTATTCCTCGCGAATCGACTGTGCGGGTGTGGACCCTCTCCTGTTTTGCCTATGTTGCAAGGAAAGGGGCAGGTGAAGCTAGGGGCGGACTGATGGCAGACGCCGAGTACGAAGGCGAAATGGACCGGGGCGGGGCCGCTCTGGCGGTGCGGGATTTCCGTGCTGCCTAACGGTATTTCGGGCGTGCGCACAATCTTGGCCACGACGTGCTGGCCGACCACCTGGCCGCGCATCGCGGGCTGCTGGCGACCGCGTGGAAGCAGCGACGGTTCGATCGGGTGTTCGCGCAGCTCTTCCTGATGGGCGGGGCCGCCCTGTTCGACCGGAAGCAGAAGAAACCCGCTGGTTCGGCTTGAGGGGGTGCGCGGCTGCGTGTGCCCGGGCCGAACTTCGTCCGAGGACGTACTATTGTGGGCGGGCAGGGATGCGGGGACAGGCTGCGGCGGGCCGGACGGGCTGCTGGGGCGCGGGTGCGTAGTTAAGGTCGAGGGATGTCGACAGCAGTGGGTGGGTCAGCGAAAGGCGGGCCTCGGGCGGGGCGGCGGGTCAGCCTGGAGGCGCCCGCGGATCTCGCCGCGGCGCCGGGGTATGGGGCTCGCCGGCTGTATCAGGCGTATTTGGCGGCTTGGAATCGGCATGTCGATTCGGTGCTGACCGGGCCGCAGTTCGCGGTGTTGTCGGCGGTGCGGGCTTATCCCGGGTTCGATCAGACCGCGCTGGCCAAGGCGGTCGCGCTGGATACTTCGACGATGGCCGACGTGTGCCGGAGGCTGGAGAATCGGGGGCTGATCGTGCGGGGGCCCGCGCCGCATGATGCCCGGGCGAAGGTGTTGACGCTTACGGAGGACGGGGCGGCTGCGTTTCGGGAGGTCACTCGGCGGACGCGGAAGCTGGATCAGGCGTTGCTCGAGGGTTGTCCGGAGGAGCGGCGGGGGGAGATCGCGGGGATGTTGAACGAGTTGGGGGCGTTGTGGGAGGCGGTTGCTGAGAGGGCGGAGATTTAGCGGTTGGGGGGCGGGCTCGTCGCCTGGCGGCGACGTTGCGCCTCCTCCTCGTGGGGGCACCCCGAAGCTGAGTGTGACTACGGCGCGGGGGGGGGTGTTGCGGTGGGGGGGAAGGCCGTACCGAACCCCCTCCCCTCCGATTTTTGCT
>NZ_JBVKDQ010000045.1:0-48215 GCF_055633755.1 Amycolatopsis sp. NPDC114484 | reverse complement strand
CCCGCCTTGACAAGCACCTCCGCGCCGTAGTCACACTCAGCTTCGGGGTGCCCCCACGCAACCCCCACAGCAATGTCGCCGCCAGGCGACGAGCCGAGCCCCGAGCCTCACCCGTCAATCACCCGATGCTTCCGCCCCTCAATCTGCTGAGCATCCCGCGCATACCGATTGACCTTCTCCGATTTCCGCGGCGGCCGATCATTGGCAATCAACACCGCGATCCAAGGCAACGGAATAGAAATAACCAAAAACAGAATAGCCAGCCACCACGTATGATAAGTCAGCCCGGCCAGCACCAAACAAGGAATCCGGCACACCATCATAATGACGTACTTCCGCTTCCGCGCCGCCAGCTGATCGTCCAGCGACGGCTCGGCCTCGGTGATCAGCACAGGCTCGGGGCGGGGATCCGGTCCGTGGGGTGCGTTCACAGCACCACCTCCGCGTTCCATCGTCTCACTCACCGCCCTTCCGCGACACCCGGACGAGCGAACCGGGACAAAGCCGCGACGACGAGCGTTTCGACCCCGGTCCGCAACGTCGGATGCAGCACCGGCGCGAACCTGGACGAATGATTCGACGGCACGTCGGTCTCAAAGCGCCCCTCGGTCATCGCCGTGATCACCTGCTGCGCGTCGAACCCGCCGACCAGCCAAAACACAGACGGCACCCCAGCCGCCCGGCCGAACTCGCTGAAGTCCTCGCTGCCGGTGACCAACGGCGCAGGCATCGTCGCTTCCGCCCCGAAGTGCCCCCGGAACACCTCAGTCAGCTCATCCGACGCAGCAGCGTCGTTCGCAGTGACCGGATACGACGCGACGACCTCCACCGTAGGAGGCTTAGGCGCCCCCGCAGCCGCCGCTTCCCCGTTAACGATCCGCTCGATCGCCTTGCGCAGCCGCACCAGCACAGCGTCGTCGAAGGCTCGAGTGTTGACCTCCAAGACCGCATGATCGGCAATCACATTCGCCGCGGTCCCGACATGCATCGAGCCAACAGTCACCACCGCAGGCTCAGTCGCGGCAGTCTCCCGCGACACGATCGTCTGCAGCTTCAGCACCACAGACGCGGCAAGCACCGCCGGGTCAACAGTGGTTTCCGGCCGCGACCCATGCCCGCCGCGCCCGTGCAAGGTGATCCGCAGCGTGTCCGTCGCCGCCATGATCACCCCGGGACGAGTAAGCACCCACCCGGCCGGACCAGGCACGATGTGCTGACCGAAGACGACGTCGGGACGGCCGGCCTGCTCAAAGAGACCGTCGCGGACCATCCCGGCGGCACCGTCCCCGGCCTCCTCGCCAGGCTGGAACACCGCAAGCAACGTGCCGGACCACTCGTCCCGCGAAGCCGCGAGAAGATGCGCGGCACCGGAGAGCCACGTCGCGTGCATGTCGTGGCCACAGGCATGCATCAGCGGCACGTCGCGTCCTTCGGAGTCGACGCCGCGCGCAGTGCTCGCGTACGAGAGCCCCGTCTGCTCCTCGACCGGCAACGCGTCGATGTCCGCGCGAAGCAGCACAGTCGGCCCTTCGCCGTTGCGCAGGACGCCGACAACGCCGGTGCGGCCGATGCCGGTGTGCACTTCGAAGCCGTCTTCGGTCAGCCGTCGGGCCAGCTCCGCTGCCGTACGGGTCTCGGTGAACGCCAACTCGGGATGACGGTGCAGATCGACGTACAGCGCTTCAAGCTCCGGCAGTGCCGCTTCAAGCGGAGCCAGGACACGCTCGGTGGTCTCGGTGGTCACGATGCTCATCGTGGCAGGCTTACCCACCGTGAGCACGAACACGCCTCTTCCTGACCTTTCCGACGACGTCTGCGCGCGGCTGCGCGAAGCGTTCCGACGCACCGGCTACGACGCTGACGGCGTCGTCGACGCGCTCGGCGGCGCAGCACACACGGCGCTCGGCCGCGGCGAGCCCGAACCCGCCCGCCGCGCGAGCCTCGACGCCGGGGACCTCGGCGTCTTCATCCGGCTGTTCCTGCTCGGTCTCGCCGAGCCGGCGAAGACCGTCTCGTCGGCGTTCGCGCCGCTCAGCGCGGACGACGCGGTGGCCGCGGGCATCCTGCGGACCGTCGGGGACGAGTTCCGCGCCGCGCTCGACATCCGCCCGCACGGCGACGAGGAGGGCTCGTGGTGGGTCGTCTCCGACCTCGACGCCGACATGCTCGGCCACGTCGTGCCCGAGGACCACGTGCTCGGTGTCGGGCACGCGTCGCTGAGCCTGATTCGCGCGACCAGCCGCCGCCCCGTCGGCACCCTGCTCGACCTGGGCACCGGCAACGGCGTCCAGGCGCTGCACGCGACCCGGCACGCGCAGCGAGTGACCGCGACCGACGTGTCGGCCCGCGCGCTCGCCCTGGCCGCGGGCACGTTCCGGCTGAACGAACTGGACGTCGAACTGCTGCGCGGCGAATGGTTCGCGCCGGTCGCGCGCCGCCGGTTCGACCAGGTGGTGTGCAATCCGCCCTTCGTGGTCGGCCCGCCGCGCGTCGACTACACCTACCGCGACTCCGGTCTGGCAGGCGACGACGCGAGCGCGCTGGTCGTCCGTCAGCTGCCGAGCTTCCTCAACGACAGCGGCACCGGTCAGCTCCTCGCGTCGTGGCTGCACCGACGCGGCGAAGACTGGGGAGACCGCGTCGCGCGCTGGCTGCCGCCGGAGACCGACGCCTGGTTCGTACAGCGCGACGTTGCCGACCCGGGCCTGTACGTCGGTACCTGGCTGCGCGACGAAGGCATCGATCCGCGCTCGCTCGAAGGCCGTGCCAAAGCCGCGGCGTGGCTCGACTGGTTCACCGAAAACGACGTACAGGGCATCGGTTTCGGCTTCGTGACGCTGCGGCGCGCGAACGGTCAGACGCCGACTGTCGTCTGCGAAGACCTGCGACAGGCTTACGACGACCCGCTGGGCCCCGAAGCAGCGAACTGGCTCGACCGCGTCGAGTGGCTGCGCACACACGGCGACAATGTGTTGGACGTAGCGTTTCGGGTACCTGAAACGGTGCTGCTCGAACGCGTCGATTCGCCCGGCGACGAAGGCTGGGAAACGACCGTCCGCCGGTTGCACCGCACTGACGGACCGGGTTGGCAGCACGAGGTCGACGAACTCACTACGCGGCTTCTCGCGGGTTGCCGCGGCGCGCTGCCGTTGTCGGATCTGCTGGACCTGCTGTCCGCGGCACAGGGCCTCGATTCCGCCGAACTGACCGCCGCGGCGTTGCCGATCGTCCGCGAACTCGTGCGGCACGGCATGCTCGTGCCCGGTTCGCCGCAGTGAGGGCGGTTGCGGCGCGGGTCACCCGCGCGAGCGTGACCGTCGCGGGGGAGATCGCCGGGGAGATCAAGGAACCGGGCCTGCTCGTGCTGCTGGGCGTGCACCGTGACGACGATCTCGGGAAAGCCGAAACGATGGCTCGCAAACTGCACGAACTCCGGTTGCTGCGCGACGAGGAATCCTGCGCGACGACCGGCGCGCCGCTGCTGGTGGTGTCGCAGTTCACGCTCTACGGCGACACCCGCAAGGGCCGTCGCCCGTCGTGGACCGCCGCCGCCCGGCCGGAAATCGCCGAACCGCTGGTGGACGCCGTGGTCGCGGAACTGCGCGGCCGCGGCGCGACCGTCTCGACCGGACGGTTCGGCGCGGAGATGGCGGTGGAAAGCGTGAACGACGGCCCGTTCACCGTTCTCATTGAGGTCTAGACCACAGTGGATCGGCGCGCGTAACATCGAAGGCGCGGCGCGCGATTCGCCCGCATTTCCCGGAGCGGAGCGGTTCTCAGCAAAACCTCAGTTTTGGTGGAGCAACCGCGAGGCGGGTACGCCCGTCCTCTTTTCAGCGAGCCGGGAACGTTTCACCTTCCCGGAGCGTTGAGACCGGTGTCCAGCCAAGCCGGCTGGGCCCGCGGACACGGGATTCCACAGGCCCCGTCCCGCAGGCGCCGGCGAGACACGTTCAGCCCGTGACCGGGGAGGCAGAATGTCAGTCCAGACTCTCGAACGCGAAGCGCGCGGGATTCGCGAGCGCGGGATTCCAGCACAGCAGAGCGAGGAGCGGGAGCGAATGAGCGTGGGGGCGCTCACCGACGCCGACCTCGACGCCCAGAGCCCCGCCGCCGACCTGGTGCGCGTGTACCTGAACGGCATCGGCAAGACCGCGCTGCTCACCGCGGCCGACGAGGTCGAGCTGGCGAAGCGGATCGAAGCCGGGGTCTTCGCCCAGCACATGCTCGACACCGTCGAGGACCTCACGGCGCAGCGCCGCAAGGAGCTGCGCGCGCTGATCCGCGACGGCCACGTCGCGAAGAACCACCTGCTGGAGGCCAACCTCCGGCTCGTGGTGTCGCTCGCGAAGCGCTACACCGGACGGGGCATGCCGCTGCTCGATCTGATCCAGGAGGGGAACCTGGGGCTGATCCGCGCGGTGGAGAAGTTCGACTACTCCAAGGGATTCAAGTTCTCCACGTACGCCACGTGGTGGATCCGCCAGGCCATCACCCGCGGCATGGCGGACCAGGGCCGCACCATCCGGCTGCCGGTCCACCTGGTCGAACAGGTGAACAAGCTGGCCCGGATCCGCCGCGACCTGCACCAGCAGCTGGGCCGCGACGCGACGCACGAGGAACTGAGCGCCGAATCGGGCATTCCGGTGCACAAGATCTCGGACCTGCTCGACCAGTCCCGCGACCCGGTGAGCCTCGACATGCCGGTGGGCGCCGAGGAGGACGCCCCGCTGGGCGACTTCATCGAGGACTCGGAGGCGACCGACGCCGAGAGCGCCGTGATCTCCGGCCTGCTGCAGGACGACCTCCGCCGGGTACTGGCGACGCTGGACGACCGCGAACAGCACGTCATCCGGCTCCGCTACGGCCTCGACGACGGCCAGCCGCGCACGCTCGACCAGATCGGCAAGCACTTCGGCCTGTCCCGCGAGCGCGTGCGGCAGATCGAGCGCGAGGTCATGGCGAAGCTGCGCCAGGGCGAGCGGGCCGACCGGCTGCGGGCGTACGCCAGCTGAGTTTCTTCCCTCTCCGGGGCCGGGGGTTCGGGGTTTGGGTCCCCGGGTCCCGGAGAGGGCGGAGAAGCCTGCCGGCGAGCTGATTCGGGCTGCCGCGGCGGGCTGACCGGGCGTGGGGTCCGGTGAGCCGGATCGCGGCGAGCACGCGGGCGGGCAGGTCGGGGTTTTCCGTCGGGGACCGGGTGGGGCCCGGCCGGGCGGGACGGGAATCTTCGGCCGGATCACTATTTCGGTGGGCAGCGGGTGGTGCCGCTGGTTGCGCAGAACCCTCGGTTCGTTATCCGGACCGGGGGTTTTGTCGTGTGCGGGCCGGTCTTGCGAACCGGGGTCTTGCCGGGTCCAGAACCAGTCCCGCGACCCGCAGTCTTGCCGTGGCCGAGCCCGTCCCGCGACCCGCAGTCTTGCCGTGCCCAGGCCCGTCCCGCGACCCGCAGTCTTGCCGTGCCCAGGCCCGTCCCGCGACCAAGGGGGCTTGCCGCGCCCAGACCGGTCTTGAGACCCGGTCTTGTCGTGCCCAGGCTCGTCGTGCGACGGGGTTTTGTCGCGTCCAGGCCGGGCCTGTGAGCGGGGGTTTTGTCGTGTCCAGCCCCTCCTGCGACCCCGGTCCTGTCGTGTCCGGCCCGCCGTGCGATCCCGGTCTTGCCGTGTCCAGGCCCGTCCTGCGACCCGCGGGGTTTGCCGTGCCAGTCCCGGATTTCGCCCGGCTTGGCCGCCCCGGCGACCGCCTGGCAATTGCCGACAAGTCGCCTCATCAACACCACCAGCCTCACCCACCCCTTGAGCCCCACCAGCCCCTGGAGCCCCAGCAGAGCGCACGATCCTCCTCCCGTGCCCGGATTCCTCCCATTCATCCGATTCCTACCAACACCCACCGCAATCCCATCACCACTCTGTGCACCCGATCGTGGAATTCGCCTCTCGTTCGCGTTTGGCGGTTCTGGGCAGTGGGTAGCAAGCGTTCGCGACCCCCGCTGTGCGGCGTCCGGTCAACGCGCCGGCGGGGGTCCCGTTAGTCACGCGGGGCGGATGTGTGCGCATCCGGTCCGCTTTCCCCGGGAGGTCGGGTCCGTCGGGGTGGGCCCGGCCTCCCGACCATGCCTGCCCGAAACCCGCGGCGAGCACCGTCGGCGTGCGCTATCCCACAGCGTCCCCGCACCCGTGCGACCGGGCGGAACCCGCTGAGTACCGTGAGCCAATCCCGATCAGGGCAAAGGAGCCTCGCTGTGCCGCCCACCACGTTCCAGCACACCGAAGTCCTGCCGCTCGGCAAGGACACCACCACCGAGTACCGGCTGGTCACCGCCGACGGCGTCGAGACCGTCGAAGCCGCCGGGCGGAAGTTTCTGAAGGTCGATCCGGAGGCGCTGACGACGCTCGCGCGCACGGCGATCACCGACATCCAGCACCTGTTGCGTACGTCACACCTGCAGCAGCTGCGCGCGATCGTCGACGACCCCGAAGCCAGCGGCAACGACCGGTTCGTCGCGATGGACCTGCTCCGCAACGCGGCCATCTCGGCTGGTGGCGTGCTGCCGATGTGCCAGGACACCGGGACCGCGATCGTCATCGGCAAGCGCACCGAAGGCGTGCTGTCCGGCGGCGACGACGAGCGCGCGCTTTCGCAGGGCATTTTCGACGCCTATCAGCAGCTGAACCTGCGGTACTCGCAGATGGCCCCGATCAATTTCTGGGAAGAGCGCAACACCGGCACGAACCTCCCCGCGCAGGTCGAGCTCTACCACAAAGACAACGCTGGCTCCGACTCCGTTGAACCCTCGTACGAGTTCCTGTTCATGGCCAAGGGCGGCGGCAGCGCCAACAAAACGTTCCTGTACCAGGAAACCAAGGCGGTGCTCAACCCGAAGCGCCTCGCCCGGTTCCTGGACGAGAAGCTGCGCAGCCTGGGCACCGCCGCGTGCCCGCCGTACCACCTGGCGATCGTCGTCGGCGGCATGTCGGCCGAGTTCAACCTCAAGGTCGCGAAGCTCGCCTCCGCGCGCTACCTCGACAACCTGCCTGCCGAGGGTTCCGAGCTGGGCCACGCGTTCCGCGACCGCGACCTCGAGCAGCAGGTGCTGGAGATGACGCGCCAGTTCGGCATCGGCGCCCAGTTCGGCGGCAAGTACTTCTGCCACGACGTCCGGGTGATCCGCCTCCCCCGGCACGGCGCGAGCTGCCCGGTCGGCGTCGCGGTGTCCTGCTCGGCCGACCGCCAGGCGAAGGCGAAGATCACCGAAGAGGGCGTGTTCATCGAACAACTCGAACGCGACCCGGCCCGCTTCCTCCCGGACGTCACCGAGGACGACCTGTCCGACGAGGTCGTGTCGGTCGATCTCAACCAGCCGATGGACCAGATCCGCGCACAGCTGGCGCAACTGCCGGTGAAGACGCGCCTGTCGCTGACCGGCCCGCTGGTCGTCGCGCGAGACATCGCACACGCCAAGATCGCCGAGCGCCTGGACGCCGGCGAGGAGATGCCGCAGTACCTCCGCGACCACCCGGTCTACTACGCGGGCCCGGCGAAGACCCCCGACGGCTACGCGTCCGGCTCGTTCGGCCCGACGACCGCCGGCCGGATGGACTCGTACGTCGCCCAGTTCCAGGCAGCGGGCGGCTCACTGGTGATGCTGGCGAAGGGCAACCGCTCGAAGCAGGTCACCGCCGCGTGCAAGGAACACGGCGGCTTCTACCTCGGCTCGATCGGCGGCCCGGCCGCACGGCTGGCGAAGGACTGCATCAAGAAGGTCGACGTCCTCGAGTACGCCGAACTAGGCATGGAAGCAGTCTGGAAAATCGAGGTCGAAGAGTTCCCCGCGTTCATCGTCATCGACGACAAGGGCAACGACTTCTTCTCCGAAACCAGCGAACCGGTCCTGCAGATCAGCTTCCGCTGACCCCGGGCGACGCCGAGCTCATCCGGGAAACATCCCGCCCAACCGGGCGAGAGTCTTCTCGATGGCCTCGGCGTTGCGCTTGGGAAACCCCAGCAACCGAATCGCGAGCGGCGAGCGTGCGGTAGACCAGTCGAACGTCTCGGTGACCTCGGTGCGCCCGTCCCCCGCCGGCGCAAGCAGCCAGCGCCACCGATGCCCGGAGAAGTGCCGCCAGGCAATCAGCCGATTCTCCTCGAACTCGACGACGGTGTTCTGAATCCGATACGGCGCACCCATCCGCATCTCCATGCCGAACTGCGCCCCCAACGACAACCGATCCGGCGCCGCCCCGCGACTGGCGCGCACCGTGCCGGACCCATCGATAAGCGGATGCTGAGCCGGATCGGCAAGCAACGCGAAAATCCGTTCCGGCGCAGCAGCGACAACAGCACTGCGCGAAACCTGGCGAGTTCCCATAACGAGAGCCTAGGGCCGCGCAGGCTCGAAGGCCATCGACGACCCCTCGCCGCTACGTCCACTGTGGACTACACAGCGACAGTTCCGTGAGGGGAACCCTCACAGAACCTGATTCCCTCAGGGTTCCCCTCACGACCCACCGCCACCCGCCCCACCCAAACCGCAGCCAGCGCACCCAACCCACCAACGCACCCACACCACCCCCGCACCCCGATACGAAGCCAAAAACACGGCGCGGAGGTGCTTGTCAAGGCATCTTTCCCGCCTTGACAAGCACCTCCGCGCCGTAGTCACAATCAGCTTCGGGGTGCCCCCACACAACAACGAGGAGCAATGTCGCCGCCAGGCGACGAGCCGCCCCGCCGAATGACCCCCCGACGAAGCCATCCGGCCACCCCGCTACCGAGGCGGAGACTGCTTCAAAACCACAGTCCTCTCCCCGATCGGCGAACTCAGCGCCACCGAAATCACCGGATGCCGCAAATCCATAGTGCACATCTGCCCGGTCTGCGCCTTGGTCTCGCTCAAATCCACCACGACCTTCTGGGCACCCTGCTCAACAGCCTCCCCGAGCGCATGCCCGCACCCCCCTTCCTCAGCCCGCACCACCAGCACCGTCCCGCCGTTGTCCGAATAGACCTCCTTGGGGAACGTCTTGGGCAACGCGGCCCCGTCCACCCGGTTGTCCGGCACCCGCGCCGCCCCTCGCGGCGGGTCGAACTGGGGTTTGCCCGGCGGCGGCACCGAGGTCGAGGTGCTGGCGCTGCCGCTCGGCGGCGCAGTCTCGGTCCCGGACGCCGGTGCGTTCGCCATGCTCGTCGGACTGCCGCACGCCGCCGCCATCGTGAGCACCAGTGCCGCGCCCGCCAGTCGTGTCGTTCCGATCAGCTTCGTCGAGTACCTCATGATCCCTAGACGGATCGACCACCCCGAGGGGTTGCACCCGATCTTCACGGACCCGGTTTCAACACCAATTCACGCCCGCCGAGCGGCGCGGCGAGCCGCACTGGCAACGAAATCTCCCGAACATGCATCGGGCACATCTGCCCGTGCGGCGCCTTGGTAATCGTCACCAGCACGACAACCTGGGCAGCCGTCTGCTCCCCCGCCTTCGCGCTGAGCTTGTCGCACCCGCCTTCCTCGGCCTGGATCACGACGACCGAGCCGCCCTCAGCGAGCGTGACGTCGTGCGGATATCCGGCCGGAAGGGCTGAAGCATTGACCTGCCCAGCAGCCGGTGCGGTATCCCCGGGCGGCACACCCTGCGTCGGACGGCTCTTCGGCGGGCCGGACGCCGGCGGCGGCGCGACCGACGGCGAAGAAGAAGACGGCGGTGGCGGCGGCGAGGAACCCGACACCGGACTAGACGCCGGGCCGGAGGAAACCGGCGCGGCTGTAGTCCCGTTGCTCCCGCACGCCGCGACCGTCAGCAGCAGCGCGCTCGCTCCCACGATTTTCCCTGTTGTCCGCATGCATCGCGGACGGAATCGAGGCCCCGAAGGTTGCATCCGCGCGCGAAAACCTACTTCACCGAGCGGAAGCCTTCCCTCGCACCAGCCCCAGCAGCACCACTCCGGCCAGTGTCACCACCAGCAACAGCACCGTGCTCGCCGACGCGAGAAACACCTGTCCCCGGTCGGTAAGGGAGAAAATGGTCGCCGGGAGCGTCCGCCAGTCCGGTGGGTACAACATCATCGTCGCACCCAATTCGCCCATCGACATCGCCAGTGCCAAACCGGCCGAAGCCGACATCGCGGGCAGCAGCACCGGCAACCGGACTCGCAGCAACACCCGCAGCGGACGCGCGCCGAGACTCGCCGCGGCCTGCGCGAGCAGCGGGTCAACGCGTTGCAGCGCGGCGGAAACCGTGCTGTAGGCGAACGGCAGCAGGATCATCAGGTGTCCGGCCAGGACGATCCAGCGCGTGCCGTTGAACGCCACCGGCGGACGGCTGAACGCGATCAGCAACGCCAGCCCCAGCACCACCGACGGCACCGCGATCGGCAGGTGGAACAGCGAATCCGCGATCCGGCGCAGCCGCGGCGGGGCGTGGTCGACGGCCAATGCGGCCCAGGTGCCGATCACCACCGAGACGAGCGACGTGATCACTCCGGTCTGGATGCTCACCGACAGGCTCGCGAACGTCTCGCCGGACAGCGCCTCGGCGTAATGCGCCCCGGTGAGCCCGCTGGGCAGCACGCCCGTCCAGCTCCCGGCGAACGACGCCAGCACGATCATCACCAGCGGCGCGGCCACCACGCCGAGGAAAACCACGCCGAACACCAGCCACACCAGCAACCGGCTACGCCGCGTCCACAGCAGCACGACGGCCTCCTCTCCCGACCACTCGCCGGTAAACCCCGTAGAGCACCAGCGACAGCACCACGTTCACCACCGCGACCACGGACGCGGCCGGGAAGTCGAACGTGACGATCCCCTTGCCGTACACCAGCATCGGCAACGTCGAGACGCCCTTGGCGCCGAGGAACAGCACGATGCCGAACTCGTTCATCGTCAACAGCAGCACCAGACACGCACCGGACGCGAGCGACGGCAACGCTTCCGGCAGCACGACCCGCCACAGCACCCGGCCCGGCCGCGCACCGAGACTCGCCGCCACTTCCAGTTGTGCTGAGGGAACTTGGCTGAACGCCGCGAGCGCCGGGCGCATCACGAACGGCGTGTAGAAGGTGATCTCAGCGAGCAACACACCCCACGGCGAGTACAGAAACCCAGCGGTACCAAAGACTCCCGCGCCACCGTAGAGGAACGTGAAGGCCAGCGCGATCAGGAACGACGGGAACGCCAGCACCGTATCCACCAGCCGGGCCAGCAGCGTCGCGCCGGGGAACGGGACGAACGCGACAACCAGCGCGAGAAATCCGCCGAGCAGTACGCAACCGACAGTGGAACCCAAGGCCAGCAACACCGTCTGCCACACCGCGCGGCCGAATTCCGGCGACGACAGCACTTGCGTCCACACCGAAAGCCCGAAACTGCCGTCCTGCGCGGTGAACGACTGCAGGATCACCAGCACGAGCGGATAACCGAAGAATCCGGCGACCACGATCGCGGGCGGAAGCAGCCAGCCGATCCGGTACCGGCGGGGCCGCGTGCGGCGCCCGCGCGACGGGGCGAGCGCGGCGGTGCCGAGTGCGAGGCCGGTCATCCGCCCACCCCCATCAGCGGGCAACCGTCCGGAATGGACACTCCGACGCGGTCGCCGACCGCGGGCAGCACCGGACTGTCGGGCACCTCCGCGCGGATGTCGCAGACCTCGTCGGTAAGCCGCAGGTCGAGCCGGTACCCGGAGCCGCGCCACTGCACGCCGCGCACGAGCGCCGGGAAGGTGTCCGGTCCGGGTTCGCCGACCGAAATCCGGTGCGGCCGCACGCCGAGCGCCACCGGTCGCTCCGGCTGGAGCGTGCCAGACGGTTCGGCGGACAGCTCACGGCCAGCCAGCCGGACTGTCGCGACCGAGCCGTCCGCGCGCACCAGCTCGACTGGGATGAGGTTCGCCGCGCCGAGGAAGCTCGCGGTGAACTCGGTGGCCGGGCGGCGGTAAAGCTGTTCGCACGGACCGAGCTCGACGAGCCGGGAGTCGCGCAGCACCGCGATCCGGTCGGCGAGCGCGAGAGCTTCGCTCTGATCGTGAGTGACGTAGATCAAGGTCGTGTCCGGCAATTCGGCACGCAGCCGCAGCAGTTCCGCGACCATGTCCTCGCGCAACGCGGCGTCCAATGCGGACAGTGGCTCGTCGAGCAGCAGCACGTTCGGCCGGATCGCCAGCGCACGCGCCAACGCGACCCGCTGCTGCTGCCCGCCGGACAGCTCGCGGGGATAGCGGCGCGCGTATTCGCTCATCCCGACCAGTTCCAACACTTCACCGACACGTTTCGTCACGTCCGCGCGACGCATCTTCCGCGCCTTCAGTCCAAACGCGACATTGTCGGCGACGCGCTGGTGCGGGAAGAGCGCATAGCTCTGCACCACCACGCCGAGACCACGCCGGTGCGGCGGCAGGTCGGTGACGTCCTGGCCGTCGAGCAGCACCCGTCCGGCGCTCGGCCGGAGGAACCCGGCGAGCGCCTTGAGCGCGGTCGACTTGCCGGAGCCGGACGGTCCCAGCAGCGCGAGCGTTTCGCCGCGCGCCACGGAAAGATCCAGCGGGGCAAGCGCTTGCGTCGCTCCGAAGTGGACGGATACGCCGCGGAACTCTACTGCCGGAGTCACTGCCCGGTGGCCTTCCGGTACGCGGCGAGGTCGGCGTCGAGACGGCCGAGGACGGTGTTCCAGTCCGGGGTCCACACGTCCACTCCGGACATCGCGGCGGTGATCTTCTCCGCCTTCGGGCCCTGCGGTTTGACGTCGGAGCGGGCCGGGATGCCGTACGCGTCACTGGCCTTGGCCTGGGTTTCCGGCGAGAACAGGAAGTCGAGCAGCTTGCGGGCGTTGTCCGAATGCGGCGCGTTGTTGACCAGACCGGCGAAGTAGGGAAGCGCGAAGGTGGAGCGTTTCCCCTGTGCGTCGGCCGGGAAGAACACCGAGAACCCGCCGCTCTTGTCGATCTCGGCGAGGTTCATCTGCAGGTCTCCGTTCGCGACGAGCACCTCGCCCTTCGCGACCTTCGGCTGCAGCTTGCCGGTGGACGACGACGGCCCGACGTTGTTCGCCTGCAGTTTGCCGAGGTATTCGAGCGCGCCCTGGTCGCCGAACACGTGCTGGGCCTGCAGCAGCACCGCGGTGCCGTCGCCCGCCTCGCCGGGCGTCGAATACTGGAGCTTGCCCTTGTACTTCGGGTCGAGCAGGTCGTTCCAGCTCTTCGGAGCCGGGTTCGCCCGCTGCGGGTTGCAGATGAAGCTGAGGTAGTTGTTCATCATCGCGTAGTAGCGGCCCTGCGGGTCCTTCTGCGCGGCCGGAACCTGGTCGACGCCCTTCGGTGCGGACGCCGCGAGCAGGCCTTCCTTCGCCGCCTGCTGCACGAACGGCGGGAGCGTCACGAGGACGTCGGCCTGGGTGTTGGCCTTTTCCTTGCCCACGCGCGAAACCACCTCGGCCGAACCGGCGGTGACCGCCTGGACGGTGATCCCGGTCTGCTGCTTGAACTCGGCGAACCGGGCGTTGTACCAGTCCTCGAGCCCGTCCGCGGTGTACACGGTGACGGTCTGGTCGCCGGACGCGCCGCCCGCCGTTCCTCCGCACGCGGACAGCAAACCGGCGAGGGTCGCGACGAGAGCGACGACGGTCGCTTTCCGGATTCTCATGACTGGCTGGCTCCTTCGAGATCGAGCACGGCGGGGAGTTCGGAGACGGAGTCGAGAACGTGCGTGGCACCGGCGGCTTCCAGGTCGGTGCGATTGCTGGCGCCGGTGAGCACTCCGGCGACGAATCCGGCACCGGCGGCGAGGCCGGTGCGGACATCGGTGGGGGTGTCGCCGACGACCGCGATGTTGCGGACGTCGGCGACCTGCAGCTTCAGCGCCACAGCGAGGACAAGGTCGGGGTACGGCCGGCCGCGCACGCCGTCGCCGGGAGCGATTGCGAGGTCGACGAGGTCGTTCCAGCCGAGCGCGTCCAGCAGCGCACGCTGGGTCGTGAGCGCGAATCCGGTGGTGAGAGCGACCCGGACGCCCTGCTCGCGCAGGTTCCGGATGGTTTCCTCGGCGCCGGGGATCGGCTTGCACTCCCCCGCCGCGACGAGACGTCCGTACGCGCCTTCGAATTCGGCGTTCGCGCGCTGGGCGAGGTTCTCGTCGCCGAGCAGTGCGCGGAACACGGTGATCTTCGACTGGCCCATGGTTTCCCGGACGTAGGCGAACATCTCCGGATAGCGTTCGTCCTCTTCGGACACTCCGGCGGCGGCGATCGCGGCGGTGAAAGCCCGTTCGACCAGTCCGTCGTCCGCGACGGTGGTTCCGGCCATGTCGAGCACGACGAGTTCGGTGGTCACCAGTCCAGCTCCTTTGCGGTGTCTTCGGCGATTGCGGGCGAGCAAGTCATCCCCCGGCCGCCCGGGCCGGTGATGAGGAAAGCGTTGTCGGACAACCGTTCCCGGTACACGACGGCGGCCTGGTCGGTGGCCTGCGCATAGACGCCAGCCCAGCGGCGGCGGATCCGTGGCAGCGGACGGCCGAGCAGCTCGCCCGCCACTTCGGCAAGGTGTTCGTACGGGTCTTCGGTGACGTCGAAGGAGAACGGCTGCGCGTACTCATGCGTGTCGCCGATGGTGAGCGAGCCGTCGCGACGCTGCACCATCAGCAGCTGCATCGCGTTCTGCGCGGCGGTTTCGCTCTGCGGCTGGCCTGCGTTCATCGCGTCGAGCGCCGCGCCGCGGTAGGCCGGGTAATACCGGAAGCTGTCGCCGTCCGCGACGCTGGTGGGCAACGGCTCGTCCAGCGGTTCGGTCTGCGCCATCTGCAGCCGGACCCGCCGCACCGGGATCTCGCCGGCGATCTCGCGCACCAGCCCGCCGAGCCACGCGCCGGTGCAGAACACCACGACGTCGCCTTCGTGGCGCTCGCCGTGGTCGTCGACCACGCCGTTTTCGGTCAGGTTCCGCACCTCGCGGCCCGGCAACAACTGGTAACGACCGCTCGCTTTGAGTGCTTCGCGGAGAGCGGGCTGCGCGGTCCGCGGTTCGACCGCCGCGTCGCGCTCGCACCACAACGCGCCGGCGAAGTTGCCGCGCAGAGCCGGGTTCAGCGCCCGGGTCTCGTTCGCGTCGAGGAGTTTGAAGCCGCGCTCAGCCGCCCCCGGCCCGGCGACGACCTCTTGCGCGACAGCCAGCTCGGCGTCGGTTCGGACGACCGTCAGCGAGCCGTTCGCCCGGAAACCCAGCGCGGGCACGCGTTCGCCGATCCGCTCCCACAGCTCCCGGGCGCGCACCGCCGTCTCCAGCTCGGGACCGGCGGCGCGACCGCCGACCCAGACCAGTCCGAAGTTGCGGACGGACGCTCCGCGCGCCTCCGGCTCGCGTTCGAGCTGGAGGACTTCGTGGCCGCGTTCCACGGCCTGCCAGGCGTGCTGGGTGCCGAGCACGCCGCCGCCAACGATGAGGATTCGCACGGCCGCAACAGTCGCCGCCCGCGCTCAACGGAGCCTGTCGGCACGGGGAACGCCAGGTGAAGCAGCCTCGAATATTGGACCAGATGAGTTACCATTCTGTTATCTTCACAGCCGGCCCGCGGCGACGAACACGCAAACCGCCAGGATCACGACATTGGCCGCGACGTTGCGGTACTCCGCCGGCCGGTGCTCGGTGACGGCCAGCCGCGAGTGCCCCGCCATCGCGCCCACCATCACCACGGCCAGGCCGACCGCCGCCCACCCGGTGAGCACCGGGGCGATCCCGGTCAGCCTCGGCAGGATCAAGCCCGCCACCGCGACGAGTTCGCAGATCGCGGCGAAACGCACGACCGGCATCGGATACGCGGCCACCCCGGTTTGCCCGGTCTCGAGCAGCCGCTCCCGCGACATCGTCGACTTCAGCGCGCCGGACAGGGCGAAGAGCAGGGCCAGCGCCGCCTGGGCGGTCCACAGTGCGATTTCCATGGTTGTCCCTCCGTTCGGTGCTGAGGGAACGAACCTGCCGCACCGGATGTGACAGCTACTCGACGCGATTCAGTCGCGTGACGAAACTCAGCCGGTCACCGCGGTAGAGCGACCGGACCCGCTCGAACGGCTCGCCGTCCGGGCCCCACGACACGCGGTGCATCAGCAGCATCGGCAGCGCCGGGTTCGTGCCGATGAGCAGCGCCTCCCGGGGTGTCGCGAGCACGGTCTCCACCCGTTCTTCCGCCCCGTCGAAGACCACGCCCAGTTCGTCGCGCAGGAACGCGTACAGCGACTGCTCCGGGTCGAAATCCTCCGGCAGCGTGGGGAACTTGTCGGCGCGGAGGAAGGTCGATTCGAGGCCGACGCGCTCGTCGTCGGCGAGCAGGACGCGTTCCAGGTGGATCACCTCGGCGGCCGGTTCGATCTGCAGGTCGGCGGCCAATCCAGTACCCGCGGCACGGCGTTCGAGCGTGATCAGCGAGCGGCCGGGCCGGATGCCTTGGCGGCGCAGGCCTTCGGTGTAGCTCACTAGCGCGAGCGGCTGGACCAGCTTCGGCGCGGCGACGTACGTGCCGCTCCCCTGCCGTCGCGACAGCCTGCCTTCCAGCACCAGCTCGCCCACCGCCTGCCGGACCGTCGCCCGGGATACCTCGAACCGCTCGCACAGTTCGCGTTCCGTTGGCAGCGCACTGCCTTCGCCCAATTCGGCGATGACGGCCAGCAGTTCGACCTTCACGGCGTAGTAGCGCGGCACTCGGCCGTGATCCGGGATGCCGTCGCGGACCGGTCCGTCGGCGGACAGGCGGGACAGCGGCGAAGACGTGGGCACGAGACCCGAGCCTATGCCAGACGCGCGGCGCGTGGTTCGCTGTCTCGCGAACTGACCCAACAGGAGGACCCCGCAATGCCTTTGGCCCGCCGGCTCGGCCTCGCTGACGCTGTGTTCATCGGACTCGGTTCGATGATCGGCGCCGGTGTTTTCGCCGCGTTCGCCCCGGCCGCGCGTGCCGCGGGTGCGGGATTGCTGCCCGCTCTTGCCATTGCCGCGTTAGTCGCCTACTGCAACGCGACTTCTTCGGCCCGGCTTGCCGCGCTGTATCCGGAATCCGGGGGCACCTATGTGTACGGGCGCGCTCGGCTGGGTGAATTTTGGGGATACATCGCGGGTTGGGGCTTCGTCGCCGGGAAAACGGCGAGCTGTGCGGCGATGACGCTGACCGTTGTCGCGTACGCCGCGCCCGGACTCGGGCAGCCTTGGCGGAGTTTGCTCGCGGTGGGCGTGATCGGCTTGGTCACCGGCGTGAACTATCTCGGGGTGCACCGGTCCGCTTTGGCTACCCGGGTGATCGTTTGCCTCACCCTCGTGGTGCTTACCCTGGTCGCGGTTTTCGGTTTTTCCGGCACGCACGTTTCCCCGTGGACTCCGTTCCATGGCGGCGGAGTGCTCGAAGCGGCCGGATTGCTGTTCTTCGCGTTCGCCGGTTACGCCCGATTGGCCACTCTTGGGGAGGAAGTCCGCGATCCGGCCCGCACGATTCCGCGGGCGATTCCGCTCGCTTTAGGACTGACTCTCGTGGTGTACGCCGTGGTGGCGGTGGTGCTGCTGGTGACATTGGGGCCAGCCGGGATCGGCGCGAGTCCCGATCCGCTCGCTTCCGCCGTGCCGTGGCTGTCACCGGTGGTTCGTGTCGGCGCGGTAGTGGCCGCGTTGGGCTCTTTGCTGGCGTTGGTGCTGGGCGTTTCGCGGACGACGCTCGCGATGGCGCGGGACGGGCATCTGCCGCGGTTTTTGGCTGCGGTGCATCCTCGGTTTTCGGTGCCGCATCGGGCTGAGCTGACGGTCGGCGTGGTGGTCGCGGCGCTGGCCACGACGATGGATTTGCGTGGTGCGATCGGGTTTTCGTCGTTCGCGGTGCTCGCGTATTACGCGGTGGCGAACGCTTCCGCGTTGACGCTGCGCCGGGACGAGGGGGCCGCGCCGAAGGTGGTCGCGGCCGGCGGGTTGGCGGGGTGCGCGGTGCTGGCGTTCAGCTTGCCGATCGCTTCGGTGCTCAGCGGGTGTTTGGTGCTGGGGCTGGGCGTGGTGGCGTATTTGGTGCGCCGCCGGGGGATCGTGCGCTGAGTTTTTGTTCTCTGGCACGGGTTCCGGCCCGCGCCGCTGCGTCCGGGTGCGTCCGGGTGCGTCCGGTGCGCGAAAGTCCCCCTCGCTCCGCCTCCGCCCGGTTACTCCGATATTCACCGATCCCCAGGTCAGGGCCGCTTTTACCGTCGTCCACGGTACCTAAATCTGCCGGATCCGGTGAAGAATCCGAAAGATCCGAAGAAAGTTGGTTGTCCACTTACCGCCGCTCTGGTGTAGTCGATTCGTCACCGCACGACACCTCCCCGCCCCGGGAGCGGAAGCTCCACAGTGGACACCGGAAGGACAATCCCCTTGGCCGACAAGAAAAACTTCAGCATGCTCACGCGAGTCCTGGCAGGCGCGGCAGCACTCGCGGCCGCCGCCGGGCTCGCGACGCCGGCCGTGGCGTCGACGCCGTCGCCGTCGCCGGGCGCGGAGCCTCAGGTCGTCGGCGGAACCCGCGCCAGCCAGGGGGAATTCCCGTGGATGGTCCGGCTTTCGATGGGCTGCGGCGGCGCGCTGTACACCGATCAGCTCGTGCTGACCGCCGCGCACTGCGTCGACCGCACCGGAGCGGACTCGTCGATCACCGCGACGCTCGGCGTGGTCGATCTGCAGAGTTCGAGCGCGAAAAAGGTGCGCTCGACCTACGTCTACCGCTCCCCGACCTACGACTCCACCGGCGGCGACTGGGCGCTGATCAAGCTGGCGAGCCCGGTGAGCGGCATCCCGACGCTGCCGATCGCGAAGAACGCCGACAGCAACTCCGGCACGTTCACCATCGCCGGCTGGGGAGCGGCCCAGGAAGGCGGCGCGCAGCAGCGTTACCTGCTGAAGGCCGAGGTCCCGTTCGTGGACGACTCGACGTGCCAGTCCCAAGGCGGCGACTACGCGGGCCTGAAGCCGGACGCGGAACTGTGCGCGGGCAAGCTCGACACCGGCGGCGTCGACACGTGCCAGGGCGACTCCGGCGGCCCGATGTTCCGCCGCGACGGAGCGGGCGAATGGATCCAGGTGGGCATCGTCAGCTGGGGCGACGGCTGCGCCCGGGCCCACGCGCCCGGCGTGTACACCGAGGTGAGCTCGTTCGCCTCGGACATCGCCGCGGCGGCCGGGAAGATCTGACCGCGTTGCCGAGCCGGGTGCGGGACTCCGCTGGGGTTCCGCACCCGGCTTCGTGCGGCTTTTCCGGCACCTCCGGAGAGCGGGCCGGAGCACGCCGCGCGCGAACACGTGCCTCGCGGACATTCTCCCGGGACGCGGGCTGAGGGCGCCCGGGAGCCCGCGACGCCGCACCACCGGGCTTGCAACCACCGGGCCGCGTCGCCGGGCCGCACCGCGGAGCCGCGTCGCCGGGCCGCACCGCGGAGCCGCGTCGCCGGGCCGCACCGCGGAGCCGCGTCGCCGGGCCGCACCACCGGGCCGCACCGCTGGCCGCACGGCTGGGGCGCGTCGCCAGGCCAGGCCGCTGGACGCCGTCGCGTTCCGGTCCCCAGCGCGCCCGAGCGCGGCAAGGACCGCTCAGCTCAGGATCCCGCCGCCAGAACCCGCGCGGCCAAGCGCCTAACCCGCCGGAAGCCCGACGTTCCGTTCCTCCAACGCCCCCCGCAGCGCAGCCAGCACCGAAATCACCGCCGCGACCTGATCCTCGCCCACCACCGAGCCGATCAACTCCTCGAGCTGCGCCTGGAAAGTCTCCTCCGCCGCCCCGGCCAGATCGCGCCCGCTCGGCGTCAGCTCGACCAGCGACGACCGCCGGTCCTCCGGATTCGGCACCCGCCGCACCCAGCCGCGCGTTTCGAGCCGGTCGATGCCCTTGCTCGTCGCCCCGATCCCGATGGCGAAGTTCACCGCGATGTCCGCGACCCGCGACTGCGGATGCCGCTCCAGGTACCGCAGGAACTCGAACTGCGACGCGACGATCCCGTGCTCGGCCTTGAGCCGCTCCCCCAGAGCGTTGTAGATCCGGGTCTCGCACCGCACCAGATGGTCGAAGAGCTGCTCGTTTGCCGAAGTACCTTCCACGGCATATAGTCTAGCATTACATGCCTAGGAATATACTTCCACAGAATCTTCAGGGAGAGCAGATGAGCCGGAACCAACGTCGCGCGCTGGACGAGCAGCTGCGGCAGGCGCCGCAGGGGTCCGAGCCGTTGTCGGTCGAGCAGATGCGGGCCGGGTTCGCCGCGATGATGAGCCAATTCCCCGTCCCGGCCGAGCCGCGGCAAAGCAAAGCCACGCTCGCCGGGCGGCCGGCCGTCCTCGTCGAGCCGCAGGGAGAGCCGCGACCGGGCACGATCCTGTACTTCCACGGCGGATCGTTCTCGCTGGGCTCGCCGCACACGGCGATGTCGCTGACGGCGAACCTGGTGCAGCGCACCGGAATCCGCGCACTGTCGCTGGACTACCGGCTCGCGCCCGAGCACCCGTTCCCAGCCGGGATCGAAGACTGCCTAGCCGCCTACCGAACCCTGCTGGAGGACACCGACCCGTCCTCGATCGTCTTCGCCGGCGACTCCGCGGGCGGCGGTCTCAGCGTGACCACCACCCTCGCCGCCCGCGACGCGGGACTGCCGCTGCCCGCCGGGATCGTCGCGTTCTCGCCGGGACTCGACCACACCCGCTCCGGGGCGTCCATGGTGACGAAGGAGGAAGCCGATCCCTTCTTCACCAGGGAAAGCATGGGCCACACCGGCGAGCTGTACCTGGCCGGCGCGGATCCCGCCCAGCCGCTGCTAGCCCCGGCAGTCCACGCGGACCTGACCGGCTTCCCGCCGATCCTGCTGCAGGTCGGCGGGAACGAAATCCTGCTGGACGACTCAGTCCGGCTGGCGGAACGCGCGCGCGACGCGGACGTCGACGTGATCCTCGACATCACCGCCGACGTCCCGCACGTCTTCCCAACCTTCACCGACACCCTCGACGAAGCAGGACAAGCCCTTGACCGGGCCGCCCTCTTCATCAGCCAACGGTTGCGGTGAATCTCAAGCATTACCCGTACCACCACAGCACTAGCTCATCACTCATCGACATCGTCCGGCTTGGTTCGGCTCCTCTCGCGCCATAGGATCCGCTTGGGGCGAGGGGGGGGAATCACGGTGAGCGAGCCAGACGTCCGTTTCCCGAAAGGGAGCTTCTTGGCAGGGCTGCCGCCCAGGACCCGGTCTGCCTTCCTGGAACTCGGCACCGCGCGGGAATTCCCCGCCGAAACCGTGCTTGTCCGCGAAGGCGAACCGACCACTCATGTCTGCCTCCTGCTCAACGGCTGCGTGAAGGTCACGGGCACGACGCCCGAAGGCCAGTTGGCGCTCCTCGCGATCCGGGTCGGCGGGGACCTGATCGGCGAGCTCGCGGCGATGGACAGCCAGCCGAGGACCGCGACCGTGATCACGGCCGGGCCAGTCCGGGCGCGGATCTTCTCCCAGGCCGAGTTCCGCCGGTTCCTCAGCCAGGTGCCCGAAGTCGCGCTCGCCGTGACCACCAGCGTGGGAGCGAAACTGCGCTGGGCCACCCGCCGCCGCATCGACTTCGGCAGCAGGGAGGTCCGGATCCGACTGGCGCGGGTCCTGGTCGAACTGTCCTCGTCATACGGAATCCCGGCGGGCGACGACCTAGAGCTCGGTGTGTCGCTGACGCAGCCCGAACTGGCAGCGCTCGTCGGCGCCGCCGAGCCGACCGTGCATCGCGCGCTCGCTCAGCTCCGACGGGAGAACGTCGTCGAGACCGGGTACCGACGTCTGCGCATCCATGACCAGTCTCGGCTCGCCGCCCTCGCCGAGGGTTGATCAGCAGGTCACCTCAGCGCGGCGAGCAGCAGAAGTCCCGGGCCGCTCGAAAGCAGTACGCAAATCCCCGCCAGCGCGGATCGAACGTGCCGGTGCTTGCGCATCGCCAGCCTCGCCAGCAGCAGAGCCAGCTCTCCGGCCTGAACACGCTGATCGCGCGCAGAACACTGTCCGACCTCCGCCGTGCCGACAGCGACGCTCGGGAACGCGAACTGATTGTCGCGCGCCGGCGGATTCGTCCTCGGCCAGATGGCCTGGACGAGATGTACCGCGGAGAAGACGTACGCCGCCGCGAAGCAGATCAAGACGGCCGCCACCGCGAACTGCGGCACAGCAGGCGGGTGCGCGGCGCTGAGCAAGCCGAGCTGAGCGGTCGTCATCGCGGTGATCATCGCGAGCACGGCCACCAGCGTCCGCGCCTTGTCGTCGGCGTGTTGAACAGCGCCTTGGAACGACGAAACAGTCGTCAGCACGGTGCCGAGTTCTGCATGCGTCCGCGCGGGCAAACCCGCCGGCAGCTTTCTCATGGAACCTCGCATCGTTGCACTCCTCACGGTTTTCCCGATCATGCGGTTCGTCCGGAGCTAAGACCCCGTCGTATGGCGGTTTCTTGGCACCGCGCTGGTTTCCCGGCCGAAACCCATCCCACGACGGGGTGCGGACCGGCACCCGGCGACGACCGTGGAGACGTTGACCGGTACCCGGCCGGGCCGATGGCCCGCCCGGCTCGGCGAAGGAGTGGCGCTGAACGAGCAGTCTTGGCCCGCCGACAGCCTGCTCGGCCGGATGCCGGCCCGGGCCAGGGAGGGCCTTCTCGAATTGGGTACCTCCGTGACCTACCGCGCCCGACAGCAGGTCTTCCGGCAGGGTGAGGAAAGCCACCGCGTTCTGCTGCTGCTCGACGGCCTGACGAAGATCGTCGTCCACACGGAATTCGGCAGACCGGTGGTCCTGGCGTTGCGGGGCCGCGGGGACCTGCTCGGCGAACTGCTCGAACCCCGGCACGCGGCGAACGTGGTGACCTGCACCCCCGCTCTCGCGAAATCGATCAGCAGCGTGCAACTGCGCGACTTCTTCCACCGGAATCCGGACGGCTGGGCTGCCGTGGCTGGCCGGCTGAACGCGCAGTTGCACGCGGCCGACGCTCGCCGTGCGGAATTCGTCGCTTGTCCGGCGTCAGCGCGAGTCAGCCAGGTCCTCGCCGAAATCGCCGCCGCACACGGGGTGCGCACCCCGGACGGATGGGAGCTGCGGGCGGCGTTGACACAACCCGAGATCGCGTCGCTGGCCGGTGTCGCACTCACCACGTGCGAGAAGGCCCTGCGCCGGCTGCGTCGATCCGGTCTCGTCCGGCACAGATCCCGACGGATCGTAGTCGGCGATCTCGCCCGGCTGACCCGGTTCGGAGTACTCGAGCGGCAGAACCCGTCTCAATACGGGATCTGCGACCCCGAATTGCCGCACAGTTGAGAACTCAGAGTCACAGAACTGGCTCGCTGGGCGGTCAAGGAGGACAGGTTGCCGGACAACAGGGAATTCTCGAGGGTGTTGTTCGTCGCCATCGACGCATGGCAGTACGGCTGCCGCGACGGGCGTCAGCAGGCGGAGCTCCAGGAGGCTCTTGTCTCTGCGGTGGGCTCGGCCGCGGAAGCCGCCGGCCTCGATCCTGCGGCGTGGGAAAGACAAGACAGCGGCGACGGGTTCCTGGCCCTCGTCCACGACAGCAAAGCCGAACTCGCCCTCGTCGACCCGTTCGTCCGGGAGTTGAACGCCTGGCTCGCGCACTTCAACTACGCTCGACGCCCGGAGAGTCGGCTCCGGCTCCGGATGGCGATCCATCACGGCAGCATGATGCCCGCGGCCTGCGGCTACGCCTCAAATGGTCCCGTCGTGGTGGGCCGCCTCCTCGACGCGGCTCCCGTTCGGGCTGCTCTGGACGCCGTTCCCGACGCGAACCTGGTGCAAGTCGTCTCGGAATCCATCTACAACGACTCGGTAGGACAACGGTTCACCGACCTGTCCCCGGAGGACTTCACCGAAGTCCTCGTCGACACGCCGGGCAAAGGATTCCGGGCCACGGCGTGGGTCCGGGTTCCCGGGGCCAGTGCCGAGCAGTTGTCCACGTTGACCAGTCCTAAGACACTCGCCGTCTGCGTGCAGCGGCCCGAGCTTCCCGCCGCGCTCGCGAATTCGGTCGGCCGCGCAGCGCTCGCTTGTTTCGACGCCGCCGGGATCTCCGACGTCGAGAAAATCTCCAGCTGGGACAACGACTTCGTCGTGCCGCTGCCAGCACCGGACACCGGAGGCCTCGTCCTCGGCGTGTGGGTGGACCGGCTTCTCCGAGCTCTCGCGGGCACCGGATGCCCTCCGATGTCCATCGGAATCGAGCTCGGCAGCGACGTCGAAGCCGCGCGGCAGCTGGCCGCCTGTTCAGAGGCCGCCGCGATCCTCGCCGGAGTCGGCGACGCACGCGCGGTATTGATCGTGTCCGACGGAGTGCACGAGCGGTTCGTCGCCGGGTCGTCGGCCCGGATGGTGGCCCCCGAAAGCTTCCGGCGCGTTGGCTCGGAACCGGGATCATGGCTCCGCGTTCCCGGGTACTCAGTCCCGCCGGAACCTCGCGCGGACCGCCCATCGCCCGCGCCTGCCTGGACGCCTGCCGCCGCGCCGTCCAGCGGACCGGTTTCCCACATCGGCCACGCCACGATCCACGGGGACCACATCACGGGGAACGTCTACCGGGACGGGCGGATGTGATGACCGACGACAACCCCGCACCGACGCCCCCTCCGACACCTGCCAAGCCGTCCACCACCGACAAGCCACCGACCCCGGCAAAGCCGAATACCGGGGCGGAGGGCGAGAAACTCCTCTCCAGCGAGAACGGGCGCGAGGTGAACGCCGCCCTCCACGCCGGAGAAGAATTCCTCTCGCCAGAGCGCGCCCGGCGCGGGCCGACCTCCAACATCGGAGAAGCCTCCATCGGCACCATGCACGTCGGCGACCGGTACGACATCGTCATCGGGCAGAAGGTGGCGCAGACCGTTGGAGCTGTTCCGGAGGAACTGCTCCGCTGGGTCCGGGAACGCTACGTCTCCGTCACGTCGTACCAGGATCTGGCCGAAGTTCTCAAGACCCGGCGCGTACTCCTGCTGCGCGGCCAGCCGGGAACCGGCCGGGTCACCACCGCGCTGCATCTGCTCGACAGGCTCGTGCCGAGCCGGGTTTTCCGTTGGGAGTGCGGCAAAACCGCGAAATCACTCCCCGGCGGCACCTTCACGGAGGACGATGCGGGTTACCTGGTGGAACTGCCCGCCAGGGTCAGCGGCGGGCTGACCGAGGTGATCCTCGATCAGCTCCGGAGCAAACTCGCCAAGTCCCGGTCCTGCTGTGTTCTGGTCGCCGCCGGAGATCCGCGACACGTCCGCTCGTTCGGCGGGTACGCCTTCGATCACCAGGCACCAGATCCCGCCGACCTCCTCAGGAATCACATCCGGCACGAGGTCATTTCGGACGATCCTGCGGATCTCGAAGAGAAACTGCTTCGGTTGTGCGAGAAGACCTGGGTCTCCGCAGCACTGGGACCGTGTCCGACCCCGACCGAATCGGTCTGGATGGCGAGACTGCTCACGCAACATGCGCGGGGCATCATCACCGAGGAAGACGTGCGAGAAGGTGGTCGGCAAGCCGTAGACATCCAGGTCGCCGAATGGTTCGGCGACCTCGTCGGGCTCGGGCCGGGCACGGAACTGAAGGAAGCGTTGCGGCTTGCCGCCTTCCGGATCGCGCTGGCGGTGCTCAACAGGTCTCCCTACTCGTTGGCAGCCGAGGCCGCCGACCTGCTGAGCCGCCGTTTCTCCGCGGGCGGGGAAGAGCCGAAGGAGAAGCGCGAGCAGGACCTGTCGCTGTTCGCGGACGATCCGGCCAGCCGGCTGCCCGCGTTGCGCGCGAAGACTTTCGAAGGCTGCGCGACCTTCAAGCACGAGCTGATCCCCATGGAGATAGTGGAGTTCGAGGATCCGCGCTATCCCAGGGCGATCCTCAATCATGTGTGGCAGCACCACCACAGGCTGCGAAACGCGCTCGGCCCTTGGCTCCAAGAACTCGGCAAGGACAGCCGGACGATGCTGTGGGTCCGCGCCGCGCAAGTCATCGGGTATCTCGGCCGTCTCGATTTCGGCGACGTGTACACGAAAATGATCGAGCCGGACTCCGAATCGGACGAGGAGACTGGGTGGGACTCCGTCCGGCACCGTTCGGCGGCCATCGCGTTGGACCAGGCAGCGCGCGATGAAAGCGTCGAGCCCGCGGTTCTCGAGCGGCTGCAGCATTGGCGGCGCCACGGCACGTTGGAGCAGTGGCAAACGGCTGCGGCGACCTACGGGTACGCTTTGGGGCGCAAGAGGATCCTCGACGCGCTCGAGGAGCTTCGGGTATTGGGCACCCCGTTTGAACGTGCCACCCCGTTCGACTCGGACGACGCCGAGAAGATCGTCTTGACCGCGGGCTACAGCGTAGCCAAACTGTTCGCTTTCGGAATGGCGGCGGAAGTGCTCGACTGCCTCCGGGCATGGCAAGCGAGCAGGCGAAGCAGCCTGCGGCGGCTCGCCCTGGTCAGCGTCGCGCACCTCACCCTCTTCTACGCCTACGAACTCGATCATCCTTGGGTCTCTCTCGGGGACGACCGGCCGGAGCTGCCGCCCGACTCGGAACGCTGGCCGCTGCTCCCGGCCTTGTGCGCACAGAACGCCGACGTCGCACGGCAAGTCGCCGAGCTGCTCGGCAGAGCTCTGCGGACCCGGTCGAGCGATCGCTTGACCAAGGTCGCGCTGGCCCGATGGGTCAGGTCGGCCGAGGACGATGCGGCACTGCTAGAGGTGCTCGCCGTGTTCCTGGGCCGCTTGGTGATCTGCGAAGGCGACGCTCCGCGTTTGAAGCACCTGATCAGAAGATTGGTCGAAGACTGGGCAGATCCGCTCAGCCTGGAAGTCGCAGCGCGACTGAGCACGGAAATCGAGAAAAGCGAACGAACGAGGGTGGCATGACCGAAAATCAGGAACGCCCCGCGAAAGACGCCTCAGCTACGTCGACGCCGGACTCCGGCTGGCTCGAAGCAGCTGAGGAGAACCACGCCCCGACGGTCCGGACCCTGTCGAGTTCCGCTTACGCGCCGATCACCGGAGCCGAGCGAGTCAGTCGCCTCGGCCTCACCCGGAAACGAGCGGTCCACCGGCCTTGGGTCGCCCGAGTGTTCGTGAAAGGCAACGGCAGCCTCGACTCTTTCTCCTGGCCGGCGCAGCCGACGACCGGGGAGCTGGTGTGGGGCGGGTACCGGTCGGTGTACGACGTCGACGTATCGCTGCGCAACCTCACGCTGGACATCACCCTGCCCAGCGCCGGCGATGCGTTCGTCTTCCGCACCGAAGCGGATGTGCAATGGCAGGTCAAGGACCCGAAAGCGGTGGTGACGGCGGGAATCCGCGACATCCGCCGGCTGCTGGTCCCGCGACTGTTGGCCGACCTCAGACAAGCGAGTCGAGCATTAGCCGCCACAGATGTCGAGACCGCCGAAAAAGCGGTCAACTCCGCCTTCGACTCCAAGCGTTTCCTGGACGACTGCGGTATCTGGACGTCCGTCCACGTCCGTCTTCGCATGGACGCGCAGACCGAGCGCAACGTGCGGCTCGAAGCCGAGGTGCGTGCGTTCAAGAAGCTCATCGAGAATGGGGACATCAACCAGTTCGCGTTGCAACTGGCACAGAATCCGCGGAACGTCGAACCCGTGGTGCGGGCTTTGGTCGCAGAACGCGACACCTACCGCAACGACGTTCTCAAGTTCATCAACGAACTTGTCAGGTCGGAGGCGCTGGACCGCTGGCAGCTCGACGATCAGGTCCGGGTCGCGATGCAGTGGATGCAGACCACCGTCAAGAGGGTCTTGACCGGTACTGATACCGCTCGTCAGCTGCCGTTCGACCCGCAGCAGAACGGCGAAGCTCCGCACGGGACCTCATCCGCTGAACCAAGCGACACCTGATGGGATCGGCGTTCTTCCACGGACTCGGCACTGCTGCACTGGTCATGGCTTCTGCCTGTCTCGCGGTCCGGTTCGTCCTTCCCGTCGCGCTGAAGCTTCTCGTGGAGCCGGCCCGCAGCTGCGTTTCCTTGACCGCCGCCCTGCTCCTGTTGCCGGAGTACTGGCTCAGCCGATCCCGCCGCCGTGACGGCACGGCACCAGCTTCGTTCGCCTATACCTACGGCGACGGGATCGTCCATCTAGCCAGCCTCGGAGACCGCAGCGTCGTGCTGCTGCTTCGATCACTGGCCGAAGCCGCGGCGACGGTGCACCCGCTGGCAGTCGCGGGCGTCACCGCCGTCTGGGAGGTGGCAACGTCGCTCTGACTCAGCGGATCTTGTCCAGCCGGGAAACCGTCTCCTCGAACCCCTGCACCAGGTCCGCCATCACCTCGGCCACTGGGCGGACCCGGTTCATCCTGCCGACGATCTGGCCCACCGGCATCGACACCACCGACGGGTCCGCGGCGGCGTGGATCCGGTTGTGCGCGTGGGAAACCAGCAGGTTCTGCAACGGCATCGGCAGCGGTTCCGGCGCGCCCGGCGCCGCCCACGCCTCCGTCCAGCGGGTCTTCAGCAGGCGAGCGGGTTTGCCCGTGTAGATCCGGGTCCGCACGGTGTCCGCGGAGGTCGCTTCCACCAGTGCGTTCTGCATCGCCTCCGATTCGGGCATCGTTTGGAGGTATTCCTGCGTCGCGAGCCAGTACGAGCCCATCCACGCGCCCGAAGCGCCCAACGCCAGTGCGGCGGCGACCTGGCGGCCGGAGCCGATTCCGCCGGCCGCCAGCACTGGGGCGCGGTCGCCGACGGCGTCCACGATTTCCGGGACCAGCACCATGGTCGCGATTTCGCCGGTGTGGCCGCCTGCCTCATGTCCTTGCGCGACAACCAGATCCACGCCGTTGTCGACGTGGCGGGCGGCGTGCGAGCCCTTGCCCGCCAGCGCAGCCACCGGGACGCCCGCGTCGTGGGCGCGGGTGATGACGTCGGTCGGAGGCGAGCCAAGGGCGTTGGCGATCAGGCTGATCCGGTGGTTCAGCGCGACGTCCACATGGGACCGGGCGACTGAGTGCAGCCAGCCGAGGACACCCGCGCGTTCGTCGGTGTCGTCGGGCAGCGGCGGGACCGCGAGGTCCTTCAGCACTTTATCGACAAACGCGCGGTGGCCCGGCGGGATCAGCTCGTTCAGGTCGGTCTGGGTGCCTTCGGAAGGGATCTTCGCCGGCATCACAATGTCGACGCCGTAAGGTTTTCCGTCGGTGTTTTCGTCCATCCAGGACAGCACCGAGTCAAGCTCGGCGGCGTCGTTGAACCGGACGCAGCCCAGCACGCCCATGCCGCCCGCCCGGCTGATCGCGGCGGCGACGTGCTCCGACGGGGTGAATCCGAAGATCGGCACCTCGATGCCGAACCGGTCGCACAACGATGTGCGCATGCGCCCTCCTAGGCGGGTTCGTGTTCGGCGGCGTACCGCTGGGCCCACGGATAGTCCGGCTTGCCGCTCGGCGAGCGGCCGATTTCCTCGGCCAGCCATACGGTGCGCGGAACCTTGTACCCGGCGACCTCGGTCCGCACGTGCGCTTCCAGGGCGGCCAGATCCGGCCGCACCCCGGGACGCGGCTGGACGACGGCGGCGACGCGCTGGCCGAGCCGGTCGTCCGGGATGCCGATGACAAGTGCGTCGAAAACGTCCGGGTGCGATTTCAACGCGCCCTCGACTTCTTCCGGATACACCTTTTCGCCGCCGGTGTTCACGCACTGCGATCCACGGCCCAGCAACGTAACCGTGCCGTCTTCCTCGTAGCGCGCGTAGTCGCCGGGCACGACGTAACGGACACCGTCGATCTCGGTGAAGATGGTGCGGCTCTTCTCCGGGTCGCCGTAATAGCCGAGCGGGACGTGGCCGCGGCGGCCGATCAGCCCGATCGCACCGGGTTCCGGTTCGACCAGCTTGCCGTCGTCGTCGAGCAGGATGGCGTCCTTGCCGAAGTTCACGCGCGGGCCCGCGGAATGGTCGGAATCCTTGCCCACCATGCCGATTCCGGTGAAGCCGCTTTCCGACGAACCGATCGCGTCGGTGATCACGACGTTCGGCAGCATCTCCAGGAATTCCTGCTTCACCGAATGCGAGAACAGTGCCGCGTGGCTCGACACCGCGACCAGCGACGACGCGTCGTAATCGCCGGAGCGGTACGCGTCCACGAGCGGCCGCGCCATCGCGTCGCCGACGATCGTCAGCACCTGCACCTTGTGTTCCTGCACCGCGCGCCACACGTCGTGCGCGTCGAACTGCGGGACGAACACCACCGGGCTGCCGGTGAACAGCGCGCCGAACGCGGCCCACTGCGCCGCGCCATGGATCAGCGGCGCGGCAGGCAGGCGCACGAGCGAACCGGATTTGCCTTGTTCGCTGAGCGTCCACTCGTCGGGCACGTACTCGCCGGTGACGAAGTTGATGCCGCCGCCGAGCGCGCGCCAGATGTCCTCGTGCCGCCACAGCACGCCCTTGGGATAACCTGTGGTGCCGCCGGTGTAGAGGATGTACAGATCGTCGGCGCTGCGCTCGCCGAAGTCGCGTTCGTCCGACTCGCCCGCGAGCGCCGCTTCGTACTCGACGCCCGTCTCGTACGGGGTGCCCGAACCGTCCTCGACGACTACAACGTGTTTCAGTTTTGGCGTTTCCGGGAGCACTGCCGCCACCCGGTCGGAGTAGCGCCGCTCGTGCACCAGCGCCACCAGGTCGGCATTGGTGAACAGGTAGCGGAGTTCTCCGTGGACGTAGCGGTAGTTCACGTTCACCGCGATCGCGCGCAGTTTGTACGCGGCGAACATGACTTCCAGTGCCTCGATGGAGTTCCGGGAATAGACACCGATGTGGGAGCCGGGTCCCACGCCGTGCGCGGCCAGATGGTGCGCCAGCCGGTTCGCGCGCTTCTCCAGTTGCGCGAAGGTGACCTGGCGTCCGCCGCACACGACCGCGACGCGTTCCGGCACGGCGTCGACGGCGTGCTCGAGTAGATCCGCGATGTTGAGTGCCACGCACCCAAAGTAGAACATGTTATCGTTCTGGGCAATGACCCCGGCCCGTGAATAAGGAGGCCCCGGTGGCCGAACCCCACGCACTCGTCAGCCTCGAAGGCCACACGCTCGTGGTGACGATGAACCGCCCGGAAGCCCGCAACGCCCTCACCGGCGAGATGCTTTCGATCATGGTCGAGGCATGGGACCGGGCGGATTCCGACGACCAGGTGCGCAGCTGCGTCCTGACCGGCGCTGGCGGCGCGTTCTGCGCGGGCGCGGACCTGAAGTCCATGTCCCGCAACGCTCCCGGCAAGTCGTTTTCGAACGGTTCCTTCGACCCGAGCCGCATCGAGGGCCTGCTGAAGGGCCGGCGTCTCACGAAACCGCTCATCGCCGCCGTCGAAGGCCCAGCCATCGCGGGCGGCACGGAAATCCTGCAGGGCACCGACATCCGGGTGGCCGCGGAAAGCGCGAAGTTCGGCGTCTCCGAACCCCGCTGGGGCCTGTTCCCGATGGGCGGCTCGGCCGTGCGGCTGCCCAGGCAGATCCCGTACACCGTCGCCGCCGACCTCCTCCTCACCGGCCGGCACATCACCGCTGCCGAGGCGCGCGACATCGGCCTGGTAGGCCACGTCGTCCCCGACGGTCAAGCGCTGGCTCGCGCGCTGGAACTCGCTGAACTGATCAACGACAACGGCCCCCTCGCGATACGCGCGATCCTCAAGACCATCCGCGACACCGAGGGCATGCACGAGGAGGAAGCCTTCAAACTGGACGCCAAGTACGGCATCGAAGTCTTCGCCTCCGCCGACGCGAAGGAAGGCCCGAAAGCCTTCACCGAAAAGCGCAAACCCAACTTCCAGGGCCGCTGACCCACACCTGTGCCCAAGGTCCGTGAGGGGAACCCTGAGGGAATCTGATTCCCTCAGGGTTCCCCTCACGGACTTCACCCAGCCCATCAAGGCACCCACGCCCCCACAACCCCGGGAAGAACCCAAAAACCCGCCGCGGGGGTGCTCATAGAGCCATCTTTCCCGCCTTGACAAGCACCTCCGCGCCGTAGTCACACTCAGGCTGAGGGGTGGTGGCCCACCTCAGGACACGTACCGCTCCCGCAACTTCCGCTTGTAAAGCTTCCCATTCGGATCCCGAGGCAGCTCCGGCAGATAATCCACCGACCGAGGCAACTTGAACCGCGCCAACCGGGTCTCCGCATACGCGAGCAGCTCAGCGGTCAATTCCGAAGACCCCTCGACCCCGTCCGCGGGCTGCACCACCGCCTTGATCTCCTCGCCCCAATCCTCGTGCGGAATCCCGAACACCGCGACATCCGCCACCTTCGGATGCATCACCAGCTCGCCCTCGATCTCCGCCGGATAAATGTTCACCCCGCCGGAAATGATCATGTCCGCCTTGCGGTCGTGCAGGAACAGATACCCGTCCTCGTCGAGATGCCCGACATCGCCCAGCGTGAACAAATCCCCCACCCGGGCCTTCTCCGTCTTGGCCTTGTCCCGGTGGTACTCGAACTTCGAGTCGCCCATCTTCATGTACACCGCGCCGGTCTCGCCCGTCGGCACCTCGTTCCCGGCGTCGTCCAGAATCCGGATCGTCGACCCCGGCCACGGCAACCCGACCGACCCCGGCTTGCGCAACCAGTCCTCGCCGGAGATCACCGTCCCGCCGCCCTCGGTCGCCGCGTAGTACTCGGTAACGACCGGCCCCCACCACTCGAGCATCTGCCGCTTGACTTCCAGCGGACACGGCGCCGCACCGTGAATCATCACCCGCAGCGAGCTGAGGTCGTATTTCGCGCGCACATCGTCCGGCAAGCCCAGCAACCGGCGGAACTGCGTCGGCACCATATGGCTGTGCGTGACCCGATGCCGCTCGATCAACCGCAGCATTTCCTCGGCGTCCCAACGATCCATCAGCACCGCGGCATGCCCCAATTGCAGCGAAATAGCCACGAAGTTGAGCACCGCCGTGTGATACAGCGGCGACCCGCACAAATGCACGTGATCATCGAACGGCCGCAGCCCGAACACCCCGAAGAACCACGTCGACGCGGCAGGCACCTGATCCGGGTCAGCCCCGGTCAGCGGCCGCTTGACGCCCTTGGGCCGCCCGGTCGTTCCCGACGTGTAGAGCATCGGCGACCCGGCAGTCCGGTTCTCCGGCCGTCCGTCGCCGAGCCCCGCGCCCAGCTCCTCAACCCGATGGAAGCCAGGCACGGAACCGACCGAGAATCTCGCCGGCGCAGGCAACCCGGCCTCATCGGCGGCAGCCACCGCGACGTCGGCGAACCGCTCGTGCGCCAGGAACGCCTTAGCCCCGCTGTCGGAAAGGATGTACGCGACTTCCGGCCCGACGAGATGCCAGTTCACCACCACCACGTACAGCCCGGTCTGGATCGCCGCGAAGTACGCCGCGACCAGGTCGTCGCCGTTCGGCAGCAGCAGCACCACCGAATCGCCGACGCCGAGGCCCAGCTCTCGCAAGCCCGAGGCGTACCGGTTGGCTTTCGCCGTCAGTTCGCCGTAGGAGATTTCCCGCCCGTCCGGATCCACCAGCGCCACCCGGGCGGGCTCGGCCGCGGCGATGGTCCACAGTCCCAGGTCCATAGCTCCCAAATCTAGAACGCGTTCCACCTAGACACAACAGGTTCCTTGCCTCGGATTCGAGAACGTGTTTCACTCGGAGCCGTGACGGTTTCGGATGCCCCTCTGTCGGCGCCGCTCAACGTCGGCTTCGACTACACCCGTTCAACCGGCCCGGTGCTCGGCCGGTTCGTCAACGCGCTGCGCGAGCGCCGGATCGAAGGCGTGCGCGGCAGCGACGGACGCGTGCACGTGCCGCCGGTCGAGTACGACCCGGCCACTGCGGACCCGTTGACGGAGTTCGTCCCGGTCGCCGACGAAGGCGTGGTCGTTTCCTGGTCCTGGTGCGCGGATCCGCTCGACGGCCAGCCGCTGTCGCGTCCGTTCGCCTGGGTGCTGGTGAAACTCGACGGCGCGGACACCAGTCTGCTGCACGCCCTCGACGCCGGCTCCCCGGACAATGTCCACATCGGACAACGCGTGCGCGTGCGGTGGGCCGACGAAACGGTCGGCCACATTCGCGACATCGCGTACTTCCTGCCCGCGGACGCGCCGGACACCACACCCACCGAGGCTCCCCCGCCGGTGGCGAAACGCGAGGACGGCGCGCCGGTCAGCGTGATCATCACGCCGGTGCACCTGAAATACCAGCATTCCGCGTCGCCGGAGGAAAGCCGGTATCTGCGCGGCCTCGCCGAAGGACGGATGCTCGGCCAGCGCTGCTCCGAGTGCGGCAAGGTTTACATCCCGCCGCGCGGCGCGTGCCCGGTGGACGGCGTGCCGACCACCGACGAGGTGGAATTGCCCGACACCGGCATCGTCACGACGTTCTGCATCGTCAACGTGCCGTTCCTCGGCCAGCGCATCAAACCTCCGTACGTCGCGGCGTACATCCTGCTCGACGGGGCCGACATCGCCTTCCTGCACCTGGTGCTCGGCTGTGCCGCCGAGGAGGTCCGGATGGGCATGCGCGTGCGCGCCAACTGGCGGCCGCGCGAGGAATGGTGGACGTCGCTGGAGAACATCAGCCACTTCGAACCCACCGGCGAACCGGACGCCGCGTACGAGACCTTCGCCCACCATCTGTGAGGAACCATGCCTGAAGTAGCCGTAGCCGGTTTCGCGCAGGCGCCCAACGTCCGCAAGACCGAGGGCACCACCAACGGCGTGGAAATGCTCGTGCCGATCCTCGCCGAGGCGTTCGCCGCCACCGGACTGTCCAAACAAGACATCGGGTTCTGGTGCTCCGGATCGTCGGATTACCTCGCCGGGCGCGCGTTTTCGTTCATCGCCGCGGTCGACGCGCTGGGCGCGTTCCCGCCGATCAACGAGTCCCATGTGGAAATGGACGCCGCCTGGGCGCTTTATGAGGCGTGGCTGAAGATCCGCACCGGCGAGGTCGACACCGCGCTCGTGTACGGGTTCGGCAAAGCCAGCGCCGGGCAGCTCCGTCGCGTCATGGCGATGCAACTGGACCCGTACCTCGTCACTCCACTGTGGCCGGACTCGCTGGCGATCGCCGGGCTGCAGGCCCGATTGGGGCTCGAAGGCGGGCTGTGGTCCGAAAAGGACTTGGCCGAAGTCGCCGCCCGGTCGCGCGCGGACGCCGCGAACAATCCAGCCGCGCAGCTGTCCGGAACCGTGGACATCGCCGATTTGCTCGACACCCCGTATGTCGCCGATCCCCTTCGCGCACATGACATCGCGCCGGTGACGGACGGTGCGTCGGTGATCATCCTGGCGTCGGAAGAACGAGCCCGCGACCTCGTGGAGCGGCCCGCGATCATCTCCGGACTGGAGCACCGCATCGACTCCCCCGTCCTGGGCGCACGCGACCTCACGCGCTCCCCGTCCACCGCTTCAGCCGCTGCACGGCTGGATCTCGACGGCGTCGAGCTGGCCGAACTGCACGCGCCGTTCACGCACCAGGAACTCATCCTGCGCCGCGAACTCGGTTTCGCCGGCGACGTCCGGATCAACCCGTCCGGCGGGGCGCTCACCGGAAATCCGATGTTCTCCGCGGGTCTCGCGCGAATCGGCGAGGCCGCCGCGCGGATTCATCGCGGCGAGGCGGCCAAGACACTCGCCCACGCGACCAGCGGACCCGCCCTGCAGCAGAACTTCCTCGCCGTGCTGGAGGCACGATGACGAAACAGCTCGCCGCGGTGCTCGGGACCGGGCAGACGCACCACCGCGCGAAGCGCACCGACGTGTCGATGGCCGGTCTGCTCCGCGAAGCGATCGACCGCGCGATGACGGACGCCCAGGTCGGCTGGGACGACATCGAGGCCGTCGTGATCGGCAAGGCGCCGGACCTGTTCGAGGGCGTCATGATGCCCGAACTGTTCCTCGCGGACGCGTTGGGCGCGAACGGGAAACCGTTGATTCGCGTGCACACCGCGGGTTCGGTGGGCGGGTCGACCGCGCTGGTCGCCACGTCGCTGATCCAGTCCGGTGTGCACCGGCGCGTGCTGACGGTGGCGTTCGAGAAGCAGTCCGAATCGAACGCGATGTGGGGCCTGTCGATCCTGCCGCCGTTCCAGATGCCGGTCGGCGCGGGAGCCGGTGGATACTTCGCGCCGCACGTGCGGTCCTACATCCGCCGTTCCGGTGCGCCCGAGCACATCGGCGCGATCGTGGCGGCGAAGGATCGACGCAATGGCGCGCTGAATCCGTTCGCGCACTTGCAACAGTCCGACATCACGGTCGAGTCGGTGCAGGCTTCGCAGATGCTGTGGGATCCGATCCGGTACGACGAAACCTGTCCGTCCTCCGACGGCGCCTGCGCGATGGTGCTCGGCGACGAAGCCGCCGGGGACGCGGTGCCGGGCGGTGCGGCCTGGATCCACTCGACGGCGATGCGGACCGAGCCCACGACGTTCGCCGGACGCGACCAGGTCAGTCCGCAAGCGGGCCGGGACGCGGCCGCCGCGTTGTGGCGGGACGCGGGCATCACCGATCCACTGTCCGAAGTGGACGTCGCGGAGATCTACGTGCCCTTCTCCTGGTTCGAGCCGATGTGGCTGGAGAACCTCGGTTTCGCCGCCGAAGGCGAGGGCTGGAAGATCACCGAAGCCGGTGACACCGCGATCGGCGGACGGCTGCCGGTGAACCCGTCCGGCGGCGTGCTGTCGTCGAATCCCATTGGCGCGTCCGGAATGCTGCGGTTCTCCGAAGCGGCGAAGCAAGTAATGGGCCGCGCGGGCGACTACCAAGTGGACGGTGCCCGAGTCGCGTTAGGACACGCCTACGGCGGCGGCTCGCAGTACTTCAGCATGTGGGTCGTCGGGTCGGAAAAGCCCTAGCCCCTTCGCCGCCCGCGCAACGCGAACAACGTCCCCAGCGCCCCGACCATCGCGCCCAGCACCGCAGCCTTCGCGCTGTTCTGCTTGGGCGCGATGATCGGGCGCAGCTGTGTCGCCGCCGGGGGCTGGACCGGTTTGCGCGGGGCGTCGCGGGCGGTGGCGGTCCAGGCGGTGATGTACACGAGCATCCGCGCGATCAGCGAGATGAAGAACAGCAGACCGATCACCGAACCGAACGCCACCCCGGACGGCGATTTGCTGATCAAGTTCAGGTAGAACCCGCCGGCCAGCTTGAGCAGTTCGAACCCCACCGCCGCCGCGACCGCTCCGCGCATCGCGCTGCGCCAGCCGACGCGTTCGCGCGGCAGCCGGGTGAGCACCCACAGGAACACCATCCAGTCGGCCAGCAGCGCCAGCGGCACCGAGACGAACGACAGCAGGTTGTGCCCCCAGCTCGTGTCCTCGACGCCGACCAGCCCCAGCAGCGAGCGGCCGACCGCCGTGCCGGACACCGAGATCCCGAACGACACCAGCAGCGCCGCGGCGAGGCCGAGCAACGCCAGGACGTCCATCAGGATCGTGCGCAGCAGCGGCCCCTCGGACCGGTTCTGCCCGTACATCGCGGTGAGCGCGTCCCGCAGCGCGTTCATCCAGTTCCAGCCGGAGTACAGGCCCACGACCAGACCGGCGACCCCGACCCCGGTGCGCTGTTCCACGAACCCGGTCAGGATCGACGACACCTGCGTGCCGATCGGGCCGGGCAGGGAACCGGAAATGCCGCGTACCAGCGCGTCGAGCAGATGCGGCTGCGTCGCGAGCACGAACCCGGCCGCCGACGACGACAGCATCAGGATCGGCACCAGCGAGAGCAGGCTGAAGTAGGTGATCGACGCGACGTAGTGGTAACCGCCGTAGTCGATGTACCGGTTGGTGGCGCGGGCGATGTGGTCCAGCCATCGATACCGGGCACGCGCGCGGGCCCATCTGCTCGGCCCAGGGGTCTTGCGGGAACGCTTCACTGTCACTGTCTACCCAGCGGACGCACTGTTTGTCGCAAAAGACACGCATTCAGGCCAGTACGACCGGGGCGTGCCCGTCGTCACGCGGCAGCGGCTCGTCGGTCGTAGCGAAGACGGTCGCGCCGAGGAAGTCGAGCTCGCACCCCAGCGTCGCGAGGAACGGGGTGTCGGCGGCGTCGCGTCCGGTCGCGATGCGGAGCATGCTCTGGCGCGGGGCCAACCGGGTGGCGTCGAAGACGTACCAGCGGCCGTCGATGCCTGCTTCGAAGACGGCGTGGAAGTCCATCGGCTGCAAACCCGGCGCGTACACCGAGGTGTAGCGCGCGGGGACATCCACGAGTCGGCACAGCGCGACGCATACGTGCGCGAAGTCGCGGCACACGCCTTCGCCGGCGAGAAGCGTGTCGATGGCGTCGTGGGTCGGACTGCCGGAGCCGACGACGTACGCGAGCCTGCGGTGTACGTGGTCGACGATCGCCTGCACTCGCTCCCGCGAAGTGGCCAGGTCCCCGATGCCCAGCGGCAGCAACCCGCCCATCCGGTCGGACGGGCAGTACCGGCTGGGCCGCGTGTAGCGCGCGACATCGGCGAGCGTGACGGGTTCGGCGTTGCCGCGGTGCAGCACGCGTTCGCCGTGATAGGCGACGCGATGCTCGCCCTCGGCGAGGTCGTAGACCTCCGCACGGGTGCCGTGTTCGAACTCGGCGGTGCGCGCGGAACCGGCGTCGGACACCGTCAGTTCCCCGGCGTCCGCGCGCACGGCGGCGACCGAGATCGCGGCGAGACCGGGTTTCGTCACCCGGACGCCGAATTCCACGTCAACCGTTGTGCGCACGGGGCCATCATGCCGGTGTGCCGTGCCCCTTGCCGATCAGGTCGGGTACCCGGGCGTTTCGTCCGCTCAGGCGTAGCGGACCTGGTAGTGCTTGATCCCGTTGAGCCAGCTGGACCGCAGCCGCTCGGGCGGGGCGGCCTCGGCGATGTCCGGCATCACGTCGGCGATCGCGTTGAAGATCAGGTCGATCTCCAGCCTGGCCAGGTTCGCGCCGATGCAGTAGTGCGAACCGGTGCCGCCGAAGCCGACGTGCTGGTTGTCCTCGCGCGTGATGTCGAACTTGCCGGGCTCGTCGAACACCTCGGGGTCGAAGTTGGCCGAGCTGTAGAACATCCCGACGCGGTCGCCCTTGCGGATCCGCGCGCCGCCCAGTTCGGTGTCGCGGGTCGCGGTGCGCTGGAACGCGACGACCGGCGTCGCCCAGCGGACGATCTCGTCCGGCGCGGTCTTCGGGCGCTGCTCCTTGAAGAGGTCCCACTGGTCCGGGTGGTCGAGGAACGCCTTCATGCCGTGTGTGATGGCGTTGCGGGTGGTCTCGTTGCCCGCGACGGCCAGCAGGATCACGAAGAAGGCGAACTCGTCGGAGCCGAGCGATTCTCCGTCGACGTCGGCCTGGACGAGCTTCGTGACGATGTCGTCCATCGGGCAGCGGCGGCGGTCCTCGGCCATGTTCCAGGCGTAGCCGACGATCTCGGCGGAGGCGGCGAGCGGCTCGACGTCGTACTCGGGATCGTCGTAGGCGATCATCTGGTTGGACCAGTCGAAGATCTTGAGCCGGTCCTCCTGCGGCACGCCGATCAGCTCGGCGATCGCCTGCAGCGGCAGCTCGCACGCGACGTCGAGGACGAAATCGCCGGAGCCCTTTTTCCTGGCCTCGGACACGATCCGCTCGGCGCGGTCGCGCAAAGTGTCCTCGAGCTTCGAGATCGAGCGCGGGGTGAACCCCTTCGACACGATGCGGCGGAGCTTGGTGTGCTGCGGCGCGTCCATGTTCAGCAGGACCAGCCGGTTGGCGTCGAGGCCTTCCTGGGTCATCTGGTCGTCGAACCGGATGATCGCGGTCTTCTCGCCTGACGAATAGAGCTCGCTGTCGCGCGAGACCGCTTTGACGTCGGCGTGTCGCGTGACGACCCAGTAGCCGTCGTCGCCGAATCCGGCGGTGTTGTGCGGCTGCGGGTTCCACCAGACGGGCGCCGTGCGGCGGAGTTCGGCGAACTCCTCCAGGGGCAGCCGGCTGGCGTAGAGGTCCGGATCGGTGAAGTCGAAACCGGCGGGCAAAAGCGGGGCTGCCACGGCTTGGCCTCCTGCGCGGGATCGGCGGTGATACCCAACTGCAACGCGTTCTATGACCCCAGTAGAGCATACGGTGTTAACCAGCGGAACCCACTTGAGTGAAACCTGTTTACTTTACCGTTCCAGATCCGGTTGACGCAGGTGAGCGCTTGCTCAGACTTGTGTGATCGACTTCCGCTTTTTCGTGGGCCTGCTTGTGCTGAATAGGAACGTGTTCTAGTTTTGCGAGGGTACGGAGCTCGGGAAGGGGACACTCGTGGGCGAACCGGTGATCGTGGCCGCGGCACGCACGCCGATCGGCAAGCGCGGCGGCTGGCTGTCCGGCCTGCACGCGGCCGAACTGCTGGGCGCGGCCGTGCGCGGCGTGGTCGACCGGGCCGGCATCGACCCGGCCCAGGTGGAGCAGGTGATCGGCGGAGCGGTCACGCAGGCGGGCGAGCAGTGCGGCAACCTGACCCGCACCGCGTGGCTGCACGCGGGCCTGCCGGAATCGACCGGGGCCACGACGATCGACGCGCAATGCGGTTCGGCGCAACAAGCCGCGCACCTGGTCGCCGGATTGATCGCGGCGGACGCGATCAGTGTCGGCGTGGCGTGCGGGGCCGAGGCGATGAGCCGGGTGCCGCTCGGCGCGAACCGCGGCGAGGGCGTCGGCTCCCCCAAACCGGACGCGTGGTCGATCGACATGCCAGACCAATACGGTGCGGCAGAACGGATCGCGGCCCGGCGAGGCATCACGCGCGAAGACGTCGACGCTTTCGGAGTGCGGTCGCAGACCAATGCCGCGGCGGCTTGGGCCGCCGGACATTTCTCCCGGGAAATCGTGCCGGTCACCACGGAAGCCGGTGTGGTGGACCGGGACCAGGGGTTGCGAGAGACCACAATGGAGGGTCTGGCGCGGCTGAAGCCGGTGGTACCGGACGGAATCCACACGGCCGGTTCGTCGTCCCAAATCTCCGACGGCGCCGCGGCCGTGTTGATTATGGACGCTTCTTTGGCCCGTTCGCTGGGCCTGCGCCCGCGTGCGCGAATCCGGCGGCAGGCGCTGGTCGGAGCGGAGCCGTACTATCACTTGGACGGTCCGGTCCAGGCCACGACGCGGGTTCTCGACGCGGCCGGGATGAAGATCGGCGACGTCGACCTGTTCGAGGTGAACGAGGCGTTCGCGTCGGTCGTGCTTTCGTGGCAGCGCACGCACAATCCGGACGAGTCGCGGGTGAACGTCAATGGCGGGGCGATCGCGCTGGGGCACCCGGTGGGAAGCACCGGGGCTCGGCTGTTGACGACGGCGTTGCATGAGCTGGAGCGCCAGGACAAGACCACAGCGCTGGTGTCGATGTGCGCGGGCGGCGCGATGGCTACGGCGACGATTCTCGAACGGATCTGAACTGCTGGCCCGGGTCTTCTCCGGCCCGGGCCAGTTTTTGCCGGGCTTCGTCAGGGCCGGTCGTCAGTCCAGAAGCAGAACGGATGCCCGGCTGGGTCCAGCAACACCCGCACGTCCCGCTGCGGCTGGAACTCCGCCACCCGAGCCCCCGCGGCGACCGCCTTCGCGACCGCGGCCTCCAGCGCCGCGCGACCGTCGACCTCGAAGTCCAGGTGCAGCTGCATCTGCTGTTCCCCGGGACCGGCTGGCCACACCGGCGGCACGTACTGCGCCTCCAGCTGGAACGACAACCCCGGCCCGCCGCTGGGCGGGCGCAAGGTGACCCGCTCCGGTTCGTCAGCGCCGATCGGCCACCCGAGCAGCTCCCGGTAGAACTCGGCCAGCGCCCGGGGTCCGGGCGCGTCGAGCACGGTGGACGTGAGTTTCATCAGCCCAGGCTAGGGGCTTCGCGCCCGGTCGCTCCACGCTTCTCCGGTGCACCCTCCGACGGCCCCTCATCTCAGCCAGGCCGCTCTCGAGCTTCCCGGATCGCCGTTCCCGCTGCCTCCTCCCTCCAGCCCGTGCTCCGGCTGCCCCGCGCTATTCCGGCTGCCCAGCGCCACTCCGCTGCCCAGTGCTATTCCGGCAACCCAGCGCTACTCCGCTGCCCAGTGCTATTCCGGCAACCCAACGCCACTCCGCTGCCCAGCACCACTCCGGCAGCCCAACGCCACACCAGCTGCCCAACGCTATTCCGGCAGCCCAGCGCTCCCTTCCCCCGCGACCGCGCCTCGCCTTCCCCCGCGACCACGCCTCGCCTCACCCCGCGACCACGCCTCGCCTCACCCCGCGACCCGGCCGACCCGCCTCACCCGATCGCCCCCCTCACCCCAGCTCCAGCTCCGTCCGCACCGCGGGACCGTTGTCCGGCCTCGCGAAGCGCACCCAGCTTCCCGGGTGCCACGATTCGATCCACAGCGTGTTCTCCTCCACCCACGTCACCACCGCCTCCCGCAGGTCCAGCCGGAACAGGTGGCTCTCCTGTCCCTCCTGAATCCGCGCTACCTCCGCCGGATCGGTGATCTCCACCGCGCGGCCGGCGATTTTCGCGTCGCCGCCTTCCTCGATGCCGGGGAAGGCGTGCAGGGCGAAGCGATTGTCGCGCTGGAGGTCGCGGGCCTTGAGCGCGTCGAGCATCGACCCGACGTACGCCTCGCCGTCGCGGAAGTCGATCTCCGAGCCGCTCACCCGCGGCGAACCGTCGCGCCGGAGGGTGGCCAGTACGTGCGAGTCCGCGGCGGCGAAACGGGCTCGTACGCGCGAGGCCAGCGACGGGGCGGCGGCACTGAACTCATCCCAACTCGTCATCACCGGAGTCTCGCACCCACCACCGACAAAAACCGGCGTCCCGGGAGCCGTCGGGTGACTCGGGTTGTGCTTGACTTCTCGGCATGATCGCGGGTGATGCGGAGACTGCCGAGCATCGTTGTCCGGTCGAGGGCGGCGAACTGGCCGTCCGCACGACCGGCGAGGGACCGCTGCTGTTGCTGGTCCCCGGCGGGACCGGGGCGGCGGACTCGTTCCGGGCGCTGGTCAAGCTCCTGCGCACGGATTTCACCGTGGTCGCCTACGACCGTCGCGGGCATTTCGCCAGCACGGACACGACGACCGGGCCCGTCCCGGTGTCCCGGCAGGCGGACGACGCGCTCGCCGTCCTCGACCACGTCGGCGGGAGCGGGCCGGTTTCGGTGTTCGGCACCAGTGCCGGTGCGCTGATCGGGCTCGATCTCGTCGCGCGGTATCCGGACCGGGTGGCCGCGTTCGTCGCGCACGAACCGCCCGCGATCCAGCTGATGCCGGACGCCGCCGGGATTCTGGAAGCCGCCGCGGCGCAGGTCCGGCTGGCCCGCTCGGGCGATCTCATGGGCGCGGTCACGCGGTTCGCGGACGGCATCGCCGGCGCCGCCCTGCCGGATCTGCCGCACCTGCGGCTGCCGAACGAGAGCGACTGGCTCCGGCTGTTCGACCGCGAGCTGACCGAGTTCTTCGACTATCTGCCGGACTTGCGCGCGCTGCGCCGGACGAACACCGAGATCATGCCGGTCGCCGGGGAAGGCAGCCGAGGCTGGTACCACTACCAGCCCGCCAAAATCCTCGCGCTCGAACTGGGGCTGCCGTTCACCGAGACTCCGGGCGCGCACCTGGCGCCGCAACGCAATCCGGCCAAATTCGCTGCCGCGCTGAAGGATCTCCTCGCCAGCGTCTGAAAGCCGTGAGGGGAACCCTCAGGGACTCTGATTCCCTCAGGGTTCCCCTCACGGCCGTAACGCGGCCGGAGCGGCGGCCCGCTTCCGCCACGGAAACTCCCGCACCAAGCCCGGGACAATCGCCAAGAGCAGCAACCACAAGAACCGCGCCGGAGTCAGCTCCCCGCCGACCGTGCCGAGGACAGCCGGAATCCCCGCCCCGGCGAGCACCGCGACGAAATCCCACCGCGTCCACCTCCCGGAAGCCACCCGCGCGACCACCCCCACCGCGGTGAACGCCACGACGCACCCGCACAGCAACCACCGCGTCCCCGCGGCGACGTGCCCGTGCGCGACAGACTCGACGACATCCCCGAACCCCGCCGCCGACGCGGCCAGCAATCCCGCCACCAGACAATGCATCGGCAGCAAGAGCCGGGGACCCCAAGCGGGCTGGGACAAATAGGGAATCCCGCCGAACCCCTGGTACAGCGCCGCTCCCCACAAAGCCGCCAGCAGCGCCAAAACCCCGAGAACGGTCGAGAGCAACGACCAGTCCCAGTCCGGGATCTCCGTCATCGCGTCGGTGACCGTCAGAACGCCCTCGCCCAGCACGATGATCGTGAAAAGCCCCAGCCGCTCGCCGAAATGCACGAGGTCCAAATGCGCGAAAGCCAGTCCCGGCATCGGTTTCTTGGACTGGGCCGCCCGCTCCGCCACCCTCGCCGCGACCTGCTCTCCCGACATGGTCAGCCCGGCCACCAGGTCGATCCCCAGCCCGAGCGCCCACAGCGCGTACTTCCACGGCGCGTCGACCCAGAACGAGACGACCCACGGCACGACGCCCAGGCCGGCGTGCACGACCGGCCATTCGACGATGATCCGCGTGTTTTCCCGGCCTTCCCAGACCCGGCTCGCGAGCGCGCGCACCGCCACGTAAGCGATCGCGAAGCCCTGCGCGTGCTCGCCGAGGTCATGCACCGAACCGGCCATGAAGACCAGCCCGGCCATCGCGAGCAGCACCGGCATGGTGCGGGCGGCGGTACCGGTGACGTTGCCGTAGACGGTGAAGCACATCCACGCGGTCCAGAACGCGAGGAAGCACACGACGTACAGGCCGGCGTCGCTCCAGGAGGTCGTTCCGCGCACGAGGTGCGAAAGCTGGGCGACGCCGGCGACAGCGACCAGGTCGAAGAAGAGCTCGAGCCAGGACGCGTGGCGTTCCTCGGTTTTCATGATCACGGCGCACAGTATGCCGTGACCAGGAAACCGCCACCTCAAACCGCGCGTGCTCCGTCCTGCCACACTTCCCGGACGTTCCCCGCCAAGGCCGGGAAATCGTATATATCGCCCGAAACGACCACTAGGTCCGCTCGGTACCCCGGAGCCAAACGGCCCAGTTCGGCGTCCTTGCCCAGCAGCCTGGCGGCCGACGACGTGGCGGCGACCAGCACGTCCGCCGGACTCATCCCGGCGGAGCGCATCAGCTCCAGCTCTTCGAGGTTCGTCCCGTGCGGGCCGACGCCGCTGTCGGTGCCCATCGCGATCCGGACCCCGGCCGCGACTGCCCGGCGCACCGAATCCAGGTGCACCTCCGCGACCTCTTTCGCCTTCTGCACCACCGCGTCCGGCAACGCCGCGCCCGCGGCCGCCGCGCGGATGACGTTGACCGGCGCCACCAGCGTCGGGACGAGCCAGGTGCCGCGCGCGAGCATCAGCTCGATCGCCTCGTCGTCGAGGTAGATGCCGTGTTCGATCGACCGGATCCCGGCGCGGACGGCGTTCTTGATCCCCTCCGAGCCCTGCGCGTGGGCCATCACCGCCCGCCCCTGCATGGTCGCTTCGGCGACCAGGACGTCCAGTTCCTCAGGCGTGAACTGCGAATGCCGGGGATCGTCCCGCGGCGAGAGCACCCCGCCGGTGGTGCAGACCTTCAGCACGTCGGCCCCGGCCCGCAGCAGAGTGCGCGCGACTCGGCGCATCTCGTCCGGGCCGTCGGCCAGCGCGCTCGGCCGGCCGGCCGGGGTGCGGGAGCGACAGCGGAACGCAATGCCCGGACGGCATCCATCCGTCGCCGTGCCCGCCGGTCGGGCTGATCAGGCCGATCGCGATTTCCAGGCGGGGCCCGGGAATCAGGCCGTCCGCGACCGCCTGTTTGATGCCGAGGTCGGCCCCGGCGGCGTCGCGCACGGTGGTGATGCCGAGTTTCAGCGTGGTCCACAGGTTCCGGGCCGCCTCGTAGAACTGGTACGAGAACGGCTTCTGCACCCGCTGCAGCAACCCGAGATCGGACACCGTGACGTGCACGTGGCAGTCGAACATCCCGGGCAGCAGCATCGCACCGGTGCAGTCCACCGCGCGGTCGCCGTCGAGGCCGGTGCCGACCCCGACGATCCGGCCGTCCTCGACCGCGACGTCCGCCGGCGCGGGCGCGCTGCCCGTCCCGTCGAACACCGTGCCGCCGGTGAAAAGGGTCCGCGTCATACCGGTTCTCCTGTCCGCACAACGTCTCCGGACCGGGTCACGGCCCGTTCGATCAGTGCCGCGATCGCGAGCACGACCACGTTGACCGCCAGCCCGACCAGCCCGACGTTCACCGTTCCGACGAGTTTGGCGTCCACAAAGGTCAGCCAGATCACCACGACCTCGCCCGCCAGCAACCCGGCGAACACCGGAGCCTTGCCGACCGGGACCTTCTTCAGGAAGCCCAGCAGGTTCGCCGGGGCCAGCTGCACCGACCCGGAATAGGTGAGCAGCAGCAGGTTCGCCAGCAGGTCCGGCCGGAAGATGCCGAGCACCAGGGCGAGCGCGCTGGCCACCACGACCGTCCCGTGGTTGATCCAGAACTGCTTGCGTTCGCTGCGCACCCGGGCGATGTTGCGGGCCACCAACGAGGAAATGCCGATCAGGATGCCGGCCGCCGGCACCATCGCGGTGGCCGTCGCGGCGACGACCACGAGCCCGGTGACCCAGCCCGGCAGCGCGTCCTTGCTCAGCGTCAGCAGCACGCCGTTCGGGTCGCTTCCCTTGGGCACCACCAGGATCGCCGCGAAGCCGATGATCATCGGCAGCAGCAGGCACAGCTCGTAGACCGGCATCCAGGTGTAGTTGCGGCGCAGCACCTTCGGATCGCGCGCCGACATCAGCGCGGGCCAGGTGTGCGGCAGCGTCATCAGTCCGACGCCGATCGCGCTGACCAGCATGCTCGTGATGAACCACGTGTGGTCGTTGGCCCCGGCGTGCACGAACAGCTTCTCCGGATGCAGCTGGTCGATCTTGTGGAACACTCCCGACACGCCGCCGGCGAAATGCGCGGGCACCGCGATGATGAGCACCACGAGGACGACGAGCATGATCGCGTCCTTGAAATACGACGTCGCCGCCACGCCGCGCAACCCGGCCCACAGCACGAACGCCACCACCAGCACGCTGCCCGCGATCATGCTGAGCGTGCCCGACGCGTGATCGCCGGTCACCAGCCGGACGATCAGCCCGAGCCCGGTAATCTGCAACTGCAGGTACGGCAGCACGAACACGACGCCGAGGATCGCCGACACCGTGCCGAGCGCGCGGCTGGAGAACCGGTCCTCGAGGAAGTCGCCCTGGGTCAGGTAGCCGCGCTCCTTGCCCATCCGCCAGATCCGCTTGGCGAGGAAAAACAGGACCACGTAAGCGATCGGCACGTAGGGAAGCGCATACATCGCGGCCACGCCGCCGGAGAACGCCAACCCGGCCATGCCGAGGAAGGTGAAGGTCGTGAAGACCTCACCGGCCTGCAGGAACCACATGGTCAACGCGCCGAACTTCCGGCCGCCGACAGTCCATTCCGCAAGATCCGCAGCAGGCCGACGCCGCCCCACGAAGCCGAGCACGCCGATCAGCACGATGCCGACGAGAGTAAAGGCGAGGATCATCGTCAATCCTCCTCGCCGCTGCGCGCCATGAGCCGTTCGGAGAGCAGCAAGGCCGGGGTGAACATGAGACACCAGAAGGCGCCCCAAACCATCATCTTCGGCAACCCGAGCCAAAGCCCGGAGGAGTTGACGAAGGGCAGGAAAGGCATGAGAACGAGAGCGACAACGGGGACGACCGGAGGGAGATGGTAGCTACGCATGCGCACACGCTGCCAGAAGCAGCCCCCCTCGGCAGCCCAGTTCGCCGCGCGCTAGCGAAGCGGAGAGGGAGCAGCGAGGCGGCGCGGGGTTGGCGAGCGGAGCTGGGGCGGCGGGCGGCGCAGGGTTGGCGGGCGGAGCGGCAGTAACGGGCGGAGCTGGGTTGGCGAGCGGAGCTGGGGCGGCGGGCGGCGCAGGGTTGGCGGGCGGCGCAGCGGTAACGGGCGGAGCTGGGTTGGCGGGTGGCGCTTGGTTGGCGAGCGGAGCTGCGGTGTCGGGCGGAGCGAGGGTGGCGGACGGAGCTGGGTTGGCGGGTGGCGCGGGACTGGGGTGCACGTGCCAGCCCGCTCCGCCCTCTGCCGCTCTCCGCCCACTCGACCACAACGCGGGATCGCGTCGGCGTGCGGAGGGGCAGTGCGCACGGCCCCCCGGGCCGGGGGTGCTCGCCCCCCAAAAGACGAACCCAAAGAAGGGCCCCCCAGCACGGCGAAAAAAGGGAGACCCCAACACGGCGTTC
>NZ_JBVKDQ010000044.1:0-49430 GCF_055633755.1 Amycolatopsis sp. NPDC114484 | reverse complement strand
GCCGGCATGCCCAACCGGGCCGCCTCCGCGAAAAGAGGACCGATCTTCGCCGCACCGTCCAGCATCGAATACTCGGTATGGACGTGCAGGTGGACGAAAGAATCGTTCGACACCAGCGAAAACCTCCCCTAGGCAGACGGCTTCCCGGCTCCGGTCGACGCGGCGGGCCCGGGCTGCCCACCCTAGTCCGCCGCACCTGGACGAGCTCGCCCGCCTATGGTGCGCGCGCGTCGTCCAGGTTCGGGTTCGGCGCGCCGGACGGCGGTCCGGATCTGTTCCCGGTGATGATCACCGGTGCACGCCTTCTCTGACTGACCCGGACACCGTCGCATCCGGCACCGACAAAACCGGGGTCTCCGGGAGCCGGGCCGCCGAGAGTCACCCGGGAGCGTGAACCAAGCCACAACCGCCGAGAAAGGGGCCATGGCGTCGCTTGACAGCGGCCGGGCCGGAACCGACGATCCGACGCGTGAACCTGTCTGACAGCCGGGCAGCCGGACCGCTCCCCCGGCGCGTCAGCGCGATGGAGGCCGTGCTCGGCTATCTGCGCGAGGCGATCGAGCACGGGGAGTACGCGGTCGGCGACCAGCTGCCGTCGGAGGCCGCGCTGAGCAGGGAGTTCGAGGTCAGCCGCTCGGTCGTGCGCGAGGCGCTGCGCGGGCTGCAGGCGCTCGGGCTGACCGTGTCGCGCACCGGCCGCGGCACGTTCGTCACCGCGAGCGGCCCGCCGGAGAACCCTACGTTCGGCGACTACTCGGCCCGCGACCTGGTCGAGGTGCGCAGGCACGTCGAGGTCCCGGTGGCCGCGTTCGCCGCGCGCCGCCGCGACGCCGACCAGCTCGCGCGCCTCGCCGATCTCGTCGACCGGATGGACGCCGAGACCGGCGACGCCGCGTGGGTGGCGCTCGACTCACAGTTTCACGTCACGATCGCACGGGCATCAGGCAATCCGGTGTTCGCGAAGGTGATCGAAGAGATCCGCGACGCGCTGGCCCGGCAGTCGGCGTTCCTGAACCAGCTCGGCGGTCGGCGGACGCAGTCGAACGTCGAGCACCGGCGCATCGTCACCGCGATCGCCGAAGGCGAAGAAGATGCGGCCGCGGCCGCGATGACCGAGCATCTCGATCACGTCGAGAAGACCCTGACCACGATCGTCCGACCGGCGCGCGCCGGCGAAGCAGAAACAGGTACCACCGCGTGACTGAAGAAACCCTGCCCGCGACTGCCGAGGCGGACACCGCCGACGCGGGCGACGCCGGATACCGCAAGGCGCTGAAATCCCGGCACATCAACATGATCGCCATCGGCGGCGCGATCGGCACCGGTCTGTTCCTCGGCGCGGGCGGACGGCTCGCGCAGGCCGGTCCGGCGCTCGCGATCGTGTACGCGGTGTGCGGGCTCTTCGCGTTCTTCGTGGTGCGCTCGCTCGGCGAGCTGATCCTGCACCGGCCGTCGTCCGGCGCCTTCGTGTCCTACGCGCGCGAGTTCATGGGCGAGAAGGGCGCGTACATCGCGGGCTGGATGCACTTCCTCAACTGGTCGACCACCGGTATCGCGGACATCACCGCCATCGCGTTGTACGCCCACTTCTGGTCGTTCTTCACGCCGATCCCGCAGTGGGTGCTGGCGCTGATCGCGCTGGCGGTCGTGCTGTCGCTGAACCTCGTCTCGGTGAAGCTGTTCGGCGAGATGGAGTTCTGGTTCTCGATCGTCAAGGTCGCCGCGCTGGTGCTGTTCCTGCTCGTGGGCATCTTCCTGCTGGTGACGCAGCATCCGATCGACGGCCACGCGCCCGGCCCGCAGCTGATCGCCGACCACGGCGGCGTGTTCCCGGCGGGCATCGTGCCAATGATCCTGATCGTGCAGGGCGTCGTGTTCGCCTATGCCTCCTGCGAGCTGGTCGGCGTCGCGGCGGGCGAGACGGAGAACCCGAAGGCGGTCGTGCCCAAGGCGATCAACTCGATCATGTGGCGGATCGCGGTGTTCTACGTCGGTTCGGTCGTGCTGCTGGCGATGCTGCTGCCGTGGAACGCCTACTCGGCCGATCAGAGCCCGTTCGTGACAGTGCTGGCGAAGCTGGGCGTGCCGTACGCGGACAGCATCATGAACCTGGTCGTGCTGACCGCCGCGCTGTCGAGCCTCAACTCGGGCTTGTACTCGACCGGCCGGATCCTGCGCTCGATGTCGCTGGCCGGGTCCGCGCCGAAGTTCACCGGCGTGATGAACCGCAACCAGGTGCCCTACGGCGGGATCCTGCTCACGTCGTCGGTGTGCGTGATCGGCGTCGGGCTGAACTACGTGGTGCCGAAGGACGCGTTCGAGATCGTGCTGAACTTCGCCGCTGTCGGCATCCTCGGCACCTGGGCGATCATCGTGCTGAGCCACCTGCTGTTCGTGCGGAAGGCTAAGCGCGGCGAGGTGACCAGGCCGCACTTCCGGCTGCCGTTCTCGCCCTACACCGAGATCGCGACGCTCGTGTTCCTCGCCGCGGTCGTCGTGCTGATGGGCTTCGACAAGACCGGCCGGATCACCCTGATGGCGCTGCCGGTGATCGTCGTCGCACTGGTCGTCGGCTGGTTCGTCGTGCGCAAGCGGATCGACATGAGCGCGTTCGACAAGGCAGAAGCGTCGTGACCCCGCAGGAACGCGAACCGCGGCACGTTCCGCTGGTCCACCTTCTGCGCGACGGCATGGTCGAGGGCGTGCACCACGGTTCGGTCGTCGTGCTCGATCCCGACGGTTCGACGCTGTTCGAGGCGGGCGACCCGGACGTCGCGATGTACCCACGCTCGACCGCGAAACCGCTGCAGGCCGCCGCGATGGCCCGGCTCGGGCTGCGGCTCGACCCGTCCGGCTTCGCGATCGCCGCGGCCAGCCACTCCGGCGAACCACGGCACCTCGAAGCGGCGAACGCCGTGCTGGCAAGCCGCGGCTTCATTGAGGCGGATCTGGGCAACCCCGCTGACCTGCCGTACGACCCGGTCGAACGAGACGCCTGGATCGCGGACGGCCGGAAGCCGACGCGGCTGGCACACAACTGCTCCGGCAAGCACGCCGCGATGCTGGCCGTCTGCCGGGAGCAGGCGTGGGACGTCGACGGCTACCTCGATCCGGCGCATCCGTTGCAGCGCGCGATCCGGGAAACCGTCGAGGAGCTAACCGGCCAAACCGTGCCGCGAGTAGCCACGGACGGCTGCGGCGCGCCCCTGTTCGCGCTCTCCCTGCGGGGCTTGGCGCGAGCTGCTTCGCGAATCGCGACCGCGCCCGACGGTTCGCCGGAATCGTTGGTGGCCAACGGAATCCGGGAGCACCCGGACCTGGTAGCGGGAAGCCGCCGCGACGTCACCCGGCTCATGCAAGCCGTGCCCGGCCTCATCGCGAAGGACGGTTTCGAGGCAGTGCAACTAGCCGCACTTCCAGACGGAACCGCAGTAGCACTGAAGATCGCGGACGGCGGCGACCGTGCTCGCCCCGCAGTACTCGCGGCAGCACTGGCGCGAGCTGGCGTCGATCCGAACCTGCTCGCCCCGTTCAGCGATCCAGCCCTTCGAGTGACGAACGCACTGGCCGCCTGAGCCAACCCGCACCGACGCACCCAACAATCGAGGCACTCAGCCCTTCCCCCGCACCCCGATACGAAGCCTCCCTGCACAATCAAGCTTCGGGGTGCCCCACGCCCCCGTTCCTCAGCAGAAGCGAACCGATCACAACCCGCGTACGTTCGATAACGTGCTGAACCGAATCGTCGACCGACTGCTCGGTCTCCCCGCCGCCGAAGGCCCAGCCCCCACCGCCGCCAAAGGCCTCCGCATCCCCATGCGAGACGGCGCACACCTCCTAGCCGACCGCTACACCCCGTCCGGCCTGACCATCGGCCCGGTCGTCCTGATCCGCACCCCCTACGGCCGCACCGGCCCGCTCGCCAAACTCTTCGGCGAGACCTTCGCCCGCCACGGCCTGCAAACAGTCCTCCAAAGCACCCGGGGAACCTTCGGCTCAGAAGGTCAGTTCCGCCCGTTCCACCACGAGCGCGAGGACGGGATCGCCACCGTGGAATGGCTGCGCGCGCAGCCCTGGTGCGACGGACGGATCGCGATGGCGGGCGCGAGCTACCTCGGCCACACGCAATGGGCAGTCGGGCCGTATCTCGACCCGCCGCTGGAGGCCATGTGCCTCGCGATCACCGCGTCGGAGTTCGTCAGCACGTTCTATCCGGGCGGGGTGCTCGCGGCGGACAACATGGTGTCCTGGTCGGCGATGATCGGGAAGCAGGAGGAGCGGTTCGCCGCGCTGCCGAACCCGCTGCAGACGCGGCGCACGCGCAACGCGATGGCGTATCTGCCGATCGCGGGCGCGGACGTGGTGGCGATCGGCAAGCCGGTGCAGTTCCTGCAGGACGTCACCGAGCACGCGGACCCGGACGACGATTTCTGGCGAATGTCGGACCACAGCGCCGAAGTCGCGAAGCTCGAGGTGCCGGTCAGCATGGTCACCGGCTGGTACGACCTGTTCATCCGCGCGCAGCTGCGGGACTTCCGCACGCTGCAGGACGCCGGGCGGTCGCCGCGGATCACCGTCGGGCCGTGGGCGCACGGCGAACCGGCTAGCTTCCGCGCGCTGATCCAGGACCAGCTCGGCTTCCTGCGCGCGCACCTCGCCGGCGACCGCACCCAGCTGCAGCGCTCCCCCGTGCGGATCTTCCTGCAGCAGGCGTCCGCCTGGCTCGATTTCGACCACTGGCCGCCCCCTTCCGAACCCACGCACGCACATCTGCGGCCGGTCGGCGGCCTGGGCGAAACGGTGTCCGGCCCGGCCCTGCCCACGCCGTTCACCTACGACCCGGCGGACCCGACTCCGGCCGTCGGCGGGCCGTTGCTGATGGGAAAGACCAAGCAGCGCGACAATTCCGCGACCGAGGCGCGCGACGACGTGCTGGTGTTCACCGGCGAACCGCTGGTGCACGACGTCGACGTGATCGGCGACGTGTCCGCCACCGTGTTCGTGCGGACCGAGCTGGCCGACGCCGACGTGTATGTGCGGCTGTGCGACGTCGACCCCGGCGGCATCTCGCGCAACGTCACCGACGGCATCCTGCGGCTGCGTCCCGGAGCGCCGGAAGCCGATGCGGACGGCGTGGTGCGGGCCGAGGTCGAACTCGACCCGACCGCGTACCGCTTCCGCCGCGGGCATCGGCTGCGGGTGCAGATCGCGGGCGGCGCGTTCCCCCGGTTCGCGCGCAATCACGGTACGGGAGAACGGGTTTCGTCCGCCGTGCGCGGCACGCCGAACCGGTTCGAGGTCTTTCACGACGAGACCCGGCCGTCGCGGGTCACGCTGCCGGTCTTTACCCGGTGACCGCGCGCTGATGCGTCGTCAGCCTGCCGTCGTCGTGCAGTACGTGCAGCAGAAGCGACGGCGGGCTGTCGAAGTCCAGCGGCCCGCCCTCGTCCCAGCCGCGCCCCGCGCCGGGTTCCACCGGCAGCAGTGATCCGGACACCACGCCCGGCGCGACCCGCACCGGCACGCCCGCGAACTCAGTCGCCGCGCCGGTGTGCACGTGTCCGCACAGCAGCGCCGCCACGTCGGGATGCCGCTTCAGCACGGCGGCGAGCCGGTCCTCGCCGGTCTGGCGGATCGCGTCCACCAGCGGCACCCCGACGTCGAGCGGCGGGTGATGGAAGGCGACGAACGACGGGCCGTCGTGCCCGGCGAGCGTGTCGTCCAACCAGGCCAGCGTCTCGTCGGCGAGGTAACCGGCGCCCTTGCCCGGGATCGTCGAATCGCACGACACGAACAGCACTTCGGCCACCTTGGTCGCGGTGTTCACCGGGGCGTCGCTGGCAGGTTCTCCCAGCAGCGCCTCGCGAAACGGCGCGCGTACGTCGTGGTTGCCGGGGCAGACCACCACGGGCACCGGGAGGTCGAGCAATTCCGCCGCGCGACGGTACTCCTCGGGCAGGCCGTGATCGGCGATGTCGCCAGTGACGATGACGGCGTCGACCGGCTCTTCGAGGTTTCGCAGGTACCGCGTCACCGCGGCGGCCCGTGCGTCGGCGCGCTCGCTGCCGTCGAGGTGGATGTCGGACAGATGCGCGAAAATCCGCACCGGATCAGCTCCCTTTCAAGTACGCCAACGCTTTCACCCAGTTCCGGACGAGCAGCGCGGAGGCACCGGGCAAGTCGTCCGCCCGCAGCGCCGCCGCGATCTCGCGGTGTTCGGCCACGCTCTCCGCCACTCGGTCCCGACCGCCGAAGTATGCCGTCTCGTAGCGTTTCAGCAACGGCTTTGTCTGCTCGATCAAGCGCAGCAGATGCGGGTTGTCGCAGCGGGACGTGAGCAGCGCGTGCCAGCGGTCGTCCGCCGCAGGCAGATCGCAGGAATCGGCTATCTCGTCCGAAATCCGGTCGAGCGCATCCGGCAGCGAGGCGAGTTCGAGCGGGGACGTCCAGCGCAGCGCGAGCGCCTCCAGCTCGGCGACCAGCGGATACAGCCGACGTGCCTCCTGCGGATCGAACGGCGCGACGAGAAACCCGCGACCCGGCGCGGCGACGAGAAGCCCGCGGTCGGCGAGGCCGATCAGCGCCTCGCGCAACGGCGTCCGGGATACGCCCAGCTCGCTCGCCAGGCGGACTTCGTTGATCCGGGTGTCCGCGGGAAACCGCCCGTCGAGGACGCGCGCGGTGATCTCCTCAATAAGTTCACCGCGCATAAGTCTCTTGACCATGTGATGAGTATTGCACACAGATCGCCCGTACTGTATTCAGTTCATATGGCCAGCTCTTTCGATGTCGACCGTGCAAGGCACGAAACGCCCGGATGTGTCGGAGTCACGCACTTCAACAACGCCGGCTCCGCCCTCCCGCCCGCCCGCGTGACCGACACCGTGGTCGACTACCTGCGCACCGAATCCCTGCTCGGCGGCTATGAAGCGGTCGAACAGACCAAGGACCGCCTCGACGGCGTCTACACCTCGGTGGCACGGCTGCTCAACGCCGCTCCGGAAGACATCGCACTCAGCGACAACGCGACCCGCTCGTGGCAATCGATCTTCTACGCACTGCCGTTCGGACCGGGCGACCGGATCCTCACCGCGAGCGCCGAATACGCCAGCAACGCCATCTCCTACCTCCAGATCGCCCGCCGCACCGGAGCGACCGTGGAGGTCGTGAACAACGACGAAACCGGCCAGCTCGACGTCGACGACCTGCGCCGCCGCATCGACTCCCACGTGAAGCTCATCTCGGTCACCCACGTCCCGACCCAGGGCGGTTTGGTGAACCCCGCCGAGGAAATCGGCGCCGTCGCCCGCGAGGCAGGCATCCCGTTCCTGCTCGACGCCTGCCAGTCAGCTGGCCAACTGGACCTGGACGTCGAACGAATCGGCTGCGACGCCCTCACCTCCACCGGCCGCAAGTACCTACGAGGCCCGCGCGGCACCGGCTTCCTGTACGTGCACCCGCGCCTGCGCGACCGCCTCGAACCGGCGATGCTCGACCTGCACTCGGCCAAGTGGACCTCCCCCACCGAATACGTCGTCGACCCGACCGCGAAGCGCTTCGAGGTATGGGAACGCGATTACGCCGCCGTACTCGGCCTCGGCGCGGCCGTGGACTACGCGATGGAATGGGGCCTGCCCGCGATCGAGGAACGGGTCGCCGCTCTGGCCGCGACCCTGCGCACCCGCCTGGCCGAACTGGACCGCGTCACCGTGCACGACACCGGCGCGCGCAAGTGCGGCCTCGTGACCTTCAGCGTCGACGGATTGCCCTCCGACGAGATCAAGGACCGCCTGAACGCGGCGAAGATCAACACCAGCGTCGCGCGCCCGTCGTCCGCGCAGTACGACTTCACCGCCCGCCACCTGCCGGATTTGGTGCGCGCGTCGGTGCACTATTACAACACCGAGGAGGAAATCGACCGGTTGACCAGTGAGGTTGCCGCGCTTGCGCGGTGAGGTCGCTGCGGATCACCCGGTTGGCGCAGTATCCAGCACCACCGAAGCCGCCTCTTGTCTCGCGTACACCCGCGGAGTGCGCTGCGGCCGGGCCTGTCGAGGGGGCAGGCCCGACGGGGCAAGGGGAGGAAACGAGAAGGCCTCCTGGGCCGGGATTGATGGGGGAACCCGGCCCAGGGGGCTTTCTCTTCGCAGGGGACCTGCCCGCGGACTGGCGAGGCAACTAGTACGACTCAGGTCGCAAATCTTCGCGCCACGCTTGACCCCGCCCAGGGCTCTCGGGCGCTCAGCTGCCGTAGCCGGTGTTCCGCAACGCTGCCAGCACCCGGTCGACCGCCGCGTCGAGCAAGAACGTGTCGTCCATCGATGACCAGAACGCGACCGTCCTGGTCAGTTCTTCGCGCCAGAACGCCTCGGGATCTGACACCTCGATACCTAGCGAAACGCAGAACTGAGCGAATCCCTTGCCCGGATGGCCTTCGTCGACGGTCGTCACCAGAGAGCTAAGCAACGGCCGGCCATGCTCGTGCTCGTACCGGCTGACATGTCCCAGCGAGTGGTTGAAGCCGCGAAAGGGCGGCCGACTCATCGGGTAACGCCACGTGCCTTCTGGATCCACTGCCTCGCCTAGGTCGCGATAGTAGATGCAAGCCGACTCCGGATTCAGGGCCGAACTGGCGCGAGCCCGATCACGGAGGTGTCGCCAGATGAGTCGTTCGCCGGCAGTGAGCTGCAACAAGGAGACCTCCGCGCACACAGGAATGGAGCGGGCTCACCTGGCGTGCGCCCTGACGTAACACAGTCGACGGCAAGCTCCTGAACGTTACGAAATCTGTGCCTCGCCCGATACAGCATCATGGAAGCAGGACGCGAGAATCCCGAAAAACTACACTAAGGCTGATTATGGAATACGAAGAAATTGTGCAGTTGGTGAGAAATTCTCAGTCGAGCGACTGGTCGTGCATCTCACTTTTCATTGACGGTCACTATGAAGTTGCCACTTACAAGCCGAATGTTTCGTTGAGCATCGCTTACGGTCGCGAACACAACTCAGGGGAATCGTGGGACCACGAAAAATGGTCGCATAATTTTCCCGACCCCAAGATTTTTGGCCTCTATGCCGACGTCCGCTGGAATGGCACGGTCATAGACAGCGAGCTTCTTGTATCCGTTGACGGCCACCGGGCTTACTTGCCTTCCGGGTTACTCAAGGAGGACAAGGACACAGGCGAACATGTCGTGTCCGCAAGGCAGGACGAGGTCGCTTTCGCACGTCTTGTCGATGCACTGGCGCACCACGACGGAAGGTTTGACGAGTATCTGGAGCGCGCAAAGATCCGAATCATCGAGTAACCAAATTCGACAGAAGAGCGCAGACGATTGGCGGGAACTCTCACAACTTGATCTCACGCGGTGAACCAACTACCCGAGATGCTCCCGCGTCTCTCAATTCACCTTCAGTCGTCTTGCCAGTCGTTACCCCGATGACCCGCACCCCAGCGACCAGCCCGGCACTTACGTCATTCGGCGTATCCCCGATCAGCACGACGTGCTGGTCTTCGAAGCGTGCGCCGGTCCGCGTCTCGGCTCGCTGCCGGGCGATCTGCACCAACTCCGACCGCTCGGCATGGTCGTCGCCGAAAGCGCTGCTGTCGAAGTCAAGAAAACCGGCGAGATCGAAAACCTCCAGTTTGATACGTGCCACCTCGCGCGGGTTGCCAGTGAGGACAGCCTGGTGAACGGTGCGATCGATCGCAAACCGCTCGAGCGTTTCCCGTGCGCCAGGCAGGGCGCGCCCGGTGGCGCCAAGCTCTCCGCGAGCGTCCTCGTAACCCCGCACGAGGGCATCTGCCAGCTTTTGGACAGCCCGAGCGGTCGCCTCCAGCCCGTTGACCTTCAGCGACTCGGCCATGATCTCCAGTTCAGTTCGACCGGCGATGTTCGCCAGTTCGGCGAGCGGCTTGCCAGTAGCCGCCGGAAACGCCCGGTCGTAAATCGCCCGTCCGACGCCCCTCGTCTCGGTGAGCGTGTGGTCGATGTCCCACCGCACCAAGGCCTGAAGCGCGGTGTCAGACGTCGTCATGTCAAAAGTCTGCCATCGGTGCCAATTCAAGTCTGGCCGCGCGAGGCTTTCTGATGCGATCCGCCCCGTGGTGGACGGCGTCGAACCAGGCTGAATATCTCAAGCTCGCAGGCCGGTCCGCCTCACGGTGCTGAGACGGCCGGAGAACCCGCAGACTGGTGTCGCAGGGGCCTTGACCTTCCAACTGCCATAGGCGGACGGCTGAAGCGTCCTGAACGGCGAAACGAACAAACCCCATCCAGTGAAACCTCTACCGGATGGGGTCAACCAAAGAGAGTGGGCGCAGCAGGGATCGAACCTGCGACCGCTCGGGTGTAAACCGAGTGCTCTCCCGCTGAGCTATGCGCCCGCGCGCCGGAACGGGGAAACCCCCGCCCCGGCGAGCGAAAGACAACGATCAGGCAGTCAGTTCCTCGACGGCCTTCTTCCACCCGGCCTGGTCGCGCGCCTCGCCGGGCGCGTTGACCTCGGCGAAGCGGACCACGCCTTCGGTGTCGATCAGGAAGGTGCCGCGAACGGCGAGCCCGGCCTGGTCGTTGAAGACGCCGTACTTCCGCGCCACCTCTCCGTGCGGCCAGAAGTCCGACAGCAGCGGGAACTGGTAGCCCTCGACCTCGGCCCACGCCTTGAGCGAGAACGGCGTGTCGACCGAGACGCCCAGGACCTGGACGCCCTTGCCGTCGTAGTCGCCGAACTCGTCGCGCAGCTGGCACAGCTCGCCGGTGCAGATTCCGCTGAAAGCGAACGGGTAGAACACCAGCAGGACCGGCTTGTCGCCCTTGAACTGCGACAGCGTGACCGGCTGCTTGTTGTAGTCGTTGAGCGTGAAGTCAGGGGCCTGCGAACCGACCTCGACGGCCATACCGGCGATTCCTCTCCAGAGCGAACACGAGCGTGCCGCCCACCCTATCGCGGCCTCAGCGCTGCTTGGCCTTCGAGGACTTCGGCGACACCAGCCGGGTGCCCAGCCAGCCCGGGCCCACGCTGATGTTCGCCGTCTGGGCCAGCCCGACCTGGGGCACCGCCTCGGCGATGTCGCTGGGCTCGACGTGCCCGGGCTGCCCGGTCTTCGGGGTCAGCACCCAGATCACGCCGTCCTCCTCCAGCGGACCGCGCGCGTCGACCAGCGCGTCTCCGAGGTCTCCGTCGTTGTCGCGCCACCACAGCAGCACAACGTCGATGACCTCCTGGGCGTCCTCGTCGAGGAGCTCACCGCCGATCGTTTCCTCGATCGCCGCGCGAACGTCGTCGTCGACGTCCTCGTCCCAGCCGATCTCCTGGACCACCATGTCCGGCTTGATGCCAAGGCTTTCGGCGACGCCGGCACTGCCTGCGTCTCCCGCGGCGACCACTGCTTCCACTCCTCCAACTACGACGGAGCGCGGCAGTAGGTCCGCCGCACTCGGATACACGGTTGTCGAACAGCGAACACTGACGCGGCGCTGCGCGCAACCGTCCACACCGGATCTTTGGCAAGTCGTGTCTGCAGCGTAGGGGCTTGCCGCCCCGCTGCCCGACTCCGGGTGGCACTCAGTACCCCACCACTGCGAAGCTCTCCTGGGGAGCCTCCTTTAGGGTGGAGGAGAGAAAACGCGCGCGCGATACACCGTGCGCGGGGAGTGGCGACACTCGGGCGGCCGATGTTACCGGGCAGTACAGGTGACGGGAACCCCAACCGGGACGACCATGGACGTCGGCGAGCACTCCCGCCCACCAGCTACAACGGCTACAACCAGCTACAAGGAGACCCCTTGGCCCCGCAGAACGACGGCGCCTCCGGCAAGGAGACCCCGGCTCGCGTACGCGTCATCCGTGACGGACTCGCGGCGCACCTTCCCGACATCGACCCGGAAGAGACCAGCGAATGGCTGGACTCTTTCGACGAGGCGCTGGCCCGAGGGGGCCAGCAGCGGGCCAGGTACCTGATGCTGCGCATCCTCGAGCGCGCCCGGGAACGCAACGTCGGCGTCCCGGCGCTCACGTCGACCGACTACGTGAACACGATCCCCACCGAGAACGAACCGTGGTTCCCCGGTGACGAGGAGATCGAGCGCCGCTACCGCCGCTACATCCGCTGGAACGCGGCGATCATGGTGCACCGCGCGCAGCGGCCGGGCGTCGGCGTCGGCGGCCACATCTCCACCTACGCCTCGTCGGCGGCGCTGTACGAGGTCGGCTTCAACCACTTCTTCCGCGGCAAGGACCACTCCGGCGGCGGCGACCAGGTCTTCTTCCAGGGCCACGCCTCCCCCGGCATGTACGCCCGCGCGTTCCTCGAGGGCAGGCTTTCCGAGCAGCAGCTCGACGGGTTCCGCCAGGAGTTCAGCCACGCGGGCGAGGGCGGCGGCCTGCCGTCGTACCCGCACCCGCGGCTGATGCCGGAGTTCTGGGAGAACCCGACGGTGTCGATGGGCCTCGGCCCGATGAACGCGATCTACCAGGCGCGGTTCAACCGCTACCTGCGCGACCGCGGCATCAAGGACACCTCCGACCAGCACGTGTGGGCGTTCCTCGGCGACGGCGAGATGGACGAGGCCGAATCGCGCGGCCTGATCCACGTGGCCGCGGGCGAGGGCCTGGACAACCTGACCTTCGTGATCAACTGCAACCTGCAGCGGCTCGACGGCCCGGTGCGCGGCAACGGCAAGATCATCCAGGAGCTCGAGTCGTACTTCCGCGGCGCGGGCTGGAACGTGATCAAGGTCATCTGGGGCCGCGAATGGGACTCGCTGCTCTCGGCCGACCGCGACGGCGCGCTGGTCAACCTGATGAACGTCACGCCGGACGGCGACTACCAGACGTACAAGGCCAACGACGGCGCCTTCGTCCGCGAGCACTTCTTCGGCCGTGACCCGCGCACGAAGGAGCTGGTCAAGGACCTGTCCGACGCCGACGTCTGGAACCTCAAGCGCGGCGGCCACGACTACCGCAAGGTGTACGCGGCGTACAAGGCGGCCATGGAGCACCACGGCCAGCCGACGGTGATCCTGGCCCACACGATCAAGGGCTACGGCCTCGGCCCGTCGTTCGAGGGCCGCAACGCCACGCACCAGATGAAGAAGCTCACCCTCGACGACCTGAAGCTGTTCCGGGACGCGCAGCGGATCCCGATCAGCGACGAGGAGCTCGAGAAGAACCCGAAGCTGCCGCCGTACTTCCACCCGGGCCCGGACTCGCCGGAGATCGAGTACATGCGCGGCCGCCGCAAGGCGCTGGGCGGGTACCTGCCGGAGCGCCGCCCCAAGACCGCCAAGGCGCTCGTGCTGCCCGGCGACAAGGTCTACGAGGGCGTCCGCAAGGGCTCGGGCAAGCAGGAGGTCGCCACCACGATGGCGATCGTCCGGCTCATCCGCGAGCTGGCGAAGGACTCGGAGATCGGCAAGCGGATCGTCCCGATCATCCCGGACGAGGCGCGCACGTTCGGCCTCGACTCGATGTTCCCGACCGCCAAGATCTACAACCCGCACGGCCAGACCTACACCTCGGTCGACGCGAGCCTGATGCTGGCGTACAAGGAGTCCGAGAAGGGCCAGCTGCTGCACGAGGGCATCAACGAGGCGGGGTCCACCGCGTCGTTCACCGCCGTCGGCACGTCGTACGCGACGCACGGCGAGCCGATGATCCCGATCTACATCTTCTACTCGATGTTCGGGTTCCAGCGCACCGGCGACGGCCTGTACGCGGCGGCGGACCAGATGGCCCGCGGCTTCGTGCTCGGCGCCACCGCCGGCCGCACCACGCTGACCGGTGAGGGCCTGCAGCACGCGGACGGGCACTCGCTGCTGCTGGCGGCGACGAACCCGGCCGTGGTGGCGTACGACCCGGCTTACTCGTTCGAGATCGCCCACATCGTCAAGGACGGCCTGCGCCGGATGTACGGCGAGACCGGCCCGGACGGCAACGGCGAGAACATCTTCTACTACATCACCATCTACAACGAGCCCTACCAGCAGCCGGCCGAGCCGGAGAACCTGGACGTCGACGGCGTGCTCAAGGGCCTCTACCGGTACGCCGACGCCCCCGCGGGCGACGGTCCGGAGGTGCAGGTGCTGGTCTCCGGCGTCACGATGCCGGACGCGCTCAAGGCGCAGAAGATGCTGGCCGAGGAGTGGGGCGTGCGGGCCGCGGTGTGGTCGGCGACGTCGTGGGGCGAGCTGCGCCGCGAAGCGGTCGAGATCGACCACGAGAACCTGCTGCACCCGGACGCGACGCCGCGGGTTCCGTACGTCACGCAGAAGCTGTCGGAGGTTTCCGGCCCGGTCGTGGCGGTGTCGGACTGGATGCGCGCGGTGCCGGACATGATCCGCCCGTGGGTGCCCACCGACATGCTCACGCTCGGCACCGACGGGTTCGGTTTCTCCGACACCCGCCCGGCCGCGCGGCGCAAGTTCCTGGTGGACGCCGAGTCGATCACCGTCGGCGCGCTGTCCGCGCTCGCCAAGCGCGGCGAGTTCGAGCAGGCGAAGGTCGCCGAGGCGGCGCGCCGCTACCGGCTCGACGACGTGGCGGCCGCCGGGCCGCAGACGTCCGACTCCGGCAGCGCGTGAGCCACGCCTGAGCGAACCGGCCGGACCGGCTGAAGGACGCGAGAGGCCCCTCCAAGACAGGACGGACCCTGTCTTGGAGGGGCCTCTGCTTTAAGGTAGACATCGGATGTATCCGGATGCCCTGACGAAAGGTGGTCGAGCGTGACCCAGCGTCGCCTGCCCCGGCCCAGCGAGCTCAAAGAGATCCTGCGGCCGAAGCCGATCGTGCTGAACCCGACCGATCGGCGCCTGGCCAGCGCGCACACGATCGCCGACCTGCGGATGATCGCGCGCAAGCGCACCCCGCGCGCGGCGTTCGACTACACCGACGGCGCGGCCGAGCTCGAAGACAGCCTGCGCCGCGCCCGGCAGGCCTACCGCCGCGTGGAATTCCGGCCCAACGTGCTGCGCGGAGTGTCCGATGTGGACACCAGCAGGGAGATCCTCGGGAAGCGCTCGGCGCTGCCGTTCGCGTTCGCTCCCACCGGGTTCACGCGGATGATGCAGACCGAGGGCGAGCGCGCGGTGGCCAGGGTGGCGCAGCGCAACGACATGCCGATGGCGCTCTCGACAATGGGCACCACGTCGATCGAGGACCTCGCGGCGGCCGCCCCGGACGCGCGCAAGTGGTTCCAGCTGTACGTGTGGCGCGACCACGGCGCGGGCGAAGATCTGATGAATCGCGCTTGGGAGAGCGGGTACGACACGCTCCTGCTGACCGTCGACACCCCGGTCGCGGGCCAGCGCCTGCGCGACGTCCGCAACGGGCTCACCATCCCGCCCGCGATCACGCTGAAGACGTTCGTGGACGGCGCCACGCACCCGGCGTGGTGGTTCAACATGCTGACCACCGAGCCGCTGAACTTCGCGTCGCTCAACCGGTTCGGCGGCACCGTCGCGGAACTGCTGGACAAGCTGTTCGACCCGACGCTGAACTTCGACGACCTCGACTGGGTGCGCCAGACCTGGCCGGGCAAGCTCGTGATCAAGGGCGTGCAGAACGTCGACGACGCGCGTGACGTGGTGAAACACGGCGCCGACGCGGTGCTGCTGTCCAACCACGGCGGCCGTCAGCTCGACCGCGCCCCGACGCCGATCGAGCTGCTGCCCGCGACGCTGGACGAGATCCAGGACAGCGCCGAGGTGTGGGTCGACACCGGCATCCTGTCCGGCGGCGACATCGTGGCCGCGCTCGCCCGCGGCGCGAACGCGGTGCTGATCGGCCGCGCGTTCCTGTACGGCCTGATGGCCGGCGGCGAGCGCGGCGTGCAGCGCTGCGTGGACATCCTGCGCACCGAGATGATCCGCACGATGCAGCTGCTCGGCGTCCGGCGGGTGGACGACCTGCGCCCGACCCACGCGACGCTCCGCTGAGCCCAAAGTCCGTGAGGGGAACCCCCAGGGAATCAGGGTCCCTCAGGGTTCCCTTCACGGACCTTTCAGCGCGGACTGGTGCGGTCGGCGCAACGAGGTATCCAGTGACGGACATCACGTCTCCTGCCTTCGGATCATCCGAGGGAGAAGACCATGTCCGTCACGCTGAACCGCCGCGCGCTGGCGATGCTGCGCGCGATCGCCGCCGGCCGAGCCGAACTCACCCGCAGCTGCGAACCGGACCTGAGGGTCGACGGCCTGCCGTGCTGTGACCAGACGACCGCGCACGACCTCGTCCGGGAGGGACTGGTCCGCCCGGCGTCCGCGCTGGGCGGCGCGGTCGGGCAGTGGACGCAGGCCGAACTGACCCCGGACGGGCAGCTCGCGCTCGGAGTCTGACCTCAGCGCGCCGCGGCGACGGTCTTGTCGCCGGCGACCGCGGTGCGCGCCGAGCGGTTCCAGGTGACCCAGCCGTGGACCACGAGCGCGGCGAAGACGAGGTAGATCGCGGCCGAGAAGTACAGGCCGGAGCGGATCTGCAGCGGCACGCCGATCGCGTCGACCACCAGCCACACGCCCCAGAACTCCACGAGCCCGACACCCTGCGCGGCGAACGCGACGAGCGTGCCGACGAAAATCGCGGCATCCGGCCACGGCGCCCACGAGGCGTCGAGGGCTTGGAGTGTCAGCGCCATCGCGACCGTGCCCAGCCCGAACGCGCCGAGCATCACGGCCCGCTCGGTCCACCGGCCTTTGCGCACGACGACGCCGTAGACCGGGTCGGTCCGGCGGTTCCAGGCCCACCAGCCGTAGAGCGAGATGAGCAGGATCGCGACCTGCCGCCCGGCGAGGCCGCCGAGATGCGCGGAGGCGTAAACGGAGAAAAGCAGGACGGTCGCGCCGACCTGCACCGGCCAGGTCCACAGCGTCCGCCGCTGCGCGAGGAACACGACCGCGAGCGCGAACACCTGCCCGGCCAGCTCCGCGATCGAGATCCACTGGCCGAACACGGTCACGCCGTGGTGCAACAGGAAGTCCACGTCGGCACCCCTTCCGATCTACGCCTCCCAACATGCAACACGGAGCCGCCATTCCCGTGCCGATGTGAGACTGCAGACAGTCCCGCTGAGCGGACGCCGGGACGTGCCGGGGACAGACCGAGGGGCCGCGCTGCCGAAGCAACGCGGCCCCTCGATCGAAGACCCGATCCGCCGATCGGGAAAGGCCGTCAGCGAAGCTGCTGGCCGGGCTCCGGCCCGCAGCACGGCCCAGTGAGGGCCGCGGCCCTCACCGGCGCACTGGTCCCGTTCAGCGCTCCACTCGACCGAAACCGGCCGGCGGGGTCGGCGGCTCCGGCGGGCGGCCGCCGTCCGCGGGCATCTGCCGGGTCTGCTCGCCGGGCTGCGGAAGGCTGCCCGACTGGGACTGCGGGTAGCTCTGCGTCCGGGCCTGCCCGGCGTGCGCGTGCTGCCCGCTCACCTGGCCCGGCTCCCGTGCGCCGCTGCCGGAGCCCGGGCCGACCTGGCCCTGCAGGTTGGCCAGCCAGCCGCCCCACCGTTCCTGGGCGGGCTTGATCAGGCCGCCGCCGAAGCCGACCACGATCACGCCGCCCGCGGTCGCCAGCACCGCGATCAGCACCGGACCGGTCACCGACGTCGCGATGTTCACCTGGCCCAGCGCCGCGATGATGCCGAACGCCATCACGAGCCAGTACGCGACCGTGCTGAGCAGCCGTCCCGCCGGACGGCCCGACAGCGCGCCGGAGACCACGTCCCGCACGACCTTCGCGATCGCCGCGGCCACGATGATCAGCACCACCGCGACCAGGATCCTCGGCAGGAACGCGATGATGTCGTTCAGCAGCTGGCTCACCGGGTTCGACTGCCCGAACACCCCGAACGCGAGCTGCAGCGCGATCAGCAGAATGAAGTAGTAGACGAGTTTCACGAGCACCGTGGTGGCGTCGAGATTCGCGCCCTTCACCATTCCGGTCAGCCCGGTCTTCTCCACCAGCCGCGTGAAACCGAGCTTTCCGAGAACGAGCCCGAGGGCTTTGGACACGGCTTTCGCGATCAGCCAGCCGATCAAGAGGATGATCAGAAAACCCACGAGTTTCGGGACGAACGTGGCCACTAGATTCCAGGCCTGTCCGAGTCCGTCCTTGAGTTGTTCACCCACGCTGGCTCCCTTCGCCGCGGTTCGACGTGGATTCCGGCACCGTCCTGTCGCACCGGGTCGCAGGACAGGTACCCACTGCACCCGAGTGCTGTGCACCACGATCGAGTGAGACGACTGGCGCGGGAAGATCAAGCACCGCCATACTTGTCCTACCGGTGGGGACCGGGGAGACGAGGCCGCTCGGCGCAGCGAAAACCGCAAGCGCCGGGCGGCCTCGAACATTTTCCGCTCTTTATCGCCGCGCCACGGCGCTTCCGAGACGAATAGGGCTCGGGTTTTCTCCGCCGTTCATCTGGCCTTCATGTTCGGGCGATTGGCGGACCGCCGACGGATTTGCGTCCCGGCCTGGGCGCGGTCGCGGAGATGTCCGGACGGGAATCCCGGCGAGGCGCGGTCTGTGCGGTGCGAATTCGCGTAGCCGGACAGCCGCCGACGGCGAATTGCGCGGATCTTCCGGCAGCCGCGCGGATAACGGTGAGGCGGCAATGGCGGGTGACAGCGAGGTGCGAGAAGCGACGCGAAGGTCATTAACCCGGGTGCGGCGACCGGGGCCGAACGGCAATGCGGCGGCCTAATCGCGAGGGCGGCGTTCACGCAACTCACCCGTTGCCGCTAACCCACGTGGGTTAGGGGCTCCGCTTCCCAGGTCCCTCACCCGGCCGGAGCGTCCACCGAGAGTAGAGGCTTCCCGGCGTTGAAAAAACGGCGGGCCGCAGCGTCCGCCGCGGCCCGCCGTGGAGAACTCCGCGGTCAGGCGGCGCTCAGCGCGTCCCGCAGCTTCACCTTCGCGCCGGTGCGCATCACCGCGTTGCGGTAGATCCGCGCGGCCAGCCAGATCAGCGCCGGGATGAGCGCGACCACCAGGCCCACCGACAGCACCGCCTCCCACACCGGCACGCCGCCCATCGCCAGCCGCATCGGCATCAGCGTCGGCGCGAACACCGGGATCACCGACAGCACCTCGGCCAGCGGGCTGCCCGGATTCGACGGCAGGATCGAAATCCCCACCACGTACCCGGCGATCACGAACATCAGCGCGGGCATCGTCGCGCCGCCCACGTCCTCCTGCCGCGACACCAGCGCGCCCAGCGCGGCGAACACGATCGAATACATGAAGAACCCGAGCAGGTACCAGACGATCAGCCAGGCCACGGTGCCCACCGCGGCGTTCACCGAGATCGTCAGCACCCCGAACCCGAGCCCGGCCGCGACGCCCGCCACGCCGATCGCCAGCATCTGGATCAACCCGACGGTGCCGATGCCGAGGACCTTCCCGGCCATCAGCTGCCACGGTTTGATCGTCGACAGCAGCAGCTCGACCACCCGGGACGTCTTCTCCTCCACGACGCCCTGGGCCACGCTCTGCCCGTTGATCATCAGCGACATGTAAATCAAGATGCCCGCGATGATGCCGAGCACCAGTTGCTGCCCGTTGTAGTCGTACGGCTTCTCGAGCGGCGGCAGTTCGTCGATCGACGCCGCGGCAGTCGCCTGACGCACCTTCGCCGGATCGCCGCCGAGGGACTCGATCTGCTGGTTGAGCGCCAGCTGCCCCTCGAGCACGGTGAACGTGTTCTTCAGCTTCGCGTCCAAGTCTTTCTTCACCTGGACGTGGACCCGCTTCGAGTCCTGCACCAGCAGCGCGTCGATGGAGCCGTCCCGCAGCTTGTCCTGACCCGCTTTTTCGTCGGGCACCTGCTGCGTCGCGACGGTCTGGCCGATCGACTTCGCCGTCGCGGTCAGCGGCTCGGCCAGCTGCGAGGCGGCGGGCACGTAGCCGACCGTCGCGTCGGCGCTCCCGCCGCCGTTGAAGAGCTTGAAGACCAGCGCCATCGCGACGATGAGGAACATCATCACCAGCGTGGTGACGCGATAGGCCTTGGACCTGACCCGCGTGGAGATCTCCCGCCCGGCCACCAGGCCCACCGCGGACAGCGAGCTCATCTGGACGTTGGACCCGGTCATGCCGCGGCCTCCTGGTGCTCGGACACGACGGAACGGAACAACTCGGTCAGGGACGGCAGTTTCCGGGCGAATTCCCGCACCGGGCCGGTCGCCAGCGCGGCGCGCAGCACCGCCTGGTCGTCCGCGCCGTCGGCCAGTTCCAGCTCGGTCACCGTGCCCTCGCGGCCGATCACGGTCACGCCGGACAGCCCGGCCGCCCAGTTCTCAGGCGCCTCGGGGGCGTCCACGAGCAGCCGCGTCGAGCCGCCCGCGCGCAGTTCCGCCACCGTGCCGGACGCCTCCATCCGTCCACTCCGGACAATCCCGATCCGGTCGCACAGCCGCTCCACCAAATCCAGCTGGTGGCTGGAAAACACGACCGGAACGCCCTCGGCCGCCTTCTCCTTCAGCACGTCGCTCATCACGTCGACGGCCACCGGGTCCAGCCCGGAGAACGGTTCGTCCAGCACGAGAATCCGCGGTTCGTGCACCAGCGCGGCGGCGAGCTGCACGCGCTGCTGGTTGCCGAGGCTGAGCTTCTGCACCTCGTCGTCGCGGCGCGCGGCGACGCCGAGGCGTTCGGTCCACCGCTCGCTCGACGCCTTCGCCGCGGCGGCGGGCATTCCGTGCAGCCGGGCCAGATACGTGAGCTGTTCGCCGACCTTCATCCTCGGGTAAAGCCCGCGTTCCTCCGGCATGTAGCCGATCTGCCGGCGCGTTTCGTGCGTGATCGGCTCGCCCGCGTACCGCACCTGGCCCGCGTCGGCGCTCAGCACGCCGAGCGCGATGCGCATGGTGGTCGTTTTGCCCGCCCCGTTGCTGCCGACGAATCCGAAAAGCTCCCCCGGCCGCACGTCGAACGTCATTTTCTCGAGCGCCACCACGGCGCCGTACCGTTTGGAGATCCCGTCGATCTCCAGTCCGGGCTCTGGCATGGCCCGTCCCCCTGTTCTTTTTTCGCCCGGGGTGATCCCCTGCCACCCCACCCGGGATCCTAGGCACTGCGCCCGAGCCGCGCCCACCACCTGAGGTCGGCGTCGTATCCGCCTAAAGTTGCAGGCCGCTGGCGGCACGTAGGATCGGTTCCGACATGGCCGACACCACAGGACGCCCCGCGCGAAAGCACCACGGGCTGTCCGCCAAAACCCTGCGCAGCCTGGAGCACGCCTCCGGGCGGCTGGCCAGCGCGAGCGTCGCGGAAATGGAACGCCGGCTGGTCTGGTTCGCGCGGCTGCCCGCCGACCAGCGCGCCAGCGTCCTGCTGATCACGCAGACCGGGGCCAGCGGATTCGTCGCGTGGCTGCGCGATTCGAAGGAAGCGCTGAAGCTCACCACCGAAGCGTTCCGAGACGCGCCGACCGAAGTGTCGCGCTGGATCAGCCTTCGCCAGGCCGTCGCGATGGTGCGGCTCGCGATCGAGGTATTCGAAGAACAGCTCCCGGAATTCGCCGCCTCGGAAGCCGAACGCGCCGCGTTGATCGAAGGAATTCTCCGCTACGGCAGGGAAATCGCTTTCGCCGCGGCCAATTCCTACGCCGCCGCGGCGGAGGCGCGCGGTGCGTGGGACGCCCGGCTCGAAGCGCTGGTGGTCGACGGAATCGTCCGTGGCGACGCCGAGGAATCCGTCCTGTCGCGGGCGGCCGCACTGGGCTGGGATCCGGCCGCGGCGGCGACTGTGCTGGTGGGGAATCCGCCCTCGGACGACCCGCCGACGGTGGTTTTCGACGTCCGCGCCCGCGCCGCGCGCGTCGGCCGCGCGGTGCTGCTGTCGGTGCAGGGCTCGCGGCTGGTGATCGTGATCGGCGGCCCCACCGAAGGCGGGCCGAAGGAACGCGAGATCCTCGCCCGGATGTCGACGGTGTTCGCCGACGGCCCGGTCGTGGCGGGCCCGACCATGCCGACGCTGGCCGAGGCACACCACAGCGCGGCCGAGGCGCTGTCCGGATTGCGCGCGGTGGTCGGCTGGCCCGGCGCGCCGCGTCCGGTGCGGTCCGACGATCTGCTGCCCGAACGCGCGTTGTCCGGCGACCCGGGGGCGGAGCGGCTGCTGGTCGATTCGGTGGCCCGTCCGCTCGAGGAGGCCGGAGCGGCGCTGCAGCGCACGGTCGAGACCTATCTGGACACTGGCGGGGTGCTGGAACGCTGCGCGCAAACGCTGTTCGTGCACCCGAACACGGTCCGGTACCGGCTGCGCAAAGCCGCCGAACTCACCGGCCGCAACCCCACCGACGCCCGAGACGCGCTCGTGCTGCGGGTCGCGCTCACAGTCGGCAGGCTCGCCCGCGCTCGCGGGCTCTGGTAGCCGTAACCCCGGGGCTCGGCCCGCTTCGGCCTCGACGGGACGCGTGGCTTTCCGCAGACGTCCGCACCGGACCCGTCCCCCGGCGCGAGCGCCCGGCGCCGCTGCGCGCCGAGGGGGCGCGCCGGGTGACAGACTTCACGGCAAGCGCTGGTTGAATCCCACAAGGCGGATGGGTTAAGGGCCGGGTTCTCCGGCGGGTCTTTGGAGGTTTCCTCCAATTACGCCGCACGGACTTGGTGACCGCCCGCATCTGAAGCACCGACCGGTCCCGTGGTCTCATAGACAGCGTGACAGTTGCAGTCCTCTCCCCCGGCCAGGGTTCCCAAGCCCCCGGCATGCTCGCCCCGTGGCTCGAGCTCGACGGTGCCCGCGCGCGCGTCGAAGAGTGGTCCGCCCGCTCCGGGCTCGACCTGATCCGGCTCGGCACCGAGGCCGGGGCCGAGGAGATCCAGGACACCGCTGTCGCGCAGCCGCTGATCGTCGCGCTGTCCCTGCTGTCCTTCGAGCAGCTGCCGGTTCCCGGCGACGCTCCGGTCGCCGGGCACTCCGTCGGCGAACTGGCCGCGGCCGCGATCGCCGGCGTGCTCACCCCCGCCGACGCGGTCGCGCTCGCCGCGGTCCGCGGCGCGGAGATGGCCAAGGCGTGCGCGCTCGAACCGACGTCGATGGCCGCGGTGATGCTCGGCGACCCCGAGGAAGTCGCCGCGTGGCTGGAAAGCCAGGGCCTCGCCGCCGCGAACCGCAACGGGGCCGGGCAGATCGTCGCGTCCGGGTCCGCCGCCGCGATCGAGAAGATCATCGCCGAGCCGATGGAGGGCACGAAGATCCGTGCGCTCAAGGTCGCCGGCGCCTTCCACACGCCCTACATGGCTCCCGCGGAAGACGCCTTGCGCGAGCACGCCGCCGGTCTCTCCCCGGCCGACCCGACGCGCCCGCTGCTGTCCAATGCCGACGGTCAGGTCGTCGCGAGCGGCGCGGAGTACCTGCGCAGGCTCGTCGCCCAGGTGACCCGCCCGGTCCGCTGGGACCTCACCATGGACGGGCTCGTCTCGCTCGGCGTGGACCGCACCGTCGAACTGGCGCCCGCGGGCACCCTGACCGGACTGGTCAAGCGGCAGCTCAAGGGCGTCGTCACCACTACCACCGCGCTGAAGTCGCCCGCCGAACTGGCGGCGCTGCGCGAGGAGGACGCCCAGTGACCGCCCGCCCCACCCTGCGCCTGACCCAGGGCGCGCCCGCCGCCCGCATCCTCGGCTTCGGCAGCCACCAGCCGGACCGGATCGTCACGAACGACGACCTGTCGCAGGTCATGGACACCAGCGACCAGTGGATCCGCGACCGCGTCGGCATCATCGAGCGGCGGTTCGGCGAGAAGGACGAGGTGCTGGTCGACTACGCCGTCGCCGCCGGGGCCAACGCGCTCGCCGACGCGGGCGTCGATCCGTCCGAAGTGGACACGGTCATCGTGCCCAACTGCACCATGCCGTCCCAGATCCCGAACGCGGCCGGGCAGGTCGCCGCGCGGATCGGCGTCCCGGCCCCCGGCGCGTTCGACCTCAACGCCGCGTGCGCCGGGTTCTGCTACGGCCTCGGCGTCGCCTCCGACCTCGTGCGCGCGGGCTCGGCGAAGAAGGTCCTCGTGATCGGCGCGGAGAAGCTCACCGACGTCGTGGACCCGACCGACCGCGCGAACGCGATCATCTTCGCCGACGGCGCGGGAGCCGCGGTGGTCGGCGGGGCCGACGAACCGGGCATCGGCCCGGTGGTGTGGGGCAGCGCGGGCGACCTCGTCGACCTGATCTACATGCGCGACCACCGGTGGATCTACCAGGAGGGCCAGTCGGTCTTCCGCTGGGCGACCACGCAGATCGCGCCGATCGCGTTGCGCGCGCTGGAAGCCGCCGGGCTGCGACCGTCCGATGTGGACGTGCTGGCCCCGCACCAGGCGAACCTCCGGATCGTCGAGTCGATCGCCAAGAAGCTGCGCGCCAAGGGGGCGCGCGAGGACATGGTGGTGGCCGACGACATCAGGTACTCGGGCAACACCTCGTCCGCCTCGATCCCGATGGCGCTGGACCACATGCGCAAGGCGGGAACGGCGAAAAGCGGCGACGTGGTGCTCGCGGTCGGCTTCGGAGCCGGGCTTTCCTATGCCGCGCAGGCGTTCGTCCTGCCCTGAGCGATACTTCCCCCGCGGGCGCCGTGCCCGCGAGCGGACCTCCAGAAGAACCGAGAAGGGAACAACACCGATGGCTGACAACACTGAGATTCTCGCCGGCCTCGCCGAGATCGTCGAAGAGGTCGCCGGCGTGGCTCAGGACGACGTCACCGCCGAGAAGTCGTTCGTGGACGACCTGGACATCGACTCGCTGTCGATGGTCGAGATCGCCGTGCAGGCCGAGGACAAGTTCGGCGTCAAGATCCCGGACGACGAGCTGGCCAACCTGAAGACCGTCGGCGACGCGGTGAACTACGTGTCCGCCAACTCGAAGTAAGTCCTCTTCGTACCCGGGCCCCGGTCCGGAGCCGACCTTGGGGAGACTCCCATGAGCAACATCGACGTCGTGATCACCGGAATGGGCGCGACCACGCCGCTCGGCGGGGACGTCGCGTCCACCTGGGACGGTCTGCTGGCCGGCCGCAGCGGGATCCGCACGATCGAGGCGGACTGGGCGGCGGAGCTGGACCTGCCGGTGCGGATCGCGGCGCAGCTCGCCGTCGAGCCGACCGACATCCTGCCCCGCGTGCAGGCGCGGCGGCTCGACCGGTGCGAGCAGGTGGCGATCATCGCCGCCCGCCAGGCCTGGGCCGACGCCGGGTTCGCCGAGCAGACCGACGAGCACACCGATGTCGAACCGGAACGCCTCGGCGTCTCGATCGGCACCGGGGTCGGCGGGCCGGTGACCCTGCTGACCCAGAACGATCTGTTGCACCAGCAGGGTCTTCGCAAGGTGTCGCCGCTGACCGTGCCGATGCTGATGCCGAACGGCCCGGCCGCGCACGTGGGCATCGACCTGAAGGCCCGCGCCGGGGTGCATTCGCCCGCGTCGGCGTGCGCGTCCGGGGCCGAGGGCATCGCCAACGGCTACGAGATGATCCGGTCCGGTCGGGCCGACGTGGTGGTCGCGGGCGGTTCCGAGGCCTGCATCCACCCGATCACCGTCGCCGGGTTCGCCCAGGCGCGCACGGTGTCGACGCGCAACGACGACCCGGCCGCGGCGTCGCGCCCGTTCGACGTGAGCCGCGACGGCTTCGTGCTCGGCGAGGGCTCCGGCGTCGTCGTGCTCGAGCGGGCCGACCGCGCGAAGGCCCGCGGCGCGCGGATCTACGCGAAGCTGGCCGGCTACGGCCTGACCTCCGACGCCTACCACATCACGGGCAACCACCCGGAGGGCATCGGCCAGATCGCGGCGATGCGCGCGGCGATGGCGATGGCCGGACTGTCCCCTTCGGACATCGGCCACGTGAACGCGCACGCGACGTCCACTGTGGTCGGGGACATCGGCGAGGCGGCGGCGATCCGGTCGGCGGTCGGCGAGCACCCGGTGGTCACCGCGCCGAAGGGCGCGCTCGGCCACCTCGTCGGCGGAGCGGGGGCGGTCGAGGGCATCGCGACGATCCTCGCGCTGTACGAGGGCATCGTGCCCGCGACGCTGAACCTCACCGAGCAGGACCCGAAGGTGCAGCTCGACGTCGTGGCCGGGGAGAACCGCAAGGTCGAACTCGCCGCGGCGCTGTCCAACTCGTTCGGTTTCGGCGGGCACAACACCGCGCTGGTGTTCACGCCGGCGAACTGAACCCCTTTACGGTGAAGGGCCCCCGCGGGAATTCTCGCGGGGGCCCTTCATCCGTTTCACCGGGTTTTCGACGTCAGCACTGGTCGTGTTCGGTGGCGGTGCCGTCGACCGTGTCGATCCGGTACGAGCCGTGCTCGAACTTCATCGGCAGCACCAGCCGCCAGTTGATGCACTCGTGCGGGAAGTCGAGCGGGGCCTCGTTGAGCGACTGGGTGCTGGTGAACCCGACCAGGGCCCGCAGCGTGCCCTGCGCGCCCGGTTCGATGCGGTACAGCAGGATGTTGACGTCCTTCGTGGACTGGAAGTTGCGGTGCCAGTCCACTTCCGGCGTCTTGCTGCGGCGCGCTTCGCTGACCGTCTCGGTCCAGGCGTCGTAGTCCTTCTGGTTCAGCGCGGTGAAATACGCCTTCAGCACGGTGCGGACGGCGTCGTCCTGCGGATGGTTCTCGGCGTCCGGGGTGGCCCCGACCTCGACCGCGCCGGACTTGTCGGCCGAACCGCCGCTGGTCGTGGCGGACGGCATCATGACCTGGCCGTCGGTCGAGCGCGGGGAATCGGGGCGGCGGTACAGCTCGCGGGCGAGCAGACCCCCGGCGACGGTGATGGACAGCACCACCACGAGCACGGGGATCAACCACCGCTGACGGGACGGCGGGGGCGAAGGAACGCTCACCCGGGTGAGGGTACCGCTTCCGTTCACCCGACCTGGTGCAGCCAGGTGACCGGGGCGCCGTCGCCCGCGTGCCGGTACGGCTCGAGCGCCTCGTCCCAGGCCGCCGCGAGGAGTTCGTCCAGTTTGTGCGCGAGGGTTTCGCCGCCGCGGGTCATGCTGACGAGCGCGCGCAACTGGTCCTCGCCCACGACGATGTCGCCGTTGGCGCTGGTGCGGCCGTGCCAGAGCCCGAGACCGGGCGCGAAGCAGAACCGCTCGCCGTCGACGCCCGCGCTGGGCTCCTCGGTGATTTCGAAGCGCACCATCGGCCACGCCTTGAGCGCGCCGGCGAGTTTGCCCGCGGTTCCCGCGGGCGCGCTCCAGCTGCATTCGGCCCGGAGCTGTCCCGGACTGGCCGGCTGGGCCGTCCACTTCAGCTCGACCCGGGCACCAAGGGTGCCCGAAATAGCCCACTCGACGTGCGGACATACCGCAGACGGCGACGAGTGGACGTACACCACGCCTCGGGTGCTGCCACGGGTGCTCACTGCTGACCTCCGCTTGTTCGACGAGGGACGTCTTCCCCTACGACCTCTCGAACCCTGCGCAGGTTGCGTAGCCTCCACGGCAGTTCCCGACCTGTGTAGCACATTCTGCACCCCAACCGTGCCGTTTGGCCACACGAACACCACAAGTCGCAGCGGACGACCCATTGTGGTGAGCCACGCCGACGCGAGGGCGCGGAGCACGGTTCCGGCGGCCCGGCACGCTAGCGTGGTGCACCGGAAACGCTGCGGATTCAGAGGAGAGTTTCGGTGCGACTGGTCCGTCTCGGGCAGCAGCCCTCGCGCGTCGCGGAAGACGTGCGGGCCGCACTGGCCTCCCTCGGCCGGGGGAGCACGGTGATCGGCGGCGTCGCGCTCGTCGGCGCCCGCCCGACCGGAGACCGTCCGGTCGAAGCGGTCGTGGTGCTTCCCGCGGGCGTGCTCGTCGTGATCGGCGTGGACCTGCCCGACCCGGCCCTGCGTCTCGAAGCCCCGCTGAGCGGACCGTGGAAAGCGGACGGCTGGCCCCTGGTCCACGGCGACGACGTCAACCCCGCCACCGAAGCGCTCGACCTTTCCCAGGAATGCGAACGCCGCATCGCGGAACTCGGCGGAGGCCCGGTCGGCACGATCGTGGCGGTCGGCCCGTACGTGGAGACGGTCGACCAGCCGCCGGGCGACCTCGCCGGCCCGGTCCGGGTCCTGCACCCGACGCCGACGACCATGCTCGCGGCGACAGTCTCCCTGGCGACGGCGCGGCATCCGCGATCGGTGGACCAGGCCCGGGCGTTGATCTCGGCCTTGGCGCCGGACGCGCCGGAGCTTTCGGACGAGGTTTTGCGGGGGGAAGGGTTCGTCCGGTTCGCGGACGACGTTCCGGTTCCTCCGGGGCCTCGGTCTCCTGGGATCGGAGGTTCGGCAGCGGCTGTCGGCGCGGGGGTTGCTGACAGTACCTCGGCGGCGAAGTCCGGTTCCGGGGCACCGAACGTGTCCTCGCCCGGCACTGCCGCGACGAATTCCGTTGCCGCACCGGGCGCGGCGAGCCCGGTTCCCGCAGGCGCCGGAACCAAGGCCGGATCGCGCACGACGACTGCCACCGGGCCGGAAACGGCGAACAGTTCGGCCGGGGTCTCCGCCGGTACTGCGGCTGCGGGGGTCGGGGCTGCGGGGGTCGGGGCTGCGGCGGCCGGAGCGGCGGTGTCCGGTGCCTCCGGTCCCACCGCCGAGCGCGATGCGGGTGGACCCGTTGCCGCCGGTTCCGACGCGGCCCCAACCCGCACCGTTCAACCGGCCGCCGGTTCTCCCACCAGCCCTGCCACGGCCAGCTCCGGGGCGGCCCGAGCCAACGCTGCCGGAGCGGGCGGGGCGGGGACCGCCGTTCCCGACGCAACCTCGCCCGGCACCGTCGAATCCGGTGCGGCTGGATCCGGAGCGGCTGGATCGAGCACCGCCGAATCCACCGTCGCTGGGTCTGCTGCCGCGGCGGGAAAATCCGCCGCGGATGCCGCTCCCTCAGCCAGCCCGGGACCGCGAAGCCCGGCTGGTGCGGGAAATCCGCCAGGGCTCCCCGTCTTCCCCGGGGCTGCTCCGGGATCCGCTGACTCCATGCCGTCGAAGGCTGCTGCTTCCCCCAGCAATCCTTCCGCCGCACCGAAATCCGCGGTTCCCGCGCCGCGGCCGAAGATCATCGCGGTGCGGCCGCCCCGGCCGGAGATTCCCTCGATCGAACTGGCCTCGCTTTCCGAGGCGCCCACCGAATCCACTGATCCGCCCGAGGCTCCGACCGAGAAGATGCCGTCTCCGGCGAAGCCGCAGGGCTCGGGACGCCCGCGCGCCGCCGTTCCACCGGTTGTCCCGGCGAAGGTTCCCGGGCCGGGCACTGCGCCTCAACCTGTGCAACCGGCTCCGGCCGTCGGAACGGGCGCGGCCGGGGCGGCGGCAGCCAGTCCCGGAGCCGGAGCAGCCACTGGCGCGGGAGCAGCCGCAGCCGGAGTTGGCGCAGGGGCCCCCGCCGCAGCGGGTGCGGGAGCAGCCTCCGGAGCCGGACCGAACACCCCGCCCGGGCCGGGGAAACCGGGCTCCCGGACGGTCAAATGGGTGCCGATCGCGGCGATCGTCTTGCTGGTCGCCCTGGTGGTGTCGGCGATCGTCGTGGCGACCAGCGGCGGCGAGGACACCACCGCCGCACCGCCTGCCAGCAGTGCGCCGCCGCCCAGCAGCGTGCCGAGTCCGGTGCCGAGCAGCGTCAAGTCGAGCGCCCCGCCGGCGCCGACTCTCACCTTCGAGCCCCGGGCGAACAGCGCCGACCAGAAGTGCGCCTCGCACGCTTTCGGGGACGTCCAGGCGAGCCTTCAGCAGACCAGCTGCTCCGCGGTCCGCCGCGCGAGCTACACCGCGCTCGTGGACGGGCGCCCGGCCGCGGTCACCGTCGCGGTGGTCGAGTTTCCCGATGCCGGACAGGCCAATCACCTCAAGCAGATCGCCGACAACCCGGGCGGCGGCGGGATCCTGGACGTCGCCACGGAGACCGGCAAGTGGCCTTCGGGCCCGCCGCAGTTCGACGGCGCCGCCTACGCCAGCAAGGTCGACGGGAACGGCGTGCGGATCGTGCAGGCGGTCTGGCAGCCGGGACCGTCCACTGCGGACGATCCCGGACTAGCCCGCGCCGCGAAGGGCGCGCTCGACTTGCAACTGCCGTCCTGAGCGAACGAGCAGCCGCCTTCGGGTGGCGGCTCGCTCTAGCGCGCACGACCAGCGTCCGGGGCGAAGCGAGCGACCGCCGTCCCGAAAACCAGCCCTCAGTGCCAGCCGTGCTCCAACAGGTCGAACGCCACGTCCACCATCCGCCGCGGGTCGGCCGAGCGATCAGCCAGCGCGGCCGTCTCCAGCGCGAAATGGGCCAGCACCGCACACCGCGGATCCCCTTCCGGCGCACGGGTTTCCGCCGCGATCACCCGGCTCAGCGTGTGCTCGTGCCCCATCCACATCTTGTGCCAGTACTCGGCGAGCGCGGGCGTCTCCCGCACCAGCCGCAGCAGCGGTTCGGCCTCCGCGCGGATGCCGGACGTCGCCCGGACGTGCATGTGCGCACGGAGCGCCTCCAGCACCGACGTGCCCTCCGGGCGGTCCCGCACGGCCGAGACCAGCGCCTCGTCGATCTCGGGCTCCCGGTCGAAAACGAGAGCTTCCTTGGTCGGGAAGTGCTTCATCAGCGTGGTGGTGGACACGTCGGCGGCGTCAGCGATCTCGCGCACTGTCACCTGGTCGTAGCCGCGCTCCAGGAACATCCGCAACGCGGCGTCGGCCAGCGCCTGGCGGGTCGCCGCCTTCTTGCGTTCACGACGGCCGGGAACGGGGGCACTGGTCATGCCCCGACGCTACCGGACGTGGCACGACCAATTGAGCGACACGACACCGCCCGCCTCAGAGCCCGTAGGCCTCCAGCAGCCGCAGCCACACCTCGCTGATCGTCGGGAACGCGGGGACCGCGTGCCACAGGCGGTCCAGCGGCACCTCGCCGACGACGGCGATCGTCGCCGAGTGCAGCAGTTCCGCCACGTCCTGGCCGACGAACGTGACGCCAAGCACGACGCCGCGTTCGGTGTCCACGACCATTCGCGCTTTGCCCTGGTACCCATCGGCGTGCAGCGAGGAACCGGCGACCGCGATGTCGATGTCGACGACCCGGTCCGCGGATCCGTCGCGCGCCTCGGTGAGGCCGACTGACGTCACCTCCGGGTCGGTGAACACCACTTGCGGCACCGCGTGATGGTCGGCGGTCGCGCTGTAGCGGCTCCACGGTTCGGTCGAGATCTCCTCGCCGCGGGCACGGGCCGCGACCGAGTCGCCGACCACGCGGGCGGCGTATTTTCCCTGGTGGGTCAGCAAAGCGCGGCCGGTGACGTCGCCCGCGGCGTACAGCCAGCCACCCTCCACAGCGGACACCCGGCCGCTTTCGTCGACCTGGAGCGGACCGTCGGCGGGCAGGCCGAGCACGTCCAGCCCGATGGTGCTGGTCGCGGGCGCGCGGCCGGTGGCGACCAGCAGTTCGTCGACCACGATCTCGTCGCCGCCAGTCAGTTTCAGCCGCGTGCCACCGTCCACAACGGACACTTCAGCCAAGCCGGAGTTCACGCGCACGCGGACGCCCGCCTCGCGCAATCCGTCCAGGACCAGGTCTCCGGCGAACTCCGGCAGCCGCGGCAACGGGCGGTCGCCGGTGATCACGAGGTCGACCTGCGCGCCGAGCCGGGCCCACGCCTGCGCCATCTCGACGCCGACCACGCCGCCGCCGAGCACGCCGAGCCGTCCGGGCACCTCGGTCGCCGACGTCGCTTCGCGCGAACCCCACGGCTTAATGGTGTCCAGGCCCGGAATCCGCGGCGTGCGCGGGACGCTGCCGGTGCACACGATCACCGCGTGCCGGGCGGAGAAAACGCGGCCGTCGTCGAGAGTGACTTCGCGCTCACCGGTGATCCGGCCGTAGCCGCGCACGGGTTCGATGCCCGCGCCGCGCGCCCATTCGACCTGGCCGGAGTCGTCGCCCTTGCCGGTGAACCAGTCGCGACGCGCGAGCACCTTCTCCGGATCCAGCGCGTCGCCGATCGGCACGCCGGGCATCCGTTTGGCCGCGGCGAGCAGATTTCCCGGGCGCAGCAACGCCTTGCTCGGGATGCACGCCCAGTACGAACACTCCCCGCCGAACCGTTCGTGTTCGACGAGCGCCACCTTCAGCCCGCCCACGGCGGCCCGTTCGGCGGCCACTTCCCCGACCGGACCCGCCCCGATGACCACGACGTCGAAAGTCTCTGCTGCCATGCGCACAGCGCACACCACCGCGCAGGTTCGCGCAAGCCTGCCGGTATTCTCGTGAGAGAGCTGCAAGAAACCGGCGGCACCGCGGAATCCGGGTCGTCGCCGTGCCGGTTGCACGCACGACCACGATCGAGCACGGGAGGCTCCCATGGCAAGGAACACCGCTGTCCGCACTCTGGACGACCTGACCGGCGGACGCGCGGCGGAAACCGTCGCGTTCGCGCTGGACGGCACCGAATACGACATCGACCTCGGCACCCGCAACGCGGCCGCGCTCCGGCGGCTGCTGGAGCGGTACGCCAAGGCCGGCCGCCGGACGGGCGGCCGCAAGCTTCGGCCGCGGCTGATCGCCGGGGCGAAGAAGGCCGAGTCGAAGCCGGCGGAGAAGACCGCCGCGGCGGGCAAGGGCGGGAAAGCCGTTGCTGGCAAGAAGACCGCTGCCGGGAAGGCAGCTCCGGCCACCCCGGCGCGGACCGCGAAGACCACGGCGAAGACTGCCCGAACGGGTGGCGCGACCGGGACTGTGAGCCGGACCGCGCGCAAGGCTCCGGCCAAGTCCGCGGCAGCCAAGCCCGCGGCGACCAAGAGCACGGCCAAGTCGACGAAGGCCGCCGCGGTCAAGACGACTGCGGCGAAGACGGCGAAGACGGCGAAGATCAAGGCATCCGCAGCCGCGAAAACCGCAGCACCGGCCAAGTCCGCGACGGCCAAGACAGCCGCGAAGGCAGCCACGGCCAAAACCGCCACCCCAGCGGCCGCGAAGGCGGGCTCGGCGAAGACTGCCACCCCGGCAGTCGCGAAGGCAGCCACGGCGAAAACCACCGCCCCGGCAACTGCGAAGGCAGCCCCGGCTAAAGCCCCCGCCCCGGCAGCCGCGAAGGCGGCCACGGCGAAAACCGGCGCTCCGGCAACTGCGAAAGCAGCCCCCGCCAAAACCACTGCCCCAGCAGCCGCGAAGGCGACCCCGGCGAAAACCGCCGCCCCGGCACCGGCCAAGGCACCCGCCAAGCCGCGTCGCCGTACGGCCAGCGAAGTGCCGCCGGTGCTGTTCTCCTCCTCCGGCAACTGATCCGGTCCGTGAAGGGCTCCTTGAGGGAATCAGATTCCTTCAAGGAGCCCTTCACGGCATCTCAGCCAGAGCGCGCGGATGTGGCTGCCGTGCAAGGGCGATTACGAACGCTGGCGTCCTTCGGCGTGCCAGTCCGGGAATTCGTAGCGGCTCCACAGCAATGACCGCTGCCGCTCCAACTCCCCTGCAGTCGGTTCGCGCGGCGGGAGCGGGCCGAGCAGTCCCGCCGCGGCTGCGCGGACGGTGTCTTCCACCTCAGTCAGCGGCAGCCGCACGCCGTGGTCGGCCAGGGACGCGACCTTGCTCCGGTGCGAATCCAGCGGCTTCGGGTCCGGTGGCGGACCGGTGAGGTACGCGCCGACGCGAGCGGCGTCCGTGTCGACCAGCAGCGTCGAATGCGCCAGCAACACGTCTTTGGTCCGGAACACCGCGAAACCGCACAGTTTCGCGTCGCCGACGAAGATCCCGCGGTCGCCGATTCTGGCCGGGAGACCGAGTTTCTCCACCGCGGCGGACATCACCAGGCCGAGCATTTCCAGCGGACGCGGCGCGGGGCCGGGAAGCACGAGCGTCACGTTGAGGTTGCCCGGGTCGTGGAACACCGTGCCACCGCCGCTGGCTCGCCGCAGCACGGGGACGCCGTCGCGAGCGCATTCGTCGACGCGGACTTCGCGCGCGATCCGCTGACCGCGCCCGACGACGACGCACACCGGGTTCCGCCACAGCCACACCGCCGGCTCCGTCGGTCCCTCGCGCAGCAGTGCCTCGTCGAAGGCCAGGTTGTGTGCTGGGTCGGTGAATTCGGCTCGGACTTCCGACCCGCTCGGCATAGCGTTCCTCCACGATCTGCTGGACTTCGGGATCGTAGAGCAGGCTCAGGACACCGCTGGGCCGAGCAGGTCCCAGCGGTTGCCCGCGACGTCGCGGAACACGACGACCTGGCCGTACGGCTCGGTCCGCGGTTCGCCGAGGAACTCCACGCCAGCGTCGCGCATCCGCTGGTAGCTGGCCTCGAAATCGTCCACGCGCAAGAAAAGCCCGACGCGGCCCGCGTACTGGTCCCCGACCGCGCGGGACTGCCGGTCGCCGTCGGCCTTGGCCAGCAGGAGGCCGGTTTCGCCGCCGGGCGGGCGGACGACCACCCAGCGTTTGGGGCGGCCGTCGTTGGTGAGCGACGGCGAATCCTCGGCCAGGTCGAAGCCCAGCGCGCGGGTGAAGAAGTCGATCGCCTCGTCGTAGTCGTCGACGATGATCGCGGTCAGCTGCAGAAATGCCATGCCGCTAAGGCTGCCAGTGCGGCACGCCGAGCAGGATCATCCGGAGCCGTTTTTCCGCCGCGACCAACGTGCGCTCGTCGGCGGCGGTGTCGCCGGGCCGGATGTCCAGCAGTTCGGCGACCGTGCCGAGCATCGCGGTGACAATAAGGTCGGCCAGCAGGTGCAGGTCCTCGGTGGGCCAGGCGCGCAGCGCGTCGAAGCGAGCCAGGTCCAGAGCCAGATCGCTGGAGAACATCCGCATCTCGACCGCGATCGCCCGGGACACCGCGCCGGGACCGGCGTAGCGCTCGCGCGTGACGAACCGGAAGTGGTCCTCGTGCTCGCGGACGTGCCGATGCAGCGTGTGCACTGAAGCCCGGATCATGCCGCCGTAGCCGCGCTGCTCGGTGCGCGCGCCGCGAAGCATGTCGCGCAGCGTGCGCGTGGTCTCCTCGACCAGCGCGACGCCCAACTCCTCCATCGACGAGAAATGCCGGTAGAACGCCGTCGGCACGATGCCCGCGCCCTTCGCGACCTCGCGCAGCGAAAGGCTGGCGAAACTCCGGTCGGCGAGCAGGTCGAGCGCCGCGTCGAGCAGCGCCTGACGGGTGCGCTGTTTGCGCTCCTGCCGGCTCACCGGGCCGGCCGGCTCCTCGGCTGCGGACACGTCGAGCAGCGTACTGGCGATCGTCGCATGGCCCACGTCACATCACCTCGCTTCCGCGTTGACAGGCCCCCCGGCCTTGCCCCCACACTAGTCAGTGTACGACTGTGCACTCAACTTCTGGAGGGGTGATGACCGCACTGCTCCCGCGCCGCGTGCGCGGACTCGTCTCGCTCGCCGAGGCGCTGCTCACCCCGCACGGCGCGGACCGGTACCTCGAACTGGTCGACCCGATGCTGGTGCGCCGCGAGATCCGCGGCCGCGTCACCGCCGTGCGGCATCAGACGCCGGACACCGTCACCTTCACGGTGCGGCCGAGCCGGGCGTGGCAGGGCTTCCGCGCCGGGCAGTACGTGCGGATGCAGGTGGAGATCGACGGCGTGCGCCGGACCCGCTGCTACTCGCCGTGCGGCGCGCAAGGCAGCGGCGACCTGGAGTTCACCGTGAAAGCCGACCCGCACGGCCTGGTGTCGCGGCACCTGCAGGACACCGCGGTCGGCGCGGTGGTCGGCCTTTCGCCCGCGGACGGCGAGTTCACCCTGCCGTCGCCGCGGCCGGACCGGATCGTGCTGATGAGCGGCGGCAGCGGGATCACGCCGGTGCTCGCGATGGCCCGGACGCTCGTCGCCGAGGGCCACCCCGGCGAGATCGTGTTCCTGCACTACTCGAACACCCCCGCGGACGCGCTCTACCGCGCCGAACTGGCCGAACTCGCCGCCCGGCACCCGGCGTTCCGCGTGGTCAACGCGCACACCCACGCCCGCCGCGGCGGCGACCTGCACGGCCTGTTCTCCGTCGACCACCTGGAGAAGGCCGCGCCGTGGTTCCGCGAGGCCGAGACCTTCCTGTGCGGCCCCGCTCCGCTGATGGCCGCCGCCCGCGAACTCTTCGAGAACGAGGGGTTGAGTGCACAACTGCACACCGAAGAGTTCACGGCAGCGCCGTTGACCTTCGACACCTCGGCCGCCGAGGGCCGGGTGCGGTTCGCCCGCAGCGGCCGGGAGTGCGACAACTCCGGCAAGCCGCTGCTCGAACAGGCCGAGGACGCGGGCCTGACGCCGGAACACGGGTGCCGGATGGGCATCTGCTTCTCCTGCACGCAGCTCAAAACCGCCGGCCGCGTCCGCAACGCCCGCACCGGCGAGGTCTCCGGCGAGGAGAACGAAGAAATCCAGCTCTGCGTCAGCGTCCCCGTCGGGGACGTCGAAATCGACGCCTGACCACCGGAGGAAGCATCATGACGGGTCTGCAGGACCGCCTCACCCCCGCCCAGGTCGAGGAATTCGGCCGCGAACTCGACGCGCTGCGCCAGCGGATCGTCGACGACCTCGGCGAGGAGGATGTCGAGTACATCCGCAAGATCATCAAAACCCAGCGCGCGCTGGAGGTGACCGGCCGCGGCCTGCTGTTCGCCGGCTTCCTGCCGCCCGCGTGGCTGGCCGGCGTCGCGGCGCTGTCGGCGGCGAAAATCCTGGACAACATGGAGATCGGCCACAACGTGATGCACGGCCAGTACGACTGGACGCGCATCCCGGAGCTGAGCTCGCAACGCTTCGAATGGGACACCGTCGCACCGGCGGAGAACTGGCGGCATTCGCACAACTACATCCACCACACCTACACGAACATCGTCGACAAGGACCGCGACGTCGGCTACGGGATCCTGCGAATGGACCCGGCGCAGAAGTGGCATCCGTACTATCTGGGCAACCCGGTGTACGCGACCTTGCTCGCGCTGCTGTTCCAGTGGGGCGTGATGCTGCACGACCTCGAGGTCGAGCGGGTCGTGAAGGGCGAACGAACCTGGGCGGAGAACGTGCCGGTGCTGCGCCGGATCGTCCGCAAGGCCTCGCGCCAGATCGGCAAGGACTACGTCCTGTTCCCGCTGCTCACCGGCCCGCTCGCCCCGCTGACGCTGCTGGGCAACGCGAGCGCCAACCTGGTCCGCAACCTGTGGGCGTTCTCGATCATCTTCTGCGGCCACTTCCCCGCGGACGTCGAGAGCTTCACCGAGGAGGAGACCGAGAACGAAACGCGCGGCCAGTGGTACCTGCGCCAGATCCTGGGCTCCGCGAACATCACCGGCAGCCCGCTGTTCCACATTCTCTCGGGAAACCTGTCGCACCAGATCGAACACCACCTGTTCCCGGACCTGCCGGCGCGCCGCTACCCGCAGATCGCCGGGGAAGTGCGCGAAATCTGCGAACGCTACGGCCTGCCGTACAACACCGGCCCCCTGCACAAGCAGCTGTGGTCGGTAGCGAAGAAAATCGTGCGGCTGGCCCTTCCCGGAAAACCGGGCCCGGCCGCTACCGTGGACCCCGAACGGCAACTCCGAGCAGCCTGAGGAAGCCCATGGTCGGCCCATTCGAAAGTGGCAAGGACACCGTGCAGGAGCTGACGGAGTCCGCAGCCAACCACATCGGCAAAATCGCCACGATCATCACCGGCGCGGTCCGCGACATAGCCCGCGAAACGGGCGATTGGTTCACGGACGTGATCGAAATGCGCGAAGCAGCCCAACGCGCGAAAGAAGACGAAGCCCGGCTGGACAAGAGCCCCGAGGCAGACTGATCCCGCCGAGCCTTCTCCCCGCCCGGGAGGTCCGTCAGGGGAACCCTCGGGGACTCTGATTCCCTCAGGGTTCCCCTCACGACCAGCACAAGTCCGTGAGGGGAACCCTGAGGGACTTTGGTTTCTGCCAGGCCCCCTTCATGACCGCGCCGTCGCCACATCGGGATGCCAGCCACCACCGCAAACCCATCGCGACCAGGCCCCCAAGCCACGCGCACCCACCACCCAACCGCACCCGGCGTACCCAACTCCCCACCCCACCAGATCCCCGCACCCACCCCAAACCGCACCAACGCACCCAACAGAACCAGGCACCCACACCACCCCCGCACCCCGATACGAAGCCAAAAATGCGGACGGCGGGTGCTTGTCAAGGCATCTTTCCCGCCTTGACAAGCACCCGCCGTCCGTCATCACAATCAGCTTCGGGGTGCCCGCCCCAACAACGAGGCGCGATGTCGCCGCCAGGCGACGAGGTAGGGCTACCCCCCGCCCCAGCACACAAGCCACCCCGGTAGTAACCACCCCCAAACCCCGGCAAACTCAACCGAGTGACCACCCACCCGCACCGCCCTCTCCCGCACCCCGGCGGCGAGCCCCGCGGAACAGAACACCCCCAGGTCACCCGATGAACCCCGCCCTCCTCCGCCGCCTATGGCCCACCACCGCCCGCCAAGCCCTCTCCGAAACCGCCTGGCTGGCCATCACCGGCGCCCTCCCCCTCCTCTCCGTAGTCCTCCTCCTCACCGGAACAGCGATAGGGATAGCCCTCACCCCCATTCTCGCCGGACTCCTGATCCTCACCGGCGTCCTCCGCTCCGCCAGACTCCTCGGCGGCCTGCACCGCCGCCTGGCCGCAAGATTCCTGAACCTCCCCCTCCCGCCGCCGCCGAGAACCGACCTCGACCCCGGCCTCTGGAACTGGCTCACCGCCCGCCTCGGCGACCCGACAGCCTGGCGATCCGTCGCCTACCTCCTGGTCCGCCTCCCCTTCGGCCTCCTGGCCCTGATCGGCTCCGGCGCGCTCGGCTTCTTCGGCCTGGCCTCCTTCACCTACCCGCTCACCTGGCTCCTCGCGACCAGCCCGGGCCGCGGCCACGGCCTGCCGGTCTTCAACATCCAGAGCTTCGAATGGCTGGGCTCCCTCGGCTGGTGCCTGCTCGGCATCGCCGTCCTGACCGTCTGGCCCGCCGTCGTCCACGTCCTCGCCGAAGTCGACCGCCTCCTCCTCCGCACCCTGGCCGCCGACCCCGGCCTCCGCGAACGCGTCCGCTTCCTCGAGGAAACCCGGGCCACCGCCCTGGACGAAGCGGCCGAACAACTCCGCCGCATCGAGCGCGACCTCCACGACGGCGCCCAAGCCCAGCTAGTCGCGATGGCGATGAAACTCGGCCTGGCAAAAGAAGAACTAGCCGCCGACACAGTCGACCTCGACCAGATCCGGACCCTGGTCGACACCGCACACAGCAACGCCAAACAAGCCCTCGTCGAACTGCGCGACCTGGCCCGCGGCATCCACCCCGCAGCACTGGACAAGGGCTTGAGCCTGGCACTGTCCACATTGGCCAGCTCAGCCGACTTCTCCGCGACAGTCTCGGTAGAACTAAGCCGGCGCCCACCGCCCTCGCTGGAAACAATCGTCTACTTCGCAGCCGCCGAACTCATGACCAACGCGTCGAAACACGGTGCCGGACGATGCGCAGTCCTGGTCGAAGACCGCGAAGACGAACTCCGGCTGACAGTTGCCGACCATGGCCCCGGCGGTGCCGCAGTCATCCCCGGCGGCGGACTGGCCGGAATCGCCGAACGACTCCGGCCGGCGGACGGCGAACTGACCGTGTCGAGCCCGAACGGCGGCCCGACCGTAGTCACCGCGACGCTCCCGCTGCCCCGCTAAACTCGGTGGAATGAGGGGGAAACCGTGCGGATCGTGATCGCGGAGGACTCGGCAATCCTGCGCCAGGGCCTGGTCGAACTCCTGGGCCTGCGCGGCCACGAGGTAGTCGCGGCGGTGAAGAACGCCGACGACCTCCGGACCGCGGTCCGCGAGCACCGGCCAGACGTGTCCATTGTGGACATCAGAATGCCGCCGACCCACACCGACGAAGGCCTGCGCGCGGCGATTGACCTGCGCACGGAACGGCCCGGCTGCGCGATCCTCGTGTTCTCGCAGTACGTCGAAACCAACTACGCCAAGCAACTCCTCGCCGGAGAAGCGGGCGCGGTCGGCTATCTGCTGAAGGACCGCGTCGCCGAGGTGTCGGACTTCCTCACCGCGCTGGAACGCGTCGCCGCCGGGGAGACGGTGCTCGATCCGGAGGTCGTCCGCCAGCTGTTCGCGACGACCGGCCAGGCCGGTCCGCTCGCCGAGCTGACGCCGCGCGAACGCGAGATCCTCGGGCTGATGGCGCAGGGCCGGTCGAACTCGGCGATCGCGGCCGAGGCGTTCCTGTCGGCGGGCTCGGTGGAGAAGTACGTGACGAGCATTTTCGGCAAGCTGGGCCTGCCGCCGTCGGACGGGCACAACCGGCGCGTCCTCGCCGTGCTCCGCTATCTCGATTCCTGACGCCTACCCTGGCGGCATGTACTCCACCGAGATCGAGGTGCACACCGGCGACACCGCCGTCGTGCACAACCTGTCCCGGGAGGCCGAGAGGTTCCTGCGCGACGCCGACGCCACCGACGGGCTGCTGCACGTGTGGGTACCGCACGCGACGGCCGGGCTCGCGGTGCTGGAAACCGGCGCGGGCAGCGACGACGACCTCCTCGCCGCGCTCGACGACCTGCTCCCCCGCGACAACCGCTGGCGCCACCAGCACGGCACCGGCGGACACGGCCGCGACCACGTGCTTCCCGCGTTCCTCCCGCCGTACGCGACCGTGCCGGTGCTCGGCGGCGTGCTGCTGCTCGGCACGTGGCAGTCGGTGTGCCTGGTGGACACCAACGTCGACAACCCCGTCCGCCGGGTCCGCTTCAGCTACCTCACCGGCTGAGCCCGCCGTAGCATCACGGTTGTGACGGCCATTCGCACGCACCGGCTGGTGCTCTGGGACATCGACCACACGCTCGTCGACTACACCGGGCTCGGGGTCGGCTGGTACGGCTCGGCGCTGGCCGCGGCGACCGGGGCGGAGTTCCGCGCCTACCCGGATTTCGGCGGCCGGACCGAACGCGCGATCACCGCCGACGTGCTGGCCCTGCACGGGATCGAACCGGACGAGGAAACCATCCAGCGGATGTGGCGGGAGCTGATCGCGGCCGTCGAACGCGCCCGGGACACGTTGTCCGAGGAAGGCCGGGCGCTCGACGGCGCGGCGGACGTGCTCGCCGATCTCGCCGAGCGCGAGGGGGTCGTGCAGAGCCTCGTCACCGGCAATCTGCCGGAGATCTCGCGGCACAAGCTCGCCGCGCTCGGCCTCGACGAGCACCTCGATCTGGAAATCGGCGGCTACGGTTCGCTTTCCCCGAACCGCGCAGACCTCGTCCCGCACGCCGTCAAAGCCGCGGAAGCGAAGCACGGAACAGCATTTCCCGCGGAATCGGTAGTAATTCTCGGAGATACTCCGAATGACATCGAGGCAGCGCTCGATTACGGTGCGGTGGCGATCGGCGTCGCTACCGGCCGGTTTTCCGCCGGGCAATTGACCGAGGCCGGCGCGCACCTGGTTTTGCCGGATCTCGCCGACCTGTCCGCGGTCCGCGCCGCGGTGCTCGGACTACCCTGAGGCAAGCGACCGGGATCACTCGTTCGGGCGACTCCGAGGTCAACCCCTATTCCGGGTCGGAGCCGCTTCAGAACTGTCGAGTACCACCCTGTTCACGCTGGCCAGAGCGGTGTTGTGCGACGAAGGTCAGTCTTGGGGCCAGGGTCGGGTCCCCCTGGGGTAGCAGTCCCTTAGGGGGAGAAGTAGGTCCGACGGGCGATGACCGCTTAAGATCGCCGCGCCAAACTTTCCCCATGACGATCGCACAGGGGGGAACCGGCCTCGCGGCCGGAGAGGCACGCGGACGGCTAGCGGTGCTGTGGAACCGGATCCCGTTCACGACGACCGTCGTGCTCGCGATCCTGATCGTGGGGGTCGCGACCGGCTCGCTCTGGCACGCCGCCGAGCACCAGCACGCTTTCCATTACTACGCCTACGGCCTTCCCTCGCTCGAGCACGGCCGCTGGTGGACGCTGTTCACCGGGCCGTTCTACGCCCTGCGCCCGTGGTTCTACCTGCCGATGGCGGGCAGTTTCGCACTGATGGCCGGGTTCGCCGAATGGCACCTGGGCACCCGGCGCGCGATGGCGGTGACCATCGGCGGGCAACTGGTGTCGACGGTCGTCGCGGTGCAGTTCCTCGAACTCTCCCGCAATTCCGGCTGGGCCTGGGCCGACCGGATCTCCGGCACGCTCGACGTCGGCTTCTCCGGCGGTGCGCTCGCCGCGATCGCCATCACCAGCGCGACCCTGCGCACCCCGTGGCGGCTGCGGCTGCGAGCCGGGCTTTGCGTGTACGCCGGGGTAGCGATCGTCTATGTCGGCACACTCGCCGACCTCGTGCATTTCTTCGCGCTCGTGCTCGCGCTGCCGCTGGGCCGGCGGCTCGCCGGGCCCGCCGCGCGCAACGCCAACAAGCCGTCGCTGCGCGAATGGCGGCTGCTCGCGTCCGCCGGTTTGGTGCTGCTGGTCGTCGCCGAAGTGGTGATGTGGCTGGTCCCCGGCGACGGCCCGTTCGGCTCGTCCGACTCGATCTCGTTGTCCGGCAACGAACTTCTCCCGCTGTGCATCGTCGCGGTGCCGATTCTCAACGGGTTGCGCCGCGGTTCGCGGTTCGCCTGGCGGTGCGCGATCGCGCTGTGCGTGCTCGCCGCGTCGCAGATGGCGGTGCTGGCCGGGCTCGTCGCGATCACGCAGCTGATCCGCGAGGACTACGACCTCAGCAGTCCGCCGCTGTTCATTGTGGACAATCTCTTGTGGACAGTCGAGCTGATGTTACTGATCTCGGCGCGGCGCGCGTTCCGCGTGCCCTCGCGGCGCAGGCGGCGCAAGCTGTTCCGCGGCGGGCCGGACCCGGCCTTCGCCCGGCTTCTGCTGGGCCGCAACGGCGGCAGCACCATCTCGTGGATGACGACCTGGCCGCAGAACACCTACTTCGTCGCCTCCGACGGCACGTCGTACCTGGCGTATCAGCGGCACGCCGGCGTCGCGGTGGCGCTCGGCGACCCGGTCGCGCCGGACGGGACGAGCGACCGCACGCTGCGGGAGTTCTCCGCGATGTGCGAGAACACCGGGCTCGTGCCGTGCGTGTTCTCGGCGACCGCGGGGACCGTCGCGCAGACCGCGAAACTGGGCTGGCAGCAGGTCCAGGTCGCCGAGGACACCTTGGTGGACTTGGAAAACCTCGAATTCCGCGGCAAGGCCTGGCAGGACGTGCGGACCGCGCTGAACCGCGCGAAGAAGGACGGGATCGAGTTCCGGCTGGTCCGGTTGGCCGAACAGCCGTGGTCGATCCGCGAGCAGGTGCGGGCGCTGTCCGAGGAATGGATCTGCGACAAGGGCCTGCCGGAAATGGGCTTCACGCTCGGCGGAGTGGACCAGGCGATGGACCCGGCGACGCGGGTCGGTCTCGCGGTCGACGCGGACGGAACGGTGCACGGCGTGACGTCGTGGCTGCCGGTGCACACCGGCGCCGGCGAGGTCGGCGGCTGGACGCTCGACGTGATGCGCCGCCGCGCGGGCGGATTCCGGCCGGTGATGGAGTTCCTGATCGCCTCGACCTGCCTGGCGTTCCGCGAGGAGGGCGCGAAGTTCGTGTCGCTCTCGGGTGCGCCACTGGTCCGCAGCAACGACAGCACGCCGCGGCAGATGGTCGACCGGATGCTGGACGCGCTGGGCTCGATGATGGAGCCGTACTACGGATTCCGGTCCCTGCACGCGTTCAAGGCGAAGTTCCAGCCGCGGCACGAGCCGCTGTACCTCGCTTACCGCGACGAGGCCGATCTGCCGCGGATCGGGATCGCGCTGAGCCGCGCGTATCTGCCGAACGCCGGGCTGATGGACTTCGCGAAGTTGGCGCTGCGGCGTCAGCGCGTGGCCGGCGGCGGCGTGGTCGTGGACCGGTCCGCGGCCGGGACGCCGCGGTAACTGTGCAGGATCCGGACGAGGTCGTCCCGGGACGCGGAGCCCGGGCGGCCTTGTTCTGAATACGCGACCAGCACGGCCGACTTGTCACCGGCGTCGAGCGCGAGCGCACCGGCCAGCACGCTTTGCGGCTTGCACGGCGCGTTGCTCGGAGTCACCTCGGCGACTACGAGCGTGCCTTCACGGCTTTCGTTCTCGATCTTGACTTCAGTCTTCTCCGGCGCACCAGGTGTCACCTTCGCGGCCGGAGCACCTTCGCCGGTGTACGCGCTGATGCCCAGGTCAGTGACGGCCTTGCGGGCGGCTTCGGCGGCATCAGCGGTCTTCTCGGTGGTGAAACCCGCGCCGCCGACCTGGCCGACCGAGTCTTCCTTGCAGCTGCCCTTGCCGAGGAACGCGCTGGTGGACAGGGTGATCCCGGACGACCCGGCGACCGGGTCCCAGCCGTGCAGCGTGGTCGGCGCCGGTTGCCAGGACGGCGGCACGTCGTAGGCGTAGCTGCCGTCTTTGCCCGCCACCGACTGCCATCCCGCGACCACCGGCGGCACGACCACCCGAGGCTCGGGCTGGTAGGTGCGCGGGGCGCGCGGAGTGTCGTCCGTGCTGGCGGAATGGTGGCTCTTGCCGGAGAAGACGTTGTAGCCGAACACCCCGATCAGAATGAGGATCGGGACCGCCCTCACCAGGCGGAGGTTGGTCTTGCGGGGCGCGGATCCGCGGAGCTGTGCCGGGGCGCGGGTTTGCCGCAGGGCGTCCGCGCCTTCGTCGGGCGGCGGAGTGCCCTGCGGCTGCCGGGCTGGTTCGGACGGCCCCGGCGCCGGGTCGGTTTTCCCGTACCCGGCGCTCGGGAACTTCGGTGCGTCGGACGGCTCGTACCCGCCGAAGCCGCTCAGCGCGGCGTTGTCCTGGTACCCGCCGTCGTCGCGGCGTTTGCGCCCGAACCAGCCCACCGGCTTCAGCCGCGGACGAGCTTCGCGAGGTGGTCGACGACCGAGTCGACGGCGATTTCTTCGCGTTCGCCGGTGCGCCGGTCCTTGACCTCGACCAGCCCGTTCGCGAGGCCGCGGCCGACGACGAGGATCGTCGGGACGCCGACCAGCTCCGCGTCGGCGAACTTCACGCCCGGGGTGGCCTTGCGGTCGTCGAGGATGATTTCGAGACCGGCGGCGTCGAGTTCGGCGGCGATCTTCTCCGCGCCCTCGCGCACCGTCTCGTCCTTGCCCGCGATGACCACGTGCACGTCGAACGGCGACACCTCGCGCGGCCAGACCAGGCCCTGCTCGTCGTGGTTCTGCTCGGCGAGCACGGCGACCAGGCGCGAGACGCCGACGCCGTAGGAGCCCATGGTGATCCGGACCGGCTTGGAGTCCGGGCCGAGCGCGTCGACCTCGAAGGCGTCGGTGTACTTGCGGCCGAGCTGGAAGATGTGCCCGATCTCGATGCCGCGCGCGGCGACGAGCGTGCCCTGTCCGTCCGGCGACGCGTCGCCCTCGCGGACCTCGGCGGCCTCGATGGTGCCGTCCGGCGTGAAGTCGCGGCCGACGACCAGGTCGAGCACGTGGTGGTCGCGCTGGTCGGCGCCGGTCAGCCAGGCCGTGCCCTCGACCACGCGCGGGTCGACGAGGTAGCGGACGCCGTTCTCCTGCAGCCCCTTCGGGCCGATGTAACCCTTGACGAGGAACGGGTTCTTCGCGAAGTCGGCTTCCTCGAGCAGCTCCACCTCGGCGGGCTCGAGCCCCGCTTCGAGGCGCTTGAAGTCCACCTCGCGGTCGCCCGGGATGCCGATGCCGAGCAGCTCCCACTCCTTCGCGCCCGGCTGGCGCGTCTTGACCAGGACGTTCTTCAGCGTGTCCGCCGCGGTGAACTCGCGGCCGAGCCCGGCGGCGTTGAAGAACGCGACGAGGGTCTCGATGGTCGGCGTGTTCGGGGTGTGGTGCACCTGCGCCTCGGGCAGCCCGTCGAGCGGCCGGGCGGCGGGCGCGGGCGTGACCACGGCCTCGACGTTCGCCGCGTAACCGGATCCGGTGCTGCGGACGAAGGTGTCCTCGCCGTTCTCCGCGACCGCGAGGAACTCCTCGGACGCCGAGCCGCCCATCGCGCCGGACGTGGCGGCCACGATGACGTATTCGAGGCCGAGGCGGTCGAACAGCTTGATGTAGGCGTCGCGGTGGGCCTGGTAGGAGCGCTCGAGACCCTCGTCGTCGAGGTCGAAGGAGTAGGAGTCCTTCATGACGAACTCACGGCCGCGCAGGATGCCCGCGCGGGGGCGCGCTTCGTCGCGGTACTTGGTCTGGATCTGGTACAGCGTGACCGGGAAGTCCTTGTAGGAGCTGTACTCCCCCTTCACGGTGAGCGCGAACAGCTCCTCGTGGGTCGGGCCGAGGAGGTAGTCGGCTCCCTTGCGGTCCTTGAGGCGGAAGAGGTTGTCGCCGTACTCGGTCCAGCGGTTGGTGGCCTCGTACGGTTCGCGGGGCAGCAGCGCGGGGAACTGGATCTCCTGCGCGCCGATCGCGTTCATCTCCTCGCGCACGGTCTCCTCGACCCGGCGCAGCACGCGCAGCCCGAGCGGCAGCCACGAGTAACCACCCGGGGCGACCCGGCGGACGTAGCCGGCGCGCACCAGCAGCCGGTGGCTGGGCACTTCGGCGTCCGCCGGATCCTCGCGCAGTGTGCGGAGGAACAACGACGACATCCTGGTGATCACTGGGAACTCCCTGCGCTGAGCGGGTCTTAGACGTTTCGCACAGAGTAGTCAACCCCCTGGCCCCGACGCATGCGGGTTATCGGCGGGCACGGTTTTTGTCGGTGGTCGCGGTTAGCGTGCGGGCATGGGTTTGGAGATGGGCATGATCACCGTCGACTGCGCTCAGCCGCAGCGGCTGGCGGAGTTCTGGACAACGGCACTGGGCGTTTCGGTGGCGGCGGACTACGGCGAGTTCGTGATGCTGGAGAGCCCTGCTTCGGGCGGGCCTCGGCTGGGCTTCCAGCGAGTGCCGGAGCCGCGGAGCGGGAAGAACCGCGTGCACGTGGACTTCGGCGCGGACGACCGAGAGGCCGAGGTCCGACGACTGGTCGAACTGGGCGCGGTGGAACTGGGGCGGCATGAGGTGCCCGGGTTGGAGTGGACGGTGCTGGAGGATCCGGAGGGGAATGTGTTTTGCGTGTCGGCGGAGGGGGCGCATTGAGGATGGGGTGAGAGCGGCTGCGGGCGACGGTCAGCCCGCAGCGCGCGGATGGCTGGGCCGCGAGCTGACGCAAGCAGTTGGCACGGTCACCGGCGAGGGCACCGGTGCGCGTTCACGGGCAGATTCCGCAGCGCACGTCGAACGTGCCGAGGCACGGCTATCGGCGAACGGCCCGGTGGTCGCCAGCGACCACGACGGCACGCTGGGCCCATGGTCGCCCGCGAGCGTGGGCCTGCTGGCCGCTCGCGAACGCCACTGCCCACGGCGCACGCCGCATGCACCGGCGAATGCACCCGGCGCGGGAGCACCACCGAACTCGACGGCACCTGGCCACCAACGAACGCTTCAGCAGCCAGCGAGCGCCCCGGCACAGAGCCACCGGCGAACACGGCACCCAGGCCACCCCGTCCGAGCAAAGACCTCGGGCGGCGGTCAGCCGAGCGGCAAAACGTACCCGTAGTTCCGCTCGGTCGCCTGATACCCGCACCGCTCGTAGACCGCGAGCGCGCGGTGGGTGTTGTCCGCGTCCACCGCCAGTGACGACCTCTCGAAGCCAGCCGCGCGACCGGCTTCGAGGGTGTGTGCCAGCAGCGCCGAGGCCAGGCCCCGCCCGCGGGCCTCCGCCAGGGTGCCGACGTAGTTGACGTGCAGTTCCCGCACGCCCGTCGCCGCCGCGTCCGCCTCGTAGAACGACGACATCACGAACGCCACGACCCGGTCTCGTTCCGGGGAAAGGAGGAGAAACGACAGGTCAGGCTGGAAATCCTTGTTGCCGCGGAACCGGTGGTCCCACTCGTGGGCGGAGAGCCACGTGCTGCCCCAGTGACCGGCGAACGCGGCGTTGCGCGCGTCGAGAACCAAGGCGTCGTAGCGCTCCTCGCAGGAGACCAGCACGAGATCGTCCGGAAGCGGCGGAGCCGGTGGCAGCGACGTCAGGTCCGCGCGCATCTCCACGAAGGTGCGTTCCTGCTTGAACCCGCCGCGTTCGAGAAGCGAGATGTACCAATGCTCGTTCTCGTGCGCGCCAGCGTGCAGTTCGAGCTTCGCGTCCGGGAAGTGCCGCGCGTGGACGCTCCGGGCCGTGCGCGTGAGCCACTCCGTCAGCACCGAAGCGACCTCGTCGGTCCGGTACTCCGGGTCGGTCAGCGCTGCGACATGCGGCTGATGCACGGGCTCGGCGGCGTCGCGAGCGACGACCAGGGCGTAGCTCACCAACCGCGACCCGTCCCAGGCGCCGACGCTCGCCCCCGGCAAATCGACCGACGGGCCCGACAGTTCCTGGCGCACGTCGCCCTCGTCCCAGTGCTCGCCGGTGCGGTCGGTTTCCTCCGCGACCGTGCAGAGCCGGGTGACCGCGCCGACGTCGGCGAGCGTGAGCGGGCGCCAGGTGAGTTCCATGCGAGCCAGAGTAAGGAGCGGCACACGGCCAACGCACCCGGATTACCCGGCGGTTACGCTCCGGGGGTGCTGGTGCTCCTCCCCCCTTCCGAAACCAAGGCCGACGGCGGCAAAGGCGCGCCGCTGGACCTGGACGCACTGTCGTTCCCCGAGCTGAACCCGGTGCGCGCCAAACTGGCCGACGCCCTGGTCGAACTCGCGGCAGACGTCCCGGCGAGCCTCGCCGCGCTGGGCATCTCCGCACGCCAGGCCGACGAGGTCGCCCGCAACGCCCAGCTCTGGACCTCCCCGACGATGCCCGCGCTGCGCCGCTACACCGGCGTCCTCTACGACGCACTAGACGTCAAAAACTTCACCCGCGCCGGGCTGGCCAAGGCACAACAGCGACTGGCCGTCACGTCCTCGCTGTTCGGCGTCGTCGCAGCGACCGACCCCATCCCCGCGTACCGCCTCTCGGGCGGCAACACAGTGCCCGCGCTAGGCACCGTCCGAGGCTTGTGGAAGCCAGTCCTGGAACCAGTACTGCGCGACGTCGAAGGCCTGATCGTGGACCTCCGCTCCGGCACGTACGCAGCTTTCGCAAAACTGCGCGCGGACGCAGTCACCGTCCGAGTAGTAACCGAGGACGCCGACGGCAACCGCACCACAGTGAGCCACTTCAACAAGGCCTACAAGGGAAAGCTGGCCGCAGTACTGGCCACCACCCGCAGCGAACCATCCACTGTGGACCAATTAGTACGCGTAATCACCAAAGCAGGCCTAACCGTAGAACGCACCGGCGACCACGCCCTAGAACTACTAACCGACTAAACGCCCGCAAGCACACACGCACGCACACCTAACGGGCACCAACGCACAAACCCAACCAAGCACCCACACCACCCCCGCACCCCGATACGAAGCCAAAATGCGGTCTTGGGGGGGTTGTCCAGAAACCCCTCCCCCCCTCCCCAACACACCAAAAAAACCCCCCCAACCCAACCCCC
>NZ_JBVKDQ010000043.1:0-50060 GCF_055633755.1 Amycolatopsis sp. NPDC114484 | reverse complement strand
TACGAACGCAAACCCAGCCACTACCTCGCCTTCCTCGCCCTCGGCGCCGCCATCACCTGCTACAAGAAACTCACCAAATGAGACATGCTCTTAGCTGGGAATAATGTCCGTTTTCTCGTGTCGGTCGCCGACCGACGCAATCAGTGAAACGCAGTTCGCAGTTCTCCGCGAATGGGCCGCCTTCGCCATAAGGTACCGTCCTGACGCCCCGCCGACGGCGCGGGCTGCCGCGCCGCGAGGGGGAACAGGGATGGCCAGTGAAGACCTGCCAGCAGTGCTGGCAACTTCTCTTCCCGACAGCTTCGGCGCCAGGCTTCGCACGATTCGGCTCGCACGGGGGATATCGGTAAACGCTTTGGCGCGCCGCGTCCACTACAGCAAGGCACAGATCAGTGGAGTGGAAACTGGTGCGCGAGCACCGTCCGTTCAGCTTGCCCGGATGTGCGACGCCGAACTTAAGGCAGAGGGCGCGCTGTCCGCGTTGGTGCCGATGCGGGCATTGGCCGGCTCGCCAATACCAGCGGGAGCTTCCGGCGGCGAAGAGGTCTGGGCAATGACGATGCTGCCGGACGGAACCAGCTCCTTCGGCCTCGCCGACCGCCTCGACTCGCTGCCCGGCGCCACGATGTTCCAGATCGGCCCGATGGCCGCGGAAGCGGGACACGACGTCGAAAGGGCCGAGGAGCAGCTTCCATACCACCTCAAGATCCTCGACACGATGCGCGAGATGGGACAGACCTCGTCCCCGGCAGTCGTCCTGCCGCTCGTGGCCGCCGAAGCACATGTGCTGCGCGGGCTGGTGAGCGGGCCCGGAGCCAAGCCGGCCGCCGGTTTCACGACGCTGGCCGCGAGGGTGGCCGAGTACACCGGCTGGATGGCGCAGGAGGCAGGAGACGATCAGGCAGCGATCTGGTGGACTGAAAGAGCTGCGCGGATCGCCGCCGCTGCCGGGAACAACGACGCGATGAGCTACGCGCTCGTCAGGCGGGGGCTGATCGCGCTCTACCGGAAAGACGCCGCGGCCACGATCTCGCTCGCGCAGAAGGCACAGGCGAGGCCCGGCGTCCCGGACCGGATCCTCGGCCTCGCCGCTCAGCGCGAGGCACAAGGACACGCGCTGGCGGGAGAATACGACGCGTGCCTGCGCACCCTGGACCGGGCGCGCAGGCTCCTGCAAGGCGTCGTCGCACACGAACCGGCCAGTCTGATGATCGGCACCGCGCACCTGCCCGACCCGGTCAGCGTCGTCACCGGCTGGTGCCTGTACGACTTGGGCAGACCGCGAGCCGCGGCCGAGGTCCTCGACCGGGAGATCACCCGGATTCCGCCCCGCGCGGTACGAGCCCGGACCCGGTTCGGAGTGAGGCAGGCATTGGCTCACGCGGAGTCGGGAGAACTGGACCGGGCCTGCGACCTCACCCGCGTCGCGGTGAAGGACGCGGCACGGATCGATTCGGCGACTGTGCGTTCGGACCTCGCCTGTTTGGCCGCGACGCTGCGACGCTGGCACAAGCATCCCCAAGTCCGTTCCCTGGAACCCGAGTTGACCCTCGCTCTCCGGCGGCGCGCGCGGCAACCGGTCTAGCGGTCAGCCCGGCCGAAATACTCAAGGAGTTTGTGCTCGGCGCGCTTGCGCACCGCAGCGCCCTGACCCGGCGGATATCCGAGACCTGCGGCGACCGTGGACAGCGCGACTCCTTCGACCCGGGTTTGCGCGATCAGCTCCACCTCGGAGCGGGTCAGGAAATGGCGCTCAATCGCGTCGGCGAGAACCAGGTCCACATGGCCCGGGCACGGCACCAGCGACGTCGCCCGCACCGGCCGGTTGCCGTCGTAGCTGATCTCCAGCTTCGACGAACCCGCCATCGCCCGCGATCGCGCGATCCGTTTCAGGTGAACGGCCAGCCTCGGCATCCGGGGGTCGGCGATCTGCAGGGCCTCGAGAAATCCCGCCAGCAGATCTCCTTCCGCGTCGTCCCGGTCGATCCCCCGTTCGTCGGCGACCTTCCGCGCCAGGAAGCCGAGCGAAGGCACCACGAGGATCACCGCCGTGGCCCGCCAGGGCCACGGCTCGAGCTGTCCGCAGCGCACCACCTCGGACCACACTGCTTGTTTCGCCTCCGGGGAGATCTCCGCCGACTCCGCCAGATCGACGAGTTCCGCCGGCGAAAGAAGGCGCTTCGGCAGGTCGTCGGCGAGCGACCAGCCGTCGACCACGGCCGGCGACGCCGCGATCCTCTCGTACAACCGCCGCCGGATCTCCTGCAATGACCGCGCCCGGGGTGTCCTGTCCACGATTCGACCTCCTGTTCGGCAGACCGTTCTCGCCACGAGTTTCCCGCGCCGCCAGTGTTGCCAATAGGTGTTTCCCGTTTCCTGTTCCGGCCGAAGGAGTGCATCTCGGGAACCTTTCGTGGACCATGGGGCGGTCGGAACCCGGTCACGAAAGGACACGGATGGCCACGTTCGAAGGAACAGTTTTCGTGAACTACCGGAAAAGCGACCAGGGAGTCGCTGCCGCGCTGCTCGCCGAGCAGCTCAAGGTGAAACTGGGAGCGGCCGAGGTATTCCACGTTTCGCAGGAGGCGAAAGCCGGAAGCAAGTTCGCCCCGAAAATCGAAGCCGCTCTAGAGCAGTGCTCTGTCGTGATCGTGGTGATCGGGAAAGCCTGGCTGGGCAAGGACCGCCGGCTGCACGACCCCGAAGACTGGGTGCGCAAGGAGATCCGGATCGCGCTCGCCGCGGGGAAGACGATCGTCCCGCTCCTCGTCGACGGGGCTGTCCTGCCGAAACCGGAAAAGCTGCCCGCGGACATCCGAGGACTGCTGGACCATCAGTACCGGCTGCTCCAGACTCGCAGCATTCCGCAGGACATCGACCGAATCGTCGCCGATCTCGTCCACGAAGTGCCCGAAGTGGCCGCAATCCGGCTCCCCGGGACGCAGGAACTGTCCGCGTGGTGGGGCGAGTGGTGCCGCCGGACCGATCCGGTGCTGCCGCCCGGCGTGCTGCTCGCCGGGCGCGCGAAAGAGGTCGAAACGATTCGCGGTATCGTTCAGGGCGCGGCAGCGTGCACATCAGTTCAGGATCAATCCGAAGAACAGGCACTGGCTTTCCTCGCGGCTGTTTTCGGAGTCGGCTCGACTCGAGCGCTGGTGGTTTCCGATCCGGAAGCGTGGACCCGATGCGTTGCGATCGCGCGATCCTGTCTGCTGGTTCCTCGCTATCCCGACCCGGATGTCAGCGCAGCGCTCCGGCAGGGTCACCACGTCCTGCTTCCGACCGGCCCCGGCCGTATCCTGCCGACGGCCCCGGTAAGGCTGTCTCCCCTGCGACTCGACGAAGTCTGTTCGGCGTTGGAAGCGGCCGGCACGTCGCCGGAATACGCGCAGCTCTACGCCGCAGCGATCTGCCGCTCCGTTTCCGAGTTCCGGCACAGGTTCTGTGTGGACCGGCCGCCCGCGACGATCGCCGGCCCGGCCGCGGCGACCGACCGCGACGCACTGAGCGACGCGGTCAGCCGCGGGCCGCTCCGGCGTCTCGGGCTCGAATTGACGCACGCCGCGGCTGACGCGATGGCCGAAGAAGACCCGGCGGCAGCGGCCGACAACTATCGAGAAGCAGCCGATGGCCTGGTCGAAGCGGGTTTCGCAATCCATGCCCAGGACATCCGGTCGAGCCAGGCACGAGCACTCGTCCGGGCCGGCCGGATCGACGACGGCGCCGAAGTCCGGCTTGATCTGATGTGGACCACTTCGAACAGTGCCGGCGAGTCCGCCGAGCATCTGTCTTTCCTCGATGCGCGGGGCCCGACGCATGCCGAGGGATGCCGATTCGGTCGCGCCCTTGCCGTCGCACGGGCCGCCGAACAGGTCCTCACCGGGCAGACCAGTGTGCGGGGAGAACTGGCCGGCTCTTTCGACGCGCTCCGGGACGACGATCCGCATCTGCTGGACGCGGCGGTCTTCCTGGCTGAGCATGCCCTCGCGGACGGGGACAAAGGCGTGGTCGAAGCACGCCTCGGCCGCTTGAAGAAACTGGCTCTTTCGCTGGAGAGGTCCGGCTCTCGCGAGGAGCAACTGCTCGTCCGGCTGAGCATCTGCGTCGCCGAGGTCACCCATGAGTGGACGGAGCTGCACCACCGGGCGATGACCCAGTTCACTCCGCTCGACCGGATTTGGATCCTGGCACGGAAAGCCCGGTATCTGTCCTTCACGGACGACTTCGACGGCGCGGCCTGGTCCTATCGGAACGCGATCGCACTGGCGCTCGCCGAAGGCATGAACGACGAGGCGGCCGATTGGCTGTACAGTCTCCGGGCGCTCCGGGTGCGGCAAGGATCGTTTCTCGCCGCGGGAGATCCCCAGCACCCCTTCGCGCAACACCTGCGGAACGGGCCGCGGCTGCACCGCCTTCCCGGCAGCCCGACGGTGGAGGAGCGAGCGCTCCGGAGTCTCCGGGACAAAAGGGGCCAGGCGTCTGTGCGCTTGTTTTCCCAGTGGCGCTGGAAAGCCTACGTCCGGGCTGATCTGGCCGGGGAGAACGACGCGTCGCGCACTCTCGGCTCCGTGCTGGTGAGGAACCGCGAGCCGATGGCCGGTCTGACACAGCTCGTTCGGGCAGAATCCGGTCAGACCGCCGCGACCGCGGCCGCGTCGCTTCCCGATGCCCCGGTGCGCTGGCCGGCAGCCGCCCCGGAAAGCACAGCGGGGCAACTCGGCGCGGCTCTCGAAGTCGCTGCCGCAGCGGCCGACTTGCTCACCGACGACGATGCCGCCGCCTGGATTCCCGTCGCGCTCGACGCCGTCGAGGGCCGAGGTCCGCGCCCGACCTACTTCAGCAATCTGGCCACACGCGGCGTCCGGGCGCTCGCCGCGCTCGCCCCTTGCATGGACGAGTCTCAGGCCCGCAGGGCGTTAGCTGCCACGGCGCCCTGGATTCCGCGGGACCCGCGGACCGGCCGGGAGACGGACGCCGATCATGCGCGGCTCCTCGTCAGGATCGCCGGCGAACAGCCCGCTCTGGCCGAAGCGGCTGTCGACCAGCTGCTGGCAGGCATCCCGTTGAACGACCGCTTCGGCGACACGGCTTTGACCACGGGCCTGCCGTTCATCGAGAAGTACCGGGACCGCGCCATGACCGCGCTGACCGGCCCAGCCGAAGCCGGGAACCGTCATGCGTGTTCGGTGCTCGCCATGATCGGGGCCGCCACGGACCGAGTCCGCGAGCACGCGGCGGCAACCGCGCGAAAGGTGATCGCGCGTACAGCTCCGCAACCCGGCACGCTGTCCGTCTGGGGCTTCGACACCATGCTGGTCGCGACAGCCGATCTGCTGGAGGACGACCTCAGGATCGAACTCCTCTCGGCGCTGGTGCGCCAATCGCTCGATCGCTCGGATTCGGTGCTCAACCGGAGGAACGCGCTCACCGAACTCAGCAGCATCGCACCGGACCTGTCGCCGGTCGAGCGCAGACGGGCGTTCAAAGCCGTGCTTCCGCTGACCAGCGGCACGCGCTCGACCAGCGCCCATGACCAGCGGCTGGCCGGGTTGCGGCATCCGCTGAGCTTCTGCCGCGCCGACTTCGGGCCGGACACCACAGCCGACGCGGCCGTGCAGGCGTGCGCCGAGCTGGCCACGACCGACCAGAGCCGACGGACCGTCCGCAGCCGTGCGATCCAGTTGCTGAGCCGTCCGGGCGAAATCGACGTCACGACGATCGCGCGGGCCCTGTTCGCGCTGGACTCGTCGGCAGACGAGCTGCCTCCCGACCTCCTGGCGACGCATGCGCATCCGGACGTCCGCGCACTCGCCGCGGTCCTGTGGGCGCGGCATCCGGCCGTGCCTGAGACTGGCTTGTCGCTCGCGCGCGACCCGGCACGCATCGTGCGGGCCAGCCTGGCCGACACGCTCACCCTGCGGCCTGAACACTCGCCGGTGCGGCGGATCCTGGCCGACGATCCCCGGCGGAGCATCCGCGACGCCGTGGCACACCACGCACGAGCGGCAAGAAATACTCGCTGATCACGATTCCTCGCTCACTGGCATGGTCCGGCGTTGCTAATGTCGGCATCAGTCTCCCGGCCGGTGAGCCTTCCGCGGGCACCTCCCGCGGGAGGCTCATCGGCGTCAGGAATTCGCCGCGCAAACTCTGTTCCAGGAGAACACGCAGCTCGTCGTCCAGGTCTTTGGCCGAATGCGACGCCGTCCGGCTGCTCTCCCAGCAGCTTCAACCCGGGTCGACCCGAGTTTCGTCGCAGCTCGACAATCGCGAACGTCCGCGTCGGTGCCAGCCGGGTCCTCTAAAGCAGCGCCCCGAGCCGGTCCGCAAGTCCACTCGCGAGATAGTCGATAGCCATCCGGGCCCGATGCGGCACCGAATGCGCGGAGGGATAAACCGCGTAAACCGGAGCCTCCGGAGTAGGCACGTCGGCGAGGACTTGGACCAATTCGCCGCTCCGCAGCATCGGGGCGACATTCCACAGTGAACGCATCAACAGCCCGTGCCCGGCTAGGCACCACTGGGTCGCGATCTCGCCGTCATTGCTGATCATCGCACCCGGGACCTTGACCGCCGCTTCATCGCCGTCCGTGCCGAAGCGCCAGATCGCGTAGTCCGAGTCGTTTTCGCGGATCACAAGGCAATCGTGCCCTGGCAAGTCCTGAATGGACTGCGGCGGCGGACGGTCCCGCAGGTACTCGGGCGCGGCGCAGACCACCCGGCGGTTCGGGTGCAGCAACCGGGCGTGCAGGTTGGAATCCCGTTGCCGCCCGACGCGAATCGCGAAATCGAACGGAGTTCCCGCGATGTGCAGCGGCAGATGCGAAAGCTCCAGGTCGATCTCGACGCCGGGGTGCTGCCGCTGGAACTGTCCCAGCAGCGGTGCGATGTGCGCCCGGCCGAGCCCGATGGTCGAATGCACCGCGACCCGCCCGCGCACGCCGTGGCGGAGCCGGCCGACCTCGTCTTCCAGGTCGGTGATCTCGGGCAGCAGCCGAGCGGCGCCGGCGGCGTAGCGCTCCCCCTCGTCGGTGAGGTTCAGCCGGCGCGTACTGCGCGTGACCAGCTGCACGCCGAGCCGCCGCTCCAGCTGGGTCAGCCGCTTGCTGACCGCCGACGGCGAGACGCCCCAGCGGCGCGCGGCCTGCGTCAGCGTCTCCGAACGGGCGATCACGTCGAAGAACTGGAGATCGTCCAGTCCGGGCAGATCCATGCCGCTCCTTTCGCCTGACGCAACAGTGTCGTGCGAGTTCGGGGGTTTTTCCCAGATTTCGTGCTTCATACGATACGCACCACCCCCTGACCTCGACCCTCAAGGACTTCGACGATGACGACCACCCACCGGATCGCGGTGATCCCCGGCGACGGGATCGGCAAGGAAGTCGTGCCCGAGGGCGTGCGCGCGCTCGCCGCGGCGGCGAAAACCGGCGGCTTCGACCTCGACCTGGTCGAGTTCGATTTCGCGAGCGCCGACTACTACCTCGAACACGGCAAGATGCTGCCGGACGACTGGTTCGAGCAACTGCGCGAGTTCGACGCGCTGTTCTTCGGCGCCGTCGGCTGGCCGGACGCGGTGCCCGACCACGTGTCGCTCTGGGGCAGCCTGCTGCAATTCCGCCGCCGGTTCGACCAGTACGTCGCGCTGCGTCCGGTCCGGCTGCTGCCGGGCGTCGCCGGCCCGCTGGCCGGCCGCGTCCCGGGCGACGTCGATTTCCTGGTCGTCCGAGAGAACACCGAGGGCGAATACTCCAGCATCGGCGGCAAAATCTTCGAGGGCACCGACCGCGAAACAGTGGTGCAGGAAACGGTCATGACGCGCACCGGCGTCGACCGGATCCTGAAGTACGCGTTCGACCTCGCGCGTGCGCGGCCCCGGCAGCGGCTGACGTCGGCGACGAAGAGCAACGGGATCTCGATTTCCATGCCCTACTGGGACGAACGCGTCGAGCGCATGGCGGCGAGCTACCCGGACGTGGCGACGGACAAGTACCACATCGACATCCTCGCCGCGAATTTCGTGCTGCATCCCGACTGGTTCGACGTCGTTGTGGCCAGCAACCTCTTCGGCGACATCCTGTCCGACCTCGGCCCGGCCTGCACCGGCACGATCGGCGTCGCGCCCAGCGCCAACATCAACCCCGAGCGGACGTTCCCCAGCCTCTTCGAACCGGTCCACGGCTCCGCGCCGGACATCGCGGGCAAGGGCATCGCCAACCCGGTCGGACAGATCTGGTGCGCCTCGATGATGCTGGACCACCTCGGCGAACCCGCCGCGGGGGCTGCCGTCCTGCGCGCGATCGAGGACGTCCTCGGCCGCGCCGACGCCCCGCGCACCCCGGACCTAGGCGGAAACGCCACCACCGCAGACCTCGGCACCGCCATCGCCGACGCCATCCGCTGACCCTTTTTTTTGCTGGAGAACTCAATGACGAGCACATCCACGACAGACCGTCCGGACATCGAGCGAAGAACCTGGAATCCCTTCAAGGCCAAGGTCGGCGGCGTGCCGCTGCCCGTGCCGGTAATCCTCACTTCGCTCGTCGTCATCGCCGGTGCAGTGCACCGCATCCCGGAAGACATGATCGGCGGGCTGGCGGTGATCACCGGCTTCGGAATGCTGCTCGGCCCTCTCGGCAACCGACTGCCGGTCATCTCCAAGATCGGCGGCGGAGCGTTACTGTGCCTGATGATCCCGTCGGTGCTCGTCTACTTTGGAGTGTTCGACCAGAACATCCTCAACGCCACCACGGCCCTGATGAAGAAGGCGAATTTCCTCTACTTCGTGATCTCCGCCTTGGTCGTCGGCAGCATCCTGGGCATGCGCCGGACGACAATGCTCAAAGCACTCGTGAAGATCTTCCCTCCACTCGTGATCGGCACGATCGTCGCCGTCGGGGCTGGAATCGGCGTTGCCATGCTGTTCGGGTATTCCTTGCACCGGGCGTTCTTTTTCATCGTCGTGCCGATCATCGGCGGCGGCATCGGCGAAGGCGTCGTCCCACTGTCCGCGGGCTATTCCCATGCGCTAGGCGGCGAGCCCGCTTCCTTTGTCGCACAGCTGATCCCGGCCGCTGTGATCGGCAACATCGTCGCCATCATCACCGCTGGTTTGCTTCGCCGCTTGGGCAACCGCCGACCCCACCTCGACGGCGGCGGCGACCTGGTCAAACACAATGCCACCGGGTTCGAGGACGCACCCGTTGCCGTGGCGAATTACGGCACCGGAATCCTGGTCATCTGCACTATGTTCGTCACCGCGACCCTCTGCGCACCCGCGCTGCATTTGCCAGCGCCAGTCCTCACCATCGTTTTTTCCGTGCTGGCCAAGCTTTCCGGCGCGGTGCCGATCAGCGTCGAGCAAAGCGCCCGGGCCTGTTACGACCTGGTCGCCGGACATTTCATCTATCCGGTCATGGTCGGGCTCGGCATGCTCTACGTCCCGCTCGCGAGCGTCTTCGGCGTGCTCTCCGTCGGTTTCGTAGTCACCTGCGCGACGGTGGTCCTCGCGATGGCCGCTTCCGGTTTCCTTGTCGGCAAACTGCTGCGGATGTACCCGGTCGACGCCGCTTTGGTCACCGTGTGCCACAGCGGGCTCGGCGGCACCGGGGACGTCGCCATCCTGTCCGCCTCCGACCGGATGGTGCTCATGCCGTTCGCGCAGATCTCCACCCGCATCGGCGGCGTCGTGACCGTGATCAGCGCGGCGTCGCTCATCCAAGCTTTCCACTGACCTCTGAGGACGGCCATGAAGGTCCTGCTGGCTCCGGACAAGTTCAAAGGCAGCCTCAGCGCCGCCGAAGTCGCCGCCCATCTGGCCGACGGCCTGGCCGACCGCGGGATCGACAGCCGCACCCTCGCGCTGGCCGACGGCGGTGACGGCAGCGTCGCCGCCGCCCTGGCCAACGGCTTCCGCCCGGTGCCGGTAACCGTCTCCGGCGCGACCGGACAGCTCCGCCGGTCGACCATCGCTTTCGACGGCACCACCGCCGTCGTCGAGGTCGCCGACACCTGTGGTCTGCAAACCCTGTCCGCTGGGCTCGCTCCGCTTTCCGCCTCAAGCCGCGGTTTCGGCGAGGCGCTGCGACGCGCACTGCAGCTCAACCCGCGTCGCGTCGTACTCGCGCTAGGCGGCTCCGCCAGCACCGACGGTGGCACCGGCATGCTGGCCGCTCTCGGTGCCGTTTTCACCGATTGCCATGGCCGGAAGATGGAAACCCTTGACGGGCGAACACTTCCCGCCATCGCCGCGATCGACCTGCCGCGCCTGGAGGTCGAGATCGTCGTCGCCACCGACGTCCGGAATCCCTTGCTGGGCCCGGCCGGCGCGGCGACGGTGTATGGACCGCAGAAGGGCGCGACCCCGGCCGACGTCGAGTGCCTGGATGCTGGCCTGCGCCACTTCGCCCAGCTCGCCGACGCCAGTTCTTTGGCCGACATACCCGGTGCCGGAGCAGCTGGCGGCATCGGTTTCGCCGCCCTCCTGCTGGGCGGGCGAGTGGTGTCGGGGGCCGACTTTTTCCTTGACCTGCTGGACTTTCCGACCGCACTGCACAGCTGCGACCTCGTCGTCACCGGAGAAGGCCGGATCGACAGCCAGACCGCCGAGGGGAAGCTCGCGGCTGCGGTCGCCCGGCGAAGCAACGGCGTGCCGGTGATCGCAGTCGTCGGACACTCCGACCTGGAGCGGGAGGATGCGTCAGCGCTGGGTTTGTCCGCGGTGCACGCGCTGACCGACCACAGCGCGGCCGATCCTTCCGCGGATCCGCAGTTGTCGGGTGAGCTTCTTCGGCAGATCGCGCGCACTGTCGAGCTGCCGGGGAACAAAAACCGTTAGACAAGCGCCGCACGGCCTGGTGTGATCAATGCGAACGTCCCGGCTTACCGAGAGATTTTCCTTTGCCTGCAACGCATCCCGTGTTGGTCAAGCGCCTCCTGGCCGCTCAGCTGCCGGAGCTGGCGGCGCTCCCGCTGACGCGATTCGACCCGGCCGGATCGGACAACGTCCTCTACCGGCTCGGGGCCGGGCTGTCCGTGCGCCTGCCGCGCGGCGAGTGGGCGGCGGGGCAGCCGGAGAAGGAAGCTTGGTGGCTCCCCCGGCTCGCGCCGCACCTGCCGTTGGCGATTCCCGAGCCGATCGCGCTCGGATCGCCGGGCGAAGGCTATCCGTGGCACTGGTCCGTGTCGCGGTGGCTGCCGGGCTCTCCGCCGGAGATCGGCGGTCTCCCCAGCCCGGACGAGACCGCTGCAGAGCTCGCGCGTTTCGTCGCGGCTCTGCACCGGATCCCCGCCGACGCCGCGCTCGCTCCGGGGCGGCACAACGGGTTCATCGGCGCACCGCTCGCCCGCCGGGACGCCGATACTCGCGTCGCGATCGCCAAGACCGCCGACGTTTTCGACAGCTCCGCCCTCACCGCGGTCTGGGACGCCGCACTCGCCGCGCCGCCGTGGCCGCATCAGCCAGTGTGGGTGCACGGCGACCTCCACCCCGGCAACCTGCTGATGGCCGACGGACGAGTCAGCGCTGTTCTCGACTTCGGCGGACTCGGCGTCGGCGATCCGGCGTGCGACGCGCTGATCGCGTGGACGCTCCTCCCGCCCGAGGCACGAGAGATCTTCTGCGCCGAGTCCGGTCTCGACGAGGGCGCCTGGACCCGCGGGCGCGGATACGCGTTGAGCACCGGGCTCAACGCCTACACCGCTTACGCGGCAACGAATCCCCGGGTGGCCGCGAGCACGAGGCACCAGATCACCGAGACGCTGGCGGACTTCCGGCGAGGCTGAACGACGGATTCCGCACCGCAGCTCGCCGATAACCGACAAATCCGGCGTGCACCGCTGCTCCATTCGGATGATCGACAACTCGCTCGCCCGGCATCCGCCCCCGCTCGCACCTAGCCTCGACGGACCCGGCGGCCGCACACTGTCCCCGCGTCAGCGAGGCCCAGCTCCGCGGCTGTTTCCGACAACGTTGTCGGCCGGGGGCGCGACCGCGGGACGGCACGGCCGAACGAGAGGAAGATCGATCGATGGCTGATCGGATCACCGGGCAGGGCCAGGGAAGCCCGGACACTCCGGGCGAGGCGACCTCGGGCGAAGCGGCCGCAGGAACGACGACCCCTGGTGAGGCGGCGGGGAGGGCGGTGCCAACGGAGGCGGCCGAGCGCACAGCCATCCCAACCGAGCCGACCCCGTGCAACCCAACCCCGGCCGACACGACCGAGGGCAAGGCCGCCCCAGCCGCGAGCCAACCGGCTCCAGCCGAAGCAACCGCACGCGCAGCAACCCCGGCGGAAACGCCCTCCAGCGGAGCACCCTCAGCCAAGACAACCGCCCACACAGCAGCCCCGGGCGAAGCGACCGCAGGCACGACGTCCCCCGGCGAGGTCGCGGCGAGGAGGGCAGTGCCAACGGAGGCAGCCGAACGCACAGCTACCCCAACCGAGCCGACCCCACGCAACCCAACCCCGGCCGAGGACAAGGCCGCCCCAGCCGCGGCAACCGCGAGCCGAACGGCTCCAGCCGAAGCAACCGCCCACACAGCAATCCCAGGCGAAGCGGCCTCAGGCACGACGCCCCCCGGCGCGGCGGCTGCAGGCAAGGCAGTCCCAGCAGAGACAACCGAACGCACGGCCTCCCCAGGCAAAGCGCCTGCAGGCGACGCGGTCCCACCCGAACCCACCCCAGCCGACCCCACCCCACCCCAACCGACCCCCGGCCCCAAAAAACTCCGTTCCCGCCACATCACCATGATCGCTCTCGGCGGGATCATCGGGGCCAGTCTCTTCGTCGGCTCCGGAAACGTCGTGCGCGCCGTCGGACCGGCAGCCGTCCTCTCCTATCTCATCGGCGGGCTGCTCGTCTTCCTCGCGATGCGGATGCTCGGCGAGATGGCCGCGGCGCGGCCGGCGATCGGGTCGTTCATGGAGTACGCCCGGGTCGGGCTCGGCGAGTGGGCGGGGTATCTCGTCGGGTGGCTGTACTGGTATTACTGGATCGGCGTGATCGCGTTCGAAGCGGTCGTCGGCGGTTCGGTGCTCGGCGGGTGGTTCCCGGCGGTGCCGCAGTGGGTGTTCTCCGTCGTGCTGCTGCTCTTCTTCACCACCACGAACCTGGTGTCCGCGCGGTCGTTCGGCGAGGTCGAGTACTGGCTGGCGAGCATCAAGGTCGCCGCGATCATCGTGTTCCTCGCGGTCGGCACGCTGTTCGCGTTCGGCCTGTGGCCGAAGGCGAGCTTCTCGATCCCGAACCTCTGGCAGCACGGCGGGTTCGCGCCCAACGGCTGGTGGCCGATCCTCAGCGGCGTCGCGATCGTCATTTTCTCCTACTTCGGCACCGAGATCGCGGTGATGGCCGCGGCCGAGTCCGAGGATCCGGCCAAGGGCGTCCGGCAGGCGGTCAGCACGGTGATCTGGCGGATCCTGCTGTTCTTCGTCGGCGGGGTCCTGCTGATCGTCACCATCGTCCCCTGGAACGAGCTGCCGAATCCCAAGCAGGAAGGGCCGTTCGCGCACGCCTTCACGTTGTTCGGGCTTCCGGGCGCCGGCCTGGTGATGAACGCGGTCGTGCTCACCGCCGCGTGTTCGGTGCTCAACTCCGGGCTCTACTCGGCCGGCCGGATGTTCTCCGCGCTCGCCGAGAAGCGGCTCGCACCGCGGGTGGTGGCCAAGAAGAGCAAGTCCGGCGTGCCGGTCATCGCGGTGGTGGCTTGCACGATCGGCGGGTACATCGCGGTCTTCGTCAACTTCGTCGCGCCGGACTCCGGCATCTTCGACTTCATCATGAACTCCGCGGGCCTGGTCGCGCTGTTCGTGTACTCGTTCATCGCGTGCACCCAGATGCGGATGCGGCACAAGATGACCCCGGAGGAACGCGCCGGGCTGAAGCTCAAGATGTGGCTGCACCCCTGGCTCGGCATCCTGACCGTCCTCGGCGTCGTGGCGATCATCGTGGTGATGCTGCTGACCGACGATTCCGCCCGCACCCAGGTGTGGACGAGCATCGTGTCGCTGGCGGTGATCGCGGCGTTCTGGCCGCTGGTGCGGCGGGGATTGCGGAAGGGCGCCGCGAAGGAGAGCTGAGCGGACCCGCCTGATCGAGAACTTTACGGCGCGGTCAGAGGGCATTCCGGGAAACCGCGCTTTAAGCTGTCGCCGTGGCTGCTCCGCAGGTGATCGCCGGGCGTTACCGGCTCGAGGAACGCCTCGGAGCCGGTGGGATGGGTGTCGTCTGGCGGGCCAGCGACCTCGAACTGCGCCGGACGGTCGCGCTCAAACGGTCGCTCGACGGCGACGAACCGCAAATCCGCCGCGAAGCCCGGCTCGGCGCGGCCCTGCAGCATCCGAACATCGTCGCGGTGTACGACTCCGTTTCCGACGGCACCGACCGGTGGCTCGTCATGGAGTACCTCCCGGCGCGCAGCCTGGCCGAGATCGTGCACACCGACGGCGTCCTGACCCCCGAGAAAGCCACCGCGATCGGCGCGCAGATCGCGTCCGCGCTCGCCGCGATGCACGCACGGGGCATGGTGCATCGCGACCTCACCCCGGGCAACGTCCTGGTCGCCGACGACGGCACCGCCAAGCTCGCCGACCTCGGGATTTCCCGCGGCCACGAGGTCACGCTCACCGACAGCGCCCGCGTCGGCGGCACCGCCGGGTACCTCGCGCCGGAAGTCGCGAACGGCGAGGCGGCCGCCGCCGCGTCGGACGTCTTCTCGCTCGGTGCGACGCTGTTCGCCGCCGTCGAGGGCGGTTCTCCCTGGGGCAGCGGCGAAAACGGTCCGTTCGCGCAGCTGCGCCGAGCGGCGGAAGGGACGCCCGAGCCGCCGCGCAACGCTCGCGAACTCGGGCCCGCGCTGCAGGCGATGCTCAGCCGTCAGCCGGAAAGACGCCCGGCTGCCCTCGAAGTCGAGAGGTTCCTGCGCGGCGGCGCTCCGGTACCGCGAGCGAAGAAATCCAAGCGGCCCTTGCTGATCGGCGCCGCCCTGGGCGCGATCGTCCTTCTGGCCGCGGGATTCCTCGTCTTCGATCGCGACGACGCGCCGCCCGCGAACGCGACCGCGGCCCCGCCGTCGCCGGACCTCGTCGGCGACCCGCACACCGCCGATCCGTGCTCGCTGCTTTCGGTGAATTCCCTGGGCCAGTACGGAAAAGTCTTCCTCGAACCGAATCTCGGCACGTTCGCCCGCTGCGACCTGGACACGAGCCTGCCCGGCAGCGGCACGATCGTCACCAGCCTCGAACTGTCCGAACCGGAGCAGTACCCGCAGGTGCCGCCGGTCCGGGGGAAGCTCGGCGAGATCCGGCGGCCGAATCCCGACTCCGGGAAGTGCCGCCGCTCCTTCACCCTGCCGGAGCTGTCTGTCGTCACGGTGAGTTCGGTCCGCTCCGACGGCGCCGCCGCCCCTCAACTGTGCGCGATGTCGGACGCCGTCGTCGGCGACGCCTACGCGCGCGTCGCCCGCGGCCCGATCCCCCGCCGCGCCCGGCCGTTCCCGCCGGGTTCGCTGGCGCGAGTGGACGCCTGCACGCTGGTCGACGACGCCACGCTCCGCCGGACCGTCGGGCGGGACTACCCGGTCGACCGGCATTTCGCGAACTGGGCCTGTTCATGGGGCCCCGACGCGAAATCGGTCGACCTCTACTACGACCGGCAATGGCCGCTCGCCGAGGATCCGCCGGACGGCCAGACGCGCACGACCGTCGGCGGACGCCTCGCGTACGTCGATCCGCACGAGCGCGCTGGCGACACGTGCGACGTCACCGTCGTCTACCGCACGTACTCGCCGTCGCTCCCGCCGCTGGAAGGAACGCCACAGCAGCGCGACGAGGTCGTACTGGTCGAGATCACCGACGAAGCGAACAAAGGAAACCTGACCGCCATCTGCGACACGGCGAAATCAGTCGCGGGAGTCGTCGCGACCCGCCTGCCCTAGCCCACCGGGCAGTGCAGCGACCTCCGCCAGACGGGGAAATTGAAATAGGTGTCCGGGAACGTCTCCGGCTGGAACGTGTAGTGCCACCATTCCTCGGGCAGGTTCTTGAACCCGGCCCGCTGCAGCCCGTGGAGCAGGAGCATCCGGTTCTCCCGCTGTTTGCCCACGATCCGCGGGTCGAGGGTGTGCGCGAGCGTGTCGAAGCAGTCGAAGCCGGTGCCCATGTCGAGCGAGTTGTCCGGGAACCGCTCGGCTTTCGGGCCGTAGCAGGGCTTCAGCGGTTCGCCGGGGTGATACGGCCGCGTCGGGAACGCCGGGAGGCGGACGAGCGTCAGGTCGACCGTGCTTCCCCGGCTGTGACCGGATTTCGCCGCGATATAGCCGTCCGCGAAGAGCCGATCCTTCTCGACGCGCGGGTAGAACTCGGCTTTCATCCGCAGGTCGGACAGGTCTTCCGCCCAGCGTACGAAGTTGTCGACCGCACGCTGCGGACGGTAGCAGTCGTAGACCTTCAGCGTGTAGCCCTGACGCAAGAACGACCGCTGCGCTCGGTGCAGCGCGACGGCGGCGTCCCGGGTCAGGATGCACATCGGCTGCCGGTAGCCGTCGACCGGCGCGCCGGTGAAGTTGTGCGGCGTGAGGTACCGGATTTCCTGCACGATGGTCGGATCGACGTCGCGCAGGGCGACGAATTCGGGCGGTGCTTTCGGCTCCGGTGCGGCCGGCGCCGGCGGTGCGGCGGCGAGACAGGTCAGCAGGCTCATCGCGGCGACCGCCAGGCCGCGCGTCATCTTTCCGCGCATAGCCGGATTGCTTACCATAAGATCGCGCCGAAGTCCCCGGGCGCGGCGCTGCACCGCGCCCGGGGAAGGCAGGCTCAGTAGTCCCACACCGCCGGCACGAAACGGAACGCGTTGCCCGCGACCGCCACGTGGCAGACGGACGGGAACGGCAGGTGCGTCGCCACCAGCTGCTCGCCGCTGGCCGCCAGCTCCCGCAGAAGCCGGACGCGGACGCGCGCCGATTCCTCGGGATCGTGCTCGAAACCGTTGTACCAGTCCGGATTCTCGAACCCGGGCTGGAACACCGCGTCCCCGGCGAAGGTCAGCCGGTCTCCGCCGGACTCCAGCCGGACGATGCTGTGGCCGGGAGTGTGCCCGCCGGTCCGGCAGAGCCGCACGCCCGGAGCCACCTCGTGCTCGGTTTCGAAGGGCCGCAACTGGTCGCGGTACACGTCGAGGAACCGCGTGGCGGTCGTGCGCAGCACCTCCGGGATCGGCTCCGGCATGACAGTGCGGGAAAAGTCGGGCGCCTGCCAGAATTCCGCCTCCGCCGACGCGAGGTGGACCCGCAGATCCTCGCGCAGGCGGCCCCGCAGCCCCTCGACGAGCAGCCCGCCGATGTGGTCCATGTGCAGGTGGGTGAGCACGACGTCGGTCACCGACGACGGGTCGATCCCGCCCGCGACGAGCCGCGTCGCCAGCTGCCCGGCGCGCGGGAAGCCCGGGAATTCGGTGCCCAGCCCGGAATCGATCAGGATCGTCCGGCCGCCGCTGCGCACCACGGCGACGTTCAGCGGCCAGTCGATCATCTCCGGCGGCAGGAACATTTCGCGGAGCCAGGCCGACAGGTCGGCCCGGTCGGCGTTCGTGGCCAGCGTTTCGGCGGTGATCGGCAGCACGCCGTCGCTGATCACCAGCACGTCGATGTCGCCGACCTTCAGCGCGTACCGCGAAGGAACCGCCTCGTCGAGACGGGCGGAAGGGGCCAAGCTCATGGGTTCTCCTCGGGAGTAGCACAGCCAGATCGTCGGCTAAGACCGGACAGCCGCCCGGTTTGTGACAACCCGCCGGAAAAAGGCGCGCTCGTCCCTGGTCCAGCGACAGTCAGGCTTGCGGCGCCTTCGACACCTTCCGCACCACTCGCCGCCGCCCGTCCGCGCGCAGCATCGGCCCGAACCTCAGGCGCGCTTCCTCCGCCAGCTCGGCTCCGAGGTCCACCTCGTACCCGCTCGCCGACGCAGCGACGCGCAGCCGGTCACCCCGCCTGGCGAGCCCGGTGATCCGGTCCCGGGCCACCGCCAGCAACTGCACCCCGTGCGTCAACGGCCGCCGCCCCAGCACATGCCGCACGACCACCAGCTCCTGCCGCGTCAGCACGACGAACGCCGCGGGCCGGGATTGCTGCCACAGCCATCGCCGCGGCAATTCCGGTTCCGCGCCGAGGTAGCGCGCATGCCGGGGATGTCCGAGCGCCACCAACGGCGACACCGGAAGCCGGTCCCAGCCAAGAGCAGGCGGCCCCGCGTGCGCTGGTTCCGCCGCCCCGGGCCGATGCGCGCGCGACCGCGCGTGCGTCAAGAGATCCGCCACCGCGGGCCACGCCCACGAGCGGTAGCGGAAAACCAGTGTCGTGCGGACACCGGTCAACACCAGGCAGGCGTGCTTGCCCGCCATCGCGTGCTCGACCGCGATCAGCTCCGGGTACGGGATCGCGCCGACGATGCGCGGATACGGCAGCTCGTCGACCCACAGCGCCACCCCGCGCGCGCCCGCGCCCAGCGCCTGCTCCGGCGTCCACGCCACGCCGTCGCCCGACGGCCGGGTCGCCGACGGGGCCAGCACCGCCTCGCCCGGGCCGACCAGGTCCGCGAGGTCCTCGGCCGCCGCGCCCGGCCGGGACCAGCGGGAAGGCGGTTTGGTGTCGAGCCGGTCGGCGAGGTCGCGGCCGACCTGGATCTCCCACGGCTCGGCCGCGGCGGTGAGCGCGGCCCGCGCCGAACCGGTGCCGGACATGCGAGCCTCCTGCCGCCGCGGGAGCCGGGCCGGGTGCCCTGTGCTTCCAGCGTATACACCGCCGGGGAGCCGGTCAGCATTCCGGACTTCCCCCGGGTGGGACCCAGATCACCCGATTGCCGCAACCCCGCTTCGGCGATGCGCCCGCACCCGCGCCGCCCCTAGAATCGGCAGCGCGGCACCGTGGCCACACTGTCCTTTGTGGACATGGCGTCGCGCGGCAGCCTGCTTCGAACCTGGAGGGAACCTCGTGTCCGCACCGGAATCCGTGCAGATCGTCACCGCCCGGCGCATCGTGACCATGGCCGGGGCCGAACCCCCGGCCTTCGCGGTCCGCGGCGAATGGGTCGTCGCGCACGGCGCCGTCGCCGACCTGCGCGGCGAGTTCCCCTCGGCGGAAGTGCACGATTTCGGCGACGCCACCGTCATCCCCGGCTTCAACGACGCCCACCAGCACCCGACCGTCGTCGCCGCGCAATCCCTGCAGGTCGACCTCTCGCCGTCCCGGATCCGCTCGACCGCCGACCTCACCGCCGCCCTGCGCGAACGAGCCGCCGCGACGCCGCCCGGAGAATGGGTCATCGGCTGCGGCTACGACTCGTTCCGCAGCAACGGCGGCCGCGAACTCACCCGCGCCGAGCTGGACGATGCCTGCCCGGACCACCCCGTCCTGGTAGTGCACGTGACGCTGCACGCCGGCGTCCTCAACGCCCCCGGCCTCGCCCTGTCCGGCCTCACCGACGCCAGCGAGCCCCCGCCCGGCGGCCACCTCGGGCGCGACGCGGCCGGCCGCCTCGACGGCGTCATCCACGACCAAGCCCTCTACGACCTGGCGTTCCCGGCCTTCACCCCGCGCCCGACGATCGTGCGGGACCCGCCCACCGAAGTATTGGCCGCCGCCTTCACCCGGCACGCCGCCGACCTGCACGCCGCGGGCATCACCTCCGTCGGCGACGCGCTGGTGGGCCGCACCGAATGGCAGATGCTCCGCCACCTGGCCGACCAGGACCAGCTGACTCTCCGGGTGAACGCCCTGGCCGCCTACGACCACTTCGACTACTTCCGCGCCCTCCCCGACACCCCGCTCACTCCGGAAACCCGGCTGCGCCTGGGCGGGGTCAAGACCTTCGCCGACGGTGCCGTCAACGGCGGAACCTGCCTGGTCGAACAGCCCATCGAGGGCACCGACAGCTACGGGCTGGAGCGCGTCTCCGCCGCCCAGCTGGCCGACACCGTGCGGCACGTGCACGACGCCGGGTGGCGAGCCTGCGTGCACGCCAACGGCGACCGCGCGATCCGCCGGGTCCTGGACGCCGTCGACCAGGCGCAAGCCGCCAACCCGCGGCAGGATCCGCGGCACCGCATCGAACACTGTTCCATCATCGACGACGAGATCCTGAAGCGCATGCGCGACCACGGCATGGTCGCGGTGCCGTTCGCGAACTACGCCGCCGCGCACGGGGACAAGCTGACCCAGTACTACGGGGCGGAGCGCGTCGAGCGGATGTTCGCCCACCGGTCGATGCTCGACGCCGGGGTCGCCGTGGCCGGTTCGTCCGACCATCCGTGCGGGCCGTTCCCGCCGCTGTACGCGCTGCGCAGCTGCGTGACGCGCCGCGCTCCGGACGGGGAGCTGTTCGGGCCTTCGCAGCGGATCAGCGTCGAGGCCGCGCTTGGCGTGTATACGACGGGGTCGGCTTACGCTTCCGGCGAGGAGACGACCAAGGGCCAGCTCGCGCCGGGATTCCTGGCCGATTTCGCGGTGCTGGCGGAGGACCCGGGCGAGGCGGATCCGGAGGCGCTGGATCGGGTTCAGGTGCGGGAGACGTGGGTCGGCGGGGAGCGGGTTTGGTCGGCCTAGCGGTTGCGTGGCGGGCGTGCCGTGAGGGCCACCTTCACGGACTCTGAGTCCCTCAGGGTTCCCCTCACGTCCTCCTGGCCACGCCGCGAAGGCCCTGCCTACTACGCGGAGCTAGTACGCCGGAGCGATTCCCGGTGCCTGCTGGCGCTCTCCGCCGCAGGCTCAGCGATCGGCCGCCTGATCGGCCGAATCCGCGCCGCCGACCCGCTCCGGCCGGGGGCGGTGGTCGGCGTGCTGGAGAGCATGCGCGTGGAGCCCGCGCACCGCGGCACCGGCGTCGGAACGGCCTTGACGGACGAGTTCTTCGCACGGGCCCGGGAATCCGGCGCGAATCAGGTCAGCGTCACGGCGTTCGCCGCCAACGAATCCGCGATCAGGTTTTATCGCGGGCTCGGGTTCGCCCCATTCAAACTCACCCTCCACACACCGATCTAGCCCTACAACGTCAAATACCCCTGCGCGAACCCCGCGGCCACCGCCGCCGCGCGGTCGTTTACGCCGAGTTTCGCGTAGACGTGCAGAAGATGCGTCTTCACCGTCGCCTGACTGATGAACAGTTGCTCCGCCGCCCGGCGGTTCGTCGCACCATTCGCGATCAGCTGCAGGACCTCGACCTCGCGGTCCGACAACGGGTCCGCCGCTGGTTGCCGCAGCTGCCCCATCAACCGGGTCGCGACCGTCGGCGACAGCACCGCCTGGCCTTGCGCCGCGGCCTCGACCGCGCGGAAAAGCTCCTCTCGGGGCGCTTCCTTCAGCAGATACCCGGTGGCCCCCGCTTCGATGGCCGGGAGGACGTCGCTGTCGGTGTCGTATGTCGTCAGCACCAGGATCCGCGCGGGGACACCGCGTTTCGCCAGTTCCTTGATCGCCGTCACGCCGTCTGTGCCCGGCATCCGCAGGTCCATCAGGATGACGTCCGGGCGGAGCTGCGCACCCGCGGTGACCGCCGACGCTCCGTCGGCGGCCTCGCCGACCACCTCGAATCGCGGGTCGGCGCCGAACATGCCGCGCAGGCCGTCGCGCACCACCGGATGGTCGTCGACGATCAGCAGCGAGATCATCGTTCGCCTCCGGCCGGAATGGCGGGCACGGCCGCCGAGATCGCCGTGCCCCGGCCCGGTTCCGATTCGACGTCCAGCCGTCCCGCGAGGCGCTGCACCCGCTGCCGCATCCCGGCCAGTCCGAAGCCGCCGTTCGTGGAACCGTTGGCGCGCTTGGCATCCGGCTCGAAGCCGACGCCGTCGTCGCGGACGTCGAGGGTCACCAGGTCCGGCATGTACGACAGGGTCAGGCCGACCCGGTTCGCCCGCGCGTGCTTGGCGACGTTCGACAGCGCTTCCTGCGCGGTCCGCAGCAACGCCACCTCGACGTCGGGGTGCATCGGCCGGGCGTCGCCGGTGGTGGTGAGCACGGCGTCGACGTCGTTGGCCGCCGACCAGTTCCTGGTCACCTCGCCGATCGCCTCCGGGAGCCGGGCTTCGGCGAGCACCGACGGGCCCACGGACTGGACTGTCCGGCGCGCTTCGACCAGGCTCTCCCGGGCCAGGTTCGTCGCGGTCGCCAGGTGCCGGCCCAGCACCGCCGGCTCGGCCGCGGTTTGTTCCGCGGCTTGGAGCTGAGTCAGAATCCCGGCCAGGCCTTGGGCGAGGGTGTCGTGGATTTCCCGCGCCATCCGCTGCCGTTCGTCCAGCACCCCGGCCTCGCGGGCCTGGACCAGCAAGCGCGCGTGCAGCCCGGCGTTCTCGGCCAGCGCGGCCTCCAATTTGAGGTTGACCTCGTGCACTTCCGCCAGCGCCTGCTTCTGCAGGTCATTCCGCCGGTAGGCCATTTCCACGAAATAAAACACCGCACCCGCCAGCGCGACCGAAACCACGCTGACGCCCAGCCACACCCACCACAGATTCTCGGCGGTGATCTTGGCGATTCCGCCGAGGAAAGCCATCGCCGAGATCACCGCGGTGGCCGCAGCGCCTGCGTAACGCCAGTGTCCCGTCAGGTAATCGAAAGCCTGCGGGTAGCCGACGAAGACGAACAGGCAGTACCACGGAGCGAGGGCCGCCAACCCCGCTGATATCGCCAGCAGACCGGCGTAATAACCCGCCATCAGCGAGAGATTCCGGTGCCATTCCCGAGGAAACGAGCGAGACCACAGCAGCCACAACGCGGCCGCGGCGGAAAGCCCGAGAACGACCGGGAACCGCGCTGGCGGCTGCAGCAGAGTAATGGCGACACTCACCGCGAGAAGAACATAAGGCAGCGCAGTGAAGGTCGCCGTCTGTGCTTGTTCCCAGCGGTCGAACTCTTCGCGCAGGTCGCCCTCGATGCCCACCAGTTACTCCCAGCGGAAGTATCGCGCGGCCAAGCCCCCGGCCACGACGAGCCACCCTAGCATGACGCCGAGGTGCAGCAGCTGCGGCCAATTCCCGGAAGCCGTGTCCTGCAAGGCTTGTACGCCCGCGCCGAGCGGCGTCAGGTCGCTGATCGTCAGCAGAACCCGGTTCATGCTCGCACGCGGCACCCAGAGCCCGGCGAAGAACACGAGCGGGAAGAACACCAGCGAACCGACCGCGCTGGCATTCTTGGCCGACGGCGCGAGCGCCGCGACCAGCAGCCCGATCGCGAACAAAGCCAGTGCCAGCAACGCAAAGCTGAGCACGTACGCGGGCAGTTGCCGAGGCAGGCCGACGTCGAACGCCAGCCGCCCGAGCACGAGGATGACCAGCGTCGACGCCGCCGACAGCACGACAGCCATCAGCAGTTGCGCGCCGAGCATGACTGTCGGCTTCACCGGCGTGAGCCGCATCCGCCGCAGCACGCCCTTCTCCCGATACGAAGCGAACAGCTGCGACAGCCCGCTGAGCGAGAACAGCGAAACCCCCATCGCGACCACGATCGGCAGGTACCGGCTGATCATCCGGACGCCGTCCGGACCGGGTTCGCGCAGAGCCGGGACCAGGCCGAGAACGCCGAACAGGATCGGCGAGAACGCGAGCGCGAAGAACACGACGATCGGCTCGCGGAAGAACAGTTTCGTTTCGGTGGCGGCGAGCCGGAACAAAGCGGGCACCGGGATCTCCTCAGGCTTCGATGGGACGGCCGGTGAGCGCGACGAACGCGTCGTCCAGCGTGGTCTGGTCCACTCGCAAGTCCACGACGGCGATCCGGTGGCGGGCGAGCGCGCCCGTCACCGCCAGCAGCAACTCCCCGGATCCGGTGACGACGATCTGGCTGCCCGCCCGCTCGACGGCGGCGACCTCCGGCAGCCCGGTCAGCAACGCGTCGTCCAGTGGCGCGGACACGCGAAACCGGATCCGCTGCCGGTCCTCGACGCGTGAAACCAGCCCGGCCGGACTGTCCACTGCGACGACCTGACCGGCGTCGATGACCGCCAGCCGGTCGCACAGCCGCTCCGCCTCTTCCATGAAGTGCGTGACCAGCAGGATCGTCACGCCCCGCGCGCGGATCCGCTCGACCAGGCCCCAGACGTCGCGGCGGGCCTGCGGGTCGAGTCCGGTGGTGAGTTCGTCGAGCACCGCGACCTTCGGATTGCCGAGCAGCGCGAGAGCGATCGACAGCCGCTGCTTCTGGCCGCCGGAGAGGCTGCGGAACTGGGTGCGGAGCTTGCCGTCGAGAGTGAGGATCTCGGCCAGCTCGCGCCAATCGGCCGGGTCGCGGTAGAACGAGCTGTAGAGCCGGAGCGCCTCGCCGACCTTGAGTTTGTCCGGCAGTTCGCTTTCCTGGAGCTGTCCGCCGAGCACCTGGCGCAGTTCGCCGTCGTCGCGCCGCGGGTCGAGGCCGCAGACCTGGATCGACCCGCCGTCCGGCCTGCGCAGCCCCTCGACGCACTCGACCGTCGTGGTCTTTCCAGCGCCGTTCGGGCCGAGAATCCCGAAAATCTCGCCCGGCTCGACGGCGAAGCTGACGCCGTCGACCACGGCCTGCCCGCCGTACCGCTTGACGAGGTGGTCCACCTCGATGATTGCCATGCCGTCAACCGTGCCGGGCGGTGCCGGTGCGGCGAATCGGCTGCGTGGCCAGACTTTCCGGGCAGCACGGGCGGAGCGGCGGATCAACCGATCGGTCGATGCGCGCCTCAGCCGAGGTGAACGGCCTCCGCCCCGATCGCCGGTTCGACGTGCACCGCCGCCGCGGTCAGCCGGGGGACCACCGCGATCAGCTGGTGTTCCAGGCTGTGCGCCAGTTCGTGCGCTTGCTCGACGGTGAGAGTGTTGCCGACCTGGACGGCGAGTTCCGCGCGCAGGCTGTGGCCGATCCAGCGCATCCGGACCTCGCGGACACCCTCCACTCCGGACACCGCCGCCGCGGTCCGCTCGGCCAGTTCGACGGTCGCCGGGTCGACGGCGTCCATCAGCCGCCGGAAGACTTCCTTGGCCGCGTCGCGCAGAACGAACAGGATCGCGACCGTGATCAGCAGTCCGATCACCGGGTCGGCCGCCGGGAAACCGAGGGCGACACCGAGCGCGCCCAGCACTACCGCCAGCGAGGTGAAGCCGTCGGTGCGGGCGTGCAAGCCGTCGGCGACCAAGGCGGCGGAGCCGATTTCGCGGCCGACGGTGATCCGGTACCGGGCGACGAGTTCGTTGCCAGCGAATCCGACCACGCCTGCCGCGGCGAGCACCCAGAGCTGTTGCACGGGGTGCGAGTGCAGCAGCCGGTCGATCGCCTCGTAGGCGGCCAGCGCGGCTGATCCGGCGATGATCAGCACCACGACGACTCCGGCCAGGTCCTCGGCGCGGCCCAGACCGTAGGTGTAGCGGCGGGTCGCGGCGCGGCGCCCGAGAACGAAAGCGATGCCCAGGGGCAGGGCGGTGAGGGCGTCGGCGAAGTTGTGGATGGTGTCGCCGAGGAGAGCCACCGAGCCGGTGACTGTTACCAAGGCCAGCTGGATGACGGCGGTGCCGAACAGGGCGGCGAACGACCAGGTCAGCGCGCGGATGCCGCGACGGCTGGTTTCGAGGGCGGTGTCGAGGCGGTCGGCGCTGTCGTGGCTGTGCGGGGTGAAGAGGTGCTTGACGCGGTGCCGCCAGGTCGCGTGACCGTGCCCATGGCCGTGACTTGCGGCGGGGCCGCCGTGCCCATGGCCGGAAGCCTGCTCGTGCGCAGGACCAGGGCCGTCCCCCGGCTGCGGACGGTCGCGGCGCGGCTCTGCCATCAGGTACTCCCGGGATGCTCGATGCCAGTCGAGCGGCCGCGTGCGGAGGGCCGCTCGACTGTCAGCATACCTGCGCAGATGCGCAGATAGTCGAGAAGGGACGGTAGCATCGGGACATGCACTCCTCCCTGCCGGACTTCGACATGCCCTCCGACGAACAGGTCCACCTGGCCGCGGAAAGCTTCCGCCTGCTGTCGGACCCGACGCGGATCAAGGTGCTGTGGGCGCTCCTGCAGGGAGAATCGTCGGTGGCCTGCCTCGCCGAACTGGCCGGGGCCGCGCCGACGGCGGTCAGCCAGCATCTGGCCAAGCTCCGGCTCGCGGGCCTGGTGAAAGGCCGCCGCGAGGGGACGTTCGTGTACTACTCCGCCGCCGACGAGCACGTCCGCGGGCTGCTGGCCCAGGCGTTGCACCACGCCGACCACGTGGACCGCGACATCCCGGGCGAACCGGGTGACCACGCCCAGCCGCACCGGCCCCGGATGCGGAACGCCTGAGTCACGCGACCCGAAGCCGCTCCGCCTCCACCAGCTGCCGCAACGGTTCCGGCAGCACGTCCCACACCTCGTCCGCGACGTGCACCGTCTCCCGGCCCAGCACCTCTAGCACCACACCGGCCAAGTGCACGGCCTCCGGATCCGTCAGCTTCCCCCGCTCCGCGATCCGCCCGACGAATTCCGCCAGCTCGAAGCCTCCCTCGACCGGACCGCCGCCCGGGCGCAAGTCCTCGGCCAGCTCGGCCGGCAGCTGCGCGGCCAGACTCGCCGCCGCTTCCGCCGAAATCCGTTCGGACAGCGTCCGCAGCACCACGTGCGCGACAAGTTCGGCGGCACGGGATTCCGCGAGGCAAGCCCGTCTGCGGATCAGCTCGACGATCTCGTTCATCGTCCCCGAATACCCTCCGCAACCGTCCGGTTAGCCGGGCCGCCACCGGGTATCAGCGAGGCATGGACCATTCAGCGACGTCTCCCGCACCGGCCGAGCAGGCGCAGAACGCGCTGCGCCGGCTCCGTCGCGAAGCCGGTGCCGGCGGCTACGAATCCCCCGCGGAGCTGTACCGGACGCTCGGCTCGCTGAGCCTCCTCGCCGACGACCTCTCCGAACTGCTCCCCGACCTGTGCGGCCAGCTGGAGGACGCGCTGCTCGCCGGGCGCGTGCGGCATCGCGCGGCCGATCCGCAGGAAGCCTGCGACGCGGTCGCCTCGGCGGCGCACAGCATCTCGGTCGCCCGCTTCACCGCGCTCCTGGTCGGACAGGAAATCGAGAAAGCGCAGAGCGCGATCCGCGATCTCGCCGCCGCCTGACGCCGTTTTGCCCCGTTCCAGACGGGTACCCGGCGAGCAAAGCGCTGCACGGAGAAAGGAGCACGATGACCGACAGCGATCCCGCCGAGCCCGAAACGCTCGAGCAGTCCGAGTCCCTCGACGAGGACGAACTGCGGGTCGACCCGTTGGAGGAGGGTGTCGAACCCGCTGAACGCTGGAGCCCGGCGGTCCAGCAGGCCACGACCCCCGCCGAGGCGCGCGAAGGCGCACCGCTCAGCCGCAGGCTTGCCGAGGAACGGCCAGACGTCCAGCCCGTGCCGAACCCGCCTGACGACGAAACGCTCGCCCGCGCGGAAGCGGCCCCGCCGGAGGATCTTCCGCAGCGCCGGGCGGACCCGGACCCCGGCGAGCAGGCCGACGAAGCCGGGGGTTCCGTCGCGAAGTCGCTTCGCGAGCAATAGCAAGGGAATCCGCAGGGGCCGTGGCGGAAAGGAGACCTCGTGCTGACGGTCGCCACCCGTCCGGTCGTCGCCGTGCTCAAGCTGAGCTACCTGGCATCGCGGGGTTCTTCGTGCGGGAAACCGCGCACGGTGGGCACGACGCGCGTCGTCTGGCCGTTCAGTTCGAGCACGGTGCTGAACAGACAGGTCGCCTTGGTCATCGCGCTCAGCGGAGGCCGCCCCCGCGGCTCACCGCACAGCGGCCAGCCCCGACTCCCCCACCGGCATCGCCTTCTCGTAGACCCGCACAGTCTCCTGCGCGATGCGGTCCCACGAGTACCTCGCCCGGACCCGCTCCTGCCCCGCAATCCCCAGCGCCTCCAATTCGGCAGGCTCGTCCAGCAAAGCCCGCAACCGCACCGAAAGCCGGACCGGATCTCGCGGCGGCACCAAGCATCCGGTGATCCCGTCCACCACCGTGTCGGTCAACCCCCCGACTGCCGCGGCGATCACCGGCACCCCGCACGCCATCGCCTCCAGGGGAACGATCCCGAACGGCTCGTACCAAGGCGTGCACAGCACCGCGTCCGCCGAACGCAGCAACGCTGGCATCTCGTCCCGGCTGACCTGACCCGTCAAGTGAACCCGGTCCGCCACCCCGAGCCGGTCCGCCAGCCGCCGCAACCGCTGCGCTTCCGGGTCCCGCGCGAGCGCCTCGGAAGGCGGTCCGCCCGCGATCACCAGTTCGGTGTCCGGAACCCTCGGCAAGGCAGCGATGGCCAGGTCGAAACCCTTGCGCGGCACCAATCTCCCCACCGACACCAACCGTTTGGGCGCGCTTCGCGGGGCGACCGGGCCGCTGACCCCGAACCGGTCCGGATCGACCCCGCACGGCACCACCGAGATCCGCTGCCGGGGCACCCGCTGCCGGGCGAGTTCGAACACCTCGTCCGAGCAGGTGGCGAGAATCCGGTCGACCTGCTTGCCCACCATCCGCTCCAGCCGCGTCCGGTCCGGCGGGCTCGTGTCCGCGTCCCCCAGATGCCGCCGCTCGACTACGCCCAGCGTGTGAAAGGTCTGCACCGTCGGCACCCCGGCCTCCCGCGCGGCGAGAACGGTCGCCACGCCGGACATCCAGAAGTGCGCGTGCGCCACCTCCGGCGGCTCCTCAGTCCACCGATCCCGCAGCCAGCTCCCGAATTCCCCCATGTGCGGCAAAAGCTCGTCCTTCGGCAGCCGGCGCGCGGGGCCGGCCGGGACGTGGACAACGCGATAGCCCGCCGGCGTTTCCACCGAGGCAGGCGCGTCCGGATCGGCGCGTCGCGTGTAGACAGTCACTTCGTGGCCGCTGCGCGCCAACGCCGCCGACAGGTCCGCCACGTGCACGTTCTGGCCGCCCGCGTCTTCCTCTCCCGGCGCGACGAGCGGGCTGGCGTGTTCGGACACCATCGCGATCCTCATCAAATTCCTTCCACAGCGGGGACGGGTTCGGGGTGCCCGGCACCTGCGGGCAGCACGTCGGCACCAGGCACGCGGACGCTGCGGCGCGGTTCGCCGATCATCGCCGCGCCCGCTCGCCATACGGGCTCGGAATACTCGCGCCCGTCGTGGACGAACGCGTCAGCCCACGATCCGGGCACGTGCCAGAGCGGGATCCTCATGGGCCGGGTTTAGCCGCGCGGATCCGACGTTAAACCAGACCCCGTCCTGGGTATCCCGGTCAGTTCTCGCCGCGGAAGTTGTCCCCCAGTTGCGGATGCCCGCGCTTCGACCGGCCCTCCTCGTCCTCCAGCGGACTCTCCGGTCCGGGCCACCGGGGCGGACGTTCTTCGTCGTGGTCGGCCTCGGCGCGGCGCGGGTTCGCGGGCCGCGGTTCCGGGGGACGCTCGTCGGTCATGCCGCCTCCAGCACAGACGGTGAGGTCCGGAGCGCTCGCGATCCAGGTCGGAGGCCCGCGAACCCCGGCAGAACCTCCTCCTCCCGGCCGCGTACCCACGAGATCCCCGGCGAAACCTCGAGCCGCCAGTCACAGAAGGTCGCGCGGAACCCTCCGATGCCAGTTCCTCGACACCAGCCGCCGCTCGCCCTAGTACCCGTCCAGCCAGTCTCCCGCTCGAAGGTCACCGTCCACGACGTTTCCGCGGCGGGGAACAGAAGTCGTCCGCGGTCCACGTGCAGCGCTCGTGCACGTCCCGGGTGATCTCCAAGCCGATGTCGTCGTACCGGATGGCGCCGGAGTTCCTCACGACGTCCAGCGCCGAGTGGTACTCGACCAGATCCCCGCGCCACCGCCCACTTCTGCTCCGGCCGGCTCACCTGCGTGGCCGGGATCGGCGGAGCCCCCTCCGGCTGTCCGGATATTCCGCCGGTGCCGCACTCGCGCTGTCGATCGCGAGGCGCCGGGACGAGGGCAAGCCGCAGCCGAAACAGACCATCCTGATCTCGCCGTGGCCGGACATGACGCTGCGAGATCCGATCTCGGTCGTGCCGGACGAGCACGACCCGATGCTCGGCATCACCGGCCTGCGCGAGGCGGGCCGGAGGTACGCCGATCCGCACGACCCGCGGATCAGCCCGCTGTATGCGGATCTGACCGGGCCCGGACCGTTCAGCCTGTTCATCGGCACCCGAGACGTCCTCCTGCCCGAAGGCCGCCAGGCCCGCAGCCATCTGGAACGCATCCTCCGCCGCTGACCGCGGGGTCACTCCAACGGCAGCGGCACGCCGCGACGACTTGTCCGGTAGTCGTCGCGCCGTGCCACTGACCCGTCCTCGTTCCGGACAATGTGGACAGACCGCCGAGCTTTCGCCATATGCCGTCCCGTTTTCACCGCTTCCTCACGGGACTTCGCCGTGTTCGCCGCGCGCTGGCGCCCCTCCACGCGGTTCTTCCACAGATGGTTCTCATACCGCGTCTCGACATCGCCGTCCACCTTCGGTCCTTCCGTTCAGTCCTCGAACTCGAAACGCAGCCGCTCGCCTTCCTCCGGCGTCCTCGAAGCCCTGCTTGTCCCGCACGGGAAACGCCAATTCCGACGAAAAGCCCTTCACCGGCTTCAGCCACATAGGGAAGTCCACTCCCGGCGGCGGCCGCGGATCCCCGTCCAGGTCGACGATGCCGAACGTCTCGCCTTCGAGCACCGCGGCACCTGCGGAAGGCCGTGTTCCCCGCACAGCAGCGGTGCCATGGTGGCGGCCGGAAAGTCCCACTAGGACACGATCGCGGCCGGTTCGCCGTCGAAATCGGTCAGCTGCTGGCGGGCTTTCTCCCTCAGGTCCGGGAAGTCGATCTCCCCGTGCCGCAGTTCGTCCGGGCTGAGCAACGGGCGGAACCGCAGCCCGGCCGCGGACGGGAGTCTTCTCAGGATGCGCTCGTTCTCCTCGTCAAGACCGAGCACGAACACGTCGTCCGTCATTTTCGGCTCTTCCGGCCAATCAGCTCTTCCGGCCGGTCAGCGCGTCGCGGATCTTGTCGACGAACGCCGCGCCCGGCGCGAGGACCAGGTTCGCTGGCGGCTTGCTCGGCGCGTGGGGATGCGGCCGGGTCGGCGCGATCTTCTTCGCCGCCAGCACCCGCTCTCCCAGCCGGTCCAGCTCCTCGGCCGAACACGCGTCGCGCAGCCGCGGCAGCAGGTCGTTTTCCTCGTCCTTGATGTGGTGCCGGACGTCGGCGATGAGCTTGCCGAGCAGCTCCTCGAACTCCGGCTCGCCGGGGTTCTTGCGCTCCAGCCGCTTCATCACCTTCTCGGCCTCGGCGTGCTCCTCGATCTCGTGGTCGGCGATCTCGTCGCCGTCGTCGAGGTACTCGCGCGCGGCCGGGTACATCAGCTGCTCCTCGGCGACGGAATGCCGGACCAGCTCGGCGATCACGTGGTCGACCACGTCTTTCCGGTTTCCCGCCTCGGGTTCGCTCTCGAGTTCGACGAAGACCCGCTCGACGTCGCGGTGGTCGTCGGTGATCACGGTGATCAGGTCGGTTCGGGTGGGTGCGGCCATGCTGCCTCCTCGGTGTCGGGAAAGCTCCGGTTACCCGTTGCGCCGCAGGGCAATCACCGAACGCGAAACTGCCGGATCGCTGCCGAGGGTCTCCAGCGGCTCCGAAATCCGGCGAACCCCGCGTCGCGGAGCCCCCCGGCGCGATCAGGACCCGCCGGGCTTTCCCCGTTCCCGCACCGTGTTCCGCAGCGAACCGATCCCGGAAATCGCCACCTCCACCACCTGCCCGGGGGCCATCGGCCCGACCCCGGCCGGGCTGCCGGTCAGCAGGACGTCACCGGGCTCCAGGGTGATCCAGCGGGTCACGAACGCCAGCAGCTCGCCGACCCCGAACACCATGTCCCCCGTCGATGCCTCCTGGACCAGCTCGCCGTCCAGCCAGGTGGTGACGGTCAGCGCGGCCGGATCCGGCACCTCGGTTTCGATCCACGGCCCGAGCGGGCAGAACGTGTCCGCGCTCTTCGCGCGCGCCCACTGCCCGTCGCCGCGCCAGTCGGCGGCGGTGACGTCGTTCGCGCAGGTGTAGCCGAGCACGAACTCCCGGAACCGCTCCGCCGGGACGTCCCGCGCGGTCCGGCCGACCACTACCGCCAGTTCCCCTTCGTACTCCAGGCAGCCGACCTCCGCCGGGCGAGGATCTCCCCGGCCGGGCCGAGCACCGCATTGGGGGCCTTCAGGAACAACGCGGGCCGCTCCGGCCACGGCCGTCCTTTCTCGGCGATCTGGCCCGCGTAATTGCTGCCCGCGCACACGATCGTCCGAGGAACGCAAAGCGGCAGCAGCGGCACGTCGGCCAGTTTCACCACCGCGTCGCCGGGGCCGTCGCCGGAAAGCTCGTGCACCGTCTCCCCGACGACGACACCCCGGCGAACCTCGTCGGCCAACCTGTAGCGGATTATTCGCACGGCTTCATCGCTTCCCGGACGAGTTCGACCGGATGCCACGCCGTCCGCCCGGCGCCGTGAAAGATCTGCTGCCGGCAGGAGACCCCGGTCGCGGCGACGACGGTGTCCGGGTTTTCCTTGGCCAGCGCGGGAAACAGCCGTTCTCCCCCGATCCGCATCGACGTCTCGTAATGCTCGGCCTCGAACCCGAACGACCCGGCCATGCCGCAGCAGCCCGAGTCGATCTCCTCGACCTCGGCACCCGGGATCCGGCACAACAGCGCCATCGTCGCCGCGGTGCCGACCTCGGCTTTCTGGTGGCAGTGGCCGTGGAACACGATCCGGCGGCCGGCGAGCCACGAATCCTCCCGCAGCGTCAGCCGTCCCTCGTCGATCGCGGCGGTCAGCAGCTCCTCGACCTGCCGCACCCGGTCCGCCAGTGCCGGTCCGGACAGCATCGCCGGATGCTCGTCCCGCAGCATGAACAGGCACGACGGTTCGCAGCCGACGATCGGCGACCCGGGCGGAGTGTTCGCGCTGATCGCCTCGACCAGGCCCTGCGCCTTCTTCTTCGCGTCGTCCACCAGGCCTTTGGACAGGCTCGACCGCCCGCAGCACCCGCCGCCGGCCAGTTCGACCTTCCAGCCGGACAGTTCCAGCAGCTCGATCGCCGCGCGGCCGACGTGCGGTTCGGTGAACGTGGTGAAGGAGTCCGCGAGCCAGTTCACCGTGCCCAGCGGGCCGGGAACCGCGTCGCGGCGACGGAACCAGCGCACCAGGTTCCGCCGCTCGAAGCGAGGCAACGGACGTTCGGCGGTGATCCCGAGCGCCCGGTCCGCCAGCCGGCGCAGGAAACCGATCCGGCCGGGCAGGTTCGACAACGGCGCGGTCGCCGAGCCGAGCCGGTTGAGCGCGCGGATCGAGCCGAAAACCCGCGACCGCAACGGAACGCCGTGGGTCTCGTGCTGCTGGGAGAGCGCCTCGGCCTTCAGCGAGGCCATGTCGACGCTCATCGGGCATTCGCTCTTGCAGGCCTTGCACATCAGGCACAGGTCCAGTACCTCGTGCAGCCGCCCGTCGCCGAGCGCCGCGCGCGGGTCCGGCTCGGAGAGGGCCTTGACCAGCGCGTTCGCCCGGCCGCGGGTCGAGTCCTCCTCGTTCTTCGTGGCCATGTAGGACGGGCACATCACCCCCGACCCCGATTTGCGGCACAACCCGATGTTCATGCACCGGTCCGCCGCGCCGCGCATCCCGCCGACGACCTCGAACGGCAGCGAGGTGCGCAGCGGCGCGGCGGGCGGGAGGCTGTCGCGGTCCCGCAGGTTCTCGGTCATCGGCGGCGCGTCCACGATCTTGCCGGGGTTCAGCACTCCCGCCGGGTCGAAGAGGCCTTTGACCCGTCGCATCGCCTCGTACAGCTCGGGACCGAAGATCTCCCGGTTGAATTCGCTGCGGGCGAGACCGTCGCCGTGTTCGCTGGAATTGACGCCGCCGTATTCGGAGACCAGGTCTTTGACCGCCTCGGCGACCGCGCGCATTTTCACGACCTCGGCGGGCTTCGTCAGGTCGACGAACGGCCGGATGTGCAGGCAGCCCACCGAACAATGCCCGTAGAAACCCGCCTCCATCTCGTAGTCGTCCAGGATTTCCTTGAACCGCTTGGTGTAGTCGGACAGATGCAGCGGATCGACGGCCGTGTCTTCGACGAACGCGAGCGGCCGCCGGGTGCCCTCGCCCGCGGCCATCAGCAGGCCGAGGCTCGACTTGCGCACCTTCAGCAGCGCGCCCTGTTCGGCGGCGGTCACCGCGCGAAGCGTGTGGTACCCGTGCCCGTTGCGCCGCCACAGCTTTTCGAGCCGGTCCAGTTTCGCGTTCAGTTCCGCCTCGTCGTCGCCGCTGAAGGAGACGAACAGCAGAGCGCCGGGGTCGCCGACGAGGCTGTTCCCGAGGTCCGCGTACTCCAGTTTCCGCCGGGACAGTTCCAGGATCGTCCGGTCCATCAGCTCGACCTGGTGCGGATCGCAGCTCAGCGCGTCCGTGGTGGCCGCGATCGCGCCCGGCGTGTCGGCGAAGTGGCCGACGGCGTAGAACGTGTGCGCCGGCTTCGGCACCAGATCGACCAGCGCGTGCGTGGCGATCACGAGCGTGCCCTCCGCTCCGACCACGAACTTCGCCAGGTCGAACGCGCCGTCCACCAGCCGCTCGAGCCGGTAGCCTCCCGCGCGCCGCCAGAACACCGGCATGTCGGCGGTGATGACCTCCCGGTTGGCCTCGACCAGTCCGGGCAGGTCGCGATAGATCCGCCCGGCCAGGGTGTCCGGCCGGGCGCGGCGGTTCCGTTCGTCCTCGTCGACCGGTTCGAACCGGGTCCGCGTCCCGTCGGCGAGCACGACGTCCAGCGCGCGCACGTGGTCGATGGTCATCCCGTAGGTCAGCGATCCGCTGCCCGCGGAGTTGTTCCCGATCATGCCGCCGACGGTCGCGCGGTTGCTCGTGGAGGTGTCCGGGCCGAACATCAGCCCGTGCTCGGCCGCCGCCCGGTTCAGCTGGTCCTGGACGACGCCGGCCTCCACCAGCGCGGTGCGCGCGACCGGGTCCAGGTCGAGGATTTTGTTCAGGTGCCGGGAGAAGTCGAGCACCAGGCCCGGCCCGACGGTCTGCCCGGCCAGGCTCGTCCCCGCGCCCCGGGGCACGACCGGCACCCCGTGCTCGGCGGCGATCCGGACGGTCACGGCGACATCGCCGGCGTCGAGCGGGAACACCACGCCGAGCGGCATCATCGAATACATGCTGGCGTCGCGGGAAAAGAGATGGCGGGTGTAGTCGTCGAACGAGACTTCACCGGCCACAGCGGACCGCAGCGCCCGTTCGACCGCAGCGGAGTCAGTCATGAGATTCCTTTCGACACCGGCGACTTCACCGGCCCGCCGGTCGGCGCGTCGGCGCGCATTCGCTTGCGCAGCGGGAAGATCAGCAGCGCGGCCATCGCGAAGACCACGCCGAACAGCACCTGGGTCAGCACGTATCCGCCGCTCACGTCGGTCAGCCAGCCGCCGAGGTACGGGCCGAAGAAGCTGCCGAGGTTCCCGATTCCGTTGATCAGCCCGATTCCCGCGCCCGCGGCCGCCGCCGGGGTCAGCTTGGTGACGGTCGCCCAGAACGGGCCGTACCACGCGATGGACGCCGCCGTGCCGAGCACCATCGCGCCGAGCACCAGCCATTTCTGCTGCGCCGAGATCACGCTCGCCCCGCACAGGATCACCGCCCCGGCCACCAGGACCCAGCAGGCGTGCGACACGTGCCCGCCGCGCCGGTCCGCCGAACGGCCGACCATGATGATCGCGATCCCCGCCGCGACCTGCGGCAGCATCGCCGCCAAACCGACCTGCAGGTCAGTGTGGAACGCCTGTTTCAGCACACTCGGCAGCCACAGGCTGAAGCCGAGCAGGCCCATCTGCGTCAGGGTGTAGACGAGCGCGAACCGCCACACGATCCGGCTGCCGAGCGCGGCCCTGATCGACGGCCGTTCCGCCGGTTCCCCGGCGACCTTCCGCGACTGGTCGAGGTACGCGCGTTCCTCCGGCGACAGCCATTTCGCCTTGGCCGGGCGGTCCTGCATCACCGCGAGCCACGCGATGAGCCCGACGATCAGCGGCGCGCCGCCCTGGATGACGAACATCCAGCGCCAGTCGGCGACGGTCAGCAGGATCCCGGACAGCGGTGCGGCCACGATCGCCGCGATCGGCGTGTACAGCTTGAAGATCGCGAACGCCCGGCTGCGTTCGGCGAACGGGAACCACGCGCGGATCGTGGCCATCAGCGCGGGCTGGACGCCGCCCTCGGCCACGCCGAGCAGGAACCGGGACAGCAGCAGTTCGCCGAAGGTGGTGGTCACGCCCGAGGCCATCGCGGCGAGGCTCCACAGCACCATGAGGATCGCGACCCACCGTTTCGCGCTCCAGCGCTCGGCGAGGTACCCGCCGGGGATCTGCAGCAGCAGGTAGCCCCAGAAGAAGATGCCGCTCGCCAGTCCCTGCTGCGAGCCGCTGAGGTGCATGTCGGTCTTGAGGTGCGGCAGCGCGAAGCTGATGTTGGTCCGGTCGATGTAGCAGATGACGTAGATGAACACGATGACCGGCAGGATGTGCGTCCATCGCTTCTGCCGCGACAGCCGCTGGAAAAAAGACGTCCGCTCGTTCAACGGCCTACCTCCTTGTAGGCGGCGCGGCGCGGATTCGCGCCGGCCGGTTGCCGTGCGTCGGGTCTTCGGGGAAGGCGGGTCAGCCCGCGCGCAGAACCTCCAGAGCGGCGGTGAGACCGGCGTCGTCGACGCGGACCCCGGACAGCTGGAGTCCCATGTGGACCCCGGCGAGCGTGCCCGCCAGCGTCAGGTCGCCGAGGTCGCCGAGATGCCCGATGCGGAACACCCGGCCGGCCAGCTTGCCCAGCCCCGCGCCCAGCGACAGGTCGAAGCGTTCGAGAATCGTCCGGCGGATCTTGTCCGCGTCGTGCCCCGGGCCCAGGAGGACCCCGGTGAGGACTCCGGAGTGTTCCCGCTCGTCCGCGCACAGCACTTCCAGCCCCCAGCCGCGGACCGCCGCGCGCGTCGCCGCCGCGAACCGCTGGTGCCGGGCGAACACCGCGTCCAGACCCTCTTCTTCGAGGATCGTCAGCGCTTCCCGGAGGCCGAACAGCAGATTCGTCGCGGGGGTGTAGGGGAAGTAGCCGTTGACGTTGCCGTCCAGGATCGGCTGCCAGTTCCAGTACGCCTTCGGCAGCTTCGAGTGTTCGGCCGCCGCCAGCGCCTTCGCGCTGATCGCGTTGAAACCCAGGCCCGGCGGCAGCATGAGCCCCTTCTGCGAGCAGCTGATGGTGACGTCGGCGCCCCACTCGTCGTGGCGGTAGTCGAGCGAGCCCAGCGAGGAAATCGTGTCGACGAACAGCAGAGCCGGGTGCCCGGCCTCGTCCATCGCGGCCCGGATCTCCGGGATCCGGCTGGTGACCCCGGTCGAGGTTTCGTTGTGCACCACCATCACCGCCGCGATGGCGTGCCCGGGGTCGGCGGCGAGCCGCTCCGCCACCGCCGCCGGGTCGACGCCGCGCCGCCAGTCGCCCGGGACGAAGTCGACTTCCAGGCCGAGCCGCTCCGCCAGTTCGCGCCACAGAGTCGCGAAGTGGCCGGTTTCGAAGGCCAGCACCCGATCGCCGGGCGACAAGGTGTTGACGAGCGCGGCTTCCCACGCGCCGGTCCCCGAGGACGGGTAGACGACCACCGGGCCCTCGGTGCCGAAAACCGGCCCGAGCCGGCGCAGGACGTCCAGGGTCAGGTCCGCGAAATCCGGGCCTCGATGGTCGATGGTCGGGTGCGCGATGGCGTGCAATACGCGGTCCGGGACGTTGCTCGGCCCGGGAATCTGCAGGAAATGGCGTCCGCTGCGGGTCGTCATCGAGATCCTCACTTCCCATCCGTGCCGGGAGATGGCACACTATGCCGCGAAACGGCCACGAGATGGTAGGTAGGCTCGATCAGGGAGTCAAGGCTGTGCGCAATGTCGTCAACACACTGCGGGTTCTCGAGGAGGTAGCGGCGAATCAGCCCGCCGGGGTCGGGGAATTGGCCCGGCTGCTGGACCTGCCGAAGAGCACCGTGCAGCGCGCGCTGCTCGCGCTGCACGAAGCGGGCTGGATCCGGCAGTCGGCCGGGGAGTACACCCGCTGGGTCGTGACCACGAAGGCGCTGACGGTCGGTGCCCGGGCCAGCGGCGAACTGGGCCTGCGCGGCGCGGCGGTGCCGATCATGGAGGAACTCCGCCGCGAGACCGAGGAGACCATCCACCTCACCGTCCCCGAGGACAACCGGATGGTGCTGATCGAACGGCTGGAAACGACGAAACCACTGCGGGTCGGCATGGCGCTCGGCCACGCGCTCCCCCTGCACGCGTCGGCGAACGGCAAAGCCGTGCTCGCCCACAGTTCCGAAGAGGTGCTCAAACCGCTTCTCGCACAGGAACTTCCGCGCTACACCGACACCACCGTCACCGACCCGGACCGGCTCCGCGCCGAGCTGGCCGCCATCCGGGAGCGGGGTTTCGCGGCCAACCACGGAGAATGGCGCGCCGATGTGGGCTCGGTCGCGGCCGCGGTCCTCGGCAACGGCGACCAGCCGGTCGCGAGCCTGAGCATCAACCTTCCGATCACCCGGCTGACGGCCGAATCGGAGGCCGTGTTCGGAGCGGCGGTCAGCCGGGCGGCGCGGGAACTCGGCCTCCAGCTGCGGTGAACGCCCGGGGGATGTTCACGCGGGAAGCGGCCGGCCGGCCGGAAACAGCGGCGAACCCCGAGGACCGGCTCCGGCCTCGGGGTTCCGCCGTTACGCGACCTGCTTGGCGGAAACCTTCCCGCTCAGCAAATGCCCCGAGCCAGGCACCTCCGGCCGCACGCCCAGCTCGCTGAGAATCCGGAACGTCGTAGCCGTGGCCGCCGACAATACCGGGATCCCCACCGCGTCCTGAACCGGCTGGATCGACGGCAGCGACGGCATCTGCACGCACGCCGACAGCACCAGCGCGTCCGCCCGCGAAAGGTCCAGTTTCCGGTAGTGCGCAAGGAGATCCGCCGGATCCAGCCGCGCCACCGCGAGGTTGTCGGGCACCTCCAGCGAGAGCGAATCGACCACCTCGACGCCCGCGTCCTCCAGGTACTCGATCACCGCCTGGGTCAGTGGTTTCATATAGGGCGTCACGATCGCGACCCGCTTCGCCTCCAACGCGGCGATCCCGGACAGCAGCGCTCCGGCCGACGAAACCACCGGCGCGTCCGAGCCTTCCGCCCGCAACGCCGACGTGATCGAGTCCTCGGCAGTGCAGTGATATCCCGGCCCCTGCGCCATGATCGCGACCAGACACGCAGTCGCCACGACGTCCGGCCGGGCGTCGGCCAGTTCCGCGGCCGCGCGTTCTGCCTGCGCGTTCATGGCGCGCAACTGCTCCGGCGTCACGTGCTGCATGCGCGCTCGGGCGGAGTGGAAGACGAACCGGTCCTCCGGGTACAGCTCCTCGCGGGCGCGCAGCATCCGCGGCAGCTCGGTTTCCATGGTCAGGTTGGAACTCGGGACGATCATCCCGATGCGGTGGTCGGTCATCGTTTCGCCGCCGGGCGCATGTCCTTCACGGTCAGCTCGCCCGCGTCGACGATCAGCTCGTCGTCGAGGTACAGGCTGTTGCCGCGCATCGGGATGTCGAAGTGGCACGCCGTGTCGTTCGGGCCGCCGAGTTCGTTGTTCGGGCCGATCGAGAACATCACGTTGCCGTAGAAGCTCCGCAGCTCCATGCCCATGCCGCCGGGGAACTGCGTCAGGCCGTGCCAGTGCGCCCGCTCGTCGAGGCCCCAGCCGACGTGCGACATGCCGTAGCCGCGCGGGTCGTGGAAGGACTCGATGTAGCTGCTCAGCAGATCGGCGTCGAGGCCGGACGAGCCCGCGCCGCCGCGGATGTCCCGGATGAAGCCCTTTTCGATGGTCAGCTCGACCGGCGTCTGCACGTAGGTGTTGAACGGCAGCAGCACGTCGCCGGGCGCGAGCACGATCTTGCCGTCCACGCCGTCGTCCGAACCGCCGGTGAAGACGAACGCCGCGGGCCAGTGGTCCCAGCGGCCGGGCTGGTCGGTGTAGCCGTATTCGCTCATCGTCGGGTACACGCCGAGCTGGTAGGTGACGTCCGTCCCGTGTGGACTGGTGATCCGCATGGTCTTGGCCTTGGCCAGCAGTTCCGCGCCGATCTCGACGCGCTCGCGCAGTTCCTTCGTCGGCATCAGCCGGGCCAGCAGCTCAGGCGGCTCGACGGCGGTCAGGATCCGGGTGCCGGCGGCCTGGATCGCGAACTGCTCCTCGCTGAACAGCAGGAACGTGCAGTCCACGACCATGTCCGCGGCCTTCAGCGCCTCCACCGCGAGCGGCAGCTGGTCAAGGCCGGAATCCCCGACCGCCCACGAGCCGGACGCGCTCGCCGGCGACGGCAGCCGCATGTGATAGGTCGCCGCGCCGAGCTGCTGGGCGGCCCAGAGGAAGGCGTCCGCGTACTCCGCGCGCTCGGCGCCGCGCGTCAGCACGACGACCGTCTCGCCCTCGTGCACGCCGGAAAAAGTCAGCTGCCGCAAGCAGATGTCGTTGAACAGGTTCTGGTCCATGGCGACCTCCTTGATTGTCCGAATACGGATTATCCGAGTACGAGAAAGTGCCGGAAGTCCGTGAGGGGAACCCTGAGGGAATCAGAGTCCGTGAAGGCGGCCCTCACGGAACGCCGGTCACGTGCGAGCGGCGAGCAGGTCTTTCAGCGCCGAGCGCAGCGCCTGCAGGGCGGGCTGGGGTTCGTCCCAGAAGATCATGTGCCCGGCGCCCGCCACGGCCGCCAGCGGACGCGTCGATTTCTCCAGCACCGCGACGTCCGCTGAGGTCACCACCGGGCTCTCCGCGCCGTACAGCAGCGCGGCGGGACCCGGAAGATTTTCCCACAGCGGAAGGAATTCCTCGGATTCGAAGCCCGCGTGCGTGGCCGCGATGGCGGCACGGGAGCACGACGCGAGCCAGCCGGCACGCAGTTCCTGTTCCCGGCGCGGCCAGCGCGGCCACGAGGCGGCGACCTCGTCCGCAGTGGTCCCCCGCTGCGCTTGGTCCAATTGGGACTCGAAGACAGCCAGCGAGGTCGGGTACGGCCGTCCGGGTCCGCTCATCGGCGGGTCGGCGAGGACGGTGCCCGCGATCCCGCCGGACAGCGCGGCTTTGGCCGCGATCCGCGCGCCCATCGAGTGGCCGAACAGCAGCGGCGCGGACAGGTTCAGCTGGTCGATGACCGCTTCGACGTCGGCGGCATAGGCCTCCAGGTCGTAGCCGGGCCCGTCGTCGGACAGGCCGCGACCGCGGATGTCGAGCACCAGCGGGCGGACCAGGTCGGTCAGCTCGCGGGCGACGAAGTCCATGGTGATCGCCGGGCTGGTGATCCCGGGCAGGATCACCAGCGGGACGCCGTCGGCCGGGCCGTAGTCGAGGACGTGCAGCCGGACTGAACCAGACCGCACCCAGACGCTCTTCGCCGGGACGTTCGCCAGTTCGGCGAGCGCGGGCTGGGTCAGCACCCGGTCGGAAACAGAGGACATACGAGAACTCCTTCCGGGGTTCAGCGGGCCTTGGCGAGCAGCTCGACGCCCTCGCTCAGGCCGATCACATCGGCGTATTTTGCTTGCAGGTCAAAGAGAGCGGCGTCGTGCGGGCCGCGTGCCCGGTCGCCGCAGGCGTCGCGGACGACGAGCGTATTGAAACCAGACTGGACAGCGTCGACCGCGGTGGCGCGTACGCAACCCGAGGTTGTCGCACCACAGACCAGCACGGTGCCCGCGCCGAGGCCGGTGAGCAGTGCGGCGAGGCTCGTTCCGTGGAACGCGGACGCGCCTTTCTTGACGATCAGGTGGTCGGCCTCGTGCCGTTCCAGTCGCGGGTCGAGCGCGACTTCGGCGCTTCCGTCGCGGAGGCTGCGCATGCCGGGTGCCTTGCGCAGCCACGCGATCGCATCGCCGTCCGCCTCCGCGGGGTTGTAACTGATCGCGGTGTAGACGACCGGAGCGCCGCTTTCGTGGGCGGCCCGGACCAGCGTGGCAGCGGCTTCGACTTCGGCGGAAAGGTCTGCGCCGGAAGGGAAATCCGGTTCGGTGAAGCCGCGAGTCAGGTCGACCACGACCAGCACCGGCGCGGTTCCCCTCGGCACCGCGGCACCGAAACCCGCGCGGGCGTAGGTCTGCTCGGTCTCGGTGCCGTGCAATCCGTTCTCAGGCGCGCTCACGCAGCAGCTCCTTGATCAGTTTGTTCTGCGACCGCACCCGGCCCAGGAGCCAGCCCTGGAACAGCCCGAGCGCGCCCGCCGCGACGACGGGGAGATAGCGCTTCGCGTTGGGCGGGAGCAGCATCGCCAGGCCGTCGAGCGAGTCAGTGGGAGCAGCGGCAGTCGTGGCCGACGGCGCTGGTGCGGTGCCGCCGTTTTCCAGCAGCGCTCCCAGATTCTGCGCGAACTGCTGCAGGATCCGGTTCGACACCGTGCTGATCGCGCCCTTGCCGAACTGCGCGATCTTGCCCCGCACCACGAGATCCGTGTGCAGATTCAGCGACGAGCCCTTCGGACCGGGCACCAGGGTCAGCGTGACGTCCGCTTCCGCGTCGCCGTTGCCGTGGCTGTCCGCGCCCCGGGCCGACAGCCGCAGCCGTCGCTCGCCCTCGGCGATCTCGGTGAACCGGACCTTGCCCGCGTAGGCGGCGCTGACCGGGCCGACCTTGAACTTGACCTTGCCCAGGTAGGACTCGCCCTCCCGGCCCTCCAGCACCGCGCCGGGCAGGCAGCCCGCGACCCGTTCGACGTCGTTGAGCAGCGCGAACACCGTGTCCGGATCGCCGGGAAGGTCAAGGGTGTTCTCAAGAATCATCGGACCGCGTCCTCTTTCTCGCCGGTTCCGGCGGACCGCTGCGCGGCGGTCGCCTCGATCGCGTCCACAATGGTCTGATATCCGGTGCAGCGGCACAGATTCGACGACACCGTCTCCCGGATCGCCTCGCGCGTCGGCGACGGCTCCTGCGCGAGGAATCCTTCGGCGAGCATCAGGAACCCAGGGGTGCAGAAGCCGCACTGCAACCCGTGGTGTTCCGAAAACGCCTGCTGCAAATCGTTCGGCTCCTCCGGGGTGCCGAGGTCTTCGACGGTCCGGATCGCGCAGCCTTCCGCCTGCACGGCGTACATCAGGCAGGCGCGCACCGGTTCGCCGTCGACCAGGATCGTGCACGCCCCGCACACGCCGTGCTCGCAGCCGACGTGCGTGCCGGTGAGCCCCGCGTTGTGCCGCAGCACGTCGAGCAGCGTCCACCGGGGTTCGACGAGGAGTTCGTGCTCCTCGCCGTTGACAGTCAGGACGATCAGCTGTTTGTCGGTCACGCGCCGGTACCCGCTTTCTCCCGGTCGGCCGCGGCGAGCGCGGCGAGGACGGCTTCGGGGTGGATCGGGGTCTGCTCCAGCTGGACCCCGGTGTGCCAGAGGAGGTCGTTGACCGCGTTCAGCACGGCGGCGGGCGCGCCGATCGTGCCGCCCTCCCCGGCTCCCTTCGCGCCGCTTTCGGTGAAGGCGCAAGGGGTTTCGAGGTGGTCGACGGTGATGTCGGGGATCTCCGCGGCGGTCGGGACGAGGTAGTCGATGAAGCTCGCCGCCGACGGTTCGCCGTTCTCGGCGTACGTGACCTCCTCGAACAGCGCGCCGGCGATGCCCTGCGCGATGCCGCCGCGCGCCTGCCCGTCGACCACTTTCGGATTGATCACCACGCCGCAGTCCTCGACGCAGGCGTAGCGGAGAATCTTCACCTGGCCGGTGCCCGGATCGGCTTCCACCACCACCGCGTGGGTCGCGTTCGAGAACGTTCCGTCGCCGGGGACGTCGAACGCCGCGGTGGCGGTGAGCGTCGGCTCGGCTTCCTTGGGCAGCAGGTGGCTGCGCAGGTACGCGACGTCGGCGATCTCCTCGAACGAGAGCCGCTTGCTGGGGTCGTCGAGCTGGATCACTCCCCCGTCGCCGTCGAGTCCGACGTTCTCGACGCGCGTGTCCAGCAGGTGCGCCGCGATGACGCAGAGCTGCTCGCCCAGCCGGGTCGCCGCCGTCGCCACCGCCGAGCCGCCGATCGTCACCGATCGCGAGGCGAAAGTGCCCCAGCCGTAGGAAATCCGCTCGGTGTCGCCCTGGCGCAGCTTGACCTTGGCGAGGTCGACGCCGAGCCGTTCCGCGACGATCTGCGCGAACGTCGTTTCGTGGGACTGCCCGTGGTTGATCGTGCCGCTGGTGACCACGACGGAGCCGGTGAGGTCCATCCGGATCTCGCTCACGTCGAACCCCGGGACGACGGTCATCTTCCGCTTCGCGAACGCCTCGGAGCCGTAGCCGGTGCGCTCGGAGAAGCAGCTGTAGCCGATGCCGATGTGCGGATTCTTCTCGCGCAGCTCGTACCAGCCCTCGTCGCGGAGGATCTTTTCGCCCAGCTCCAGCGATTCGAGGTAGCTGCCCGGGTCGTAGGTGACCTTGTTGATGCCCGTATACGGGAACTCGGTGATCACGTTGCGACGGCGGATCTCCACCGGGTCGAGGCCGAGCCGGCGCGCGGCCAGGTCCATGACCCGCTCCATCACCATGACGTACTGCGGACGGCTGACCCCGCGATACGGCGCGGTCGGCGCTTTGTTGCTGGTGATCGCGCGCGCCCGCACCCGGTAGGCCGGAACCTTATACACCGACGGCATTTCCGCCGCCGCCATCAGCGGTTCGATGCCGACGGTGAACGGATAACACGAGTACGCGCCCATATCGCAGACAATGTCGGACTCCAGGGCGGTCAACTGACCGTCCGGAGTGAACGCGGCGCGCGTGCGATACCGCTGCTCGCGCGCGAGGAAGCCGGACGCGAGGGCTTCACTGCGGTCCTCGATCCACTTCACCGGACGCCGCAACAGTTTCGCCGCCGCCGCGACCGCGATTTCCTCCCGCCCCACAACGCATTTCTGCCCGAAGCCGCCGCCCATGTCCGGCACCACCACCCGAACCGACCGCTCCGGAATCCGCAGCGAACGCGCCAGCACGGTGCGAACCTGGTGCGGCACCTGGCTGCAGGTCTGGACGAGAAGCTGCTCGTCGCGGTCGTCCCAGGACGCCACCGCGCCGCGTGTCTCCAGCGGCAACGCGTTCTGCCGCCCGCTGCGGGTGACGAGTTCGATCACGCATCCGTCCTCGAACGCTTCGTCGACGCCCGGGGTGTCGAACGAGGTCACGTCGAGCAGCACGTTGCTCGGCGCGTCCTCGTGCACCAACGGCGCGTCCTCGGCGAGCGCGGTCTCCTCGGACACGACGGCGTCGAGGACCTCGTAACTCACCTGCGCGGCCTCGATGCCGTCCTCGACCGCGTACGGATCCTTCGCGATGACGAGCGCGATCGGCTCGCCGACGAACCGCACCTTGCCGCGCGCGAGGATCGGCATCGTGGTCGGGGTGAACTCCTCGGGCGGGCGGTCCAGCAGCGCGACCATGTCGCCGAGCTGGAGGTCTTCCGCCGAATACGCGGCCACGACGCCGTCCGCCTCACGGGTGGCGCCGAGGTCGAGTTCGGTGATCTTGCCGTGCGCGACGGTCGCGCGCACGAACCCGGCGTGCAGCATGCCGTGGAGGTGGATGTCGTCCACGAACCGTCCCCGGCCGGTGACCAGCCGAGGGTCCTCGCGGCGGCGCACGGACGCGCCGATCCACTTGCCGCCCCGGCCGTCGAACCGGGGTTCTTCGGAGGCCCTCACCGGTCTCCCCTCTCTCGCGTCTGGCTTCGCGCCGCTACGGCCTCGGGTTCGCTCGCCATCACCGGTCCCCCTTCTCCCACGCCTGGCCCAGACTTCGGGCCACCAACGTCCGCGTCAGCGCTCGCCGATAATCCGCGCTGCCCTGCGCATCACCCCGCGGATCGATCGCCTCCGCCGCCGCCCGGCCGCAAGCCGCGAACAACTCCGGCCCCGGCGCCCCGCCCGCCAGCACCGCCTCGGCCTCCGGCACCCGCAACGGCGCAGGCGCGACCCCGCCGAGCACCACCCGGCCGCCTTCCAGCGAACCGTCCGCGCGAGGTTCGAGCGTCACCGCCGCCGCGACCGTCGCGAAATCCCCGGCGCGCCGGGAAAACTCGGTCAACGCGGCCTTCGGCGCCGGCCGGGTGAACCGGACCTCGGTGACAACCTCGTCCGCCTCCACCGCGGTCGCGTAGAAGCCGTAGAACATCTCTCCTGCCGGGATCTCGCGGCGGCCGTTCGGGCCTTCGGCGACGATCACCGCGTCCAGCAGCAGCGCGAGCATGCACCACTCCGCCGTGGCGTCGCCGTGCACGAGGCTGCCGCCGACCGTGCCGCGAGATCGGATCGGCAGGTGCCCGACGTACCGCATCGCCTCGGCCAGCACCGCGAAATCCGGGCCAAGCTCGGCCAGCTCGACCCGGCGATGCGTCGTCATCGCACCGATGCGGAGTGCCGAACCGCTGCGGGAGATCTCGGTCATCCCCGGCAGGTCCCGCAGCCGTCCGAGATCGACCAGGTCGCTCGGGCGGGCCAGGCGGAAGCTCATCATCGGCATCAGGCTCTGCCCGCCCGCGATCGCTTTCGGCTCCCGCCCTCGCGCGGCGAGGCCGGAAAGCAGGCCGACGGCGTCGGCGACGTCGTGCGCCCGGTGATAGGCGAACGCGGCGGGCTTCATGAAACTTCCTTTCCGGTAAAGCGGATCAGACTGCGTCCATTTCGGACTGTTGCGGCACGGTCTCGTCGTCGATCCGGTCCAGCTCCCGCCCCCGGGTCTCCGGCGCGCAGAAGACCATGAACACCACGGCCCCGACGACGAGCAGGCCGAGCAGCGTGAACGTCAGCGGCAACCCGAGCACCGGCCACAGCACACTGCCGAACAGCAACGGCGCGAACCCGGTGACCGCCCGGCTGGACGACGACGCCCAGCCGAAGCCCGACGCGCGCAGCTCCGTCGGGTACAGCTCGGACACGAAGGCGTACATCACCGGGATCACGATGAGCGAGAACAGCCCGAACGCGCCGATCGCTACCACCGCGGCCCCGGCCGAACCGAGCACCAGCGAGAAAATCACCAGCGTGACCGCAGCGAGCGGCCCGGCCGCGGCGATCACCCGTTTGCGGCCGATGCGGTCCACGAGCAACACCGCCACCACAACGCCGACGATACCGAGCGCGTTCATCAAAGTGGTCGAAGCGAACGCGGCGATCTCCCCGAAGCCCTGTGCCTTGAGGATCGAGGGCATCCAGCTCAGCGCGGCGTAGTACACCAGCATCACCGTGATGAACAACGCCCAGGCGACGCCAGTGACCTTCGGGTTGTACGCCCACACCCGGCGCAGCTGATCGACCGCCGCGAACAACCCGCCGCCTCGCTTGTCTTCCTGAACCGCAGGCGGAATCCGGTACTGCTCCTTCGGCGCGCCGGTGCGCTCGACGAGATCGTCGATAACCAACCGGGCTTCCGCCTCGCGCCCCTTGCGCACCAGATACAACGGCGACTCCGGAACCCCGCGCCGCGCCCAGAACAACAGCACCGCCGGGAGGATCATCAGCACCAGCATCCACCGCCAGTTCCCGGAAACCGGAACCAGCAGCGTCGCCGACGCCCCCGCCAGCGTCGTGCCGACCGGCCACCAACCGTCCATTGCGGACAGTACCCGACCGCGCTGCTTGCGCGGCGAGAACTCGCTGACAATGGCGTAGTCCACCGGAATGCACCCGCCGAGCCCGACCCCGGCCAGGAACCGAAGCAACAGGAACACCTCGATATTCGGCGACAACGCGGCGAACACCGAGAAAAACGCGAACAACAGCAACGTAATGCTGAACGCCCGCTTGCGCCCGATCCGGTCCGCGACCGTCCCCCAGACGACCGCCCCCACCGCCATGCCGATCAGATTGGCAGTGGCGACGAACCCCCGCTGCGTGGCCGACAGCCCGAATTCCGTGCCCACCAACGGGGTGAGGAATCCGTTCAGCGCCACGTCCCAGGCGTCGAACATGTAGCCGAGCCCGCCGATGAGGAAGATCTTGCCCTGGACGCGCCAGCGCCACGGCAGGTCTTGGACCACCTGGTCTCCGGTACGCATAGCTTTGCTCCTTTGCGAAGTCTGCGTGTGCCGTTTTGTGCTATCGGGCGAACTGGTAGTGAATCGATTCGTTGTCCGGGTCGTTGAGCGGAGTTCCGTTCCACAGCCAGTCATAGGACACATCGGACTCGCCGTCGAAGCTTCGCAGCTTTTCGTCGCGCTCGCGCTGCTCCGGACCGTCCGGAAGATGGTAGAAACTCATGTTCTGCAAGGACGCGTCCTGAACCATCCCAGCATGCTTCGCGCGCCGGTGCACATACCGGGTCAACGCGTTGTCGATCCCCTCGCGGGTAGCCTGCCCCAGCTCCTCCGCGAGAACCGCCCCGTCCTCCATCGCCTGCGACGCCCCTTGCGCCTGGTACGGAAGCATTGCGTGACAAGCATCCCCGAGCAACGCGACGCGCCCGTCCACCCACACCGGATCGCGGCGCCTGCGGTACATCGCCCAGACCGAGACGTCGTCCTTGGCCTTCGACAGCATCGTCGGCACCCGATCGTCCCAATCCGAGTACTCGGCCGCCAACTGCTCCGCGCTAGCCGGCGCACTCCAGTTCTTCTCGACTTCCTCCGTGCACGGCACGATCGCCACCACGTTCAAATACTCGCCGCCGCGGATCATGTAATGAACGAGATGCTTGTCCGGCCCGTACCAAATCGTCGAATGGTACCGATCGACCAGGAACCGGGTAGCCGGATCCGCCGCGATCGAATCCCCCGGAATCAACGCCCGATACGCCATCTCGCCCGAGAACGCGAGCGTGTCGTCAAACCCCGCGAGATCCCTTACCGCAGAACGAATCCCGTCCGCCCCCACGACAAGGTCGCCCTCAAACCGACGCCCGTCCGCGGTGATCACCGCGGGCCGCTCCGGATTCCCGCGATCAAGGTCGACCACCTTCGCCGCAGTCGCCACCTTCACGACCGGCCCCGCACCATCGGGATCAATACACGCCCGCAAGAGAACGGAATGCAGATCCGCGCGATGGTAATGCCAATACGGCGCCCCATACTGCTCGACGACCCGCTGCCCGAGCGGCAACTGCGCGATAATGCTCCCGTCGGCCCACCGCCGCCGAACCTGATCCTGCGGTTCGCACCGCACCTTCTGCAACTCAGCCCGCAACCCAAGCCCGATGAGAATCCGGCTGGCGTTAGGAGCGGTCTGAATCCCCGCCCCGATCTCCCCGAGCTGCGGCGCCGCCTCAACCACCGTGACCCGCAACCCGCGCTGCCGCAACGACAAGGCAGCACAAAGCCCGCCCAACCCGCCACCGGCGACCACTACCTCGAAAGACTGACTCGCCGCCACCCGCTGACCTCCTACCCGCTAGCCGCCTCCGGCCCGGCCGTTCACCCGGACGCGGTTAATCCGAACACGGATTATCCGAACACGCAATAGTCACCGGGAAATTCGGTTCGCAGCGAGGCGTTCCAGGCGCACTGGGCGCCGAGACAGTCACCGAACGAGGCGAGACAGCAGCACACGACATCCCCGGCCAGGTTCGCACCACAGCCGGTCGCCATCGAGGTCGGCTTTGCATAGCCCGCCCCGGCCAACTGGCGCTAGCCCGCACGCAGCGCACTCAGCGCGACTGCCGCCGCACCATCAGCCCACTCGACGAAGCCCCTCCACGACAGCGGCCACCAAGCCCGCGACGCACAGCAGCGGGCCGCGAGGGAGCCCCTGGGGAATCTGGTTCCCTCAAGGACCCCCTCACGACCCCGCGACGGCCGCGAGGCCCCCTACTTGGGCACAGATTCCCTCAAGGACCCCTTCACGGCCCACCCCCGCCCGCCATCGCCGCGATGACTCCAACGTGGCGACGGATGCATCGCACGCACCCAATGCGGCACTCGGTATGCCAGATGCACCCAACACCACATTGGGGCACTAGCCCCACTCCCCCAAAACCCGCACCAGCGCACCCAGCAAACCATGCACCCACACCACCCCCGCACCCCGATACGAAGCCAAAAACACGGCGCGGAGGTGCTTGTCAAGGCATC
>NZ_JBVKDQ010000042.1:0-51227 GCF_055633755.1 Amycolatopsis sp. NPDC114484 | reverse complement strand
GCTACGAACGCAAACCCAGCCACTACCTCGCCTTCCTCGCCCTCGGCGCCGCCATCACCTGCTACAAGAAACTCACCAAATGAGACATGCTCTTATTCGTAAATCTCGCCCTTGGCGGCCTTCTCCACCAGCGACTGCGGCGGCTCGAAGTGGCTGCCGTACCGCGCCGCCAGTTCGCGGGCCCGGTCCACGAAGCCCTGCAGCCCGCCTTCGTACTGGTTGATGTACTGGATCACGCCACCGGTCCACGCCGGGAAGCCGATGCCGAAGATCGAACCGATGTTGGCGTCCGCGACCGTGGTCAGGACGCCCTCGTCGAAGCACTTCACCGTTTCCAGCGCTTCGGCGAAGAGCATGCGCTCCTTGAGGTCCTCGAACGGCACGTCCGCCGAACCCGAGTTGAACGCCTCGCGCAGGCCCGGCCACAGACCGGTGCGCTTGCCGTTCTCGTCGTACTCGTAGAAGCCCGCTCCGGTGGAACGGCCCTTGCGGTCGTACTTGTCGAGCATCGTGTCGATGACGGCCTCGGACGCGTGCGGCGTCCAGGTGCCGCCCTCGGCCTCGATCGCGGCGCGGGTTTCCGCCCGGATCTTGCGCGGCAGCGTCAGGGTCAGCTCGTCCATCAGCTGCAGCGGCGGCGCCGGGTAACCGGCCTGCGCACCCGCCTGCTCGATCGACGCCGGCTCGACGCCCTCGCCCAGCGCGGCCACGGCCTCGTTGATGAAGGTGCCGATGACCCGCGAGGTGAAGAAGCCGCGGCTGTCGTTGACGACGATCGGGGTCTTGCGGATCTGCAAGGTGTAGTCGAAGACCTTCGCCAGCGTGGCGGGCGACGTCTTCTCCCCGCAGATGATCTCGACCAGCGGCATCTTGTCCACCGGCGAGAAGAAGTGGATCCCGATGAAGTCCTCGGTCCGCTGCACGCCCTCGGCCAGCGCGGTGATCGGCAGGGTCGAGGTGTTGGAGCCCAGCACCGCGTCGGCGTTGACGATGCTCTCGATCTCGCCGAACACCTTGTGCTTCAGCTCGACGCTCTCGAACACGGCCTCGATCACGAAGTCGACGCCCGCGAAGTCGGCCGGGTCGGCGGTCGGCTTGATCCGCGCCAGCAGCGCGTCCGACTTCTCCTGCGTGGTCTTGCCTCGCGAGAGCGCCTTCTCCTCGAGCTTGACCGCGTAGCCCTTGCCCTTGTCAGCCGCCTCCTGCGAGACGTCCTTGAGGACCACGTCGATGCCCGCCTTCGCGGACACGTAAGCGATCGCGGCGCCCATCATCCCGGCGCCGAGCACGCCGACCTTCTTGGCGGTGTACTTCTCGAACCCGTCCGGACGCGAACCGCCGGAGTTGATCGCCTGCAGGTCGAAGAAGAACGCCTTGGTCATGTTCTTCGAAACCTGCCCGATGGCCAGGCTCACGAAGTAGCGCGTCTCGACCTGGATCGCGGTGTCGAAGTCGACCTGCGAACCCTCGATCGCGGCGGCGAGGATCGCGCGCGGCGCGGGCATCGGCGCGCCCTTGAGCTGCTTGCGCAGGTTCGCCGGGAACGCGGGCAGGTTCGCCGCGAAGCTCGGGTTCGACGGGGTGCCGCCCGGGATCTTGTAGCCCTTGACGTCCCACGGCTGCACGCCGCCCTCGGGGTTGGCCTTGATCCACGCCTTCGCGGCGGGCACCAGCTCGTCGACGGTGTCCACGACCTCGTGCACCAGGCCCAGCTCCAGCGCCTTGCGCGGCTTCATCCGCTGGCCCTGCAGCAGCACGTTCAGCAGCGCGCTCTGGATGCCGAGCAGCCGCACGGTGCGGACCACGCCGCCACCGCCGGGCAGCAGGCCCAGGGTGACCTCGGGCAGGCCGATCTGGCTGCCCTTGACGTCGGCCGCGATGCGGTGGTGCGTCGCCAGCGCGATTTCGAGGCCGCCGCCGAGCGCCGCGCCGTTGATGGCCGCGACGACCGGCTTGCCGAGCTGCTCGAGCCGGCGCATCTGGCCCTTCATCGCGGTGCTGGACGCGGTGATCTCGGCCGCGTGCTCCGGCTGCGCCTGGATCAGGTCGCGAAGGTCGCCGCCGGCGAAGAAGGTCTTCTTCGCGGAGGTGAGCACGACACCGGTGATGTCGTCCTTCTCCGCTTCGAGCCGGTCCACGGTCGCGGCGAGCGACTCGCGGAAGGCCTGGTTCATCGTGTTGGCCGACTGGTCCGGGTCGTCCAGGGTCAGCGTGACGATGCCGTCGGAATCCTTGTCCCAGCGGATGGTCTTGCTCTCGGTCATCTCGGTCCTCACACCCGCTCGATGATGGTCGCGACGCCCATGCCGCCGCCGATGCACAGGGTCACCAGGGCCCGGCGCGCCTCGCGGCGTTCCAGCTCGTCGACCACGGTGCCGACCAGCATCGCGCCGGTGGCGCCGAGCGGGTGGCCCATGGCGATCGCCCCGCCGTTGACGTTGATCTTCTCGTCCGGCAGGTCGAAGTCCTTCTGCCACTTGAGCACGACAGACGCGAACGCCTCGTTGAGCTCCCACAGGTCGATGTCGTCCGGGGTCAGGCCCGCGGTCTTCAGGACCTTCTCGGTGGCCGGCGTCGGACCGGTCAGCATGATCGTGGGCTCGGAGCCGATCGAGGCGGTGGCGACGATGCGCGCCCGCGGCGTGAGGCCGAAGGTCTTGCCCGCCTGCTCGGACCCGACCAGGACGATGGCCGACCCGTCGACGATGCCGGACGAGTTGCCGCCGGTGTGCACGTGGTCGATCTTCTCGACCTGGTGGTACTTCTGGAGCGCGACGGCGTCGAACCCGCCCATCTCGCCGATCGTGGTGAAGGCCGGCTTGAGCTTCGCCAGACCCTCCACAGTGGACCCCGGACGGCGGTGCTCGTCGTGGTCGAGGATCGTGACGCCGTTCATGTCCTTCACCGGCACCACGGACTTCGCGAAGTAGCCGCCGGACCAGGCCGCCTCGGCCTTCTCCTGCGAGCGGACCGCGAAGGCGTCGACGTCCTCGCGGGAGAAGCCCTCCATCGTCGCGATCAGGTCCGCGCCGATGCCCTGCGGGGCGATGTACTGGTCGTACGCGGTGGCCGGGTCCATGAACAGCGCGCCGCCGTCCGAACCCATCGGCACCCGCGACATCGACTCGACGCCGCCCGCGATGATCAGCTGGTCCCAGCCGGAGCGGACCTTCTGCGCCGCGACGTTCGTGGCCTCGAGCCCGGACGCGCAGAACCGGTTGAGCTGCACGCCCGCGACCGTCTGCGGCAGGCCCGCGACGAGCGCCGCGGTGCGCGCGATGTCCGCGCCCTGCTCGCCCACCGGGGACACGACGCCGAGCACGATGTCGTCGATCGCCTGCGGATCGAGGTTCGGGTGGCGGACCTTCAGCTCCTGGATGAGGCCGACCACCAGGTCGACCGGCTTGGTGCCGTGCAGGGCACCGCCCTTGTTCTTGCCCCGGGGCGTGCGCAACGCCTCGTAGATGTAGGCCTCGCTACTCACTGAACACTCCTCCGCGAAGCGGCATGGTTGGACACTGCGGTGTATCTCGCCGCCGACTATACCGGCCAGTAGGTGCTAATGGCCATTAACATAAGCCCGATGAACCCCATGGTGTCAATGGGTTGCCCTAGTTTCGATACGCGCTATGGTCAGTTCACCATGAGTACGTTTCCCGCACGCGGCACGCGGCCTCGCGACCGCAAGGCCCAGCTCGCTGCCGTAGCGGCCGAGCTGTTTCGCGCGCGGGGGTTCCACGGCGTCGGGATCAACGACATCGCCGCTTCGGCGGGGGTGACCGGGCCCGCGCTGTACCGGCATTTCGCCGACAAGCAGGCGATCCTCGCCTACGTCGTGCTCACCGGGATCGACGACATGGAGTCGGCCACCGCGGCCGCGCTCGCCGACTCCGCGCCGCCGCTTTCCCAGCTGGACGCCCTGCTCACCGGCCTCGCGACGCAGGCGGTCGAGCGCCGGGAGATCGCCGCGCTGTGGCGCTGGGAAGGTCCGCACCTGCCGCGCGAGCAGCGCCGCGAGATCCGCCGCCGGTCCGGCGCGGTGCTCGACGCGTGGACGAAAGCCCTGCTCACGCTGCGTCCGGAGCTGTCCGCGGACGAGGCTGAGCTGCTGTGCTGGGCCGCGCTGTCGGTGTTCGGGAGCGTCGCGGTGCACCACACTTCGGTGGCGCGCAAACGGTTCGTGCCGCTGCTGGTCGAGCTGGCGCTGGCGGTGCTCAACGTCTCACTGCCGGTCCCGGCCGAGCCCGCGCCGCCGGTCGTGAGCAGCCTCGGCACCCCCTCCCGTCGCGAGCAAGTGCTGTCCGCCGCGACCGGGCTGTTCGCCGAACGCGGCTTCCACACGGTGAGCATGGAGGACATCGGCGCGGCGGCGGGCATCGCCGGGCCCAGCGTGTACCGGCACTTCCCCAGCAAGGGCGCGCTGATGGTCGCGATTGGACACCGCGCCGCCGACCGGCTCGCGCTCGCCGCCGAGCAGGCGCTGCAAGCCCCCGACGAGCGGTCCGCGCTGGGCAGGCTCGCCGCCTCGTATGTGCACATCCTGCTGCGCACGCCGGAACTGCTGGTGTCCTTCACGGCCGACCGCGTCACCATGCCGGAGCGGGACAAAGCCGATCTTCGCCGCGTTCAGCGCGACTACGTCGACCAGTGGGTTTCCTTGCTGTGCGCGGTGTTTCCGGAGCTTCCGGCGCGCGAGGCGAAGATCCGGGTGCACGCCGCGCTGACGATCGCGAACGACCTGAGCCGGACCGGGCGGATCAAGAGCAGGCCGCATCTGCAGACCGAACTGACGGCGGTGCTGCACGCGGTTCTCGGACTCGACCGCACGCTCTAGGCGAAACCGCCCCTCCAGTTCCCCCGGACGTGTAAGCATCTGCCGTGCCCACGAGACGGTTGCATCTGGTTCGCGCGGACGAAGGCCACCGCGTCACGACCATCGAGCTTTTCTTCGACCTGGTCTTCGTCTACGCCATCACGCAGACGACCGAGCTGATGTCCGGGCACCTGAGCCTGCTCGGCGTCGGCGAGGGGTTGCTGGTGCTGATGGTGCTGTGGTGGTGCTGGTGCAGCTACGCGTGGCTCGGCACGACCGTCCATGTCGACCACGGCATCGCGCGGCTGGCGATGTTCGGGGCGATGGCGGTGATGTTCCTCGTCGCGCTCGCGGTGCCGCAGGCGCTCACCAACGAGCCGGGCGGGCTCGACGGGCCGTTGCTGTTCGTCGCCTGTTACGGCGTCGTGCGGCTGCTGCACATCGTCGCCTACTTCGGCGCCGCCCAGCACGACGCCGAACTGCGCCGGGTGCTGGTGAGGATGCTGCGCGGACTCCTCCCGAGCCTTGCCCTGCTGGCCGTCGCCGACCTCGTGGGCGGCCCGTGGCAGCTGGCGCTGTGGGCGGTCGCGCTGCTGGTCGACTACCTGAACGTCTACTTCTCCGGCCCCACCGGCTGGCGGGTGCACTCGCCCGCGCACTTCGCCGAACGGTTCGGACTGATCGTGATCATCGCGCTGGGCGAATCGGTCGTGGCGATCGGCATCGGGATCGGGCACGTGCCGATCACGTGGCTCGTCGCCGGGTCGGCGATCTGCGGGATCGCGCTCGCCGCTGGGATGTGGTGGACGTACTTCGATCTGGTCGCGCACGTCGCCGAACGCGAGCTGGCCCGCGCCGAAGGCATCGCGCGCGCCAAAATCGCCACCGATTCCTACACCTATCTGCACCTGCCGCTCATCGCCGGGATCGTCCTCGTCGCACTCGGGCTGAAGAAGACGTTCCTGACGCTGTCCGACGGCGTGCACCACAGCCCGGCGGACGCGCTCCACGGCGTCGCGCTGTGGGCGCTGACCGGAGGGCTCGCGCTGTATCTGGTCGCGCTCAGCTCGCTGCGGCGGCGCAACGTCGGCACCTGGAATCGGCAGCGGCTCGTGCTCGCGGCGGTACTGCTCGCGCTCACCCCGCTCCTCGGACACGTGCCCGCGGCCTTGTTGCTGCTGATCGTCACGGTCACCGTTCTGCTGCTCATCGCGTTCGAACGGACGTCGCTGGCCAGGCGGCCGGTAGCCGAGTGAGCCGGGCCGCACTGGCGGATTCCGCGTCGCCGCGTTAACCTACTCGCGAGTAGGTAACGCGAGGGAGATGCTGCATGGCTGCGCCAAGGAAACGAGACGCGATGGGACTCGGCCTGGCCGCGCTCACCCGGTTGGCCGGGAGCAAGGCGATCGACCGGGTCGGGCTGCGCGGACCGGTGCAGAACCTGGTCAAGACGGGGACCCGGAGCGGTTTCCGCGCGGCGGGGGCGGCGACCAGGTCGTTCACCTCGGTCCAGCGGCTGGGCAAGCCGGCGCGGCTGGCGAAACCGGACGACCGCGGGCTGTTCGACCTCACGCCGGACGAGGACCAGAAGCTCATCGTCGAAACGGTCAGCGAGTTCGCCGCCGAGCAGCTGCGCCCGGCAGCCGCGGACGCCGACGAGAAGCTCGCCGCGCCGGAGGGTCTGCTGAGCCGCGCGGCCGAGCTGGGCATCAGCCTCGTCGGCATCCCGGAGGAGCTGGGCGGCGCGGGCACGGAGCGTTCGGTCGTCACGAACGCGCTGGTCGCGGAGGCGCTCGCGCACGGCGACCTCGGGCTCGCGGTGGCCGTGCTCGCCCCGTCGGCGGTGAGCACCGCGCTGGTCGCGTGGGGCGACGAGCAGCAGCAGGCCGACTACGTGCCCGCGTTCACCGGCGAGCAGGTGCCCGCCGCGGCGCTCGCACTGCTGGAGCGGACGCCGCTGTTCGACCCGTTCAAGCCCGCCACCAAGGCGAAGCGCACCCCGAAGGGCTACCAGCTCGACGGCGTGAAGTCGCTCGTCCCGCGCGCGGCGGAGGCCGAACTGTTCCTCGTCTCGGCCGATCTGGAAGGCCGCGGCCCGGCGCTGTTCCTGGTGGAATCGTCGAACGCGGGCGTGACGATCGAGGCCGAACCCGCGATGGGCCTGCGCGGCGCGGCCACCGGAAAGCTGCACCTGGAGAAGGTTTCGCTGCCCGCGGGCGCGCTGCTCGGCGGCGGCAAGGCGGACGTTTTCACTGAGGTGGTAAGGCTTTCCCGGCTCGGCTGGGCAGCGCTCGCCGCTGGCGTCGGCAAGGCCGTGCTGGACTACGTCGTGCCTTACGTGAACGAGCGCACCGCGTTCGGCGAGCCGATCAGCCACCGGCAGGCGGTCGCGTTCTCGGTGGCGGACATCGCGATCGAACTGGAAGGCCTGCGCCTGGTCACGCTGCGCGCGGCCGCACGAGCCGAGCAGGGCAAGGAATACGCGCGGGAAGCGGCGCTCGCCCGGAAGCTCGCGACGGACAAGGGCATGCAGATCGGCAACGCCGGCGTGCAGTTGCTGGGCGGGCACGGGTTCGTGAAGGAGCACCCGGTGGAGCGCTGGTACCGCGACCTGCGGGCGATCGGCGTGATGGAAGGCGCCGTCCTCCTCTGATCCTTTTTCTTGCTCCGAAAGGCGACTGATGATCAACCTGGAAGCTCCGAAGAAGGCCGGCGCGCTGATCAACCAGGCGTACCAGGCCGCGGCCGAGGTGTTCCGGCCGATCTCGCGCAAGTACGACCGCGCCGAGCACACCTATCCGTCCGAATTGGACATGTTCGCCGCGCTGCTGGACGGCCTGAACTCCTCCGGCGAGGGCGGGGCAGGCGCGGCTGGCGTGCGCCGGTCCGAAAAGGACAACGGCCCGAAGGGAAACCGCAACGGCGCCAACCTGAACGTGGTGCTCGGCACGATCGAGATGTGCTGGGGCGACGTCGGGCTGCTGCTGTCCATGCCGCGCCAGGGCCTCGGCAACGCCGCGATCGGCTCCGTGGCGACCGACGAGCAGCTTGAGCGGTTCAAGGGCTTGTGGGCCGCGATGGCGATCACCGAACCCGGCTGCGGTTCGGACTCGGCCGCCATCACCACCACGGCCACCGAGGACGGCGACGACTACATCCTGAACGGCGAAAAGATCTTCGTGACGTCCGGCCAGCGCGCCGACGCCGTCGTGGTCTGGGCGACGCTGGACCGCACGAAGGGCCGCGCCGCGATCAAATCGTTCGTGGTGGAGAAGGGCACACCGGGCTTCGAGGTCGTGCGCGTGGAGCACAAACTGGGCATCCGCGCGTCCGACACCGCCGTGCTGCGCTTCGAGAACTGCCGCGTTCCGCGCGAGAACCTCTTGGGCACCCCGGAAATCGACACGGCCAAGGGTTTCGCCGGGGTCATGCAGACCTTCGACAACACCCGCCCGCTGGTGGCCGCGATGGCGATCGGCGTCGCCCGCGCGGCGCTGGACGAAACCCGCCGTGTCCTGACCGAAGCCGGCGTGACCATCGACTACGACCGCCCGGCTTTGACCCAGCACGCCGCGGCCGCGGCTTTCCTGCAACTGGAAGCGGATTACGAGGCGGCGTACCTGCTGACGCTGGAGTCGGCGTGGATGGCGGACAACCGTCAGCCGAACTCGCTGCAGGCTTCCATGGCGAAGGCCAAGGCTGGGCGCACGGTGGTCGACGTGACGCTGAAGTGCGTCGAGCTTGCTGGGGCGTATGGGTATACGGAGGAATCGCTGCTGGAGAAGTGGTCCCGGGACGCGAAGATCCTGGACATTTTCGAGGGTACGCAGCAGATTCAGCAGTTGATCGTGGCTCGGCGGGTGCTGGGGAAGACCAGTGCGCAGCTGAAGTAATTACGCGGTAAGGCAAACCCGCCCGCCCGATGGCTCCTCGCCGGGAGACAGCGGGCGGGCGGTTTCCGTTTCAGCCGCCCAGTTTGATCGCGCGGCGTACGTCGTCGGCGTATGCCACGGGCTGTTCCCAGGCGGCGAAGTGGCCGCCGGCGGGGTGTTCCACGTACTCGCGGAGGTCCACGAACGCCTCGGCGTAGCTTCGCGGCTCCGGTTTGGTGTCGTGCGGGAACACGGAGAGCACGGTCGGCGTGTCGATCCGGGCGGGGAGGGTGGCCGGTTCGGTGTAGGTGGCGAAAGAGGTGCCGATCGTGCCGGTGGCCCAGTAGGCGGTGACCCAGGTGAGAAGCTCGTCCGTGGTGAAGGCCGGCCCGTCGGACCAGGTCTCCAGCTTCTCGACGAGCCATGCCGCGAGGCCGGCGGGCGAGTCGCCGAGGGCGACCGCGAGCGTGTTCGGCCGTGTCGACTGCATCGCGATGTACCCGCCCTCGGTCCGGAACCACTGCGCGGCCCGGGCGAGGTAGTCCTTCGCGTCGGGCGCCAGCTTCGCCGGGTCCGCCGTGAACGCGTGCTGCGGGGCGATGTTCGTGAGATGCAGGGCGGCCACCCGGTCCGGATGTTCGGCCGCGAGGAGTTCCGCGACGGTGCCGCCGACGTCGCCGCCGGACACCGTGTACCGCGGGTAGCCGAGCTCCTCGAGAGCGTCCGCGACGATCCCGGCGATCCGGTTGACCGACATGCCGGGCCCGGTGAGCGGAGCCGCGAACGGGAAGCCCGGCAGCGCGGGCACCACCACGTGCGCGTCCGCGAGCAACGGCAGGACGCGCTCGAACCGCAGCACCGAATCGGGCCAGCCGTGCAGCAGCACGACCACCGGTGCATCGGGAGCCGCGGACCGCTGGTGGATCACCCGCAGCTCGGTATCGCCTGCCCGCACCGTTTCCCAGGGAAGCTCGCCGATGCGGCGCTCGTGCACGCCCCAGTCGTACCCGTTCGCCCAGCGTCCGAGCAGTTCGTCAAGGCGGGCGCCGCTGATGCCGCGCGTCCCGTCGGCGCTCCACGGGCTCGTGACCCGCCGCGTCCGCTGGAGTCGTTCCCGCATTTCGCCGTCCATGTGTATCAGCGTACACAAAATGTGTATGCTCGTACACATGACCTCGCGCAACGCCGCCGCCACCCGGCAGCGGATCCTGGAGCACGCACAACGCCAGTTCGCCCGGCTCGGGTACGCGGCGAGCACGGTCAAGGGCGTGGCCGACGCGGCTGGTGTGTCGCCCAACCTCATCACGCGTTACTTCGGCGGCAAGGACGGCCTTTTCCTGGCGGCGACCCGGGTGGAGATCCCGGTCCTGGACTCTTTCGACGGCGACCGTTCAGCGCTGGGTTCGCGTCTCGCGGCGAGCATCGTCCAGCGATGGTTCGGCGCGCCCGGCGAGGATCCGCTGCTCGTGCTGCAACGCGCGTCCGGCGAACGCCCCGAAGCGGCCGAGGCGCTGGCCGCCTTCCTCGACACGAACTCGCTGGAGCCGCTGCACCGCTATCTGCGCGACAGCGGCCTGGACGACACGGACGCCCGCAGCCGAGCCGCAGCGATCGACGCCTTCGTGCTCGGCGTCTCGACCCGCCTCCGCGTCCTGCGTTCCGAACTCGGCGATCCCGCCGCTCTCGAAGCTTGGCTGAGCACCACCATCCAACGCCTCGCCGACGGGTGACGCACCGGCCATGGGCGGACCTGGCTCGTCGGGCGCCGGGGAAGACCAGCGCGCAGCTGAACTAATCCAGCCGCTCGGCCCGCTTCGCAAAGGCGGGCCGAGCGGTCTCGCTATTCCATTTGCTTCTTCCCGGTGGATTGCCCGAAGAAGTACCCCAGCACCAGCAGAAACGCACTGGACAGCACCTGGTTTATCTCCACGTGGGCGAACATCGCGGCCACCACGGAGAGGCACATCACCAGCAGGATCGCCGCCCCGACGTAGGTCGCGACGGATTCCTTGGCGAGGAAGTTCTGCCACACCTTGGCTTTCCGCTCGTACTTGTCGATTTCCGCGGCCATCGCCGCGGCCTCGACTTCGGCGATCTTCCGGCTGGTTTCCTTCAGCTCGCCGTCGATCTCTCCGGTCTTGCTCTCGAACTCGCCGAGCAACTGGTGGAATTTCTCCTTGGTTCCGGCGTCGTCGACCACCGACACCGCGTTCCGGAGCTTGTCGATCTCCTGCCCGACGGTCAATCCGTTGATCAGCTCGAGGATCTGCTCGCGCCGCTCCAGGCAAAACTTCAGGGCGCTGCGACTTGAATTCACTTTGCGAGCGACGTCTGAATGCCCGTTCGTCACGCTCTCCGCCGCCAGCGCTTTCTTGTTCTGAGTGAGCTTCTTCCGCTGCCGAGCGGTTACCGCGTCGAGCAGCTCCAACGACGAGCGAAGTTCCTCGACGGACTGCGCCTCGAGCGAGGAGAGGTCCAGTCCGTCTTTGACGAACTCCAGCTCCATCCGCCGTCTCAACCGGCTGTGCTGGTGGTCGGTTTCTTCGAACTCGACTACGCCGCGATCTTCTGGAACGCTCATGGTATTTTCCGTTTGATGGAGTGCGTAATTTCTGAACCGAGGGCGCGCCGTCAGCGGCGGTATACTCGCCCCCTGGATCACGATCGGCCTCCCTCTGCCGACTGCAGTGACCTGCGGATCGTTCGCGAGGACTCTCTTGTTGCAGCCTGTCGTCAGCCGACGCCGTTCTGAACCCGAATCGTGACCACGACAGCAGTCACAGCAATTACGAAAATATCAGTAAAAGCAGCTCCATGCAAAAGAAAGCGCAGCCGTGAGACCTTCTTTCAGCCATTCTGGTCGGCTGAATCCAGCGCTTCAAGAACCGCGTCCCCGTTCGCCCGGGCCCACTCCGTCAAGGTGTGGATCGGCTCGATCAGCGTCGCCCCCAACGGCGTCAGTTCGTACTCGACGCGCGGTGGTGCCTCCGCGTACGCCTGACGACGAACCAGCCCATGCGCTTCCAGCCGTCGCAGCGTCTGAGTGAGCACTTTCCGGGAGATTCCGCCGATCAACCCGACCAGGTCGCCGTGCCGCACCGGGCCCGCGCTCAGACCCGCGAGCACGACCACCGTCCACTTGTCGGCGATCAGCTCCACCGCGAGACGCGCCGGACAGTCGGCGAGAAAGAGCCCGCCGGGACCGTAATCGCTCATGATCCCAAGGTACCCGCTGGTACCTATCGGAATCCTAGCCTGGTTTCCGTTCCCCTCCAGAAACCAGGAGAGTCATGCGAGTCATCACCCAGCAGAAGCTCGGCGGTCCCGAGGTGCTCACGATCGCGGACGCGCCCGAGCCCCGAGCACTGCCGACCGAGGTCCTTGTCCGCGTCGAGGCGATCGGGCTGAATCCGCTGGAAGCCCGGCTGCGCGCTGGCGAATTCCCGTTGCTCGGCCACCCGCCGTTCGTCCTCGGGTGGGACGTCAGCGGCGTGGTCGAAGAGGCGTTGACCTGGCGGTTCCGGCCCGGCGACGAAGTGTTCGGAATGCCGTTGTTTCCCCGCGCGGCCAACGCGTACGCCGAACTCGTGGCGGCACCGGCATTGCATTTGGTGCGCAAACCGGAGGCGCTCTCGCACGTCGAGGCTGCGGCGTTGCCGGTGGTCGGGCTGACGGCGTGGCAGGGGCTGGTCGACCTCGGCGGCGTGAAAGCGGGCGACCGGGTGCTGATTCACGGCGGTGGCGGCGGAGTCGGGCACGTCGCGATCCAGATTGCGAAAGCCCTTGGTGCGCACGTGATCGCGACTGCCGGCGAGAGCAAGCGCGAGTTCCTCGAGAGGCTCGGCACCGACGAAATTATTGACTACACGAAGGTCGATTTCGCTGAAGTGGCCCACGATATCGACGTTGTGCTCGACACTCTCGGCGGCGACACCGTCGAACGGTCGCTCGGAGTTCTCCGCGATGGAGGGCATCTGGTGACGGCGGTCGCGGAGGAGGACACGGAGCTGATCGCGAAGTTCGAGACGGCCGGAAAGCGGTTCAGCGGAATCGCGGTCGACCCGGATCCGGTCGGTCTGCGCGGGCTGGTCGCCCTCGTCGAACAGGGCAAGCTTCGGGTCCACGTGCAGGAGACGTTCCCGTTCGAGCGCATCGCCGACGCGCATCGGCTGCTTGACAGCGGTCATCTCCAGGGCAAGGTCGTTTTGCGCCTGACCTAGACCTCCAGCACAATCCGGCCTCGCGCCTCGCCTGATTCCAGCAATCGGTGTGCTTCGGCGGCCGACGACAGGGGCAGGCGAGTGCCGATCCGGGGGCGAAGGATTCCGGTGGACAAGGCCCGGTTGACGACCCGGGCAGCGGAACCCAGCGCGGCGACACCGGCGTTGCTGATGGCGAAACCGCGGATGCTGGCGTCGCGCGTGTACAGCTCGCCGATCGGCAACGTCGGGGTCGACTGCATTCCGGCCATCGCGATGATGCGGCCGCCGCGGGACAACAGCGGCACTGCCGAGACCAGGTCGTGCTGACCCGCGTTGTCCCACAACAGATCCACGGCGGGGAGTTTGCGGTAGAGGTCGGGATCGGCGTAGTCGAAAACCTCGTCGGCACCGCATTCCCGGCACCATTCCGCGTCATCGGCGCGGGCGGTCGCGAGGACGCGCAGGCCGGCGGTGGAAGCAAGTTGGACGACCGCGCTGCCGACGCCGCCGCCCGCGCCGAGCACCGCGATCGTCTCGCCGTAGCCGGCGTCGGCGTGCTCGAAAAGGCCCAGATACGCGGTGGCCGCGGTGTGCAGGACGGCGACGGCGTCGTCGGAAACCCCGTCCGGCAAGCGATACAGCCGGTCCGCGGGTACCGCGCAGTACTCGGCGAAGGAACCCTGCCGTCCGTTGTGGCCGAGACTGTTGCACCACACGCGGTCGCCGGGAGCGAAGCGGTCTACCGGCGACGAGACGACGGTGCCCACCAGGTCCCGGCCGATCACGAACGGGAAGGAAACCTCGGTGGGATACGCGCCGGAACGGACGAAGGTGTCGACGTGGTTCACCGCCACCGCGGAGACCTTCACCAGCACCTCGCGCGGGCCCGGCTCGGGGTCCGGAAGCCTGCCGACCTCGATCTCGGAACTGCTGCCGAGCGACGTCACATACGCAGCGATCACCGGCCCACGGTACCGCCGGTTTTTTTACCGGCTTCGCGCGGAACCTGGTCACGCTGCGCACCCGCGACGTCCGCACCTGGTTCTTCCCGCAGCAGCCCTCAGTCAGCTGACCCGGTCGTCCAGGAACTCGTCGAGGTATCGCCAGGTCGTGCCCCGGGCACGACGCCCGGTCAGCACGCCGAGGTGCCCGCCGGGCGCGGTGCGGAACCGGACCTCCGGCGCGTTTTCCAGCAGCTGCACCACGCGTTCCACCGACGCGCGCGGCGCGATGGTGTCGTTTTCGCCCGCCACCACCAGCATCGGCACCTTCACGTCGGACAGGCTGATCTTGCGCCCGTTCAGGTCGACGGTGCCCTCGGCGAGGTCGTTCGTGCGGAACAAGCGGTGGTACAGCTGGCCGAACGTCCGCCCGGGGTAGGCGTACATGTTGCTCATGAAGTGGTCCACCGCCTCGATCTGCGCGAGGTAGTCGCGGTCGTCGAGATTCTTCAGGATCGCCAGCGGTTTCGTGATCTCCTTGGAGATCCCGGTGGCCCGGAACACCCGGGTGACCAAATAGGACGGTGCGCCGCCGAACACCCGGTACACCGGGGTGAGCAGATGCCCTCCGGTGAGGTCCACGAGCGGGCGGAACGGCGCGACGATCGGGATCGCGGTGAAATCGACCGGCGAGCCGACCGCGGTGATCGATTCGATCGGCAGGTCCGGCTGGTCCGCGCTGACCAGCATGGAGAAAATCCCGCCGAGCGACCACGACACCAGGTGCACGCCCTGTCCGCCGGCGTCCTCGCTGACCTTCCGGATCGCCCTCGGCAGCACCTCGTCGATCCAGTGCTCGATGCCGAGGCGGCGGTCGGAGAACGCGACCATGCCGTAGTCCACCAGGTAGGTCGGGCGTCCGCTCTCCACCAGGTGCTCGATGAGGCTGCAGCCGCGGCGCAGGTCGAAGCACAGCGCCGGCGCGGCCAGCGGCGGCACCAGCAGCACCGGCGGGCCCGACGTCGCGGACGAGCCGTGCGTCATCCGGTACACCGACCGGTTCGGCCCCTGGTCGATCAGCACCCTCGGCATCGGCCGCAGATCGGCGACCCCACCCTGGAACACCTTGCCCACGACGTTGGCCGCCGCGGCGGCCAACCGGGCCGGTGGGGAAACCATCTAGCGCCTCCTGGAACTCGTCGTCTGCCGGGCATCTTGCCGTGCGCGCGGGCGCGGCATCAACACGCCACTCCCGCAAGCACCCCGGCAAGCGCACGTCCGCCTCAGACGCTCCCACCAGGCGGGACGGCAGACGGCGCGCTCCGGGCGGCCCGGCCCTCGTACTCGGCGCGCTCGGGCGAATGCGCGGCGGACGCCAGCAGCTGGTCGCCGCCGAGCGCGCGCACCAGCCATTCGCCGAACGCGCGCGGGAACAGCCGGGTGATCCGGCCGGTCAGATCGAGCGATTTCGGCACGAATACGTCGAACTTCGGCCGCTCCAGCGCGCCGACGATCGCCGCCGCGACGTCCTCCGGACCGACCGACTTGATGAACCGCGCCTCGCCCAGGCCCGACGCGAGTTCCGTGCGCACCACCGCGGGCATCACGCACGACACCTCGACCCCGGTGCCGCGCAGCTCCAACCGCACCGCCTCGGACAGCCCGACCACCGCGTGTTTCGTCGCGCAGTACGTGGCCGCACCGGCGAATCCGGACTTTCCGGCCATCGACGCCACATTCACGATGTGCCCGCGGCCGCGCGGCTTCATCCGTTTGACGGCCTCGCGAGTGCCGTGCACGACCGCGTGCACGTTGATCTCCAGCAGCCGCCGCGTGGCCGCGTCGTCCTCCTCGTCCAGCGGCGAGAGCGGCATGATGCCGGCGTTGTTGATCAGCACGTCGATCGGCCCGATAGTGCTTTCGACGTCGTCCAGGAACGCGGTGAAGGCAGCCGTATCGGTGACGTCCAGCGGTGCCGCGACCACGTCCGGACCCAGCTCGCCAGCGGTTTTCTCGGCGCGGACCCGGTCGAGGTCGCCGAGCACGAGCCGGGAGCCCCGCCGGTGCAGCGCGGCGGCGGTGGCCGCCCCGATGCCCTGCGCGCCGCCCGTGACGACGACGACCTTTCCGGAGAGCGACTGCCTGGCCATCGGACTCCTCTCCTCTATTGACACTTAGCCAATATCGTCCTCCGGCCCAGGCCGCGCCGCTATCCCCCAACCCGTTGCTCAAGGACCTGGCCGAGCCAGCCGTCGACGGTGAACTGCTCGGTCGGCGTGAAGCCCTGGCTCTCGTAGTAGCGCGGCAGATCGCCGTCGCCGCCCGCCCAGCAGTCGACGCGCACGAGGTCGACCCCGCGTCGTTTCGCCTCGTCCATCGCATGCCGCAGCAGCCGCGAGCCGACCCGGTGCCCGGTGAATCGGCGCGAAGTGATCAGCAGCCGCACGTACAACTCGGGCTCGTCGACCAGCGGGGCGTACGGCATGGCCTGCCCGAGGACCAGCGCGCCCGCGGGTTTTCCGTCGATCTCCGCGATCCGGAGTTCGGGATCGGCCGCGTACTCGCGCACCCGCTCGACCCGCCTCGGGATCTTGCTCCACGGCTCGGTGCCCCATTTGGCCCGCGCTCCCCCGCGCGACCAGCCATTCGACGGCGTCGTCGAAAAACCCCAGCAAGACGTCTGCGTCTCCGGCAACCCCAGGCCGGATGGTGAACTCCATCTCCCCACAATAGGGACAGGTGAAGCAGCGCCGCCGGGACTCCGCCCGGACGCCCCGGCGGCGCTGGGTCTCAGGCGCCGACCCCGAGGTGGCGCGCGATGAGCATCCGCTGGACCTCGCTGGTGCCCTCGCCGATTTCCAGGATCTTCGCGTCGCGGTAGAAGCGGCTGACCGGGAATTCGTTCATGAAGCCGTATCCGCCGAAGACCTGCGTCGCGTCGCGGGCGTTGTCCATCGCCGCGTTCGACGCCACCAGCTTCGCGATCGACGCTTCCTTTTTGAACGGCTCGCCGCGCAGCATCTTCGACGCCGCCTGGTAATACGCCAGCCGGGCGGTGTGCGCGCGCACTTCCATGTCCGCGATCTTGAACTGGATCGCCTGGTACTCGCCGATCCGGTGGCCGAACGCGACGCGGTCCTTCGCGTACTTCAGGCATTCGTCCACGCAGCCCTGCGCGAGACCGACGCTCAGCGCGGCGATCGCCACCCGGCCCTCGTCCAAAATGGACAGGAACTGGGCGTAGCCGCGGCCCCGCTTGCCCACCAGGTTCTCGGCGGGCACCCGGACGTCCGAAAAGGACAGTTCGTGGGTGTCCGAGCAGTTCCAGCCGACCTTCGAGTACTTCGGGGCCACCGCGAAGCCCGGCGTGCCGGACGGGACGATGATCGCCGAGATCTCCTTGCGGCCGTTCTCCATCACGTCGGTGACGGCGGTGACGGTGACCAGCCTCGTGATATCGGTGCCGGAGTTGGTGATGAACGCCTTGCTGCCGTTGATGATCCACTCGTCGCCGTCGAGCCGGGCGCGCGTGCGGGTGGCCCCCGCGTCGGAGCCGCCGCCGGGTTCGGTGAGGCCGAACCCGCCGAGCGCCTCGGCCGTGGTCAGCTTCGGCAGCCAGGTTTCCTTCTGCTCCTGGGTGCCGAAGCGGTAGATGGGCATCGCGCCGAGCGAGACCCCCGCCTCCAGCGTGATCGCGACCGACGAGTCGACCCGGGCGAGTTCCTCCAGCGCGAGGCACAGCGCGAAGTAATCCCCGCCCATGCCGCCGAACTCCTCCGGGAACGGCAGGCCGAACAGGCCCATCTCGCCCATCTTGGCGACCAGCTCGTACGGGAATTCTTCCTTCTCGTACAGCGGGCCGATCACCGGCGCGACCTCCGCCTGCGCGAAGTCCTCGACCGTCTTGCGGAGCGCTTCGTATTCCTCGTCCAGCCGGAAGTCGATCACTGCTTCTCCTCTGCTGCGCTCACGACGGCAAGCGTCTCGTCGAGCGCGACCTGCTGGCCGACCCGAACCGAAAGCTCAGTCACCACACCGTCGATGGGCGCGGTCACGGTGTGCTCCATCTTCATCGCCTCGACAACGAGCAGCGGCGTCCCCGCGCTCACCACGTCGCCTTCGGCGGCCTTCACCACCAGCACCGTTCCCGGCATCGGGCTCTTCACCGGACCAGCGCCCGCCGCCTCGCCGCGCGAGGACAGCGTGAATTCCTGGTCGGCGAACGCGAACGACCGGCCTTCGCGGGCCAGCCACACTGTCCGTTGTGGACCGTCGGCGCAGCGGTACCGCTCCACTCCGTTAGCCCGGCGTACCTCAAGCAGATCGCCTTCGCGGCGGGCGGAAACGCGAACTGGCTCAGCGTCGTCCACTCGCACCGAAGCGTCCGACGGCGTGCCCTCGACCCGCACCACGGCCTGGCTTTCCCCGGTGCGCAAGCGAAAAGTGACCCCGCCGGGACCGCTGAGCCGCCATCCGCTCGGGATGTCCCACGGGTCCACGACCGAGCCCGTCGGCTGCAGCGAAAGCAGCCGATCCATTGCCGCGGCGACGAAAAACCCGGCCGGGACTTCCGAGGAGACCAAATCGGACAGTCGACGGTCCACCAGTTCGGTGTCCAGCCGTCCGGCGCGAACGTCCTCGTCAGCGAGCAGACCGCGCAGGAACGCGATGTTCGTGCCGAGGCCGAGCAACGCGGTGTCGGCCAGCGCGCGGTCGAGTTTCTGCAGCGCCGACGCCCGGTCCGGGCCGTGCGCGATGATCTTCGCCAGCATCGGGTCGTAGTTCGAACCGACCACCGCACCGACCGACATCCACGAGTCCACCCGCACGCCGTCGCCGGAGGGCTCGTGCACGGCGAGCACAGTGCCGCCAGTCGGGATGAAGCCGCGCGCCGGATCCTCGGCGTAGACCCGGGCTTCGACCGCGTGCCCGTCTAGGCGCACGTCGTCCTGGGTCAATCCGAGTGGCTCCCCTGCTGCCACCCGCACCTGCCAGGACACCAGGTCGAGGCCGGTCACCATTTCCGTGACCGGGTGCTCGACCTGCAGCCGGGTGTTCATCTCCATGAAGAAGAACTCGTCCGGATTGTGCGCGGACATGATGAATTCGACCGTGCCCGCGCCGACGTAGCCGACCGACCGCGCGGCTTCCGCGGCCGCCGCGCCCATTTTCGCCCGCGTCGCCTCGTCCAGCAGCACCGACGGCGCTTCCTCGATGATCTTCTGGTGCCGCCGCTGCAGGCTGCACTCGCGTTCGCCGAGATGCAGAACGGTGCCGTGGGTGTCGGCCAGCACCTGGATCTCGATGTGCCGCGGCGTGGTGACGAACCGCTCCATCAGCAGCGTGTCATCGCCGAACGAACTCTTCGCTTCCCGGCGCGCGGACTCGATCGCAGCGTCCAATTCGGACTCTTCGTGCACCAGGCGCATGCCCTTGCCGCCACCACCGGCGGACGGCTTCAGCAGCAGCGGATAGCCGACTTTCGCCGCCGCTTCGGCGAACCCGCCCTCCGGGATGTCCACATCGGACGCACCGGGCACAACCGGGACACCGGCCGCGGACACCGTGGCCTTCGCCCGGATCTTGTCGCCCATCTTGTCGATGGCTTCCGGCGGCGGGCCGATGAACACCAGCCCGGCCTCCGCGCAAGCCCGCGCGAACGCGGTGTTCTCGGCGAGGAAGCCGTACCCGGGATGCACCGCTTGTGCGCCGGTTTCCTTTGCCGCCGCGACAATCGTCGGAATCGACAGGTAGCTCTTCGCCGCTTCGGCCGGGCCGAGGCGCACCGCGGTGTCTGCCTCGCGCACGTGCCGGGCGTCGGCGTCCGCGTCGCTGTACACCGCGACGGAACGGATCCCGAGCGCACGCAGCGACCGGATTACGCGAACCGCGATCTCCCCGCGGTTGGCAACCAGAACAGTGTTGAACAAAGAACCCTCGACCATGTCCCATTCACATCCGGAAGACGCCGTAGTTGACCTCGGGCAAGGGCGCGTTAGCCGCGGCCGACAGCGCGAGGCCGAGCACCGTGCGGGTGTCCGCCGGGTCGATCACACCGTCGTCCCACAGCCGCGCGGTGGAGTAGTACGGGCTGCCCTGTTCCTCGTACTGCTCGCGGATCGGGTCCTTGAAGGTCTCTTCGTCCTCTGTGGACCATTCGCCGCCGCGGCCCTCGATCGCGTCGCGGCGGACCGTCGACAGCACCGACGCCGCTTGCTCGCCGCCCATCACGGAAATCCGCGCGTTCGGCCACATCCACAGGAACCGCGGCGAATACGCCCGGCCGCACATGGAGTAGTTGCCCGCGCCGAAGGATCCGCCGATGATCACGGTGAACTTCGGCACCCGCGCACAGGCCACCGCGGTGACCATTTTCGCGCCGTGCTTGGCGATGCCGCCCGCCTCGTACGCGCGGCCGACCATGAACCCGGTGATGTTCTGCAGGAACACCAACGGAATCGAGCGCCGGTCGCACAGTTCGATGAAGTGCGCGCCCTTCATCGCGGACTCGGCGAACAGCACGCCGTTGTTCGCGATGATGCCGACCGGGTGGCCGTGGATGTGCGCGAAACCGGTGACGAGCGTCGAGCCGTATTCCTTTTTGAACTCCGCGAACCGGCTGCCGTCGACGACGCGGGCGATGACCTCGCGCACGTCGTACGGGGTGCGCGAATCCGTCGGCACCACGCCGTACAGCTCGCGTTCGTCCGCCGCGGGCGGCTCGATCTCCTTGACGTCCCACGGCCGCGGTGTGCGCGGGCCGAGCGTCGAAACGATGTCACGGACAATGCGCAAGGCGTGCGTGTCGTCGTCCGCGAGGTGGTCGGTGACGCCGGACTGGCGGGCGTGCACGTCGCCGCCGCCCAGTTCCTCAGCGGTGACGACCTCGCCGGTCGCCGCCTTCACCAACGGCGGACCGCCAAGGAAAATGGTGCCCTGATTGCGCACGATGACCGCTTCGTCGCTCATCGCCGGGACGTACGCGCCGCCAGCGGTGCACGAGCCGAGCACAGCGGCGATCTGCGGGATCCCGCGCGCGGACATGGTGGCCTGGTTGTAGAAGATCCGGCCGAAGTGTTCGCGGTCCGGGAAGACCTCGTCCTGCCGCGGCAGGAACGCGCCGCCGGAGTCGACCAGGTAAATGCACGGCAGGTTGTTGTGCAGCGCGACTTCCTGCGCCCGCAGGTGCTTCTTCACCGTCATCGGGTAGTACGTGCCGCCCTTGACCGTGGCGTCGTTGGCGACGATCACGCATTCGCGGCCGGACACCCGCCCGATCCCGGTGATGATGCCCGCGGACGGGGCCTCGTCGTCGTACAACCCAGTCGCAGCGAGTGGCGAAAGCTCGAGGAACGGCGAACCCGGGTCCAGCAGCGTGTCCACCCGGTCGCGGGGCAGCAGCTTGCCGCGTTCCACATGGCGGGCGCGCGACTTCTCCGGCCCGCCGAGGCGGGCGGCGGCGAGCCGCTTGTGCAGATCCTCGACCAATTCGCCGTGCGAGGTGACGCTACGGGTGAACGTGTCGCTGTTCGGATCCGCGGAACTGCGCAGTACCGGCGTGTCCATGACTCTCCGTCGAGACGTTAGCGGTCGTTAACTCCGCCGGAGATGTTAGTGCTCGTTAACCGCCGTGTCCAGTCCAGCCCGCCGCGGCGGGCTCAGGGCCGGATGCGCAGGACTTTCACCTGGTCGTCGTCGAACTGCTCGAACCGGAATTTCAGGCCGGCGAAGGGGCTGCCCGGGAAATCCCCGGTGATCGTGCAGGTCACCACCAGCCCCTCGACGGCCGGTTCGACGCCGGTGATCTCGTACTCGACCCGGGGGACCTCGGTGCGCCAGGCGCGGATCGCGTCGATTCCCGCGTACTCCTTGCCTTCGTCCTCCACGAGGGCGTCGTCGGCGAACAGCGCGAAGTACGCCTCGGCATCCTCCGCGGGAGCGAGCGAGAAGTAGCGCCGGACAATCCGGGGTACGGCGGCAGTCATGATGATTCTCCTGTTCAGGCCGGGTAACTCACACAGTGGGGACGGTGCCGCCGTCGATGACGTGCTCGGCGCCGGTGATGGCCGAGGCCCGGTCCGACACGAGGAAGGCCACCAGTTCGGCGACCTCTTCCGGCTCGGCCGGGCGGCCCAGCGGGATGCCGCCGAGGGAATCCATCAGCGAGGCCAGCGCGGCGTCGGCGCCGATGCCAGCGCGGCGTCGGCGCCGATGCCCTGCCCCTCGGCGATCCGGTCGATCAAGGCTTCGGCCGCGCCGGTCCTGATGAATCCCGGCGACACGGTGTTCACCCGGACGCCCTTGGGCGCGACTTCGTTCGACAGTCCCTTGCTGTACGTCGCCAGAGCGGCCTTCGCCGCGGCGTAGCCCAAAGTGGCGTTGTGGAGCGGCATCGCGCGCTGGATCGAGGTCACTTGCACGACGGCGCCCTTGCCCCGGTCGACCATCGCCGGGATCAGGCCGCGGTCGAGCCGCACCGCGCCGAGCAGGTTGAGGTTCAGTTCCTCCGCCCAGTTTTCGTCGGACAGCGCCGCGAAGCCACCCGACGGAGAGCGCGAACCACCGACGACGTGCACGAGGATGTCCACGCCTCCCTCGCGCGTCACCGCGTCCACCACCGCTTCGGCACCCTCGACAGTCGACGTGTCCGCGGCGACGAAGGGCTCCCCTTCCGGGTAGTGCTCGGGCTTGGCTCGCGCAGTGACGATCACCGTGGCCCCAGCGTCGCGGAGACGTTGCGCGACCGCCGCGCCCGTTCCCTTCGTTCCGCCCGTGACCAGGGCACGCCTGCCGAGCAAAGACCCATCGGCCACGATCGCCCTCCTGACTGCTAAAATAGAACCCAGTGACTTCGACATTAGCAGTGACTAGAAGGGCAGGCAACCCCGTGGCGCCCAAGATCAAACCGGAAGACCGCGAATGCCCGCTGTCGACGGCGCTGAGCTACGTCGGCGAATGGTGGACGCTGCTGCTCCTGCACGACTGCTTCGACGGCTACCGCCGCTTCGACCAGTTCCAGGCCAACCTGAAGATCTCCACCAGCATGCTCACCAGCAGGCTCAAATCCCTGGTGGAGAACGGGCTCCTGGAGAAGAAGCCGTACCAGAACAACCCGGTCCGGTACGAGTACCTGCTCACCGAACTGGGCCGGTCGCTGCGGCCGGTGCTCGTCGCGCTCGCCGCGTGGGGGAATTCCCGGCTCGACCCGGCCGAGCGCAGCATGATCCTGGTCGACGCGGCGACCGGCGAAGAGGTGGAACCCGTCCTCGTCGACCAGGCGACCGGACGGCAAGTGGACGGCGACGGCTTCGTCTTCACCGCCGGGCCCGCCGCCAGCGCCCCCTTCCGCGACCGCTACGCCGACGCCCGGCGCTCGATCAGCGGATCGACCACACTCGCCTAACCATCCCCGCGCGGAAAGCACCGCAACAGCGGGAGAAACACTCAGCCCGCGACGGCGTCGGAGATCCAGCCGGCCACCGGCAGATCCCGTTCGAGGCATTCGACCGACAGCCGGATCGTCCAGCGCAGCGCCTGCAGCAGGAGGCTGTCCACCTCGTTGGGGGCGGCGCTCGCCAACGCGATCTCGACCTGCTCGCGGGCGGCGGCGGTATTGCCGTGCACCTCGGCGAGCAGCGTGCGAACAGCGGTGCGGACCGGCGGATCGGCCTGGTCGATCGAAACCTCTTCGCCCGCCTCGTCGAAAACCTGCACCTTGACCGGGGCGGTGCCGCCGTCACCGAGCGTGGACACCATCGCGCTGCACTCGCCGAAGAGCAGCAGCATCAGCTCTTTGGTCTCCTCGTCGCGTTCGCCCGGCTCCTGGGACGAGGGCGTGACCTCTTCCAGCGCCTCCGTGTCCTCGCCAAGACTGATGGCGACGAGCGCGCGCTGCGCCTTCTCGACGAGCCGCTGCTCGCCCTCGCTCCGGTCCGCGGTCACGTGCCTATCAAACACCAGACCGGCGGTCGGCGGGATACCCCGGATCGCGGCCTCAGCCCGCCGCGGAAAGCGCACCCAGCGCGAGCCGGCACAGCAGATCGGCGAGTGCGCTGTCACCGAGATGGCGGTTGTAGGGCGTCGAGTTGATCAAGCCGAACACGGCGTGTGCCGCCGACCGCGCCTGGCGTTCGCCGAGGCCGGGCACAGCTTCGCGAATCGCCCGCACCCACACCTCGACGTACTGCCGCTGAAGCGCGCGCACCTGTTTGCGATCACCGTCGGTGAGATTCGCGAGATTGCGCTCCTGCACGGTGATCAGCGCCGGATGGTCGAGCGCGAAGTCGACGTGGAACCGCACGAGCGCGGCCAGCAGCTCGTCCGGGGTGCCGCCCGCCTCGGCGCGCGCGGTGCCGCCCTCGAGCAGGTAGTGGCTGATCGAGTTCAGCATTTCCCCGAGAATCGCGTCCTTGCTGCGGAAATGCCGGTACAGCGCGGGACCGGAGATGCCGACGGCCGCGCCGATGTCGTCGATGCCGACGCCGTGGAAACCGTGGTGGGCGAACAGCTCGGCGGCGGCGGTGAGGATTTGTTCCCGCCTGTTCGGCTTCGCGCCGTTCACCAGTGGGAGGGAATTCGCCGACATCCGCACATAGTAGGTCCCGCGGTTAGCGAACGCTAACCTCCGGTCCTACTTCCTGCCTGGGCCAAGTGGAGGCACCCGGATTTCAGGGGTGTCTCGTGGGGATTGCACCTGGTAAAGCTTTACCGCGTCAAGCTGTCACGACAGGAGTGACCTATGGCTGCAAACACCCGTCAACCATCACGACGCATCCTTCGGATGTGCGCGGCCCTGGGGGTCGCTCTCGCCACCTCGCTCGGGTTCGCGTCCGCCGCGAGTGCTGCATCGCAAAACTACGTCGCGCTCGGCGACTCCTACTCCTCCGGAGTGGGCGCCGGGAGCTACGGCGATTCCGGCGGCTGCAAACGCAGTGCCAACTCGTACGGCCAGTTGTGGGCCAACGCCCACTCCGGCACCAATTTCACCTTCCTCGCCTGCTCGGGCGCGAAAACCGGCGACGTGCTGAACCAGATCAGCTCGATGCCGTCCAACGCCACCTTGATCACGCTCACCGTGGGCGGCAACGACGCCGGGTTCACCGACGTGATCAAGACGTGCACGCTGGGAAGCGACCAGACCTGCGTGGACCGGGTCAACACCGCCAAGACGTACGTGCAGAACACCCTGCCCGGGTTGCTGGACAAGGTGTACTCGGCGGCCAAGAGCAAGGCTCCCGGGGCTCAGCTGGTCGTGCTGTCCTATCCGCGGTTCTACACCGTGCCCGGATCGTGCAACGTCGGATTGAGCGACACGAAGCGGTCGGCGATCAACTCCGGCGCGGACACGCTCGCGTCGGTGCTGTCGTCCCGGGTTTCCGCGGCTGGCGGGAAGTTCGTGGACGTCCGGTCGGCGTTCGTCGGGCACAACATCTGCTCGTCGGCGAGCGACTACCTGCACAGTTTGACCTGGCCGGTGGACGAGTCGTACCACCCGACTGCCGCTGGGCAGCGGGGCGGCTACTACTCGCCGCTGACCTCGGCGATCGGCTGAGTTTGCCGAGCTAGCGGGTCGTGAGGGGAACCCTGGGGGAATCTGATTCCCTCAGGGTTCCCTTCACGGACGTTCGGCGAGCGAGGTCAGCCCAGCAGAGTCTTGACCAGTGCGGCGATCTGCTCGGTCTCGATGAGGAACGAGTCGTGGCCGTACGGCGACGTCAGCACCGTGGCCTCGCCGCCGACCGCCGTCGCGATCTCGTGCGATTGGTACGGCGGGTAGAGCCGGTCGCTGTCCACCGCGGCGACCACCACCTGTGCGGTGACCCGGCCTAGCGCGGCGGCGACCCCGCCTCGGTCACGGCCGACGTCGTGGGTGTTCATGGATTCGGTGAGCACCACGTAGGAACCCGCGTCGAAGCGGTGGACGAGCTTGTCCGCGTGATGGTCCAGATAGGACTCAACCGCGAACCGTCCACCGGCCACCGGATCCTCGTCCGGCTGCGGGCGATTCCCGAAACGCGTCTCCAGTTCGGGTTCGCAGCGGTAGGTGACGTGCGCGATCCGCCGGGCCACACCCAATCCGCGGTAGGGGCCTTCGGCGGCGGTGTAGTAGTCACCGCCGTGCCAAGCCTGGTCGCTGCGGATCGCGTGCAGTTGTGGTGCGGCCCAGGCGATTTGCTCGGCGGACGCGCGGGCGGTCGAAGCGAGGACCAGCGCCGAGGCGACACGATCGGGTTGACTTACGGCCCATTCGAGAGCCCGCATCCCGCCCATCGAACCGCCCGCGACGGCGGCCCAGCGTTCGATACCGAGTGCGTCCGCGAGCGCCGCTTCGGCGTTGACCTGGTCTCGGACGGTCAGCGCCGGGAACCGGCTGCCCCACGCCTCGCCGTCCGGGGCAAGAGAAGACGGACCGGTCGACCCCTGACAGCCGCCGAGGACGTTAGGGGCCACGACAAACAGCTCGCCGGTGTCGAAAGCCTTGCCAGGGCCGATCAGTCCGTCCCACCATCCGGGACTCGGATGTCCGGGTTCGGCGGGTCCGGCGGCGTGGCTGTCGCCGGTGAGAGCGTGCTCGACGAGGACGGCGTTGGACCTCTCGGAGTTGAGCGTTCCCCACGTTTCGTACGCGAGGGTGTAGCTGGGCAGGGTCGCACCGGCCTCCAGCGCGAGTGCGCCGGGACCGGTGAACCATTGCCGTCTGCCGGGTGGGTCCCCCGCCCGCCACGCGCCGGTGACGGGCGGAAGACTCGCGCCGGGATCGGTCACAGCGCCGCCTTGGCGGCTCGGAAGCCTGCCTCGAGGTCGGCCTTCAGGTCTTCGATTCCTTCCAGTCCGACAGCGAGCCGCACGAGGCCCGGCGTGACGCCGGCGGCGACCTGCTCCTCGGGGCCGAGCTGGCTGTGCGTGGTCGACGCCGGGTGCACGATCAGGCTGCGCACGTCGCCGAGGTTCACCAGCTGACTGTGCAATTCAGTGCCGTTTACGAACTTCCGGCCCGCCTCGACGCCGCCGCGCAGCTCGAACGACAGCACCGCGCCGACGCCGCGCGGCAGGTACTTCTGCGCCGCCGCGTGGTACGGGCTCGACGGCAGTCCGGCGTAGTACACCTTCTCGACCTCGTCGCGTTCTTCGAGCCATTCCGCGAGAGCCTGCGCGTTGGTCGAGTGCCGCTCCACGCGCAGCGACAGCGTCTCGATGCCCTGCAGGATGAGGAAGCTGTTCAGCGGGGCGATCGCCGCGCCGGTGTCGCGCAGGATCTGCACGCGCGCCTTGGCCGCGAACGCACCCGGGCCGAGCGCCTCCCAGTACTTGAGACCGTGGTAGCTCGGGTCGGGCTCGTTGAAGCCCGGGAAACGGCCCGGGTCCTTGCCGAAGTCGAACGTGCCGCCGTCGACCAGCACGCCGGCGACCGTCGTGCCGTGGCCGCCGAGGTACTTCGTCGCCGAGTGCACGACGATGTCCGCACCGTGCTCGATCGGGCGGACCAGGTACGGCGTCGGCACCGTGTTGTCCACGACCAGCGGGACACCGACTTCGTGGGCGACGTCGGCGACTTTGCGGATGTCGAGCACGGCGCTGCTCGGGTTGGCCAGCGTCTCGGCGAAGAACAGCTTGGTATTCGGCCGGACCGCGGCCCGCCACTGCTCCGCGTCGTCCTGGTCCTCGATGAAGGTGACCTCGATGCCGAGCTTCGGCAGCGTGTAGTGGAAGAGGTTGTAGGTGCCGCCGTACAACGACGGGCTGGTGACGAAATGGTCGCCCGCGTTGGCCAGGTTCAGGATCGCCGCGGTGACCGCCGCCGACCCGGAGGCGAACGCGAGACCGGCGACGCCGCCTTCGAGGGTGGCGACGCGCTGCTCCAGCACGTCCTGGGTCGGGTTGTTGATCCGCGTGTAGATGTGGCCGGGCTCGGCGAGGCTGAAGAGATCGGCCCCGTGCTGAGTGTCGCGGAAGACGTACGAGGTGGTCTGGTAGATCGGCGTGGCACGAGCGCCGGTGGCCGGGTCGGGCGCCGCCCCCGCGTGGATCTGCTTGGTCTCGAAGGACCAGCTCGTGGTGTCTTCCGGCATCTGCTCGCTCCTAGCGGTCGTGGGACGGGTCGGCTGGGCGCCGACGCTAACCAGGCCGGACGAAACGCCCAACCGCTCTCACGAGATGAGAGTCCTACGCACCCGGACGTAGGAACAAGTGCCGAGCGCTGACGGACGACGCGACGGTGTCGTACAACGCACCCTCAAGCGCATGGACTGGAGAATGCGCCCGACGACCCGGAAGTGGTTCCTGTTCGGCCACGTCGTCACGTCGGTCGGCTGGATCGGGGCCGAACTCGCGGTGCTGATCTGCAGCGTCCTCGCGATCGCCGGCTTCGATCCGGTGACCACGCGCAGCGCGAACGTCATCGCCGGGATTCTCGCCGGCGCGCTCTATTTCCCGGCCAGCCTGCTCGCGCTGGCGACCGGTGTCGTGCTCGGGCTCGGCACGAAGTGGAAGCTGGTGCGCTACCACTGGGTGCTGTGGAAACTGCTGGCGACGCTGATCCTGTTCGGCGGCGGAAACCTGCTGGTAGTCCCGTCTTTCGTCGCACACGGCGAGCAGGCGTCTCGGGGCGAGACCGTCGGGGCGAGCGCGGTGGCGGGAACCGGGGCGATGAGCGTCGGGCTGACGCTGTTGTTGGGGGCGACGCTGGTGTCTTACTTCAAGCCGTGGCCGAAAGTGTTCACTCGCGTTCCTGCGGGGCGAACCGGTTCCCTTCCGAGTCGGTGAACATCGCCCACCAGCCCCGCGGCTGCTTCTCCGGGGAATCCACTCCTTTGGCGGGCAATTCGCGGTAGGTGCGCGGCAGGTCGGTCACCGCGACGAGGATTTTGGGCGCGCCTTGGATGCCCATCCGGTCCTCCGCGCTGTCCCTATCTCCCTAATCTGGTGCCGCGGGTGGCGAAACCGGTGCAGTCTTCTACCGTTCCAGCAAGAACGTCAGAAGCGCTGGAGGTAGCTGTGGTTTCGGTGCGCAGCGTCGTGGACCGGGTCGGTCCCACGCTGCTCCACGCGCTTCTCGTGCCCGAAGGCTGTCCCGCGGTCGGCGACGTGGTGATCGCCGAGCCGGGCGCGGAGTCCGCCATCGCCGCGGGTGACCTGGTGCTCGGCGTCGCCACCATCGAGTCAGCCGATGCCGCGGCGCTCGTCCGGGTGAGCGCCGGCCGGGGTGCGGCGGCGGTGCTGCTCAAACCGCCGTTGGCCGCGAAACAGTCGGTGCGGCGCGCGGCGAAGTCGGCTGGGATCGCGTTGATCCAGGTCCACGCGGCGACGTCCTGGGCTCAGCTGGTCTGGCTGTTGCGCACAGTTCTGGACGCGCTCGCCGACGAATCCGAAGCGCTCGAAGAAGGCGGCGACCCGGGTTCCGGCGATCTCTTCCGGCTCGCCGACGCCGTGGCCGCGGTGGTCGACGCGTCGGTGACGATCGAGGACACCAACTCGCGCGTCCTCGCCTACTCCGCGCGCCAGGACCTCACCGACCCGGCGCGCGTCGCGACGATCATGGGCCGCCGCATCCCGGACGACGTGCTGGCCCGGTTCCGCTCGCGAGGCGTGTTCCGCGAGCTTTCCCGGGGCAGGCAGACGATCTTCGTCCCAGCCCAGCGCGACGGCACCCTGCCGCGGCTGATCGTGCCCATCCGGATGGGCGGCGAACTGCTGGGTTCGATGTGGGCCGTCGTCCCCGGCCCGGTTTCCGAAGAACGCGCGGCGGCTTTCGCGGACGCGGCCCCGGTGGTCGCGCTGCATCTGCTGCGACGGCGCGCGCACACCGACGCCCAGCGCCGCGCTTCCGCCGAATTGCTGCGCGCGGTCTTGGAAGGGCAGGTCCCGCCGCGCCGGGTGGTCGCCGAACTGGATCTGTCCGACGAGCCGCACCGAGTCGTCGTCGTGGACGTCAGCGGCGGCGACAGCCGGGACGCCGAAGGGCTGTTGCTGGCTTTGCTGGAACGGATCTCGCAGGGTTTCGGACGCCGCCCGGTCGCGGCCGAACTGGGCGGGTTGCTGTACGTCGTGGTGCCGGACCGCACCGGCGAGGGCGGCTGGCCGGAACTGCGGGACGCGCTGCTCGCCCAACCCGCCTCCCGCCGAGGCGGACTGCCACGCGCGGCAGCGGGTGCCCCCGGCGATCCGACTGCGCTGGCGGCGTCGCGCGCCCAAGCGGACGAAGCGCTGGGCCTGCTGCGGGCAGGACTGGTCGAGGGCCGCGTCGTGGCGTACGACGAAGCGTGGACCGCGCTGGTCCTGCACCGCGCCGCCGCCGGAGCAGCGGCGGCGCAGGTATCGGAACTCGGCCCGCTCGGCGTGCTGCGCGCGCACGACGAGACGAGCAACGCCGGGTACGTCGACACTCTCTACGAATGGCTACGACACCCCGGCGACCCCCGCGCCGCCGCGGAACGACTGCGAATTCACCCGAACACGTTGCGGTACCGAATGAAACGGCTGCTGGAACTGGTCCCGCTGAACCTGGACGACCCCGACGTCCGGCTCGCCCTGCTCACCCAGCTGATCGCACTCCGCTGGAGCTGACCGCGTAGCTGAGATCGTTGTCCCGCAACGATTTTGGCCGCATCCGGATCCACACCGTGCCGCGCTCGGCCGGATCGTCCAGCAGATACGCGCGAAACCGCGGATCCCACGCGGACTCGTCCGGGCCCAGATACCGCACCAGTTTCCGCCGCCCCCGGGGCACGTCGAACGGCTCGATCTCGGCCGGTCCGCGCGCGATCACCTGACGCACCAAGCCCGTCGCGAGATCGCAGACGTCCACTGTCACCGCGATCCGCGGCTCCGCGCGCACCCGGTCGGGCAGCCGCGACCAGGGGCCGCTGAGGATCCAGAACGCCCCGTCCTCCCAGAGATACCAGGTGGGCCGGACGGTCGGACCCGCAGTGGCGACCCGTGCGGTCAGCGGCTGCGTGAGGAAACTGTCGACGTCGAAGTCTTTCACGCGATCAACAACGTCTTCCCAATCGTCCCCCGAGACTCAATCGCCGCGTGCGCGTCAGCCGCGCGTTCCAGCGGAAACCGCTGCCCGATCACCGGAGTGAGCTGTCCGGCCGCAGCCGCCGCCAACGCCGATTCGGTATAACCGCGCATCGCCGCCACGTCGCCGATCGACCGCACCAGCTTCACACCGCGCGCGGCAGCGTCCTCTTCGGACACTTCCGCCCACGAACCGCTTGACAGACCGTAAATCGCCATCCGCCCGCCTGGCCGCACCAAAGAGAACGCCGCCGTACCGACCGCACCTCCCACGCCGTCGAACACCACGTCCACCTCCCCGACCTCCGCGGTCCACTGCGGATCCGTGTAATCGACCGCCAGATCCGCGCCCAATTCCCGCGCCCGGGCAAGCTTTTCCGCTCCGCCCGCAGCCGCCACGACCTCCGCGCCCGCGGCCTTCGCCAGCTGTACCAAGAGGCTGCCGACCCCTCCCGCGGCAGCCTCGACCAGCACCCGTTCCCCTGGTGCCACCGCCGTCGCGTGCACCAGCCCGGTCGCCGTACGGCCGTCGGCCAGCAACGCGACAGCCGCATCAAGACTCAGCGCGTGCGGGACCGGGAACACCAACGCCGCGTCCACGACCACGCGCTGGGCGTAACCGCCGCTGCCGCCGGTCGACGTCACCACGCGTTTCCCGACCAGCGCCGGGTCCACGCCCTCCCCGGCGCGGCTGATCACACCCCCGACGCCGTTGCCGGGCACCATCGGCAGCGCGCCCGCGAACGGCCCGGTGCCGGTCGCCCGGAACTGCGTTTCCACGAAGGTGACGTTGGCGAACGCCACCTCGATCAGCACCTGCCCCGGTCCGGGGGCCGGATCGGGGGCGTCCCCCGCCTCCAGCACCGCCGGACCGCCGAACTCCCGCAGCCACACCGCTCGCATGTACGCCCTTCCTCGAGTCTCCGCCATGCGCCAGCCAACTACCTCAAGTGCGGTCGAGGTCAAGTGCGTTGTCCTGACAGCACTACTCACCCCGCGCAAGACTGTGGCGACGGGATGATGACACCGCTGTCCGGGTAGATCACCGTGAGTGGCAACACCTTCGCCAGAACCCGCCGCCAGGAGGCAAGACAGTGCGCATCGCCGTTCCCCGTGAGATCAAGAAGCACGAGTACCGGGTCGCGTTGACCCCGGCCGGCGTGCACGAGCTGGTCGGTCGCGGGCACGACGTCTTCGTCGAGACGGGTGCCGGGACCGGGTCGTCCATCACGGACGAGGAGTACGTCGCCGCGGGCGCGAAGGTGCTCGCCACGGCGGAAGAGACGTGGTCCGAGGGCGAACTCGTGCTGAAGGTGAAGGAGCCGATCGCCGAGGAGTACCCGCGCCTGCGCAAGGACCTGGTGCTGTTCACCTACCTGCACATCGCCGCGGACCGTCCGCTGACCGACGCGCTGCTGGCCGCGGGCACCACCGCGATCGCCTACGAGACGGTGCAGAAGCCGAACGGCGCGCTGCCGCTGCTGGCCCCGATGTCCGAGGTCGCGGGTCGGCTGGCCCCGCAGGTCGGCGCCTACGCCCTGATGAAGCCGAGCGGCGGCCGCGGAGTCCTGCCCGGCGGCATCCCCGGCGTGCACCCGGCCCGCGTGGTCGTCATCGGCGGCGGCGTGGCCGGCCTCAACGCCGCTCGCGTCGCGCTGGGTCTGGGCTCCGACGTCGAGATCCTGGACACGAACGTGGACCGCCTCCGCCAGATCGACAACGACTTCGGCGGCCGCATCCGCACCGTCACCTCGAACCGCCTCTCCGTGGAGCAGTCGGTCCTTGAGGCAGACATGGTCATCGGCGCGGTCCTGGTCCCCGGCGCGAAGGCCCCGAAGCTGGTCTCCAACGACCTGGTCTCCCGCATGAAGCCGGGCAGCGTCCTCGTGGACATCGCCATCGACCAGGGCGGCTGCTTCGCCGACTCGCGCCCGACCACCCACGACGACCCGACCTACACGGTCCACAACTCGGTCTTCTACTGCGTAGCCAACATGCCCGGCGCAGTCCCGCGCACGAGCACCTACGGCCTCACCAACGTGACCCTCCCCTACGCGGTACAGCTGGCGGACAAGGGCTGGAAAGCCGCCCTCTCCGCCGACCCGTCCCTGGCCCTGGGCCTGAACACCCACTCCGGCGCTCTGACCAACGCCCCAGTAGCCACCGCCCACGACCTCCCCCACACCCCAGTAGAAACCGCCCTGGCGTAACCCCCCAACCACAAAAAGCGGCGAGGCCACCAGCCTCGCCGCTTTTCTTACGCCCCAACTCTTTTTTGTACCAACAAGACCCACCACCCAACCGCCGCCGGAGGCACCGTGGGGGTCCGGGGGCTCGGCCCCCGGGCAATACGACGCCCCTTCCCGGGCGAAGCGCGGCCACGCGCGAGCACAGGAAGGGAAGAAGGGGCGACCCGCTCAACCAGCCTGGGGGTCACTGGGAGCGGGTCGCCGAGTACTAGCTTAAAGAACATTGGGCGGGAGCGCGCGTCCGGGGGTGGATTTCGCCGGGGCGGCGACCCGTGACCAGGTGAACGTTCAACCGTTCACCTTTGGCTGCGGGACCAGGGTTTCCCTGCTCCACGCGGCTGCCAGGGTCCTCGGGAACCCGCTGGCGTGCCGTTCGTCACCTCTGCCCTGACGCGGCTCGCGACCGCGCCGTTTCTGCCCGTTTGGTCCGGGGCGGAGGCTCGCTGGGGAATAAATTGTCGGTGCCGCTCCCTAACCTTGTGATGTGACCACCACTGCGACGCCCGCGCGTCAAGACCGTCCGATCGCTGAGACGGCGCCCCGACCGATCGGCTGGGTGCGCCGGTTGTCCGCTGCCTGCTGGGAGCATCGCGGCGTCGTCGTGCTCGCGATGACGGCGGCGGTCTTGAGCGTCGGCGTGCAGGCGGCGAGTCCGTTGCTGGTGCGGTCGGCGGTGGACGACGCGGTGGCCGGGCACACGTCGCAGCTGACCGGGCTCGCGGTGGGGCTGGTGGCGTTGCAGGTCGTCGCGTTCGGCTCGGCGTTCCTGCGCCGGTATGTCGGCGGGCGGCTGGCGCTGGACGTGCAGCACGATCTGCGGAACCGGGTGTTCGGCGCGGTGTCGCGGCTGGACGGCGGGAAGCAGGACGCGTTGCGCACCGGGCAGGTCGTCTCGCGCGCGATTTCGGATTTGCAGCTGGTCACCGGATTGCTGATGCAGGTTCCGTTGTCGGCGGGGTCGGTGATTTTCGCGGTGCTGGCGCTGGGCGCGATGCTGTGGATGTCGCCGCTGTTGACGCTCATCGCGCTGGTGGTCGCGCCCGCGGTCGGGATCGTCGTGGCGCTGAGCAGGCGGCGGTTGTTCCCGGCGACCTGGTCGGCGCAGCAGCGCGCGGCGGATGTCGCGCAGCACGTCGAGGAAACCGTCACCGGCGTGCGCGTGGTGAAGGGTTTCGGGCAGGAGGCGCGCGAGGTCGCCCGGCTGGAGCGCACGGCGCGAAAGCTTTTCGCGGAACGGTTGCGCGCGGCGAAGCTGTCCGCGTTGCCGACAGCGACCACGTCGGCACTGCCTGCCGCGGGTCAGGTCGCGGTGCTGGCGATCGGCGGCATGCTGGCGTTGAACGGGCAGATCAGCCTGGGCACGTTCTTGGCGTTCGCCACCTACCTCGCGGCGTTGATCGGCCCGGCGCGGTTCCTGTCCGGCCTGGTCGTGCAGGCGCAGCTCACGCGCGCTGGCGCGGAGCGGGTGTACGAGCTGATCGACGCGCAGCCGGAGGTCGCCGACAGCCCCGACGCGCGGCCGTTGCCGCCCGGCACGCTGGGCGTGGAACTGGACGACGTGAAGTTCGGCTACACCCGCAGCGATCCGGTGCTCGACGGGCTCACGCTGGAAGCGCGCCCCGGCGAAACGCTCGCGCTGGTGGGCACGGCGGGGTCGGGCAAGTCCACGATTTCCATGCTGCTGCCCCGGTTTTACGACGTGCACTCGGGTTCGGTGCGGGTCGGCGGGCTGGACGTGCGCGACGTGCCGCTGAAAGACCTGCGGCAGGCGATCGGCGTGGTCTTCGAGGAAGCGTTCCTGTTCTCCACGTCGGTGCGCGACAACATCGCTTACGGCCGCCCGGACGCGAGCGACGAGGAGGTCTTCGCGGCCGCCCGCGCGGCGGAGGCGGACGAGTTCATCCGCGCGCTGCCGGAGGGGTACGCCACAGAGGTCGGCGAGCGCGGGCTCACGCTGTCCGGCGGGCAGCGGCAACGCCTCGGGCTCGCCCGTGCGCTGCTCACCGACCCGCGCGTGCTGATCCTGGACGACGCCACCTCGGCGATCGACACCGTCACCGAAGCCGCGATCCACGACACGCTGCGCGCGGTCACCGCCGAGCGCACCACGCTGCTGATCGCGCACCGGCGCTCCACCCTGCAACTGGCTGACCGGATCGCGGTGCTGGATCAGGGCCGAGTGGTCGACGTCGGCACCGAAGAGGAGCTGCTGGCGCGGTGCGCCCTGTTCCGCGAACTGGTCGCGGGGCCGGGCGACGACGTCGAGAAACCGCACCGCTGCGACAACCTCGAGCCCGGTGCGGACGGCACCACCGCGGTGCTGTGGCCGCACGACGAACGCGACGAGGTCGACGCTCTCGCCGAGGCCGCGCAGTCCCGCGGCGGGACGCCAGGCGGCGGAAGCGGGTTCGCCGGCAGCGGCGGCGCGGACGTGCCGCCGACCCCGGAACTGCTGGAAGGCGTCCGCCGGTTGCCGCCGGCGACCGACCGGCCGCGACTGTCCGATGTGGACGTCACAGCCCCGGACCCCGGCTTCCGGCTGTCCCGGATCCTGCGTCCGGTGCGGTGGCCGCTCGCCGGGGTGGTCGGCCTGGTCGCGGCCGACGCGCTGGCCTCGCTCGCGCTGCCCGCGCTGTATCAGCGCGGGGTCGACCACGGCGTGTTGCCGGGCGTGGCGAGCGTGGTGTGGCTGCTGGCCGGGATCGGCGTGCTCGTCGTGGCAGCCGACTGGTTCGTGGTGCGCTGGCAGACGCGGCTCACCGCGCGCGTCGGCGAGACGGTGCTGTACTCGCTGCGTGTGCGCAGTTACGCACACCTGCAACGGCTCGGGCTGGACTATTACGAGCGCGAACTGTCCGGGAAGATCATGACCCGGATGACCACAGACGTCGACGCGTTGTCCACGTTCCTGCAGACCGGCCTGGCCACCGCGGTCGTCAGCGCGCTGACGTTGGTGGGCATCACGGTCGCGCTGCTGGTCACCGATGCCGCGCTGGCCGTATACGCGCTGGCCATGCTGCCGATCCTGCTCGTAGCGACGTTCGTGTTCCGTCGGGTCGCTTCGCGTGCGTACACCGAGGCGCGCGAGAAGGTGAGCGTCGTCAACGCGGACATGCAGGAGAACGTTAGCGGTCTGCGCGTTGCTCAGGCGTACACGCGCGAAGAGCGTTCGGCGGCCGTGTTCGCGTCTCGCAGTGACGATTACCGGCGGTCGCGGCTGCGCGCGCAGCGGTACATCGCGACGTACTTCCCGCTTGTCTCGCTGCTGTCGGATCTGGCGACCACCACGGTGCTGGTCGTCGGCGCACACCGCGTCGCGGGCGGCACGCTCGAAGCCGGTGTGCTGCTGGGATTCCTGTTGTACCTGCAGCAGTTCTTCTCGCCGATCCAGCAACTGTCGTCGGTCTTCGACGGCTACCAGCAGGCGCGCGTCGGGCTGAGCCGCATCGGCGATCTGCTGCGCACGCCGACGTCGGTGCCCGCTGCCGAGAAGCCGGTCGAACTGCCCGCGCACCTGGCCGGCGAGGTGCGGTTCAAGGACGTCGATTTCGCTTACACCGGCACGGAAAAGCCCGCGTTGGAGAACCTGACGCTCGACGTCGCGGCAGGCGAAACCGTCGCGCTGGTCGGCGCGACCGGTGCGGGCAAGTCCACCGCGGTGAAGCTCGTCGCGCGCTACTACGACGCGACCGGCGGCGCGGTGTTGATCGACGGGGTCGACGTACGCGAGTACGACCTGCCCGCGCTGCGCGCCCGGATGGGCGTGGTGCCGCAGGAGGCGCATCTGTTCTCCGGCACCGTCGCGGACAACGTGCGATACGGCCGCCCCGAAGCCACCGACGCGGAGGTCGAAGCCGCCGTACGCTCGGTCGGCGCTTTGGACGGCGTGGCCGCGCTGCCCGCCGGCTTCCGGCAACCAGTGGGCGAACGCGGCCGTTCGCTGTCCGCTGGGCAGCGGCAACTCGTCGCGCTGGCCCGAGCCGAGTTGGTCGACCCGGACGTTCTCCTGCTGGACGAAGCCACCGCGGCCCTGGACCCAGCCACCGAAGCCACCGTGCTGCGCGCCACCGAACACCTCGCCCGCCGTCGCACCACCTTCGTGGTCGCCCACCGCCTGGCAACCGCCGCGAAGGCGGACCGGATCGTGGTGCTCGACCACGGCCGCATCGTCGAACAGGGCACGCACACGGAACTGGTCGCGGCGGAGGGCCACTACGCACGGCTGTGGGCGCTGGGATAACCGGCCGCCGCCAGGGTTCTGGCACACCACGCGAGCGCCGCTACCTACTGGACGCTCGCGTGGTGCTCGACCACAACAACATCGCTGAACACGCACACCGAACCGGTCGCAGCAGACCGTCACCGCGAGGCTGGGGTGAATCAGGAGACCTTCCACCGATAACTGAACGTCGGCGAGCAAGTACGCCGTCACCACAGCGCCGCCCCGCCACCTGAGCGCCGCTACCAACCGGCCACCTGCGCCGTGCCCGACCAACCGCAACACCGCACATCAAACCAGCCCGGCGATCAGGCACCACCCACGACTGCGGGCAATCGCGATGAGCCAAGAAACTCGCGGCAACAGATCAAGTCAACGAACAAGCCTGCCCTCACGATCCGCCGCACCACCGCGTGGCCGACCAACGCCCCCACCGAACTAGCCGCGACCGCGACCGCTGGGGTGAATCAGGAAATCTTGCGCCGGTAAATCACATTCGCGAAGAAGTACGCCACCACCAGAATCCCGACGCACCACGCGAGCGCGGTCCAGATACCGCTTCCGACCGGACGCTCCGCGAACAGGTCCCGGATGGTGTTGACGATCGACGTCACCGGCTGGTGTTCGGCAAACGCGCGCACCGGGCCGGGCATCGTGCTGGTGGGCACGAAGGCCGAGCTGACGAACGGCAGGAAGATGAGCGGGTAGGAGAACGCGCTCGCGCCGTCCGCGGATTTCGCGGTGAGGCCGGGGATCACCGCGATCCAGGTCAGCGCCAGGGTGAACAGAACAACGATGCCGAGCACCGCGAGCCACGCCAGCGGTCCCGCGCTGGTGCGGAAACCCATCGCGAACGCGACGAGCACCACGACGGCGACCGAGATCAGGTTCGCGATCACCGACGTGAGCACGTGTGCCCACAGCACCGCCGAGCGTGCGATCGGCATCGACTGGAAGCGCTCGAAGATGCCGCCCTTCAGGTCCAGGAAGAGCCGGAACGCGGTGTAGGCGATCCCGGACGCGATGGTGATCAGGAGGATCCCGGGCAGCAGGTAGGTCACGTACGACTCGGAGCCGGAGTTGATCGCGCCGCCGAAGACGTAGGTGAAGAGCAGCAGCATGATGATCGGCGTGACCGTCGTGGTGATGATCGTGTCGAGGCTGCGGGTGATGTGCCGCAGCGACCGTCCTAACAGGACCGAACTGTCGCTGACGAAGTGGTTGCTCATCGCCCTTCCCCTTTGTTTCCGGTGCCGACGAGGGAAAAGAAGACGTCTTCCAGCGTCGGCTGCTTCTCGACGTACTCGACCTTGGCCGGCGGAAGAAGCTGCTTGAGCTCGGCGAGCGTGCCGTTCACGAGCACCCGCCCCTCGTGCAGGATCGCGATCCGGTCGGCGAGATGTTCGGCCTCGTCCAGATACTGGGTGGTGAGCAGCACCGTCGCCCCCTGTTCGGCGAGTTCCTCCACCGCCTTCCAGACGTCGTTGCGCGCCTGCGGATCGAGCCCGGTCGTCGGCTCGTCGAGGAAAATGACCTGCGGGTCGCCGATCAGGCTCATCGCGATGTCGAGACGGCGACGCATACCCCCAGAATACGTCGACACCTTCCGCGCACCGGCCTCAGTCAACGCGAACCGCTCCAGCAGCCCGTCCGCGATCTCGCCCGGGTTCTTGAGATGCCGCAACTTGGCGACCAGCACCAGATTCTCGCGCCCGGTAAGGATTTCGTCGACCGCCGCGAACTGCCCGGTGAGGCTGATCGACTCGCGCACGTCCGCCCCCTGCGTGGCGACCGCGAACCCGTTGACCTCCGCTTCCCCCGCGTCGGCCTTGAGCAGCGTGGACAAAATCCGCACGACCGTGGTCTTGCCCGCTCCGTTCGACCCGAGAAGCGCGAAAATACTGCCCCGCTCCACGTCGAAATCGACCCCCCGCAGCACCTCCAGCTTCCCGTACGACTTTTGCAGCCCCCGCACCCGAATCGCCGGCGCCATCACAGCGCACCCCCGACCGCGCGATCGATCGATTCGGTCAGCTTCGTCCGCTCCCGGGAAATCCAGTTCCCCTCGGGATAACTCCGGAGAAACTCCTCCGCGAATTCGACCGGCTCGTCACCGACAATCCCTCGGACGCTCGTCCCGTTCGCCGCACTCTGCTCGAACAGGTCGATGAGATCGTCCAGCATCCGCAGGTGACTCTCCGCCGTCCCCGGCCCGAAGTACTGCAGATACCGGTGCAACGCCTTGATCGCCGCCCGGTAATCCGGCGGCAGTTCCTCGACGCGCGCCTTGTACCGCCGGTACCGCTTCTTGTCCTCCAGCGGTCCGGTGACCACTTCCAGATAATGCAGATACCTGCTTTTTGATTCATTCCCCATGATCGATTCCCTCCTTGCGCAGCTGTTCGAGCCGGTCCGAGAGAAACCGCCAGTTCCGCCAGAACTCGTCGAGACTCGCCCTCCCCGGGGCGTTCAACGAATAAACCTTCCGCGGCGGCCCTTTCTCGGACGGCACTTTCTCGACGTCGACGAGCCCGCGCTGCTCGATCCGCACGAGCAACGCGTAAACGGTGCCCTCGGCGAGATCGGTGAACCCCCGCTCGCGCAGCCAGGAGGTGATCTCGTACCCGTAGGCGGGCCGCCCGGCAAGAATCGCGAGGACGATGCCCTCCAAGGTCCCCTTGAGCATCTCCGTCGCCTGCTTGCCCATCGAACGCCCTTCAGCTAGTCAGTGATGCTGAGTACCGGTAGATAGTAACACTGACTACCGACGACGGCGAGGGGCAGTTGAGAAGCGCACGGACCGGGCTACGCGACTGGCTCGAGCCGGACATCAAGGCGCAGCGAGACAGCGCGGAGTCCGCAATTGGTTTCGAGCCGCCGCTTCAACCAGTCGCCCTGCTACAGCGGGCGGTTCAGGGAAGTTCGCGCCACCGAAGGTCGCCCCAGCCAGCGGAGGTGACGTCGGCGAGTTCGGCCCAGCGAGTCGTCCCGGGACGAACGTGCGTGTCCGAGCCAATGGACCACTCGGGCGCTTCCGGCTCGACGTGGTCGAAATCCTCAATGCCGGACGGGGTTCGCCAGACCGCGGTGCAGGAATCGCACATCAGCACGACTTTGCCGTGCTCGGTGACGAGCGGGCGGATCAATCCCTGGTCCCAGAACGACGGACATTCGACCAGCCACATTCGCGTCACCACCGCCTCGTGCGTCGGAAACCGCTGCGCCCGAAGGAGGCCGCAGCCTTTCGACAGCACAACACCGCACAGTGAACGACCCGCTACGTCGATCCCAACTCAGCCAGAACAGGCGCGGACGACCCCGCTCCGCACCACCCAGGTGAGTGACACGGCTGTCGCGAGGGGCCGGGTGGATCACGCCGGTCGCCTCGAAGATGCGCGGATGGTGGGCTCACTTGCCGAGAGGGTGCCGCCGGGATATCGACTGCCATGGCACCGGTACGGCGGCCGGTGCTTTCTGCCTCGGATCACCACGGCATAGGGTGCCGCTCGAGTCAGCCGCGGCCATGCTTCCTGGCAAGGCATCACCGCGTGATTGGCGGCCGTCCGCCAAGCTCGACAACCGCCAACACCCGCGGTGCCCAACCCCACCTGGCAAGCCGCCACCGCAGGAAGATCCGCGCCCAGGCCGGAACCGACGCCTGCGGCACCGGGCTGCTCACCCAATCGCGGCCAACGCCAGCCAACAGGCCATCACCACAACGCGATCCGGGTCCGCCCGCCAAGCTCGACCACCGCGAACACGCGCAGCGCCACACGACTCACCCAGCCGCGACCAGAGCCTCCTGGCAAGTCATCACCGCAGCGAGATCCGCTCCCAAGGCCGAGCCCGAAGCGACCTCTGCAGCACCCGCCCAACGCCTCCCGGCAAACCTCCACCGCAGCACGATCCGCCCCAAGGCCGAACCCGAAACGACGCCCACAGCACCACTCACCCCACCGCGACCAGAGCCTCCCGGCAAGTCATCACCGCAGCACGATCCGCACCCAGGCCGAACCCGAAACGACGCCCGCAGCACCACTCACCCAGCCGCGCCCAACGCCTCCTGGCAAGCCTCCACCGCAGCGCGATCCGCATCCGGGCCACCAGCCCGGGCAGGCAGCATCGCCAACACCGAAGCCTCCCCCGCCCGCACTCTCGGGTGGATGCGGGCGGCCTTCGCCAGCAGTTGCGAGGGCCCCGTCTCCACCAAAACCCGCCGATCGGCGACCGGCAGTGGCGAGTCCGGCCCGAGCAACGTGCCCAAAGCGGGCCAGAACCGCACCGGTTCGACAGGGTGGGACGCCCAGTAAGAAGGATCCGTCGCCTCGGTGTCGGTCAGGCGGCGGCCGGTGTAGCCCGACACCATCGGGATCTTCGGCGGCGACGGTTGCGCAGCAGCCACCGACGGGAGGCATCGCGCGGCCGCCTCAGCCAGAGCAGGACTGTGGAAGGCAGAAGTCGCGGGGACGCGGAGGCAGGTGCGTCCGTCAGCACGCAACTTCGCCGCGGCCTCCGCCAACGGCGCCTCCGGAGCGGAGAGGATCAGCTGCCGGGGAGCGTTGATGGCACCGATGACTACCTCGTCGGTCAGGACTCCGGCGACGTCGTCGATCGTCGCAGCGACGGCCAGCATTCCGCCCGCGGGCGCAGAAGCCAGTTCCTGCACCCGATGCCACATCAGCTCCGCGGCGGCCGGGACTTCGAAGACACCGGCCAGGGTCGCCGCGGCGACCTCGCCGACGCTGTGGCCTAGCAGGGCAGCTGGCTGCACGCCCCAGGAAAGCACCATCCGGCCCAAGGCATGGCCGACGGTGAACAGCAGGATTTGCGAGCGGGTGACGTGGTCCAGCGGAACAGCGGGCGAATCGGTCAGCCAGTCGGCGCGGATGGCGGATCCGTCGGGGCCAAGAGCGGCGAAAACCTCGTCTACCGCGAAAGTAAAGACCTCGTCGTGACCGTAGAGGCCAGCCGCCATGCGGACGTGCTGCGAGCCCTGGCCTGGGAACAGCAATGCGACCTCGGTCATCAAACGAACCCCTTTCGTCCGGAACCGGATCGTCGGGCACGGCGGTCGACGGCTGCTCGACCCCTGCTGGACTTCCAGGTCGAGTCCGTTCCCACAGGCCGTCGAGAGTCCGCCGGAAGGGTGGCGACCATGAGATTCGACGGGCTGTACCTCGCCGGGCTCGGGAGCTGGCTGCCATCGGCGACGACGACCGCCGAAGCGGTGCGGAGCGGGCAATGCTCGGCCGAGACGGCGCGCAAAAGCGAGATGGAATCCGTCCTCGTCGCCCCCGAAGGGATCGCGCCGCCGGAGATGGCAGCACGCGCCGCGCGGGTCGCCCTCGCGCGGTCGGGGGTGGCGCGCGGCGACATCGCGGTGTTGCTGCACGCGACGTTGTTCCATCAAGGGTACGACCTGTGGTCGCCGGCCGCGTACGTGCAGCGAGCGGCGGTCGGCGGGACCTGTCCGGCGATCGAGGTGCGGCAGGTTTCCAACGGCGGGATGGCGGCGCTCGACCTCGCGGCCAGCTACCTCCTAGCGGACCCGGCGCGGCAGGCGGCGCTGATCACCGCGGCGGATCGCTTTGACGGACCCGATTTCGACCGCTGGCACAGCGATCCGGGGACGGCGTATGCCGACGGCGGGACCGCGATGGTGCTGTCCACCACGGGCGGGTTCGCGCGGTTGCGCAGCCTGGCGGTGGTCGGCGGGCCGGAGCTGGAGGGCATGCACCGCGCGGGGGCAGCGTTCGGTGAGGTCGAGATGTGTACTCGGCAGCTGGTCGATCTGGACGCCCACAAACGATCATACGTCGCCGAAGCCGGAATGTCACAGACGCTCGCCGCCATTCTCGACGGCCAGCGGGAGGCATTGAAGCGCGCGCTGAGCGACGCCGAGCTGGAACTGTCCGATGTGGACCGCCTGGTGCTGCCGCACTTCGGGAGGCGGCGGCTGGTGTCGAACTACCTGCGGCACATGGACGTTCCGCTGGAGCGCACGACATGGGACTTCGACAGCAAGATCGGCCATCTCGGGGCGGGCGACCACATCGTCAGCCTGGAGCATCTGGTGGCGACCGGCGGACTGAAGCCGGGACAGACCTGTCTGCTGATGGGCGTGGGCGCGGGATTCTCGTGGAGCAGTGCGGTAATCGAGCTGCTGGAGACACCAGACTGGGCTGGCTAGAAGGCAGTGAAGGGCTCCTTGAGAGAATCTGATTCCCTCAAGGAGCCCTTCACGGACCAAAAGCTACTCGACGATAGCGACCGCGCGAGCCCATCCGGCCCCGGCGCCAGCCAGCTTCACCGGGAAGCACGAAAGCGTGAAACCGTGCGCCCGCGGCAGTTCGGCGAGATTCGCCAGCCGTTCGATCTGGCAGTACTCCCGGTCGCGTCCGCGCATGTGCGCCGGCCACAGCACCGACTTGTCACCGGTCCGCTGGTAGGTCTCGATGATGTGCGTGAACGGCGCGTCGAGGCTGAACGCGTCCGTGCCGATCACCCGGACCCCGAAGTCCAGCAACAGATCCAGCCCGGACTGGTCCAAGCCGACGAACTCGGTGAAGTACTTCGGCGTTCCGGCGTGCTGGTCGGCCCCGGTGTGGAGCAGGACGATGTCCAGCTCCTTCGGCTGATAGTCCACTCTGGACAGTTCGGCGCGCACGTCGTCGGCCGTGATGACCCCCGGCGCGCGGCCGGTGAAGTCCAGGACCACGGCGGGGCGGTGGAACCAGTCCACCGGCATCTGGTCGATCGTGCGCGGAGCCGAGCCGTACGACGTGGCGTCGCCGTAGTGGGCGGGCGCGTCGATGTGCGTGCCGGTGTGCGTGGTCAGCGACACCGTGTCGTTGGTGAGGAATTCGGCGTCGCGCAACACCTCCGGGTCGAGCTCCATGCCGAAGTGCTCGCGCATTTCCGACACCAGGTGCTTGGCCCCGTCCTGGGCGGACATGGTGACCAGCGACAGCGGCTCGGGCTCCCATCCCTCCGGGTCGATCGGGGAGGACAAGTCAATCAGCTGCAACGGAGTTCTCCTTAACTCAAGACCGCAGGCCGAGCCCGCCGTCGGCGGTGATCACCTGTCCGTGGATCCAGCTCGCTTCCGGCGCGCCCAGCAGCGCGACCACATCGGCGACGTCGGCGGGCGTGCTCAGCCGACCGGCCGGGGTGCGTGCCGCCAGCACCTGCATCATTTCCGGCTGTGTGGTCTCTTCGCCCTTGTCCAGCTTCGCGGTCGTGACGGCGTTGACTGTGATGCCACGCGGAGCCAGCTCGACCGCCAGGTAGCGCACCAAGGATTCGAGCGCGGCCTTCGCGACGCCCAGCGCGACGTAACGCGGGATGACCCGCTGCGCGCCAGAGCTGGAAACGGCGAGCACTCGACTCCCCGGCGCAAGGTGTTCGAGAAGCGCGGGAACCAAGCGCAGCAACGGATCCAGCGCGGCGGCCACATCGGTGTGCAGGTCGGCGACCGAAGCACCGGCAGCAGGCATCGGATGCCACGACGCGGCGTTGTGCACCAAGATGTCCAAGCCACGACCGGCCGCCGAAACGGCAGCGACCAGCTGGGCCGCACCGTCCTCAGTGGACGGATCGGCGCGGATCAGGGAAGCCGAACCGGGCAGGCCCTCGAGGCTCGCGAGCGCGGCTTTGGCGGCTTCGTCGTCGTGGGCGTAGTCGAGCAGCACGTGCGCGCCGCTCGCGCAGAACTTGCGGGCGATGGCCAGCCCCAGCCCCTTGGTGGCACCGACCACCAGGACGCTGCGGCCGGCCAGACCGAGATCGCTCACGCCGAGGCCTCGGAGACCGTCGAGTACAGGTCCGCTTCGACGTCCACCAGTTCGACGAACTTCTTCACGTGCGCCTGGAACTCCGGGCTGGTCACGACGGCCTTGTGCGCGTTCGCGTCGACCCACTGGCCGATGTTCAGATACACCTTGGGATCGCGCAGCGACCGCACCATCTGGTAGGCGACGAACCCGGGCTGCTCGGCCATGTACTGCGCGTGCTCGGTGAAGACCTTCTCGAACTCTTCCGGCTCGCCCTTGACGGTGAACTTGCTGATGAACGTGACCACGGTATCGGCTCCTAGCAGTGCGGTTCCGGGATTCTGGGCGCCGCGCACGGAGGACAGCGCCTCGCGCAGCTCGCGGCGGACGAGCTTGCCGTTGGGCGAACGCGGGATCGCCCTGGTCAGCTCGACGTGTTCGACGTGTTTGTAATACGGCTGGGCGGCGTTGATCTCCGCGGCGATCTCGCCCGCGCGCGGCACCCACTCGTCGCCCGCCGGGACGATCAGCGCGGCCGCCACCGCGCCGGCGAACTCGTCAGGCTGGTCGACCACCGCGCAGTCGGCCACGCCGGGGTGCCGCAGCAGCTCGGCCTCGATTTCGGTGGGCGAGATCAGCCAGTTGTCGCGTTTGAAGACGTCCTTGAGGCGATCGACCAGGAACAGGTACCCGTCCTCGTCGAGGCAGCCGACGTCGCCGGTCGGCAGCCAGCCGTCCGCGCCGATGCCGTCGCCGTCCGGGCGGCCGAGGTAGCCGCGCATCACCTGCGGACCGCGCACCTCGACCTCGCCGCGTTCGCCGGCCGGGAGTGGCTGCCGAGTCGTCAGATCGACAACGCGCACCTCGGTGTCGCGCACGACCTGGCCGACTGAACCCGGACGTGGTGCCGCCGGGCCGTCGGACAGCACCAGCGGCGCGGTTTCGGCGAGGCCGTAACCCTGCACGACCGGGATGCCGAACTGCGCACGGAGAGTCTCCGCGTGCACTGGGGACAGCGCCGAACCGCCGGACAGGATGACCTCGCAACCGGGCAGCTTCAGGCCCGCCAGCCGCGCGTCGGTGGCGAGCCGGGCCAGGCGGAACGGCATCGAGTAGTAGTGCGTCACCCCGGCCGCGAGAGCGATCGTGGCGACCGGGTCCGGCACCAGGCAGAGCACCTGGGTGGCTCCGGCGATCAGCGCGGAGTTCAGGTGCATCGGGTGGTAGCTCGGCAGGTGGTTGAACGTCACCGACGTCCCGGTCACCCCATGCGCCTCGGCGACCTGCACCGCGTTGACCGCGATGTTGCGGTGGGTGAGCCGCACGCCCTTCGACTGTCCGGTGGTGCCGCTGGTGAAGTGGATGCACGCGACGGCGTCCGGCTCCAGTGCCACCGCCGCGCCGACCGGGCCAGCTGCCAGCGCGGCGACCGAGTTGGCGCGCTCCGGATTTCCGAAGCACAGCAGGTGTTCCGGAGTCGCTGAAGCACGAGCGACCGCGGCGGTCATCGAGTCGTTCAGCACTGCGGCCGCGGCCGCAGACTCGGTCAGCACTCGGCCGAGATCGCCTTCCCGCAGCAGCGGGCTCAACGGCAGCACGACGTTTCCGCTGCGCAAGGTGCCGTAGTAAGCGATCGCGAATTCCGGGTGCAGCACCGAGGACATCGCGACGACCGAACCGGCGGTACCGATCCGATCCGCCAGTGCGGCAGCGAATCCGGACGCGGCGCGGTCGAGTTGGACGAACGTCAGGGCCGTCTCGCCAAGCCGTACCGCGACCTGGTTCGGGCTGTTCTCCGCGAGGATGCGCAGCGCGTCCGGCAGGAGCGGGGTGTCATTCAGCGAAGCGACCGGGAGGACACCGTCAGCCATCGGTGCGTGCCTCCGCCCAGGCCTTGGCGAGGTTCAGCGTCGCGGTGCTGTTGGTGCCCAACGCATTGCGCACGAACGCCTTCGCGTCCTCGACAGTCTTGCCCTCGCCGAGAATCTGCTCCACCGCGTCGCGCTTGATCACCACGGTGTGCTCAGACGTCGCACGCAGGCCACCGCCAGGCTGAGGCACGATCGTCCAGAGTCCGTTGTGGACGGTCATCAGCGCGGGCAGCACCTGCTGCTTGTACGCGATGGCGTGCTCGTCGTCGAAGCACACGCGAACCGATTTCGTGGTGTGCACGGCTCCGGTCGCGGTCTTGGTGTCCATCTCCATCACCTGCAACCCAGGGGTCTCCTCGGTGAGGTCGAGCCGCTGGACTTGCGGCAGCCGCTCCGGCCAGAGGTCCGACCGGTAGAGAAACTCATACACCGCCGCCGCGTCCGCGTTGATCTCGACGCTGTCGGCGAAAACGGTGGTGAGTTCTTCAGTCTCGGCAAGGCCTTCCGCGATGCCGCGAAGGTTCTCCAGCTCGTGCTCGCTGTTGCGGTCGACCGCCTTGCTCACCCACTCGACGTTCTCCGGCAGGTCGCGCACCGCGGTGAACGCGTGTTCCAGGATGACGGTGCACGAGTCCGGGCCGCCGGGCTGGATGTTCCACGCCCCGGTCATCGACGCGACCGGATGCTGCGAAACCTCCTGGCGGAAGTCGATGCGCAGGCCGTCCTCGTCGAAGTCGCGGCGCGAGGTCCAGGTCTTGGGCTCGTCGTTCGCGGTGGCCCACAACCGGATTCGCTCGCTGGTGCCGTCGCGTTCGAGCTGGCGCGCGCAGACCGTCGGTCCGAAGTAGACCGGCCAGCGGGTCACGTCGGCGAGCAGCGCGTAAACGGCCGAGGCGGGCGCGGCGACGTCGATCTTGTGTTCGGTCTCGTAGATCCGCAGTGGTGCAGCCACGTGCTCGGTCCTCTCAGTAGTTGCCAAGCCCGCCGCAGACGTTGATCGCCTGCCCGGTCATGGACGCCGCGGTGTCGGTGACGAGGTAGCCGACGAGGCCCGCCACCTCCTCCGGAGTGGAGTACCGGCCGAGCGGGATCTTCGCGGTGAACTTCTCCAGCACGGCTTCCTCGGTGGTTCCCCAAGCCTCCGCGTAACGGCCGCGGATCGCTTGCGCCATCGGGGTTTCCACGTAACCGGGACACACCGCGTTGACCGTGACGCCGGTTTTGCCCAGCTCGAACCCGAGCGCCTTGGTGAACCCGACGACGCCGTGCTTCGAAGCCGAGTACGGCGCGCCGAGCACCACACCCTGTTTGCCCGCGGTGGAGGCGATGTTGATGACGCGGCCCTTGTCCTTGGCCAGCATCCCGCCCTTGGTCAGCACCTCGCGGGTCATCAGGAACACGCTGTTGAGGTTCGTGTTGATCACGTCGAACCACAGCTCGTCCGGGATTTCCGCGGTCTGCCCGCCGCCGCTGCGGCCGGCGTTGTTGACCAGGACGTCGATCGGGCCGTAACGGTCCACCGCGGCCGCGACGAGGGTCTGGATGTCGTCCTTCTCCCGGACGTCGCAGGTGCTGCCGTCCACGTCCAGTCCCTCGGCACGCAGGTCCCGCACCGTCTCGTCGACGGATCCCTGGGTGCGGGCGCAGAAATACACCTGGTAGCCCTGCCGCGCCAGCGAGCGGGTCACCGCGAGCCCGATCCCGCTGGTGCCGCCGGTGACCAGCGCTACGCCCCGGCTCTGTTCGGTCATCGTGTCCCTCCTGGGTTGCTCGGCGCACGGAACAGGTCCGCGCGCACGTCGCGCGGGCGAGCTCCGAACGCGACGAGATTGAGGATCTTGCGGAAGATCGGGGTGCGCGGCAGCAGCTTCGCGACCACCGGCCGAACGGCGTCCACGATCCGGCCGGAGGACAGCATTCCCTTGTTCTGCCTCGACTGGAGCGTGAACACGGTGTCCACCGCCGCCCGTCGCTCGGCCTCGAAGCCGGCGAGCGCGGTCGGCTGGTTGTCGCCCGCGGTGATGGCGGCGACGAGTTCCGGGTGCAGCGCGACGGCGTCCGCGATGGCCAGGTTGATGCCCTGCGCGCCGATCGGGCTGTGCGTGTGCGCGGCGTCGCCGATGAGCACGAGCCCCGGCCGGACCCATTCCTGTGCGCGGCCGGAAAACACGTCCAGCGGCGACAGTTCGGACAGCGCGGTCACCTGGTCGCGGATCAGGTCCGCGTGCTGCGGGACAGCGGCGATCAGCTGCTCCCGGACGTACTCGATTCCCTTGGCGGCCACCGTTTTGTAGCTGCCCTTCGCCAGCGTCCAGCCGATCTGGACGCGGTCCGGATAGGAATCGTGCACCAGTACCGGATCGGTGGCGGTGCGATGGATGCGAACCGCGCCAGTGCGCCGGTCCGGGGCGATCAGCTTGAACCACACGACGTCGTGCTCGAACTTCTCGAACTTGTCGTAACCGATCCCGGCCAGCGAACGGGTTTTCGAATACCGGCCGTCCGCGGCCACCACCCAGCGAGCGCGCACCTGCGTCTCGCCGTCGCCGGAGCCGCAGCGGATCCCGGTCACCGCGCCGTTCTCCTCCAGCAACGCCCGGGTCGAGCAGCCGCTGAGGAGACGGAAGCCGGGCGTCGCCTTGCATTCGTCGAGCAGACGCTCCAGCAGGAGCCGCTGCGGCAGGCTGAGCAAATGGTCGTAGGGCGCGGGAAGCGTCGCGTAGTCGATGTCCAGCAGCGTGCGATCCCCTTGCATCAGCTGGAAATGACGCATCGGGTAGCCGCCGATGCCGTCAAGGACACCGAGCTGGTCGAGCGCGCGCAACGCACCGGGCTGAATGATCTCGCCGCGGTACTCGCGATCCAGCGACGCGCTGCGCTCCGCGACGACGACGTCCACTCCGGACCGGGCGAGCAGCAGCGCCAGCACCAGGCCCGCCGGCCCGCCACCGGACACGCATACGTCCGCTTCGATCTCGCGCACTCGATTCCCGCCCTTCCCTGCGGCACTGCTTCGCCACAGCCTCTAGCGGGCCGGTCCAAAACGGCTCGACGGGCAGTCGGCCGTCCCGCGCGAGTGGTCCACGAGGGGACTTTGAGCCGGACGCGCGACTGTCGGACAACACGCGGCCGACGAGGAGGACACGGTGGCGACAACCGTGGGAGTGCAGCTGTACCAAGAGGTGCAGGCTTTCTACGCCAAGCAGATGCAGCTGATGGACGACGGCGACGTGGAACCGTGGGCGCGGACGTTCACTTCGGACGCCACTATCGCGAACAACGCCAATCCGGCTCCGGCTTCGGGGCGGGAGCTGATTTTGAAGGTGGCCCGGAAGCTGGCCGCTGACGTCGATTCACGCGGCGTTCAGCATCGGCATTGGACCGGAATGCTGGTGGTCAGCGAGGACGGGGCCGATCGGGTACGGACTCAGTTGTACGCGATGGTCGCCGAGATTCCGGCTGGCGGTGAGGCTCGGTTGTGGCGCAGCACCTTTTGCCGGGACACGTTGGTGCGTGGGGTTGATGGGTGGCAGGTCTTGAGTCGTGTGGTGACTCATGACGATATTCAGGGTTCTCGATCGGAGGAGCTGGCATGACTGTGTCGGGCGAGTTGTATCAGGAGATCCAGCAGTATTACGCGTGGCAGATGCAGTTGCTTGACCAGGCTCTTACTGATGAGTGGGCGGAGACCTTTACTGAGGATGGGGTTTTTGCGGCTAATGCCGCGCCGGAGCCGGTGAAGGGGCGGGCGGCGATCGCCGCGGCTTCGGCGGCTACGCATCGGCAGTTGGCTGAGGTGCACGAGTTGCGGCGGCATTGGCTGGGGATGTTGACTGTCTCCCCTGGGGCTTCTGAGGATGAGTTGTCGACTCGGTGTTATGCGTTGATTATTGCCACTCGCAAGGGTGGGGAGCCTCGGATTCACTGCAGTACGTTGTGTGAGGATCAGTTGGTTCGGGTCGACGGGAAATGGCTGGTTAAGTATCGGTCTGTTTCTCGGGATGATATTCGTTGATCGGCCTTCGGCCGGAAGAGAAGGTTGCGGTCGGGCACCCCGAAGCCTGAGCGTGACTACGCGCGGAGAGGCTGGTCAAGGCTGGGAAGATGCCTTGACCAGCCTCTCCGTGCGTGTTTTGGCTTCGTATCGGGGAGCGGGTGCCTTGGGTAGCGGGGAGTGAGGGGAACCCTGAGAGGGTGTTGTGGAACCTGGTGTTTCGCTCGGTGTGTCGGTGGTGGTAGCGGCCGGGTGTGGTGATCATCGGGTGGGGT
>NZ_JBVKDQ010000041.1:0-51899 GCF_055633755.1 Amycolatopsis sp. NPDC114484 | reverse complement strand
GGTGCTTGTCAAGGCGGGAAAGATGCCTTGACAAGCACCTCCGCGCCGTGTTTTTGGCTTCGTATCGGGGTGCGGGGGTGGTGTGGGTGCATGGTGAGCTGGGTGCGTTGGCTGCGGTTGGGTGGGTGGGGCGCGGGGGTTTGGGTGGGTGGGTGCGTTGGGGTCGCGGGTGCGGTGGGGTGGGGTGGGGGGGCCGTGAGGGGGGCCCTGGGGGAATCTAAGTCCGTGAAGGGGCCCCTCACGGACTCGCGCTGGTCGTGAGGGGGGCCTGAGGGAATCAGAGTCTCTGAGGGTTCCCCTGACGGAGGTCGTGCGGGGTGGGGGTGCGCGGATTGGCAAGACCTCTGCCTGCGACGACAAGGAGTTCGGCCGCTTAGCAAGCAAACTGGGACGCTGCGGGGCAGAGGGCGCCCTGGAGCGGATCGGGAGGGCCGGATGCAACAGCAGTCGACATCGGAGGCCGTCGGAGGGCAGCTTCGCGCTAATGCGCTTGGTACTGGCGGGATCGCGTTTCTCGTGCTCGCCGCTGTCGCGCCGTTGACCGGGATGGTGGTGATCGCGGGGCTCGGGATCGCGCTCGGCAATGGCGGCGGGATGCCTGCGTCGTTCCTGATCGCGGGGATCGTGTTGCTGTTGTTCGGCGTCGGGTATGCGCGGATGAGCCGGTACGTGTCCAACGCGGGTGGTTTCTACGCTTATCTTACCGCTTCCCTCGGGCGACCGGCTGGGCTTTCCGGGGCGTTTGTTGCGTTGGCTGGGTACAACTGTTTCGTCGCGGGAGCGGTGGGGACCTCTGGGGCGCTAACCGGCGGGGTCGTCAACCGGGTCTTTCATCTTGACTTGCCGTGGGAGTTTTGGGCGGCGCTGTCCGTCGTCGCCGTTTTTTTGCTGAGTCGGCGCGGGGTGGACGTTTCGGCGAAGGTGCTTGCGGTGTCGTTGATCCTCGAGGTCAGCATTCTGGTCGTGTTCGACGTCGCGGTGCTCGTGAAATCCGGGTATTCGTTCAGTGCGTTGTCGCCTGCCGTCGTGACGTCTGGGTCGGTCGGGCTCGGGTTGTTGTTTGCTGCCACGTGTTTCATCGGGTTCGAGGCGACCGCGTTGTTCAGCGAGGAGGCTCGGGACGCGAACAAGTCGGTGCCGCGCGCTACCTACATCGCGGTGATTTCGATCGGGGTCTTCGCGGCGATCACGTCGCTCGCGCTGGTGAGTGCGATCGGGGTGGGGAACGCGAAATCCGTCGCACAGGACCATCTTGCGGCGGGCGATCTGTTGCTCGCTACCTCGCAGGATGTTCTCGGGACCGTGCTTACCGATGTTATGCAACTGCTGCTCGTGGTGAGTCTGTTCGCCGCGTTGCTGGCGTTGCATAACTCCGCGAGTCGTTACATCTACGCGCTCGCGAGGGACGGTGTGCTGCCGAAGGCGTTGGGGCACACGGTTTCTGGTACGCCGCGCAATGCGAGTGCGGCGCAGATCGGGTTCGCTACTGTGGTGGCGGCGATCTTCGCGGTGCTCGGGCTCGATCCGGTCGCGTTCCTGACCTCCTCCATGACTGGGTTCGGGACGTTGGCGATCCTCGTGTTGCAGGCGATGGCGTCGATCGCGGTGGTGGTGTTCTTCCGGCAGCGGCGTGATCCGCATTGGTGGAGCACGTTTGTCGCGCCGGGGCTCGGCGGGGCGGGGCTGATCGGGGTGATCGTGCTGGCCGTGCTGAACTTTCCGACGATGGCTGGGTCCGACGCGGCGTGGATTGGGTTGCTGCCGTGGTTGTTGCCGATCCTGATCGTCGCGGGGTTGGCCATGGCGGGTTACCTGCGACGGAGGCGCCCGGAGACGTATGCGGCACTGGGGCCGGAGGTGCACTAATTCAGCCAAGTTTCCGGCAGTCCGTAATCGACGGAGGCCGCGTCATCCGCATGCGCCGTCCTCGGGTGCGTGAAGCTGGTGCGCGACCCTGCGGCCAGCAGCGTGAGTTCACCAGCTTCGAGGGTGCGCTGTTCGGCTCCGCCGATCCACAGGTGCGCCAGGCCGCTCGACGAGGTGCGGGATTCTTCCCCGGCCTGGTGCCGGTACTCGTCGGCGGCGCGGACGATGATCAGCCCGCCGCCGTGCAGATGGATCGAATCAAGCGCGTCGAGCGGAGCGGAATCGGTTCGCGGCGGGCTGGCCGTGGCCCGTGACAGCGGTCGGACCGGCCATAACCCGCCGCGCGGTCAGTCGGCCTGGTCCTTCGCCTTGGCCCGGTTGTTCGCCCATCCGGCGAGCGTCAGCCCGGCGGCGACCAGCACCAGCAGGGAGATCAGCTGTCCGGTCCAGCCGCCGGGAACCCAGGTGAACGCGCTCCACAGCTGGTGGGTCTCGTGGTCGAAGAAGCTGCGGATGATGGCCTGTGCGCAGACGATCGTGAGCACCATGCCGACCGCCTGTACGGCTCCGTAGCCGCCCTTGCTCATCTGTTCTCCCCTGTTCGTTGGTGAGTTCAGTCTGGGGGCGGGCGCCGCGCCGCGCATCGGGCCTGGGGCGCGGATCGCGGCCGACCAAAGTCGAGGCGTGGGTCCGATTAAGACTTTGGTCTAGGTGCGCGCTGTGCCCGGGGCTGCTGCACGGCCGGGGCGGATCGGCGAGGATGGCGGGGTGATCGTCGCGCAGGCCAGGCTCAAACCGTGGCAGCAGGGGTGGCGGCTGCTCCTGGCCGCGCTGGTCGGCCTGCTCGCCTGGGTGGCGGTCGCCGCGCAGCTGCCGGAGGGGTCCGAGGACCCGCGGATCGGGTGGTTGATCTTCGGCGACCCGGTGATCGGGGTCGGCTGCCTGGTCGCGAGCCTGTGGCGGCGGCGGCATCCGCTCGCGATCGCCACCGGGGTGGTGATCGTTTCGGCGGTTTCCACCTCCGCCGGCGGTGCCGCGTTGCTCGTGCTCGGCTCGCTCGCCACCCGGCGCAGGCCGGTCGAGACCACGGTGATCGGGATCGGCTGCGTCCTGACCGGTGCGGTGACCGAAGGGCTTTACCCGCGCGGTGCCGATCCCGATCCGTGGTGGCTGTCCATTGCGCTGACGACGCTCATCACCGGCATCGTCGTGGCGATCGGGGCGGCGGTCGGGGCGCGCCGCGAGGAACTGCGGTCGCTGCGGGAACGCGCGGAGAGCGCCGAACGCGAGCAGGTCGCGCGGGCGGCCGAGGCGCGGATCGTCGAGCGGCACCGGATCGCGCGCGAGATGCACGACGTCCTCGCGCATCGGGTTTCGCTCGTCGCCATGCAAGCCGGGGTGCTGGGGCATCGCGCGGACCTGCCTCCCGAGCAGGTTTCGCTGCTGGCTAAGGGAATCGCTGACGGCGCGCATCAGGCGCTGGAGGAATTGCGGGACGTGCTCGGGGTGTTGCGGGCCAGTCCGGGCGGACTTGAGCCGCCGCAGCCGTCGCTCGCGAACCTGCCCGCGTTGGTCGCGGACGCTCGCGCGCTGGGGGTCGACGTCGGTTACACCCCGGAATCCATCGGGCAGCCGCCGGATCTGCTCGCGCGCACGGTGTACCGGATCGTCCAAGAAGGACTGACCAATGCCGGAAAACACGCACCTGGCGCGGAAGTGTGTGTCACCGTGGAGGGAGGGGAAGGCGACGGCCTGCGCGTGACCGTGCGGGATTCCGGCGCGGCGAGGGGCGAGAAGCCGCCGCCGTCGGCTGGGTTCGGGTTGCTGGGCCTGGCCGAGCGGGTCGAGCTCGCCGGTGGTGAACTTGACCATCACGCGGACCCGGGCGGCGGGTTCGTGCTGACCGCGTGGCTGCCGTGGCCTGCCCGCGGCGAAGGGAGCGAGTGAGTGGACCGGGTGCGGGTCGTGCTCGTCGACGACGATCAACTGGTGCGGATGTCGTTGCGGCTCATGCTCGACGGAGAGGCCGACCTGGAGGTCGCCGGCGAGGCCGCGGACGGCGACGCCGCGATCACCGAGGTCCGCCGGCTGCGGCCGGACGTCGTGCTGATGGACGTGCGGATGCCCGGCCGCGACGGCCTGAGCGCGACCGAAGCGATCCTCAGCTGGCCGGATCCGCCGCGGATCCTGGTGCTGACCACCTTCGACTCCGACGAGATGGTGCTCGGCGCGCTGCGGGCCGGTGCGCTCGGGTTCGTGCTCAAGGACACCCCGCCGCCGGACATCGTGGCCGCCGTGCGCTCGGTCGCCGCCGGGAATCCCGCGCTGTCCCCGGCGGCCACCAGCCGGTTGATCACCGCGGCGATGGGCCCGCAGTCGTCCGGGACCCGGCGTGCCGCGCGGGAAGCGGCGCAGGCGCGGCTGGCCGCGTTGACCGAGCGCGAACGGGACACCGCGCGGGCGATCGCGGAGGGGCTGTCGAACGCCGAGGTGGGGGCGCGGCTGCACATCAGCGTGGCGACGGTGAAGGCGCATACGAGCAGCCTGTTCGCGAAGCTGGGCGTGGTGAACCGGGTGCAGATCGCGTTGGTGGTGCGCGACAGCGAGGAGTGACTGGAAAACCTTGGCTTCCGGCAGCTTCGGTGCACGTATTCGGAAATGAGCACGCATTAGGCAACGAAATGCGAATCAGAAACGCTCATTGGCTTGAGGGGGATAGCTGATCGGCAATTTACGCCGTTTGTCGCAGTGAAGCATATTCGCGCGTCAGCACCATCTTGACGCCAAAGTCTGCTTTCGCGCGGGCTTTTCTGGAATCAATCCGGAATCTTCTTGTGTCGCGGCGGGCGGCCTGCCACGCCTATTACTAGGAGTCCTAACTAGTTGCCTGGCTGTTTCCCGGGTCGGGAGGAAGCCGTCGTGCTGGCCGCGCTGCTCGAACTGCCCGGCTCGCGCGCCCGGTTCGAATTGCGCACCGACGACCACGACCACGTCGCGTGCCGGGAGTGCGGCGCAGTGGCGGACGTCGAGCGCGTCGATCTCCCGCCCGCGGTGGAAAACGCTACCGCGTCGACGCGGCCGAGGTGGCGTATTGGGGCACCTGCCCGTCCTGTCTGTCCGCACCGTCGACGAAAGAGGAGCAATGAATTTCGCTGACAACACCGACCCGTTGACGACCGCGGCAAGTTCACCGTCACTCACGACATCAGCCGCTACACGAGGGCGGCGTTGTTCAGCAAAGTCGGCAACGAGGTCGAGACGTTCGTGCGGTTCTCCACCGTCGCCGGGGAACGCGGCGCGGCGGACGTCGAGCGCGACATCCGCGGGTTCGCCGTCCGCTTCTACACCTCCCAGGACAACTGGGACCTAGTCGGCAACAACGCGCCGGTCTTCTTCCGCCGGGACCCGCTGAAGTTCCCGGACCTGAACCACGCGGTGAAGCGCGATTCGCGGACGAATCTGCCCGAGGCGCTGCACCGGATCACCATCGTGCAGGGCATCGAGAACCTGACGGACAGGGAGGCGGACGCCCTCATCGGCGAGGATCGCGAATCGCACCAGCGAGACCTGTACGAGGCCATCGAACGCGGCGACTATCCTAAGTGGACGCTGTATGTGCAGCTCATGCCCGAGGCGGACGCGGTGACCTACCGGTTCCACCCGTTCGACCTCACGAAGGTGTGGAGCAAGAAGGACTACCCGCTCGTCGAGGTCGGCGAACTGGAGCTGAACCGCAATCCGGAGAACTACTTCGCCGACGTCGAACAGGCCGCGTTCACCCCGGCCAATCTGGTGCCGGGGATCTCGGTCAGCCCGGACAAGATGTTGCACGGCAGGCTTTTCTCCTACGGCGACGCGTCCCGCTACCGGCTCGGCGTGAACCACCACCAGATCCCGGTCAACTGTCCGCGCGGGCGACTCTGGTGAACACCTACCACCGCGACGGCGCGATGCGAGTGGACGGCAATCAGGGCGGGGTGCCGGGGGTGCAGCCGAACCTCTTCGGGCGGTGGGCGGAGCAGCCGCAGTACGCCGAGCCCGCGGGTGCCGCCGGCGCGGTCGCGGACCGGTTCGATTACCGCGAGGACGACGACAATTATTTCGAGCAGCCCGGAAACCTGTTCTGGCTGCTGGACGAGGGTGCGCGGCAGCGGCTTTTCGAGAACACGGCACGGGGGACCAAGGGCGCGCGCAGGGAGACGGTCGAGCGGCATATCGACAACTGTGCCAAGGCGGACCCGGCTTACGGCGCGGGTGTGCGGAAGGCGTGCGAGGAGTTCGGGGCGTTGTGACCGGCTGTCCGTGAGGGGAACCCTGAGGGAATCTGATTCCCTCAGGGTTCCCCTCACGGACGCGTGGCTTGAGGTTTCGGCACGGGTCAGGCTGGTGATTGTTCGTGTTCTGGGCAGTCAGTGCGCAATTCGTTCAGCGCCAACGGTTTCCGCATCAAATGACAGTGGTGCGGAGCCCTCGGGTCGGGATGCTCGTCGCGCCCGAAGAACCGGCACGTCGTGCACACCCGCGCCACGCTGATCGCGCCGCCGCGCTGCAGATCCGCGATCACCCGCAGCAGCGTGTGCAGGGTCGTGGCCCGGTCCGGCTCCGGCGTCGCGGCCAGCGAGCTCACCAGCTGCTGATCCCACGCCGACAACTCGGCGGCGACCTCGAAGCCGCGGTCGGTCAGGGTGAGCAGGCGGCGTCGGCCGTCCGAGCCGGGTGAGCGGGTGAGGAGTTCCTTGCGTTCCAGGGCGCTGACCGCGTCGGACATCGTCGGGGTGGTCACGTCGAATTCCGCGGCCAGTGCGTTCACCTCGCGGCGCGGCGCGGGGTGGCGGGACAAGGACAGCACCGCCTGTTGTTGCAGCGGCGAAAGACCTTGTGTGCGGGCGCTGCGTTGAGAAAGCGCCCGCAAGCCGTTCCCGAGCCGCTCGATGGCGTCGGCCAGCCGCCGGTCGAGGCCGGGTTCGTGCTCGGGCATGCGCGCCGCCTCGCGGTTAGGACTCCTGCCGCTCATGATAAGCGACGGCACGGAAGAAGGCCGGGACCAGCCGGTCCCGGCCTCCTCCCTCGCCAGCTGGCTCAGACGAGTTTTTGCGCCTCGAGCAGCGCGTCCCGCAGGATCTGTTCCATCTCGTCGAACTCCGCCTGCCCGGCGATCAGCGGCGGAGCGAACTGGACGACCACGTCACCCCGGTCGTCCGGACGGCAGTAGAGGCCCCGGTCGAACAACGCCCCCGGCAGGAAGCCGCGGACGAGGCGTTCCCGCTCGTCGGCGTCGAACGTCTCGCGGGTCGCCTTGTCCTTGACCAGTTCGACGGCCCAGAAATAGCCGTCGCCGCGGACGTCGCCGACGATCGGCAGGTCCAGCAGCTTGCCGAGGGTCGATCCGAACGCGTCCTGATTGTCCAGTACGCGCTGGTTGAGTCCTTCCCGCTCCATCAGGTCGAGGTTCGCCAGCGCGACCGCGGCCGACACCGGGTGCCCGCCGAAGGTGTAGCCGTGCGGGAAGCCGACTCCTTCGCGGAGGAACGGCTCCATCACGCGGTCCGACGCGATCAGCGCGGCGATCGGGCTGTAGCCGGAGCTCAGGCCCTTGGCGCAGGTCAGCAGGTCCGGCTGGAGGCCGAACTTCTCGCTGGCGAACGTCTTGCCGTGCCTGCCGAACGCGCAGATCACCTCGTCGGCGACCAGGAGCACGTCGTGCCGGTCGCAGATCTCCCGCACCCGTTCGAAGTACCCGGGCGGCGGGGTGAGGCAGCCGCCGGAGTTCTGCACCGGTTCGAGCACGACGGCGGCGACCGTGTCCGCGCCCTCGAACAGGATCGTTTCCTCGATCCGGTCCGCGGCCCAGCGGCCGAACGCTTCGAGATCGTCGGCGAATTCCGGATGCCGGTACAGGTTGGTGTTCGGCACGCGGAAGCCGCCCGGCGCGAGCGGCTCGAAGTCCTTCTTCATCGCGGGCAGCCCGGTGATCGCGAGCGCGCCGTGCGGGGTGCCGTGGTAGGCCACCGCTCGGCTGATCACCTTGTGCTTGCCGGGTTTTCCGGTCAGCTTGAAGTACTGCTTCGCGACCTTCCACGCGGATTCGACCGCTTCGCCGCCGCCGGTGGTGAAGAAGACGCGGTTGAGGTCGCCCGGCGCGAGGTGCGCGAGCCGTTCGGCCAGTTCCGCCGCGGGTTTCGTGGCATAGCCCCAAATCGGGAAGTACGCCAGCTCGTTCGCCTGCTGTGCGGCGACTTCCACGAGTTCCCGGCGGCCGTGCCCGGCCTGCACGACGAAGAGCCCGGCCAGCCCGTCGAGGATGCGGCGGCCGCGGTCGTCCCACACGTGCACGCCCTCGCCGCGGGTGATCACCGGGACCGGCGAGTCCTGGTAATTTCCCATGCGGGAGAAGTGCATCCACAGGTGCCGGGCTGCTGCCGACTGAGTGTCCATTGCAGATCCCTCTCAGACGTTCTGCGGGAAACCGAGGTCGAGGCCGCCCTGTTCGGGGCCCGGCCAGCGGGTGGTGACGACCTTGGCGCGGGTGAAGAAGTGCACGCCCTCGCCGCCGTGCGCGTGGGTGTCGCCGAACAGCGAGTTCTTCCGGCCGCCGAACGAGTGGTAGGCCACCGGGACCGGCACCGGGACGTTCACGCCGACCATGCCCGCCTCGACGTCGGCGGAGAACCGGCGGGCCGCGCCGCCGTCGTTGGTGAAGATCGCCGCGCCGTTGCCGTACGGTCCCGCGTTGATCAGCTCGATCGCGTCGGCGAACGTCTCCACGCGCACCACCGAAAGCACCGGGCCGAAGATCTCGTCGGTGTAGATCGGCATGTCCGGGCGGACGTGGTCGAACACTGTGGGGCCGACGAAGAACCCGTTGCCGTCCGCGTCGAACTTGCCTTCGCGGCCGTCCAGCACCAGCGTCGCGCCAGCTTCGGCGCCGGCGGCGATATAGCCGGACACCCGGTCCTTCGCTGCTTCGGTGACTAGCGGTCCCATGTCGCAGCCACGGGTGCCGTCGCCGGTCACCAGCGTCTTCGCGCGGTCGGCGATCCGCGGCACGAGCGCGTCGGCGACTTCGCCCACCGCGACCACCACCGACACCGCCATGCAGCGTTCGCCCGCGGATCCGAAACCGGCGCTGACTGCCTGGTCGGCGACTAGGTCGAGGTCGGCGTCGGGCAGCACCACCATGTGGTTCTTCGCGCCGCCGAGCGCCTGGACGCGCTTGCCGTTCGCGGTGCCGGTCTCGTAGACGTACTGCGCGATCGGGGTCGAGCCGACGAACGACACCGCCTCGATGTCCGGGCTGTGCAGCAGCGCGTCGACCGCGGTTTTGTTGCCGTGCAACACGTTGAACACGCCTTCGGGCAGACCCGCTTCGCGCCACAGTTCGGCGAGCCAGTTCGCCGCGGTCGGCACCTTCTCCGAAGGCTTCAGCACCACGGTGTTCCCGGCCGCGATCGCGATCGGGAAGAACCACATCGGGACCATGGCGGGGAAGTTGAACGGCGAGATGATCGCGACCGGGCCGAGCGGCTCGCGCAGCGAGGTGACGTCGATGTCGGTCGACGCGTTGGCCGTCGCCGCGCCCTTGAGCAGCTGCGGGATTCCGCAGGCGAACTCGACGACCTCCAGGCCGCGCGCGACCTCGCCGGCCGCGTCGGACAGCACCTTGCCGTGCTCGGCGGTGATGATCTCCGCGAGCTCGGACGCGCGCGCGTCGAGCAGTTCGCGGAACCGGAACAGCATCCGGCTGCGCTTCGCCAGGGAAGTCTTGCGCCAAGCGGGGAACGCGGCTTTCGCGGCGGCGATCGCGGCCTCGGCGTCCGCGGCCGAACCGAGCGGCACGCGCGCGGCGACCTTCCCGGTCGCCGGGTTCGTGACGTCCCCGTAGCCGTCCGGCGCGCCTGGTACGGCACCGCCGGCGATCCACTGGGACAGCGTCGGCACGGAATCGCTCATCGAGCCACCTTTCTTCCTGGTATTCGCCCTCTGAGGGTCCCTCTCGGACGGGGCGCGGGTAACCGACGAATCGTCACATTGTCGACCACTGGCTTTACATTTCGTCGGGTTATGCTGCGGTCGTGGACCTGACCCTGCGAGACGTCCTCGAGCTGCCCGTGATGGCCGCCGGCTCCCCGGTCGTGCGCTCGGCGGCGGACGCGGTCGACGTGCCGGTGCGATCGGTGCACGTGAGCGAGCTGAGCGACGTCGCCGGGACGCTGACCAGCGACGTTCTGGTGCTCTCCATCGGGCGGGCGTTCACCGAGCCGGGCTTCGACCCAGTGGCGTATGTGCGGTCGTTGCGCGACGCGGGTGCCATCGGGCTGGTCGTGGACCCGTGGGAGCGGCCGAAGGCGTTGCCCAGCGGGTTGGTGCAGGCCGCTCGGGCGGCGCGGTTTCCACTGGTGGAGCTGCGCAGCACGGTCCGCTTCATCGAGGTGACCGAGATCGTGCACGCGCGGATCGTCAACGCGCATTACGAGCGGTTGCGGCTGGCCGAGCGCGCGCACGAGGCGTTCAGCACCGTCGGGTCGGCTTCGCAGGCACCGGACGCGGTCCTCGCGCACGCGGCGGACTTGATCGGGCTGCCGGTGGTGCTGGAGGACCGGACGCATCGGGCGCTCGCGTTCGCCGGTGCCGGTTCGGCGGAATCGCTGCTGCGCGATTGGCCCGCCCGGTCCCGGCGAGTCCCGTTTCGCGCCGCGACCGAGGTGGGTGGGCCGGAGGGGTGGCTGTGCACCCCGGTCGGGCCGCCGCGCGAACGCTGGGGTCGGCTGGTCGTGCCCGCTCGGTCGGCGGAGCAGGTGGCGGCGTGGATGGTGCTCGAACGCGCGGCTGAGGCGTTGACCGTCGGAAAGTTGCTGGAACGCTCGCCGCTGTCGGTGGAAATCGAAGCCCAGGGCGATTTGCTGCGGGATCTGCTGCACGGCGCGGACGAGGGTTCGGTCCGCGCGCGGGCCCGGGCGTTGGGGCTGGCGTCGGCGGCGTACTACGCGGTGCTCGTGTGCCGTCCGGCCCAAACTGGGCAGGAGCGGGCGCTGCTGGACGCGGTGCTGACCAGTGACGGAATCGGCGGAGTGCTGGCTGAAGGCCGGGTGGCGGCGGTGTTCCCGTGTTCCTCGGCGGCTGCGGAGAAAGCGTTGCTGGAGCGCGTGGTCGCCGGTGTTCCGGCCGGGTTGGCGGCGGCGTTTGGGGCGGCGGGACCGGTACGGCGGCTCGGCGAACTGCCGGCGGCGCTGCAGGAGGCGGTGCATGTCGCGGACGTCGAATCGCCTGGCGCGCCTGGACTTCGGCGCGCTGGCGACTTGGGGGTGCGCGGATTGTTGTGGTGGTTGCGGGAACATCCGCGGCTGCACGAGTTCACCGAGGCTCAGCTGCGGCCGTTGCTGACGTTGCCGGAACCGCGGGCCAGCCGGGCGTTCGCCACGTTGCGGGCGTTTGTCGAGTCGGGTTATTCGATGACGGAGTTCGCGAAGGCGCTGAACCTGAGCCGTCCGGCGGCTTATTCGCGGTTGGCGACGATCGAGCGGCTGCTTGGAGTGGAATTGTCCGATCCGGACACTCGGCTTTCGTTGCACCTGGCCGTTTTGGCGCACGGCCACCGTGGTTCAGCTTCCGGCGCCCCAGCGTAGGGAGAGCTGGTTGGCGGCGCGTTCGGTGCTGATGTGCATCATGCTGCCGAGAATGGTCGCGCGGTCGATGACGACGATCGTGCCGTCCGGGGCGCTGGTGGTGCGTTCGCTGACCAGGACCGGGGTGCCGACGGGTTCGTCGAGGAGACGGGCGAGTTTGTCGTCGAGGGCGTCCGGGCGGATGGTTTCGGCGGCCCGGTCCACCACGGCATCCAGTTCGGACAGTGCGGTGTAGAGCGATACCTCGGTGAAATCTTTGTCCCGCAAGCGTTCTCCGTGCGGGGGAGCGATCCAGGACACCTGATGGATCGCTCGTCGGCCGCCGAATTCGCGTACTCGCTCCAGCCGCAGGCCGGAATCGGTGGCCCGAGCCTGCAGCCGCGCGGCGACGCGAGCGGGCAGCCGCCGTACTGACTGGCTGACGACCTCGGTGCGCACGACGTAACCCTGATCGCGCAGGTCCTCGGTGAAGCTGCGCAAGGAGCCCAGCTGGTACGAGGCCGGCGTCGGCGCCACGAAGGTGCCGCGGCCGGGTTGTTGCACGATCAGGGCTTCGTCGCTGAGTTCGCGCAGCGCCTGGCGGAGCGTCATGAGCGTGACGCCATAGGACGCGCTGAGCTCCCGCTGCGGCGGCAGGGCCTCGCCGGGCGCGTACTCCCCGGCACGGATCTTCGCGGCGAGATCCGCGGCGATCGCTCGGTATCGGGCCATGCGCGTCCGTTCTGGTCCAGTTCTGCCTTGACCAGCGGATTCTAGTCCAGCGCGGCTCGCAGGGTCGCGACGTACTCGCCTACCCGCGCCGGACCAGCGCCGTCGAGCACCCGCCGCATGATCGCCGCGCCCACGATCACGCCGTCGGCCACCCGGGCGGCCTCGGCGGCGTGCGCCGGCTGGGAGATGCCGAAGCCGATCAGGACCGGCTGGTCGGTGGCGTTCTTCAGCCGGGTGGCCAGTTCGATCGCGGAGGCGGGCAGGTGGTCGCGTTCGCCGGTGGTGCTCATGGCCGAGACGGCGTAGACGAAACCCCGGCTCCGTGCGGCGATCTCGTGTGCGCGGTCGGTTGGTGTCGCGGGGGAGACCAGCAGTGCCAGCTCGATTCCGTCTTCGATCGCGGGAACTTCTTCCAGCGGGAGATCCGGCACGATCAGGCCTTGCACCCCGGCGTCTTTCAACTGTGCGCAGAAGCCCTTGCGGACAGCCAAGTTGGCGTAGGTGCTCACGATGATCGGAACGTCCACTGTGGTCTCACGCAGTTCATTGAGGACGCTCTGCGGAGTGGTTCCGTTGGTGAGCGAGACGGTGGACGCCTCCTGGATGGTCGCGCCGTCCAGCGTCGGGTCGGAGAAGGGGATGCCGACTTCGATCGCGTCCGCACCGGCTTCGACCAATGCCGGAAGATAGTCCGTCCACTGTGGATTGATTCCGCCGGTGAGGTACGGCATCAAGACTTTGCGGTCGGTTTTCATGCGCGGGACTCCTCGGAGCGGGCGATGAGCGTGGCGATGTCCTTGTCGCCGCGGCCGGACAGGGTGAGCAAGACCGTCGAGCCCGCCGGAAGGTCTGGCGTGCCAGCGGCTTCGGCCACCCAGGCGAGCGCGTGCGCGGATTCGAGGGCCGGGATGATTCCTTCGGTGCGAGCCAATTGCGCCGCCGCGGCGACCGCTGCTTCGTCATTGACCGCGACGTATCGTGCCCGGCCGAGGTCGCGCAGGTGCGCGTGTTCCGGTCCGACACCGGGATAGTCGAGCCCGGCCGCGATCGAGTGGGCTTCGAGGATTTGCCCGTGCTTGTCCTGCAGGAACAGCGACCGTGAACCGTGCAGCACGCCGGCTTGGCCGGACGTCGCGCCCGATCCGCCGATCGCTTCCACTCCGACCAGCCGCGCGCTGGTGTCGGCGAATCCCGCGAAGGTGCCCGCCGCGTTGGACCCGCCGCCGACGCACGCGACGACGAAATCCGGGGTCGCCGCGTACTGCTCGCGAGCCTCCTCGCCGATCACGCGCTGGAATTCCCGCACCATCCACGGATACGGATGCGGCCCGACGACCGAGCCGAGACAGTAGTGCGCCTCCTCGGTCGAGCTGACCCAGTGCCGCATCGCCTCGCTGGTCGCGTCCTTGAGCGTGCGGCTGCCGCCGCGGACCGGGACGACCTCCGCGCCGAGGTAGCGCATGCGGAACACGTTGTGCGACTGGCGTTCGACGTCCTGCTCGCCCATGAACACCGTGACCGGCAGGTCGAGCAGAGCGCCCGCGGTGGCCGTCGCGACGCCGTGCATCCCGGCCCCGGTCTCGGCGATCAGCCGCCGCTTGCCCATCCGCCGCGCGAGCAGTGCCTGGCCGACCGCGTTGTTGATCTTGTGCGATCCGGTGTGCGTGAGGTCTTCCCGCTTCAGTGCGACGGTCACGCCGAGTTCGGCGGACAACCGCTCGGCGGGCGTCAGCGGCGTGGGCCGGCCGACGTGCCGGGCGAGCATCGTCTGGAGCTGCTCGCGGAAGCCGGGGTCGGCCCAGGCTTTCTCGAACGCGTCGGCGACTTCGAGGCAGGCGGGCACCAGGGATTCCGGCACCCAGCGCCCGCCGTACTCCCCGAAGCGTCCTTTCTGGGTCGGGGTGCGCATGGACATCTCCTTAGAGTTCTATAACTGTCTCCACTGTTATAGAACTCTTGGCGGCGGAGTGCAAGCCCCGTCAGCGCTGCCGCAGGGTCTCGACGCCGTCGCCGTCCAGTTCGTCGAGGTACCGGGAACGGCCGGTCATCGCCATGATCAGCGCGATTGTCGGGCCGGACACGAGTGGTCCCGAGCCGCCGGAGAAGTCACTGTCGGTCGCCGCGAGACGGAGGCCTTGGACGCGCCCCTTGGCGAGCACGACGAGATCGGAGCCGAAGTAGTAGCGGGCCACCGTGGTGAGTGTGTCGACCGGATGCTCGCGACGGATCTCGAGCGGGCGGCGGATGTCCTCGCCGTGCACGACGATCTCGCCCAGCATCGCGACGACCGGCAACGGCGGTTTGGTCGTGCTGGCGATGACCCGGCGGAAGCGGGCCAACGCGTCGGCCGGGCGGTCGCCGAGATGCTCGGCTAATCGCATCGCGACCTGCCGATCGAAGTCGAAACGGCAGCGCAGCACGCCGGCCATCCAGCGCAACGGCGTGAGCGACGCGCCCGCGGTGAGGTGGGCCAGCACCTCTCGGACGGAGAGCCCGTCGCACAGCGAAAGCGTGCTCCATCGGGCGTCGGACAGTCCGGCGAGGTCGTCGGCCAGCGCGGCGCGTTCGGTGTGGATCTGCGGCCAGGTGGTGGTCATTCCAGGTCTCCTCGGTAGTGGTTGCCAGGTGAGACCGGCTGGATACGGCAGAATCGTCGGTGACCTCGGTGAACTCTGCCCCGGCTCGCGCCTGCCGGACCGTCTCGGTACGTCCCCGCCCGCACTTGGCGACAGTCGCTCCGCGCTACGTCCGGAGCACTTCCCGCCTTCGGATTGCCCGCCTCGGTCATGCCTTGGGCGCTGCCCGCACATGCGCACGTTGTCCCTGCCGCCCGATCAAGCACAAATACTCGACCGGTTCCGCCGAAGCCGCGCCGAACCAGTGCGGTACCCGGGTGTCGAACTCCGCTGCCTCACCGGGGGAAAGCGTCATGTCGTGTTCGCCGAGCACCAGCCTTAACTGTCCATTGAGGACATAAGTCCATTCGTAGCCCTCGTGCGTTTTGGGATCGGGTTCCCGCTGTTTCCGTCGTCCGGGCAGGATGAATTTGTACGCCTGGATCCCGCCCGGACGGCGCGTCAGCGGAAGGATCGTCATCCCGTCGGCGCCGCTGATCGGGCGGAGGTGGATGCGCGGGTCGCCGGTCTGCGGGGCGTCGACCAGTTCGTCGAGGGTCACGCCGTGCGCGCGGGCCAAGGGCAGCAGCTGTTCCAGGGTGGGCCGCCGGTTGCCGGATTCCAGCCGGGACAGCGTGCTGGCCGCGATGCCGGTTCGCGCGGCCAGTTCGGCGAGCGTGACCTCCCGCTTCCGGCGCAGTTCGCGCAGCCGGGGGCCGACTGCGTCCAGGGCACGGTCGTCGTCCATCTTCCGAGTTTGACAGATTGGCAAGGTTGCTTGCCAGTCGTGCCGGAGGGTTCGCAAGCTGGAACGGGAATCGGGAAAGGAACTTCTTGTGCCGCACACATTCGATCAGTCCTATTGGGACGAGCACTGGGCAGGCGCGGCCGGGCACGCGCAGCTCGAACCGCATCCGCAGCTGGTCGAGCAGGCGGGGAAACTCCCGCCCGGACGCGCGCTGGACGCCGGCTGCGGGGAGGGCACCGAAGCGGTCTGGCTCGCCGGGAACGGATGGCGGGTGACGGCGGTCGACCTGTCGGAGGAAGTGCTGCGCCACGCGCGCGAACGGTCGAGCGCGGTCGAGTGGGTGTGCGCTGACCTGCTGAAATGGACCCCGGACGGGCAGTTCGACCTGATCGCCACCCACTACGTGCACGCCGCTGGCCCGCTGTTCGAGCGGCTCGCGGAGTGGGTCGCGCCGGGCGGGACGTTGCTGGTGGTCGGGCATCACCACGGGGAACTGCATCCGCCGGAGTCGACGATCACCGTGCACGACGTCGGCCTGGATGCCGGACAGTGGGTGATCACCGTCGCCGAGAACCGCACGCGGAAGGTTCCCGGCGGGGAATTGCACGACACGATTCTCTGCGCTCGCAAGATTTCTTCGCCTAACGCGTAATCAGTGGCGGCCACGGGCGGTTCGGTAGTGCACTGGAGCGGTGGCGGCCTATGACGAGATCGCGGATTGGTACGAGGAGGAGTTTCTGCGCGCCCAGCCGGTGAACCCCGGTGCCGACGCGTTGCGGGATCTTCTCGGCAACGGCAGCGGTGTGTGCCTGGAGCTCGGCTGCGGCACCGGTGTGCACGCGGGCCTGGTGCGGGAGCTGGGCTGGACGCCAGTCGGAGTCGACCTGTCCGGCGGGATGCTGCGGCACGCCCGCGCCAGGCTGCCGATCGCCCAGGCCGACGCCACGCGGTTGCCGGTGCGGGACAGCAGCGTCGATGCGGTCGTCGCGGTGCTGGTGCACACCGACATGCCCGCGTATTTCGCCGTGCTGCGCGAGGTGGCCAGGGTGCTGCGGCCGGGTGGGGTGTTCGTGCACGTCGGCGTCCATCCCTGCTTCTGCGGAGGGTTCGCCGACCGCGGCGATCCGGCCGCGGTGGTCGTCCGCCCTGGCTATCTCGACCGGCACTGGACCAAGGAATCGTGGACCGATCGGGGAATTCGCGACAAAGTCGGTGCGACGCACTGGCCGCTGCCGGAGCTGGTGAACGGGTTCCTCGACGCCGGGCTGACGCTCGACCGGTTCGCCGAGACCGGCACTCCGCTCCCGATCGTGCTGGCGGTCCGAGCGTTCACCGGCGCGGCAGCAGCCGAAGAACCACTATCGCGCCGGTGGTGAGAGCCAGAATTCCGCCGCAGGCGAGCGCGAGCGCGTGCAGCGGTGCTCCGTCGAGCGTGGAGTAGTAAATCGCGCCGATCACCGCTACGCCCACTGCTCCGCCGATTTGCTGGCCGGTCGCGAGTACGCCGGAGGCCATCCCGGCGTCGGCGTGTGGGACGGCGGCCAGGACGTGGTTCAGCAGCGGCGGCACGAGCAGGCCCTGACCTGCGCCGATGAGCGCCAGCGCGGGGACGAACGACCAGCCGGTGCCGAGGGTGGCCGACAGCGTGATCAGGACGGCGTAGCCGACCCCGGCGGTCGCCGCGCCGGTCAGCGGCGCTCGGGGCACGCGGTCGCCGAGGAGGCTCATCGCGAGGAAGGCGGCGGCGAAGGGCAGGTACGTCAGCGCGGCACCGAGCGGGCTGAGGCCCAGACCGTCTTGCAGGGCAAGGGAAAGCACGAGGAAGAACGAGTTGATCCCGGCGTAGGTGAGCAGCACGAGGCCCATGCCGAGGCTGAATTCGCGCTGCCGCACCAACCCCGGGCGAACCAGCGGCGCGGGTGCCCGGCGTTCGACCGCAGCGAAAACCGCCATCGCGAGGCTGCCTCCGGCGATGCTGCACCAGGACCACAGCGGCCAGCCCGCTTCCCGTCCGGTGATGAGCGGCACGACGAGCAGCGTGAGGGCGACGGTCAGCACCGCGGTGCCGCGCAGGTCCAGCCTGGCGGTGCGGTTCGGCGGGGTCCGCGGCAGGAACCGGGCGGCGAGCACGAGGGCGCTCAGCCCGACCGGGACGTTGACCCAGAAGATCGGCCGCCACGGGCTGCCGAAGAGATTCGCGGTCACGAGCACCCCGCCCAGCAGCTGGCCGGTGACACCGGACAGTCCGATGACCGCGCCGAGCACCGCGAACGCCCGCGGCCGCTGCGGGCCGGGGACCACGACGTGGATCATCGCGAGCACCTGCGGGAACATCGCCGCGGCTCCGAGCCCCTGCACGAACCGCGCGGCGACCAGCCAACCCGCTCCCGGCGCGGCGGCGCACGCGGCTGAGGCGGCGGTGAACAGCAACAGCCCGGCCAGGAACACCGGTTTGCGGCCGCGGAGATCGCCGAGCCGCGCGAAGGTGATCAGCGCGACGGCGTACGCGAGCTGGTAACCGGCGAGCAGCAACTGGAGTTCGGCGGGCGAGGCGCCGAGGTCGGCTCGGATCGCGGGTGCGGCCACGAACACGATGAACGTGTCCAAGACCGCCATGAAGACGCCGATGAGCAGGATCGCGAGCGTGCGCCACGGGGTACGGGGAACAACGGTGTGCATGTCCTGATCGTCGGCAGCGGGCCGGGCGCGGGGGTAGCGGGCGAATATGCTGGTATCACCACTACCCGGACCGGAGAGGAACGCATGTCATCCGCGGCACGCCGACGCGCTCTCGCGGACTTCCTGCGTTCGCGGCGCGACCGGCTCACCCCGGCCGAGGTCGGTCTCCCGGCCGGGCCGCGGCGGCGCGCGCCGGGACTGCGCCGGGAGGAACTCGCGCAGCTGGCCGGGGTCAGCGTCACCTGGTACACGTGGCTCGAACAGGCGCGGGACATCACTGTCAGCAGGCAGGTGCTGGCGAGTCTTGCCCGGGAACTGCGGCTTTCCGAGACGGAGCGGCAGCATCTCTTCGCCCTCGCCGAGGAACCGCCGGACCGCGTGCCGGAGTCCTCTCCGCAGACGCTGCAGGGCATGGTCGACGCACTGGACCCGAATCCGGCGTACGTGCTCGACGCGCATTGGGACTTCGTGGCGTGGAACCGCGCCGAGGCCGCGTTGATCGGCGATCCGGCGTTGTTGCCCGATGCCGAACGGAACCTGCTGTGGCTGGTGTTCACCGTGCCGCGGATCCGCACGCTGCTGGTCGACTGGCCCGGCCAAGCCCGGAATCTCCTCGCGCAGTACCGCGCCGACGCCGCCAACCGGGCCGAGGATTCGCGTGCGGCCGAGCTGACGCGGGCGCTGCGCGAGGCGAGCCCGGAGTTCGGCGAGTGGTGGGCCGCCCACGACGTCGCGCCGTTCACCGGGAACCGGCGCGTGTTCGACCATCCGCGGGCCGGGTTGCTCGCCTTCGACTACGTCAAGCTGTCCACGATGGACGACACCGGCCGGAAGCTGTTCGCCTGCTTGCCCGCCGATCCCGGCACCGCCGCGAAACTCCCGTCGCTCGCGGCGTGAAATTCGGATGCGCACCGCCGGGAAGATCCTTATCCTGGCGATCGTGATACAGCACCAGCTCTACCTCTGAGGGAGCACCGCCTCCACCGGTACCGCGCGCGTTCGCGGCACCGGCCCTCGTCCTTGCTGTTCATCACGTTTCTTCGGAGGCATTTCCCTCATGACATCTCCGCTTTCGCCTGCGCTCGTGCGCACGGCGCACGTCCGGCTGTCCGACGTCCACGTCGCCTTCGGCGGCGCTCCGGTGCTCGCCGGGGTCGAGCTGGTCGCGGCGGCCGGCGACCGGGTCGCCATCGTCGGCGAGAACGGGCGCGGCAAGACCACCCTGTTGCGCGTGCTGGCCGGGACCCAGCCGGTCGACCGCGGCGAGGTCCGCCGCGCGGGCACGATCGGCGTCGCCGACCAGCAGCTTCCCTTGGGAGACCAGGAAACCGTCGGTGACCTGATCGACCTCGAACTGGCCGCGGTACGAAACGCATTGTCCTGTTTGGACGCTGCGACGACCGCGCTCGCCGAAGGGCGGCCCGGCGCGGACGACGCGTTCGCCGCCGCGCTCTCGGACGCCGAAGCCCTCGACGCCTGGGACGCGGACCGGCGGGTCGAGGTTTCGCTGGCCGCGCTGAACGCGGTCGACGATCGAAGCCGCCCGCTCGGCACGTTGTCGGTCGGGCAGCGGCATCGGGTTCGGCTGGCGTGCCTGCTCGGCGCGGGACATTCCGTGCTGCTGCTGGACGAACCGACCAACCACCTCGACGCGTCCGGTCTGGCGCACCTCACCGAACGGCTGCGCGCTTACCCGGGCGTGGTCGTGCTGGTGAGCCACGACCGTGCGTTGCTCGCCGACGTCGCCACGTCGGTGCTGGACCTCGACCCGTCGAGCGACGGCCGTCCGCGCGGCTATGGCGGCGGCTATTCGGCGTACGTCGAGGCCAGGCAGGCCGAACGGGCCCGATGGGAGGCGCTGCACGCCGAGCAACTCGCGGAACGGCAGCGTCTCGCGGACGACCTTTCCGCCGCACAGAACCGATTGCGCGACAACTGGCGTCCGGAAAAGGGCCACGGCAAGCACACCCGCGCGACTCGGGCACCCGGCTTGGTCCGAGCTGTGCACCGTCGGCAGGAGGATCTGAGCGCGCACGTGGTGGCTGTTCCGCCGCCACCGGCGCGGTTCGTCATGCCGGAACTGCCTCAGCACCAAGGAACAGTCGCGCTGCGGGCCGCCGGGGTGACCGTCGCCGGACGGCTGGACCACCCGGTCGACCTGACCCTCGGCGGCGCGGACCGGCTCGTCGTCACCGGCCCGAACGGGGCTGGGAAGTCGACGTTGCTGGCGGTTCTGGCCGGGGCGCTGGAGCCGACGTCGGGCACCGTCGCGAGTGGACGGTCGGTACGGATCGGCTGGCTGGGCCAGGAATCCGATCTCCCGGGCAGGCGCACCGCCGCCGAACTGCTCGAACAACGGTTCCCGGGCTCGGCCGACCCGGGCTTGCTCAGCGGCTACGACCGGCACCGTCCGATCGCCGAGCTGTCGACTGGAGCCAGGCGGCGGCTGGATCTGGCGCTGGTGCTGGCCGCGCGCCCGCAGGTCCTGCTGCTGGACGAGCCGACGAACCATCTGTCGGCGACGCTGGTCGACGAGCTGACCGCTGCTCTGCAGTCGACTCCCGCCGCGGTGGTGGTGGCCACACACGACCGGCAGTTGTTGCGCGACACGGCTTCCTGGCCGCGGTTGGCGCTCTAGGTCGCTCACCCTCCGGCAACCTTCCGTGAGGGCCACCCTGAGGGACTCTGATTCCCTCAGGGTGGCCCTCACGAACCGCGCAAGCCCGCGAGGTACGCGAGGTAACAGCGGTGAAACATCCGCAGGGCAGTCTGGGGCCATGTCTCTGCTGATCGAGCGTGCTGACTTCGCGGACCCGCAGCTCCGGCGGTTCTTGCAGGCACACTTGGACGACCTCGCGCCCACCTCCCCAGCCGAGAGCAGGCATGCCCTCGACCTGGCCGCGCTCCAGCGTCCCCACGTCCGGCTCTGGACTGTCCGGGACGACCGGCACCTCGTCGGCACCGCCGCACTGGCGACGCTGGAGCCACGGCACGAGGAGCTGAAAAGCATGCGCACCGACCCCGCCCGGCGCGGGCAAGGCATCGCCCGATCCCTGCTGGACTATCTGCTCCAAGACGCGAAAAACCGCGGCATCGAACGGATCTCCCTGGAGACCGGCAGCATGGACTTCTTCGCCCCGGCCCGCGCCTTGTACACGCGAGCGGGCTTCACCCCTTGCGCGCCCTTCGGAAGCTACCGGGACGACCCGAACAGCACCTATCTGTCCCGTCTCATCTGAAGCTGTCACAGATTTTCCGCGACCGGTGTCCATCCGCTGAAAGACGTCCAAGCGGAGGAGGACAGCATGCCCACGACAGTGCTCGGCGCGGGATACGCCGGGGTCATGGCAGCGAACCGGCTCGCCGGACGCGGCGAGGAAGTGGTGCTGGTCACCCCGGACCCGTGGTTTGTCGAGCGAATCCGGCTCCACCGCGTGGCGACCGGCCTCCGGGAAAACGCCCGGCTCGGCCTCGGGACCGTCCTGAACCCCGCCGTCGAGGTCATCCAGGACACTGCGATCAAGATCGGTGACGACAAGGTCCAGCTAGCCTCCGGCGAGAACTTGCCGTACGACACCCTCGTCTACGCGGTCGGATCCGGGGCCAGCCACCAAAACGGCACCTACCGGATCGTCTCCGAGCACGAAACCGAGCGGCTCCGCACCGCCCTCGCCGAAGCACCGGACGCTCCGGTCACCATCGTCGGCGCGGGCCTGACCGGGGTCGAACTGGCCGGGGCGCTCCGCGAGGCTGGGCGTGCGGTCAAGCTGGTCTCCACCGTCCCGGACCGGCGCGCGATCCAGGCGCACCTGCGGTTTCTCGCCAAACAAGGGGTCGAGCTCCAGGTCGGCCGCGTAGACCCGGCCGAGCTCGACGGCCTCGTCGTGGAGACCACCGGATTCACCATGCCGGACCTCGCCGCCGATTCTGGACTGCCGGTGGACGAGTTCGGCCGGTTGCTGGTGGACGAGCAGCTGACCGTGCCCGGGCATCCGAACATCCTCGGCGCGGGCGACGCCGTGCACAGCTCCTTCCGCGCCGCGTGCGCGACGGCGTTGCCGATGGGCGCGCATGTCGCCGACGTCATCTCCGCGCGCCGCGAAGGACGGGCCGGGAAACCGTTCCGGATGGGCTACGTGCTCCAGTGCACGGATCTCGGCAGCGGACGCGGCCGGGTCCAGTTCCTGCACCCGGACGACACCGAGCGCGCCCTCGCGATCGACGGGCGGGCAGGCGGGCTCGTCAAGGAGACGATCTGCCGGATGACCGTGCGATGGCTGACGCAGGAGCGGGATCGCGCGGGCCGCTACTCGTGGCCGGCGGGTGCTTAGACTTGACCGTTATGGATCACGGTGCCGTCTTCACCGCGCATCGGTCGACGATGCTCGCCGCCGCCTTCCACATCACCGGATCGCGCTACGACGCGGAGGACGTCGTGCAGGACGCGTGGGAGACCTGGTCCCGCGTGGACCTCGACACGGTCCGCACCCCGCACGCGTTTCTGTCGGTGATGGTTTCGCGGCTGGCGCTCAACGCGGTCCGCGCGCAGCGGCGCCGACGCGAGGACTATCCCGGTCCCTGGCTGCCGGACCCGGTGGTCGCAGGGGATTCGCCGGAATGGGAGATGCTGCATCGCGACGGTTTGGGCCAGGCGCTCGATTTCGTGCTCAGCACGTTGAGCCCGGAGCAAGCGGCGGCGTACGTCCTGCGCAAGGTGCTCGACGTCGACTACCCGTCCGTCGCCGAGGTGCTGGAGACCACGCCCGCGGCGGCCCGGCAGCTCGTCTCGCGCGCGCAACGGGCGGTGACGTCGGCGATCGGCGATTCCTTGCCAGATCAGGGAAATCGCGATGCCGAGGCACTGGCGAAGCTCGCCGACGCGGTGCTGTCCGGCGAGATCGACAAGGTCGCCGCACTGATCGCGCCGGACGCGGTCCTGTACTCCGACGGCGGCGGCAAGGTACTGGCCGCGCGCAAACCGTTGTTCGGCCCGGACCGGATCGCGCAGTTCCTCATCGGAATCTCCACTATGGAGGACGTGACGATCGTGCCGGCCATCATCAACGGCGGCGCCGGCGCGGTTTTCCTGCAGGACGGCAAGGCGACGACCACCGTCACCGTCCGCGCGAGCGAAACGGGCGTGTCGACGCTGTGCTTCGTGCGCAACCCCGACAAGCTGACCGGCGTCACTCTCGTCTAGCCGCGATCCCGTCGTACATCATCCGCCGCACGGCCTCGCTCAGCCGGCGCTGCTCGTCGGGATCCGGGTTGCGCAGCGAGGCGATCGCCGACGCCAGGATCATCCCGTTGATCGCCCGCGCGCTGTTGTCGACGTCGAGGTCCGCGCGCAGGTAGCCGAGTTCCACGCCGTGCGACAGGTACGCCGCGGTCAGCTCGGTGGCCAGCTCGAAGAAGTCCAGCACCCGGGCCGCCATCGCTTTGTCGATACCGGCCGCTTCGAACAGCAGCAGCCGAGGCACGCGCGGGTCCTCGCCGAAGATCTGCGCGAGCGCGTCGCCGATCCGGGCGGTCTGCTCACGGTAAGCGTCCAAAGTAGACACCGCGTCCGGCGCGTTCTCCGCGGTGAGCGCGGTGACGATGCGAGCGACCAGGTCGTCGATGACGTGGTCGACGATGTCGCGCTTGTTCTGGAAGTAGCGGTAGAAGGTGCCGTGCCCGATGCCGAGCTTCGTGGCGATGTCGGAGATGCCGGTGGCGTGGTAGCCGAGGTCGGCGAAGCAGTCGAACGCCGCGTCGATGATCTCGCGGCGCAGTTCCTGTTTCTTGCGCTCGGCTCGGGTGGTGCGGGCGCTCTCCTGGGCTGTCACGCACTGCAGTGTATTGCCATGCCCGCCGAAGTGACATACCGTTCCGTTACTGACAAGTAATTCCGGACGAGAGGTCGGACATGGACGCGCAGTACGACGCGGTCATCGTCGGCGCGGGCTTCGGCGGCATGGGAGCGGCCATCCAGCTCCGCCGTCTCGGCTACCGCGACCTGCTGATTCTCGACCGCGAGGACGATCTCGGCGGGACCTGGCACGTCAACCGGTACCCGGGGCTGGCCGTCGACATCCCGTCGTCCACCTACTCGTACTCGTTCGAACCCAATCCGTACTGGTCACGGCTGTTCGCGCCGGGCGCGGAGCTGAAGAAGTACGCCGAGCACGTCGCGGACAAGTACGGCCTGCGCGGCTCGATGCGGTTCGGCACGGTGGTGACCGGCGCGACCTGGGACGGCTCGAACTGGCGGGTCAGCATCGAAGGCGGCGAGACGGTCACCGCGAAGTACCTGCTCACCGCCACCGGGTTCCTGTCGCAGCCGAAGATGCCGGACATCGAGGGCATCGACCGGTTCGCGGGCAAGGTCATCCACACCACCGCGTGGGACGACAGCTACGACCTCGCCGGCAAACGCGCCGCGGTGATCGGCACCGGCGCGACGGCCGTCCAGCTCATCCCGGAGATCGCCAAGGTCGCCGCGGAACTGACCGTCTACCAGCGCACGCCGATCTGGGTCAGCCCGAAGCCGGACTACGCCGTGCCGAAACCGCTGCAGCAGGCGTTCGCGAAGCTGCCGCTGGTGCAGCGCGCGGTGCGGCTGGCGGGCAGTTCCGTGCTGGAGCTGATGATGATCTCCGGCGTCGTGCAGTACAAGCAGTTCCGCGGCGCCAACCGGATCGCCGAACGTTGGTGCCGCGCGCACCTGTACCGCCAGGTCCGTGACCCCGAACTGCGCCGCAAGCTCACCCCGGACTACTCCTTCGGCTGCAAACGGCCGACGTTCTCCAACGACTACTTCCCGGCCTTCACCCGCCCGCACGTGCACCTCGAAACCACCGGCATCGAGCGGATCGACGAGACCGGGATCGTCACGGCGGACGGCAAACGCACCGAGGTCGACACGCTCGTGCTGGCCACCGGCTTCAACCTGTGGGACGTGAACTTCCCGGCGATCGAGATCATCGGGAAGGATGGCAAGAACCTCGGGAAATGGTGGCGGGACAACCGGTTCCAGGCCTACGAGGGCGTGACCGTGCCCGGGTTCCCGAACCTGGTGTCGCTCAACAGCCCGTATTCCTACAGCGGGCTGTCGTACTTCACGACCATCGAATGCCAGATGAAGCACCTCGACCGGCTGTTCAAGGGGATGCGCGCACGCGGCTCGGACGTGTTCGAGGTGACCCAGCGGGCGAACGACGAGTTCCTCGGCCGGATGAAACACAAGGTCGGGCACTCGGTGTTCGCGCTCGGCCAGTGCGCGACCGCCAACAGCTACTACTTCAACCAGCACGGCGAGGCGACCCTGCTGCGTCCGACGTCGACGATCAGCGCGCACCGGGAGGCGGCGCGGTTCCCGCTGGAGGATTACAGCTTCGCCTGAGCCGAGGGTGATTTACGCCCGCCTGGGGAACCCGTGGCTCGCGCGCGGCGTCGAGAATGGCGTGAAGACTGAGCAAGACGCCATGGCCCGCCTCCGCACGCAGGCCGAACCCGTCCTCGGCAAGGGCGCGGCGGCGCGGATCCGTGCGTTCGAGAACGGCGAGCTGTACGTCGAGGCACGCACCGCTTCCACGCTCTGGGCTTGGCTGGTCGACTTCCTCCTGGTCACCGGCGTCTCCGCGGCCGCGGCGGCGGCGTACTACTTCAAGTCGAACGCCTTCGACGCCGCGGTCGGGGCGAGCGTGATCGGGGTGGCGGGGCTGATCGTGGTGCCGCTGCTGTACGGCTGGTTCTACGGCAACGGCCGCGGCCTCGGCGCGCTGTTCAACGGCATCCGCCTCGTCCGGCTCCGCGACGGCGGCCGGATCGGGCTCGGCAAGGCGGGCTGGGCGATGCTGATCCGCACGCTCGGGTTCGTGATCATCGCGCTCGGTGTGCTGAACGGAGACACCACCGTCGGGAACGGGGTGCGCACGCACCTCGACATCCGCGAGACCGAGCGGCTTCGCGCGGCCGGTTTCGTCCGGAAGCCGTGAGCGGGTACCAGGTCCGCGCGGTCGCGGACACTCCCGAACAACGGCTGCGCGACTACACCGTCCGGCTGCAGGCGATCGTCACCACTCGCCGGGTCTACCGGGTGATGACGGCCAGCCTCGCCGGGCTCTTCGGTGTCAGCGGGCTTCTGGTCGGAGTGCTGGCCCACTCCGCCGCAGGCGGGTTCAGCCTGGCGGGCGGTGGAGTCTTCTTCGCGGTCCTGTGGCTCGGCGGAACGCTGATCTGGCGCAGCAGGCCTGCGACCGAACGCGCGTTGAAACCGGGTTCGCACCCGCCCGCTGGGCGTACCCCGGGGAATGTGCGCGGGGCTTTCTTTGCCGCAGCGGGAATGGGCCTTCTTGCCGCAGTCGTATGTGGACTGTCCTTTATGTCCAGCAACCCGCCGGACGCCGTGCTGAAGCTGGCGATCTTCGGGCTTGGCACCTTCGCGGTCTTCGCCGTTTTGTTTGTCCCGCCCGGATATGTCTACGCGCAGTCAGACCAGTACTTCGCGAAATGGCTCAACCGCAACCGTGCGGCTTACGAGGTGGCGGCGAGGCGACTCTAAGGCGTACGACGGCGCAGCGTCGCCGCCCCAAGGCCCAACGCCAGCACCGCGCATCCCAGCACGATAAGAATGTTGCGGGTCAACGTCATCGTCCACTCCGCGCTGTGCGTCACCTGAGTCAGCGCTTCGACGGCGTAGGACAGCGGCATCACGTCCGACAGCCAGTGCAGCACCCAGCCCATCTCGTCGCGTGGCTGGAAAAGCCCGCACAGCAACGTTTGCGGCAGCACGAACAGCGGCATGAACTGCACGGCCTGGAACTCGCTCGTCGCGAACGCGCTCACGAACAGGCCCAGCGCCATGCCCAGCAACGCGTCGAGCGCGGTGATCAGCAGCAGCGACCACACCGAACCGGCCACCGACAGCCCGAGCCACCACAGGCTGACCGCCGCCGCGACCGCCACCTGCAGCACCGCGACCAGCCCGAAGGCCAGCGCGTACCCGGCGAGCAGGTCGAATTTCCCCAGCGGCATGGTCATCAGCCGTTCCAGGGTGCCCGCGGTGCGCTCGCGCAGGGTGGTGATCGAGGCGATCAGGAACATGATCACGAACGGGAACACGCCGAGCAGCGCGGGCGCGATCCGGCTGAACACCTCGGCCGAGTTGAACACGAAGCGCAGCAACACCATCAGCAGTGTCGGCACGAGAATGAGCATGACGACGGTGCGTGGATCGTGCCGCAGCTGGGCGAGAATCCGGCGGGTGGTGGCGAGAGTGATCGAGACAGTCATCGCTGAGCCTTCACCAGGTGCAGGAACGCGCGTTCGAGGTCTTGTTCACCGGTGGCCGCGCGCAGGGCGTCCGGCGAATCGTCGGCGAGCAGCGCGCCGTCGCGCAGCAACAGCAATCGGGTGCAGCGGGCCGCTTCGTCCATGACGTGGCTCGACACGAGAAGCGTGGTGCCGTCCGCGGCGAGCCGATGGAAAAGGTGCCACAAATGCTCGCGCAGCAACGGATCCAGGCCGACGGTCGGCTCGTCGAGCACGAGCAGTTCGGGTTTGCCGAGCAGCGCGACGGCGAGGCTGGCCCGGCTGCGCTGGCCGCCGGAGAGCCTGCCGACCAGCGCGTCGGCGTGCGAACCGAGGCCGACCTGTTCGATCGCGTCTTTGACCGACCGGGACGGTGCGCCCAGCACCGAGGCGAAGTAGCGCAGGGATTCGGTGACCGTGAGGTCTGCGTAGACGGCCGGCGCCTGCGTGGAGTACCCGATCCGCTTGCGCAGCAGGCGGCTTCCGGCCGGTTCGCCGAGCACCGTGACCGTGCCGCCGTGCGTCAGCTGAACGCCGACGACCGCGCGCATCAGCGTGGTCTTCCCGCAGCCGCTCGGCCCGAGCAGCCCGGTGACCGAACCGGCCTCGACGCGGAAGCTCACGTCGCGCAGCACTTCCCGGCCACCCCGGACGACCCGCAGGCCGTCGATGACCAGCGCGGAATTAGTCATGCGTTTAATTCTGCGCGCGCGGAATTTCCCTGTCAAGCGGAGACGCAGGTCAGGGCCGGTCGACGTACTGCTGCACGGCGGGCGCGATCAACGCGAGGACCTCGTCGTGACTGGCCCGGGCGAGGGGGTCGACCTGGATGACGTAGCGGACCAGGGCGAGCCCGACGAGCTGGGCGGCGATGCCGGTGACCCGCAGGGGCGGGATGTCGAGGGCGTCGGCGATCTTGTCCAGCAGCGCGCCCTGGATGAAACCGCGCAGCATGTCCGCGGCCTGTTCGGTGGTGGAGACCGAACGCAGCACGCCGAAGAACGCGTCGCGCGAGTCCGGGGTTTCCCAGAGCGTCAGGAACAGCCGCACGAGCCGTTCGCCGACCTCGGCGCGCGGGCCGTCGAGGATCGCGGCGACCACGACGCCGGGGTCGGCCGGAAGGTGCAGCGCGGTCGCGAACACCTGGTCTTTGCTGCCGAAGAAATGGTGCACGAGCGCGGGATTCACGCCCGCCTCGGCGGCGATCGCGCGGATCGTCGCGCCCTCGTACCCGTTCCGGCCGAACAGGTCCCGCGCGGCGGCCAGAATGGCCTCCCGCGTTTCGGTCTGCCCGGGGCGGCGTCCCGTCCGTGCCATCGGCGTCCTTTCGTCCTCCCCAGTATCGCGGGACCATGGGCGGTACAGCTGGCTGTACCTGATCTTTACCCCGCGCGGGATCGCCGGTCGTCCCGCCGGGGCCCTAGATTCGGCAATCCGGGAGGACCGGCGGCGGGGGGAGTGGGATGAACGGGGCGGCGGTGCACGAGGAAGCGGTCCGGGTGCTGATTCAAGCTTCGGATCCCCTTACCGACACTGGGATCCGGAGCTGGCTGCAGGCGAGACCGGAATTTTCCGTCGTCGCCGACGAGGTGGACGTGATCATCGTCGCCGCCGAACTGTTGTCGGTGGAGGCGACGTCGGCGTTGCGCGGGCTGAAGGCCACTGTGGACGCTCCGGTCGTCCTGCTCGTCGACGAGGAGACCGCGGGCGCGGCGGTGCTGACGGCGGTGGAGTGCAACGTGGTCGCCCTGCTGAACCGCGAGCGCACGTCGAGCGAGCAGCTGGCCGCCGCGGTGCTGACCGCTTCTCGCGGCGGCGGAATCCTTCCCCCGGCGGCGTTGGGAACGCTGCTCAGCCATTTCCGCCGGCCGATGGAGCCGTGCCCGACGCACAGTTCCGGGCTGACGCAGAGGGAAATCGACGTGCTGCGCCTGCTGGCCGATGGCCTCGACACCGCCGAAACCGCGGAGAAAATCAACTTCTCCGAGCGCGCGGTGAAGAAAGTCATCCACGATCTGTCGCAGCGGCTGGACTTGCGCAACCGGACGCACGCGGTCGCCTACGCGCTCCGGAACGGCGCGATCTGAAGCGTTCAGATGATGCCCGTCCGCAGCGCGTACGCGACCGCGTGCGAACGGTTCCGCAGATCGAACCGCACCAGCAGGGTGCTGATGATGTTCTTGATCGTCCGCTCCGAATACGACATCCGGTCGGCGATTTCGACCGTTCCGAAGCCGTCCGCGAGCAGGCCGAGGATTTCCACCTCCCGGCTCTGCAGCCGGTGCCGGTCGAGGAAGCCCCGCGGATAGCGGGCCTCGCCCTCGCTGGCGCGGAACTCGTTCGTCAGCCTGGTCGCGCGGACCTCCTCCGGTTCGGCCGCCGGCGCCCGGGCGGCCAGCGCGTCCAGGATCTTCTCGCGCGTCGCGGAACCGCGGTACAGCACGGCGGACAGGCCGAAGCCGCCGAGCCTGCTCAGTTCTGCCTTGTCGATCCGGTCGGCGACCAGCACCGCGCGCACGTCCGGCGCGAGCGCCGCCCGGCGGATCCGCGCCAGGTCGAGCAGGGTTTTCTCGCGGACCTCCGGCACGATCACGAGCAGGACGTCCGCGCGCGGGACCTCGCCGGCCGCCATCACGGCGTAGCGGGGCGAGGCGCGCAGGTAGGCGGCGGCGCCCTCGCCGCTGATCGGGTCGTTGGCGATGATCGCCACTCGTTCGGGCAATGCGCTCATGTCAGCTCGCAGACCAGTCGTTCCCGGCGGCAGCGCCGCGTCCTTCTCCTCCGCCTCGAGGCGAGGATCCGCGATCCGGCGCGCGGGATCGATCCCCCGCACTGCCGGGACGCGGTAGTGCCTGCGGTACCTCGGCAGGCCGGAGTCGATTAGGAACTCAATTGAACGTTAGTACTTGTAACCGTAGTTGCACCATAGCACTAGACGGGAGTCCAGTGTTTATTCTTGCCCGCACGACCGGGTAGCGTTCGGACGGCCCGGTCCGCCCCGGGCCGTCCGAGGTTCAGGCCAGGGCCTGAGCAGGGGGAAGCCGCGTGGCTCGCATCGCCGGATACGCCCCGGCGATCGCGCCGACCGCGGCCGAGACCGCCACCCCGCCGGCCAGCGCGGCCGGCGGCAGCACCGCGGGCCAGCCCTGGCTGAGCGCGTAGCCCGCCGTCGCGCCGACCCCGAGCACCACCCCGACCAGCCCGCCCAATCCGGACAGCAGCACCGATTCGGCGAGGAACTGCCCGCGGATCTGGCCGCGGGTCGCGCCGAGCGCGCGGCGCAGCCCGATCTCACGACGGCGTTCCAGCACCGAGATCACCATCGTGTTCGCCACGCCGACGCCGCCGACCAGCAGCGCCACCCCGCCGAGGCCGAGGAACAGCGCGCCGTAGGTGTTCTTCGTCAGCTGCTGCGCGGCGAGCGCGTCGGACGGCCGGTCGACCGCCACCTCGTTCGGCGCGGCCGGGTTGATCGTCGCGGCGAGCACCGAACGGACCGCGTTGACCTGCGCTTCCCGGGCGCGCAGGTACACCGTGCTGGGGTGCCCGTCGAAGCCGAAGACCTGCTTGGCGACGTCCCAGCCGAGCAGCACCGAACGTTCGACCTCCGGCGCGAGCGGCGTCGGGGCGAGAATCCCGACGACGCTGAACCACGACGAGCCGATCAGGATCTGCGGCGGCCGGGCGGGGTCGAGGTGGTCGATCCCCAGCCGCGACGCCGCTTCCGAGCCGAGCACGACCGCCGGGAACCGCTGGTTCGCCGGGCCGAGGAACGTTCCCGTCCGGACCTTCCCGCCGAGCACCGGCAGCAGATCCGGCCGCGCGGCGAACACCGAGACGCCCGCCGAATCGTCCTTGCCGACCCGGTCGTTGCGGTACACCTTCGCGTTGACCTTGCCGACCTCCACCGCGCCCTCGACCGGCGCGATCCGCCGCACCATCGGGACGGCCGAGTCCGGGAGTTTCGCCGATCCGCCCAGGAGCGTTTGACCGGCTTCGGCGCGCAGCAGGTTGGTGCCCATCGCGGCGAGTTTGTCTTGCAGCGCTTGGTCCGCGGATGCCGGGATGGCGAGTACCGCGACCATCGCCGCGACGCCGATGGCGATGCCGAGCGCGGACAGCATCGCGCGCAGGGGTCGGGTACGCATCCCGTGTGCGCCAAGGGAAAGCAGGTCGGCGGGACCGAGCCGGTTCGGGCTGGGCGGCGCGGGCGCGGTCATCGCGGTGCTCCCGCGAGATCGGCGGCACCGGTATCCAGGCGGAGTTCTCCGTCGAGGATTTCGATCCGGCGCGGCATTCCGGCGGCGATCTCCCGGTCGTGCGTGATGAGCACGACCGTGGTGCCGGTGGCGTTGAGCTCCGCGAGCAAGGACAGCACTGCCGCGCCGTTTCCGGTGTCGAGGTTCCCGGTGGGTTCGTCGGCGAGCAGGATCGGCGGCGTGTTCACCACCGCCCGTGCGATCGCGACCCGCTGCCGTTCGCCGCCGGAGAGTTCGCCCGGCAGGTGACCGGCGCGATGGCCGAGCCCGACCCGGTCGAGTGCCTCCAATGCTCTCGCCCGCCGTTTCCGCTTCGGAACCCCGCTGTACAGCAGGCCGCCGCACACGTTGCCCACTGCGGTTTCCCCGTCGTCGAGGAAGAACTGCTGGAAGACGAACCCGATCCACCGCGAACGCAGCGCGGCGAGTTTGCGGTCGGACAGCTGCGCGACGTCGTGCCCGCGGATCTCGACGCGGCCCTCGGTCGGCCGGTCGAGCGTGCCCATCAGTTGCAGCAGCGTGGATTTGCCCGATCCGGAGGGCCCGACGATAGCGACCATCTCGCCGTCCGAAAAGGACAGTGAGACATTCCGCAGCGCGGGCACGTTCCCGCCGTAGGTGCGCGACACCCGATACGCGGCCAGCACAGGGATCATGACGTGGTCACCACCCGCTGGCCCGCGTGCAGACCGGCCGCCTTGACCTCGACCTGGCCACCAGCGAACAGTCCGGTCTCGACGCCGATCAGCCGCCGCTTGCCCTGTTCGTCGACCTCGACCGCGTACCCGCCTTCGGCGAGCGCGACCAGCGCGCCGACGGGGACCACCAGCACGTTCCGGTGGACCTGCTTGGTGAACCGCACAGAGACCGGAACGTCGATGACGTCGCCGGTGGCGGCCGGGTCGTCCATCCGGATCTGGACGGTGACCTTGGCCTTGCCGTTCTCCTTGTCCTCCGCGGCGGTGTTGCCGACGTCGGTGATGGTGCCGGTCAGCGTGCGGCCATCGAGCGAGACGGACACCTTCGCGTCCTTGACCGCGACGCTCTGCTTGGTCGCGTCCAGTTCGGCTTCCACGACGCGTGCCGTCCCGGTGTACTTGAAGATCTCGCCCGCGCCCGGCCCGCCGAGCTGCCCGGTCACCGCCGATACCCGGATTTCGCCGGGGGCCAGCACGACGTCGGCCGGATCGAACGACCCGGTCTGTTCCCGGCCGAGCGACTTCTGCCAGCGTTTGAGCGCGGTCGCGGTCGCTGCGGTGAACTTCTCGTCCGGAGTGCCGAAACCGCTGTACCCCAAAGCTTTCAGATTCTCCTCAAGCTCCTTGACGTCCGGTCCCTTATCCACGCCGTCGTTCAATACCCGGTAGAACGGCAGGCTTCCGTAGAACAGCGGCACCGGTTTCACGTCCACTGTGTACGCCGTCTTGCCGCGCCCGAGCACGTCGCCGCGCGCGGGCAGCCAGGTCACCGTGCCGTTCTTCTTGCCGCCCAGCATGGATTCCTTGCCGTAGCCGAGTTTCCCGGTCGCGTTCTCCTCTTCCTTCAAGTCCGATTTGGTCACTTCGGCGGTCGCTACCGGCTTCGCCGCCGTGGCCGTTTCGCCACCGGAGGCGACATGCGTCAGTACGACCGCCGAAGTCGTGCCGACCACGACGACAGTCGCTCCAGCGGCGAGGAACCAGCGTGCTCGTTTTACGGTCACTTTCCGGCCATTCCCATTCCGCACGCCTTGAGCGCTTCCTCGAATTTCGTTCCGTCGTCCTTCATCGGAAGCGCCCGCGCGCCGCCGTCCGCGTCGGGATCCGGCATGTCGACGCCGTGCTCGCGCATGCATTTGGCGTCCTTGCGCGCCTTGTCCAGCTCCTCCGGGGTCAGCTTCTTCGGGATTCCGCCGCCGGGCAGCAGCTTCTTGCAGGATTCGAGCGCCGCGGTGGTTGCGGGGTCGTTGGACAAGTTGATGCTCGGGGCCTCGTTCTCGCCCGGATCCGGCGTGTCGACGCCGTGCTCGCGCATGCATTTCGCGTAGTTGCGCATCGCGTCCCGGTCCGCCGCGGGATCGGCTTTCCCGGCGGCGGCCCCCGGTTCCGGACTGGCCTTCGGGCTGGAGATCGACGGCACCTGCGGCGCGGTGTCCCCGGACGAGCACCCGCTGAGCAGCGCCAGCACCAGTCCGGCCCCGACGGCCGCCAGACGTGCTTTCCGCATCGGATTCTCCTTCGCTCGAGCGGGTGGTTCCCGCCGGTGGCCCAGTAGTACCGACGCGGCGATACAGGCCCGTTAAGCGATCTTGTTTATCCTCTCTTTATGCCCGGATCCGACAGACTCCTCGGCAGCGACGACCTGGGAGGATCCTTGGCCGAGAAGAGCGCCGCCGCGCGCCGGGGGCCGCTGCGGCTGTCTGTGCGGACCCGGCTCACCGCGCTGTACGGCGGGTTCTTCCTGCTGGCCGGAATCGTGCTGGTGGTGGTGACCTACGTCGTCGTCAGCAACGAACTGCCGGCGCCCGCGCAGTATCTCGGCGACGGGGTCTCGCTGAAACTCGGCCAGGTGATGTCCGCCGAACCGCTGCCTTCGGCGGCGTCGTGGAGCGCGGTCCCGGCGGATGCCGCCTCCGCTTCGGCGGAGCGGGTGGCCACGGCGGTGCTCACCGATTACCGCAGCTCGACAATGTCCACTTTGGTCCTCGCCTCGGCGATCGCGCTCGTGGTCACGGCTGCGCTGGCGTTGCTGTTCGGCTGGTTCATGGCCGGACGCGCGCTGCGGCCGTTGCACACCATCACCTCGACCGCGCGACGGCTCGAAGCCGGAAAACTCGATCAGCGGATCAATCTCGACGGCCCGCGCGACGAACTGAAGGAACTCGCCGACACCTTCGACAGCATGCTGGACCGTCTCGCCGGTTCGTTCGACAGCCAGAAACGGTTTGTGGCCAACGCTTCGCACGAATTGCGTACGCCACTCGCGGTGCAACGCACGCTGATCGAGGTCGCGTTGGAAAACCCCGACGCCGGGCCGGTGCTGACCAAACTGGGCGCGCATCTGTTGCGGACCAACGAACGCAGCGAACGGCTGATCGAGGGATTGCTGGTGCTCGCGCGCAGCGATCGCGGACTCAGCGCCCGGGCCCCGGTACGACTGGACAAAGTGGTCCGTTCGGTCGTGAAACTCACCGCCGCGCAGGCGAAAGACGCTGGCATCACGGTGGAAACCCGGCTGCGCGCGCGGACGGTGATCGGCGATGCGGTGCTGCTCGAACGCCTGGTGCTGAACCTGGTGAGCAACGCGATCAGCTACAACATCCCGGATGGCTGGGTGTCGATCACGATCGGCGCGACGCCCGCGTTGAGTGTGCGCAATTCCGGGTCCAATGTGGATGAAGAGGCGGTCGCGGGCCTGTTCGAGCCGTTCCGGCGGGGGAAGCCGGATCGCACCGGTGCGGCGGACCATTCCGGGCTGGGGTTGTCGATTGTGCGTTCTGTCGCTCGCGCACACGACGGGGAGGTGTCGGCGCGGGCCAATCCGAACGGCGGGCTGACGGTCGACGTGCGGCTGCCCGCCTGATCCTTATCTCGCCTTTATCACGGTTCAGGGCATGATGATCGAATGCGGGTACTGATTGTCGAGGACGAGCCGCTCCTGGCCGATTCGATCGCCGAGGGGCTGCGCCGCTATTCCATCGCGGTGGACGTCTGCTACGACGGCGGCGAAGCGCTCGAACGCGTCGCCGTGCATTCCTACGACGTCGTCGTCCTGGACCGGGACCTGCCGACGGTGCACGGCGACGAGGTCTGCGCGGCGATCGTCGACGCCGGCGGCGAGACCAGGGTCTTGATGCTCACCTCGGCCGCCGACGTCACCGATCGCATCGACGGCCTGAACCTCGGTGCGGATGATTACCTGACCAAACCGTTCGTGTTCGCGGAGCTGGTCGCCCGGGTGCACGCGCTGGCTCGCCGGGCGCGTCCGGCGTTGCCGCCGGTGCTGGAGGCGGCCGGTCTGGTGCTGGACCTGCCGCGGCATCAGGCATCACGTGATGGCCGGTTCTTGCCGTTGTCTCCCAAGGAGTTCGCGGTGCTGGAGGTGCTGATGCGCGCGGGCGGGACGGTGGTGAGTGCGGAGCAGTTGCTGGAGAAGGCGTGGGACGAGCACGCTGATCCGTTCACGAACACGGTGCGGGTCACGGTGATGACGTTGCGGCGGAAGCTGGGGCTGCCGCCGGTGATCGAGACGGTCGCCGGTGCCGGGTACCGGCTGGCGTCTGCCTGACCGTCAAGCTGGCTTAGCTTGACCGCCTCGGTGGCGGAGGAGGGTCTGGTGCCGGAGCGGACTGGGCGGAGACCGGCTGGGGCAGGGCTCGCGATCGGGTTCGCGGTGCTGCTGGCCGTGCGCGAGACAGCGTTCCTGATCTGGCCGCTGGCCACCGTGCGGTCCGTCCCGCCGGACAGCAGCTGGGACGCGCTGTCGCTGACCACGAGGTATCTGCCGACGGAAGACGGCACCAGGTCGATCAGCGTGCTGGGCGGCCTGGTCAGTCAGGTTTTGTGCGGAACCTGCTGTTTGGCTGGCGCGATGCTTGTGGACGAAGTAGGTCCGCTACCGCGTGCGCGAGCGCTATGCTGGGCGCACCTCGTCTTCAGGAAATCGTCGCCATGCGTAGCGGAGAAACCAGGGCTGTCCTGGAACGGCTGCTGCCCCGGGTGCTGACCGGGGTGCGCAACGAGCTGGACGCCACGATGGCGGTGCACGGGCCAGGAGCGCTCGCGCTCATCCCGCGCTCGATCGAACTCATCCGGTTCGGCGCGGATCTCGCCTTCGATTGTGTGCGGGCCGACCAGAATGTCGACCCGGAAACCCTTTCCCCGTACGAAAAGTTCGGCCAGGTCGTGGCCGACGGAGGGTTTTCCGCGGATTCGCTGCGGCTGGGCGTCACCACGAGCTACACCGCCGCGATGCGGATCGCGCTGGCCGAAGCGTCCGTGACCGATCGGGCCACGCTGATGCCGCTGGTGATGTGGTCGGCTCAGCTGGGCCCGCTGGTCGAGGACGCCGAGCTGGGCGCGTTTTTCGACTGGCACCAGCAACGGGCGGAAACCGGGCGGTACCGCGAACAAGTGATCCGCAGCCTGCTGAGCGGCTCGGCCGCCGGGGTGGGCTCGCGTGCTCCGGCGCATCTGATTGCCTTGGTGTCCCCGGCGGATTCGCGCGGCGACACCGCGGGCAAGCTGGCCCGGCTTGAGCGGACACTGCTCGAAGGCGGCGCGTTAGTGATGGCGCGCAAGCATTTCGTCGTCTTGCTGCATCCCTTGCCGGGGTTCGACGGGCTGGGAATCCGGGTGCCGGAGCACTCGTTGGTCCCGGCTCTCGGCGCGCTGGGCCCGGGCGTCCAGGTGGTGCTGGCCAAAGGGCGCACGCAGGAACTTCTCGGCGCTTTCCGGGAAGCGGTGACAGTTTGGCGGTTGGTACGCAGTCGCGGCTATCCGGCCGGTTTTTACGACTTGTCGCAGGTGCTGGCGGATCGGCTGGTGTCGGCCGATCCGGACCTCGCGACGCGGTTGTCCGCCATGGTCGCGCCGCTGGCCGATTCGCCGGTGCTCGTGAATACCTTGCGCGGCTGGGTGCTCGGCAACGCTGACCGGCGGCGAGTGGCTGCCACGTTGCACATTCACCCCAACACTCTCGACCGCAGGCTCCGGCACATCGAGCAGCGCACCGGGCTGTCGGTGAGCGGCTATCACGAGCTGCATTTGCTGCACCTGGCTCTCGCCGCGCTGTCCGCGCGCCAGTGAACGCCGAGTGCCGCGGCCGTCGGCACTCGACGTCCCCGCCCGGTCAGGGTCGGAAGAAACCGCTGGCGTAATCGCAGGTCACCTGCACGGAATTGTTCCGGGCGCAGTTCCCGCCCGCGGAACTGGCGATGGTCACGACGCCGCCGGTGCGGTTGGCGATGATGGCTGAGGCCAGCGCCTCCACCGGGATGCCCTTCGGGACCGACACCGACTTGTTGCCGGGCGAGGTGGTGAACAGCAACTGGGTGAACGCGCTGGGATTGGTGCCGAAGGCCAGCGTGCCGAACCCGGTCGTCAACCGGGAGGACAGGGAGATTTGCGCCGGAGCGGAACAAAAGACACCGAGCGACCAGAACACGTTCGGCGGGGAGCCGGGGAATTCGGAAAACTTCACCTGCAGCGGACCGGAATTGCACGTCACCGAGTTCGCCGCTGGTCTCGGCGAGGCCGTCGCGGCTGTTTGGCCGCTCAGGGCCAGTACCGCGGACAGGCCCAGTGCCACCCCGGCCAGCCGTCTTGTGGAGTTCGCCATTGCCGCACCTCCAGAATCGAAGAGGAAACCGTCGCGGTCAGCGTAGGAAGGCCGCCGCGCGGGGTCACGGTGACGGGACCACCCAACGATCGACGCTCGCGGTGACCGCGCCACCTCCCTAAACGGTCTTGAACGTGGCCATCATCCCCATGTCCTCGTGCTCGGCGTTGTGGCAATGGAACATGTACCGCCCGCGATACCCGTCGAACCGGGCGATCACCTCGACCGCCTCGCCAGGCTGAAGGTCCACAGTGTCCTTTCGCCCGGCATCGTGCGGGGCGGGCTCCTTGCCGCCGCGGGAAAGCACCTGGAAGTGCACCAGGTGCAGGTGGATCGGATGGTGCAGATCCGCGATGAACCGCCAGATCTCGACGTCGCCGAGCTTCGGCTGGGCCGCGATCCGGGTCGGGGTGAAGGCTTCACCGCCGATGGTCCAGCCGTGCCTTCCGTTGAACTGTCCACTTCGGAACGCGAACTCGCGCGTCACTGTCGCCTGCGCTCGGTCGAGACGCTCCACTTCGGACAGTTTGGCCGGGATGCGGCTGTCGTCTTTCGCTCGGCGGGCGACCCGGAAGCGCATTACCTGTGCGGTGGTTCCGGTGCCGAGGCGATTGACCAGCGTCACTTCGGTGCCAACCGGATAGGCACCGAAATCGACCACCATGTCGTACCGTTCGGCAGGCGCGATCGGCAGATGTTCGTGGCCGCGCGGGGCGTCGAGCAAGCCCTGATCCGAGCCGATCTGCGTGAACGCGGGCCCGCTCGGCGGTGGCGGGTTGAGCGCGAGGTCGTAGCGACGGGCGTTGGAACCGTTGAGGAATCGCAGCCGATACCGGGTCGCCGACACTTCCGCGACCGGCCACGGTGCGCCGTTCACCAGCAACACGTCACCGAGAACCCCTGCGGCATAAGCGTCTTCGACACCCGGCACGGTTCGCAGCGAAGGATCGAGCGACGGGTATCGCATCGAACCGTCTTCGGCGAACGCGCGGTCGGTGATCATCAGCGGGATCTCCCGCTCCCCGCGCGGCAGTGGCAGAGCGTCTTCCTCGGCGTCGCGGACGATGTGCAGTCCGGCGAGCCCGCGATACACCGCCGGGCCGGTGAAATCCATCCGGTGGTCGTGATACCAGAGCATCGCGGCCTTCTGCCGCAACGGATACGTGTACTCGCGGGTGCCGGTGGTGACGACGGCGTCCGGATCGGCCATGCCCGAGTGACCGTGTCCGGCGCTGGCCAGGTACCGGCCGTCAGCGGGCAGGACGAGGTCGGTCGCGTATCCGTCGGACTCCGGCGGCGTGCGTCCGCCGTGCAGGTGCACGACGGTCGGCACCGGAAGCTCGTTGCGGTGCCGGACAATCGTGGTCCGGCCGCTGCGGGATTCGATCGTCGGTCCGGGGAAAGTGCCTTGGTATCCCCAAATCGGCGTGCGCACTCCGGGCAGGATCTCCGCGGTGCTCGCGCGCTGGACGACCTCGTACCGGTCGACGCCGCCGTCGCGGGATACCGGCTTCAGCACCGGTGGGAGCGGAAGCGGAATTTGAAATGGTTGCGGCAGCGGGACTTCGCTGATCAGCAGTTCGCCAGTGGCGGCGGCCGGCCGGAACAACCGGGGGGTGACGAACCCGGCCGTGAGCACTACTCCAGCACCGCCCGCCAAGCCCAGAAACCGGCGTCGTGACATCCCGCTCATCGCCGCGTCCCGGTCCGCCAGATGCCGAACAACGTCCCGAGCGCGATCGCGACGAGCGCGACACCGAGCGGAATGTGCAGGTCAAGGGCGCCGGCCTGGCCCGCGAAGTACTGCGCGGTCTCGCCGCCGGCCAGCAGCAGGCTCGCCCAGAACGGCCACTGGACGCCGCCCCGCCACCAGTACAACGCGGCGGGCACGAGCTGCGCCAGCGCGACGGTCGACACGATGTTCGCGCCGAGTTCGTGCATCGCCAGCATGTCGTAGTCGCCGATCAGATACCGTCCGGCGAACACCGGCTGGCCCAGGATCGCGACGGCGTGGAGCGTCACGAAGGCCCGCAGCACCACCAGCGACGTCCGCCCGCGTGTTAGGACCGCTTCGGCCACTGTTCCCCCTTGTGCGCGTAAGTCTTCCCCCGAACAGACGCTAAGCTGAACTTCTCATGCCGTCCAAGACCAAATTCGGCATATACTCATGACCTCGGAGCTATGAGATGGACCTGCTGCAGCTGCGCTACTTCCAGGCGGTCGCCTACCGCGGCCACCTCAGCCAGGCGGCGGCCGAACTGCACATCGCGCAACCGTCGCTGAGCCGGGCGATCGCGCGGCTGGAGGCGGATCTCGGCGTGCCGCTGTTCGAGCGCGCCGGACGGGGGCTGCGGCTCAACCACTTCGGGACCACGTTCCTGCGCCGCGTCGACCGGGCCCTGCGCGAACTCGACGACGCCCGCCAGGAACTCGTCGATCTGGCCGGCCTTGACCACGGCCGGGTCGCCGTCGCGTCGGAAACCCTGCTCACGCTCACCGGTCTGATGAGCGCCTTCCGCGCCGAGTACCCCGGCATCGAGCTGCGGCTGTACCAATCGTCGGCGGAAACCATGGCGCAGCAGCTGTGCGCGGGCGAGGTCGATCTGTGCTTCGCTTCGCAACCGCTGCTGCAGCCCGGCCTGCAGGCGCGGGAGCTGCTGCGCGAGGAGGTGCTGCTGGCCGTGCCCGGCACGCACCGGCTCGCGGGGCGCGAACGCGTGCGGATGGCGGACCTCGCGAACGAGCCCATGGTGACCACCCGGCCCGGCTACTGGCCGCGCACCCTGGCCGACCGCCTCTTCGCCGAAGCCGGTCTGGAACCCCACTACTCGTGCGAGAGCGACGAACCCGGCGCGACCGGCCAGCTGATCGCGAGCGGCCTGGGGATCGGGTTGGTACCGGAGGTCGCCCGACAGGCCGCCAAGGGCGAGACGGCCGTCGGGCTGCGCCTGGATGTCCCGGATTGCTACCGGACATTGACGGTGGTGCGGCGTGCGGACACCTATCTTTCCGCCGCGGCACAACGGTTGACGGAGTTCGCCACGGTCTACTTCGGCACCGGAAGGCACCGGACCGCGGACGAGAGCGCGACCTGAATCCTCCCGTGCACGCGAGGATTCAGCAGCACGGTTCCGTCGAAGTCCCCGCTGGAAGCGAAGATCGCGACCGGCAGGGTCAGGGCCTGGAAGAACCCGAACAACGGCCGCAGCGCGTGCTCCAGCACCAGCGCGTGGTGGTCGCCGCCGCCGGTCGCGGCCAGCAACACGGGTTTGTCGACGAGTGCGTACTGGCCGACAAGATCGAAGAACTGCTTGAACATCCCGGGATACGAGCCGCGGAACACCGGGGTCGCCGCGATCAGCAGATCGGCTTTTTCGGCGGTCCGCAACGCGGCCTCGACGTCCGGCGGCACGTCCTCGCGCTCGACCGATCCGGCAAGCCCCAGCCGGTAGACATCGATCCGGGTCGGCGTAATGGGGACCAGTTCACCGAGGGTTTCCAGGATGACGTCCACCAGGCCCACCGTTTTGGACGGCCGGCTCGGGCTCCCGTCGACGACCGCCACCCGCAGCCCGCTCACGCCGCGACCTCCCGTCGCACGACCGGCGCGACCTCGGTGCCGAGCCGCTCGATCGCTTCGAGGTGTTCCTTCTGCGGCATCCCGCCGAAACCGAGCTGGACCAGGACCCGGTTCAGCCCGTAGAACTCGTGGTAGGCAAGCAGTTTCTCGATCAGCTCCGCGGAACTTCCCACCAGCAGCCCCGAGCCGGGCGAAGCCTGAACTTCAAAGGCGGACCGGGAGAGCAACATGCCTTCGCCGCGCTGATGATTGTTCTCCAGCATGCCCTGCGCGAAGTAGGGATACATCGTCTCGCGCGCCTCTTGGCTCGTGCGCCCGACAAATCCGTGCACGTTGATGCTGATCGCCGCTGGAGCATGCCCGGCTTCCCGCGCCGCTTGCCGGTAGATCGCGGCGGTCTGCTCGTGCTGCGTTAACGGCCCCAACAGCAACGCCATCGGCAGTCCGCGCCGTCCGGTGCTGACCGCCGAAGCCGCGGATCCGCCGACGCCCACCCAGATCGGCAGGCCGTCCGCGCGCGGCGCGATGTCGGCATCGACCAGCGGCGCGCGGAACTTTCCCTTCCAGGTCAACGGATTCTGGTCGCGGATCGCCAGCAGGAGGTCGAGCTTTTCCCGGAAGAGATCGGCGTAGTCGGCGAGGTCGTAACCGAAAAGCGGAAAAGACTCGGTGTACGACCCGCGGCCCGCGATGATCTCGGCGCGTCCCTTGGACAACAGGTCGATCGTCGCGAACTGCTCCCACACCCGCACCGGGTCCTCGGAACTCAGCACGGTCACCGCGCTGGTCAGCCTGATCCACTCGGTGCGCTCGGCCGCCGCAGCGAGCAGGATCGAGGGCGCGGACCCGACGAAGTCGGTGCGGTGGTGCTCGCCGACGCCGAAGACGTCCAATCCGACCTGGTCAGCGAGCTGCGCCTGCTCGATCGTTTCGCGCGCCCGCTGCCGCGGCGAGGGGAGCGCCCCGGAAACCGGGTCCTTGGTGAGTTCTCCGAAGGTCAGGATGCCGATTTCGAACGGCCGCGGCCCCGTGGTCCGGGCGGCAGTGGTCTCGGAGCCAGTGGTCTCGGAGCCAGTGGTCTGCGGTTCAGCCATGGTCGGTGCTCCTTTCCGGCGCCCGGCCGCCGGTCGCGGCCGAGCCTGCCGGAATTAACCTGTCTGCGCAGACAACTATTTCCGCCGATGGCCGTGCTCACCCGTTTGCCGGGCCCCGGCTACCGTGTCGCCATGGCGAGCGACGGTCTGCGGGACCTGGAACAGGAGGCGTGGAGCGGATTCCTGTTCACGCACGAGCGGCTGTGGCGCGCGCTGGCGGACGGGCTCGCGCCGCTGAACGTGAGCATGGCGGAGTACAGCGTGCTAGCCCTGTTGGCCGAAGCCGGCGACGCGGGCATGCGGATGACCGACCTCGCTCAGCGCCGCCTGATGTCCACCGGCGGCTTCACCCGGCTGGCCGACCGCCTCGTCAGCCGCGGCCTGATCGAACGCCGCCAATCGGCGGTAGACGCCCGCAGCTTCGACGCGGTTTTGACCGCGCGGGGCCGCGCGCTGATCCGCAAAGCCCGCCGTCGGCACCACGAAGACTTGCGGGCGCTGTTCTTCGACCGGCTGGACGACGAACAGCTGCGCCTTCTGGCGGGCATCTGGCGGACCCTCGAAGACGGCTGAGCCTCCCCAAGCCGGGGGAAATGTCCGATTCTCGACCATGGACGGTTGTTGCCCGGTCACGAACTGCTCATGCTGAACAGCTATTCGGCACGAGCAGGGGAAGCCAGATGCAGCAGCAGAGCTTGGCGGTCCGGTGGTCGTCGCGAACAGTCCGGTCCGGCCCGTTTCACCGCGCGTTGTCCGAGGCCGTCGACCGGCGCGGGCTGTCCCTTTCGCGGCTTCGCGCGCATCTCGCCGCGCACGGGGTCTCGGTCGCCGAGTCCACGCTGAGTTACTGGCAGCGGGGACTGCGCAGCCCGTCCGCCCCGCGTTCGCTCGACGTCGTGCGCGCTCTGGAGTCGGTGCTGAACCTGCCGCCGGACAGCCTGGTCGTGCTGATCGGGCCGCACCGGACCGCGGACGCCGACCGCAGGCCGTCGCTGCCGGAACTCCAGCAGAGCTGGGCGGAAACGTTCGCGCTGCGCGACGAGCTGAGCGGGATGCCCGGCAGCGAGGAGAACGCGGACCTCGACGTCGCGACGGTGGTCGACGTGCTGACGCTCGGCGCGCAAGGCCGGACCGAGGAGATCTCGTCGACCATGGTGGTGCGGGCGCGAAGATCCGGTCCGGACAGTTTCCTGGTGACGCACCAGGACGAGGACGGCAGCGACGTCACGGCGACGGAGATCATCGCGGTCGACGGCTGCCGGGTCGGGCGGGTGCGGCGCAGCGTGCGGTCGGCGGGGATGGTGTTCGAGGTGCTCTTCGACCGGGGCCTCGCCGAGGGGGAGACGCATACGTTCGGGTTCACGCTGCGTCCCGCCGCCTCGGTCCGGCCGGGGAGCTTCCACCGGGTCGTGCGCTCCCGCATGTCGGCGTACCTGCTGCGGCTGCGCTTCGACCCGGCCGCGCTGCCCGCGCGCTGCCTGCGGACCATCCGGCCGAGGGAAGACCTGGAACTGCTGGTCCGCGAGCCGCTGTTCTGCGGGCCGGGGAACACGGTCAGCGCCTACTTCGAGGAACTCGGCGTAGGCATCGCCGGGGTCGATCTCATTTGGGACTGATCCGCCGTTTCGTCCAGCGCCACAACAGGAACGCGCCGGCGGCCGCCACCGCGGAGCCGAACACGATCAGCCCGACGGTCAGCGAACCGGCCGGTCCGGTGTCGCGCTGGAGGGTCTGCTTGAACCCGATCCCGCCGCCCCGCTGGTACTGCGAGCCGGGCAGCTTGTCGGCGTAGCGGGAATGCACCTGCTGCTCGTAGTCGGCGATCGGCGTGAACTGGCCGACCGGCGACTGGGGAAGGCTGGCCTGCAGGAGCACGACGCCGTCGCGGCCGAGGTCGTACCACCCGTTGATCTGCGGTTCGTTCAGCAGCACCGAACCCGGGCGCAGCCGGGCGCTGAGCGTCTCCTCGTCGTTGCCGGACAACACGTTCCCGACCGACCAGCCGCCCGGCGCGGCGTGATCGGGCGCGGCGCGGAGGGTGGCTTTCGCCCCGGTCGCGGAGGTGGCCGTCACCGCGATCGAGCGCAGCACCCCTGCCGGGGCCCCCGGCTTCGCCGCGACGAAGTCGGGATTGAGCGTGTAGACCGGGATTCCCTTGTGCGCCAGCGTGATCCGGCCTGGATCGCTGTGCCCGACCTGCCGGAAGTTCGACGTGGCGAAACTGATCGCACGTGCCGTTTCCGCGGCTTTGACCGCGGCCGCGACGTCCTGCTCCGACGGCGGCGCGACCCACGAGGCCCCGGCGGCCTCGGCGGGACCGGCGGACAGGAGCGCCGCGACCGCGATCGCCGCGCCGGCGGCGAACTTCCGGCAGATCTCACCCATGACGGCTCGTCAGCCCTTCTTGATGTTGACGATGGTGTCGTTCCAGTTGAACTGGGCGTTGCTCTGGTACTGGGTGTAATCCCAGGTCTGGTAGCGCTCGTAGCTGGGCCACGGGTCGCCGACCATGATCGAGTTGTTGGCGCTGTCGTATCCGTAGATCACTTCGGCGTGCCCGCCGCCCGAGGTCCAGTAGATCCCGGTCAGGTTCAGGATTCCGGAGTTGACCTGGTTCTGGACCGAGTCGTAGCTGATCGGCCCGTTCGCGCTCTCCGCGGAGAATCCGGTGCCGATGAAGCCCTGCACGATCTCCGAGATCTGCCCGCCCTCGTTCGGGCAGTACCCGGACTGGGTTCCCTTGCCCGCCGCGCAGAAATCGGCCTGCGAGGCGGTGCCGCCCTGCGACTGCTCGATGCTGGAGCCGTCCGCGGCCCAGCACCACTGGTCGTTTTCCTGTACCTGCTGGTTGTACGAGAGCTGCTTCGACGCGGGCAGCGCGGCGCGGTTCAGGTGCCCGCCGAGCGGCTGGACTTCGCGCACCTGGGTGTGCGTGGCGGTCTTGATGAGGCCGTTCGGCTGATTCGCGTCGTTGGTCGACTGGGCCAGCGCGGTGCCCGGCAGCAGCGCCACGGCAAGCGCGGCTGCCCCGGTCGCCACCGTAATCCGGACTGTCCGCCGGGTGGGTCGGTAATCCATCGAATCTCCTTGTGCCAGACGGGGAAGAGGGAGCTTGCCGGGTGACCCGGCCGAGCATCACTGTGTTCTCGTCCGTTCCCGCAGAGCAACGGCCCCGGCACGCGGTGTGAGTGTTCACAGCCGGTTGTGCGGGGAAACGACTAGCACCGTCGCGGTTTCGCTCATCGCGGTGACAGGTAATTCGCAATATTCACCACGCGTTCACACTCGATGAACCGCGCTGGGGAGGGCTTGGTCCACAACGGACCCGGGGTTACGGCAGGCTTCGCCGCAGCGCGCTGCGGAGCAGTTCCGGAGGCGTCGATTCCGGGTACAGGACGGCCTGCATGGTCAGCCCGTCGAGCAGCGCGGAAAGCCGGACCGATTCGACGGTCAGGTCCAGTTCCCCGGGGAGCCGCCCGAGGGCGACGGCCTCGCGCAGGATCCGGGTGATGAGGTCGCGCACGTACTGGTGCTGGGCGTCGGCGCTCGCGCGGAACGCCGGACGGGTGCGGGCGGCGACGGTGAAGGCCAGCCACGCGACCGCTTCGTCCCGGCGGTCGTCGTCGAGCGGGAGGAACTCGGCGAGCAGGTCTTCGACCAGGGTCCGGCGGTCGGCGTCGGCCTTGAGCAGCCGGTCCGCGCGGACCGCGACGCGCTCGCCGATCCGGCGGCCGAGCTGGTCCATGGTGAAAAGCATCATCGCCTCGTGGTCGGCGAAGTAATGCCGGATCGACCCGATCGCGAGGCCCGCTTCCTTGGCCACGTTGCCGAGCGTCGCGCCCTCGACGCCGGTGCGGCGGACCACCCGGACCACGGCCTCGCTCACGGCCGTCCGCCGGTCCTCCGGCACCACGATCTTCGGCATGGTTGCGTTTATAGCACGATGATGCCACGATGGATTTAGCATGACAGTGCTAAAAAGGTTGCCGGTCGGTCTGGGGTAGGGGGTCCGCGATGAGCGGGTGGGTGCTCGTGAGCTTGGTCGTCGGCGTCGTGGTGATGCTGGTGTTCCGGATGTTCGGGGAGCCGTTGAACTGGCGCGACACGGTCGCGCCGCCGGTGGTGCTGATCGCCATCGGCATCGCGGGGGCGGTCGGCTTCACGGGGCTGACCAGCACTGACGTGTGGTGGATCGTCGGCAGCTGCGCGGTCGGTCTCGCCTTCGGCGCGGCGCGCGGGGCGACGATCCGGCTTTATGCGAAGAAGGGCGAGCTGTGGCAGCGCTACCGGAAGTCGAGCCTCGCGCTGTTCGTGCTCGGCGTGGCCGTGTCGATCGGATTCACTGTGCTGGCAGTGAAATTCGGCATGCACGAACAGGCGCGACCGCATCAGCTCGCGATCGGCGTCAGCTTCGCGGGCGAAGCGCTGGTGCTCATCCCGCGCGGGCTGATGTCGGACGTGCCGTTCGCGAAGGACAAGGAACGGCCGTGGGACAAGTGGCTGCGGTCCCGGGCTCGCTGACGGCTCAGGACAATTCGGCCTGCCGCCGTCGCAGCTCGTCGATGACCTGGTCGAACACGGCGCGGTGGGCTTCGAGCCGGTCGAGCGCCAGGCTGATCGACTCCTGCACCTGCTCGACGTCCTCGGCGGCGATCTCGACCTCGTCCGCCCGTACGGCGGTGGTCGTCCCGACGGTCAGCGGACGGTCGACGCGGGGGAGGAGCCGTCCTTCCGGCTCCCGGTCGAGCCAGGACGCCAGGTCCCGCATCTCGTCGTCGAGCCGCACCGTCCACGACTGCCGCCGCCGCGCCTCCCGTCCCGGATCGCGGCGTTCCCATCCCGCGACGACCATGTCCGAGATGGCCCCGGCCGCGGTGCGGCACGCGACTTCCAGGCGGGGCAGCGGATCCAGCCCGATCGTCGAGATCTCCTCCAGTACGGGTTCGCCCGCGGTCCACACCCCGTCGACGGTGTGGGTCTCGGCGACGTCGTGCGCGGTGGCGAGCAGGACGCTGATCGCCTCGCGCACGTTCGCCACGTCGGCCGGGTCCAGGTCCTCGTCGGTCAGCCGGTGCGGCGATTCGGTGCGCGGCGGGCGTTCCCCGGCCGGCCAGGAGCGGGTCCCGCCGCGCCGCCGATAGTGCTGCTGCATCGCCTGTTTGGACCGGTTGCCGTACTCCGCCCCCAGCTGTTCCCAGGTCCAGCCGCGGTCGAGAACCGATTCGATCAGCGTGACCTCGGCCCGGTCCAGGTCGGCGCGGACGTCCGGGACCAGGTGCAACGCCCCCGCCGCGTCCTCGGCGCCGAGGTCTTCGCCGGGTGGGCGCCCGGACCTCGCCGCGCGCAGCAGTTCGCTGAGGAAGGGGTTTTCGCGCTGCCGGAAGTACCGGGTCGCCATCGCCTGCACGGAGTCGGTCATGTCCGTCAACGTATAGGTTGACGATGCATGCGTCAACTGATCCGTTGACGCGTTGGTCTCACCAGGTCACGGGCAGCTCGTGGACGCCGTAGATGTTCATGGCGGTCCGCAGCGGCACCTCCTCCGGCGGGACCGCGAGCGCGAGCGTCGGGAAGCGGCGCAGCAGTCCGGCGAATCCGGCGCGCATTTCGATCCGGGCGAGCTGCTGGCCGAGGCATTGGTGCACGCCGTGGCCGAAGGACAGATGTGTGCGCGCTTTCCGCTCGACGTCGAGTTCGTCGCCTTCGCGGAAATGCGAGGGGTCGCGATTGGCGGCCAGCATCGAAATGAGAACAGTCGATCCCTTGGGAATCTTTTCGCCGCCGAGTTCGAGGTCTTCGGACGCGTAGCGGAACAGGACGTCGACCACCGCGAGATAGCGCAGCAATTCCTCGACCGCGCCGGGGATCAGATCCGGGTCGGCGCGCAGCGCGGCCAGTTGCTCCGGGTTTTCCAGCAGGGCGAAGGTGCCGAGCGCGAGCATGTTCGCCGTCGTCTCGTGCCCGGCGAGCAGCAGCAGGAACCCGATCCCGACGAGTTCCTCGACGCTGAGATCGTCGTCGCGGGCCAGGTCGGACAGGATGTCCGAGCCGGGTTCCGCGCGCTTGCGCACCGCCAGTTCGCCGAGAAACGACGACAGCTCCGTCCAGGCGGCCGTCTTGTCTTCGATGCTCTGGTCCCGGAGCATCATTTGCGCGGAGTTCTTCTGGAACATCTCCCGGTCCGCGAAGGGGACGCCGAGCATTTCGCAGATCACCAGCGACGGGACCGGAAGCGCGAATTCCTTGACCAGATCGACCGGCGGCGCGCAGTCGGCCAAGTGATCGAGCTGCCGCTGCGTGATTTCGACAATGTGTTCTTCGAGCCGTTTCATCCGGTTGACGGTGAACGCGCCGGTGAGCTTCTTGCGCAGCCGGGTGTGGTCCGGCGGGTCCATCGTGATGAACAGGCCGGGCACCTGCGGCGACGGGTCGAACTCCTCCTGTGCCTCCGGCATGCTCGGCGTTTCGTAGGGCACGTGCACGGCGCCGAGGTCCTGGCGCGAGCTGAACCGCGGGTCGGCCAGCGCCTGGCGGGCCGCGTCGTAGCCGGTGACCAGCCAGCCGTCGTGCCCGTCCGGGAATTTCAGCGGGCTCACCGGCCGGTCCTCCCGCAGCCGGGTGATGGCGGACGGCGGGGCGAACGGGCCTGCGTCGCGGTCGAGCGGCAGGCCGGGCGGGCGTGTCATCGTCGGATTCCCCTTTGTTCGTGGTGGTACGACCAGCGTCACCGCGGCCGCTGATATCCCGCTGACACGGCCCTGCCCCGATCTCGATTACGATCCGGGTATGCCGGACACGCAGTACGAAGACCTGCTTCAGCACGTGCTCGACACCGGAGCCGGGAAGGGGGACCGCACCGGTACGGGCACGCGGTCGATTTTCGGGCACCAGCTGCGCTACCGGCTGGCCGACGGATTCCCGCTGATCACCACGAAAAAGGTGCACTTCCGGTCGATCGCCTACGAACTGCTGTGGTTCCTGCGCGGCGACTCGAACGTCAACTGGCTGCGTGACCAGGGCGTCACGATCTGGGACGAATGGGCGGCCCCGGACGGCGACCTCGGCCCGGTCTACGGCGTGCAGTGGCGCTCCTGGCCGACGCCCGACGGCGGCCACATCGACCAGATCAGCGAGGTCCTTCGCACTCTGCGCGAGAACCCGGATTCGCGGCGGATCATCGTGTCGGCCTGGAACGTGGCGGACATCCCGCGGATGGCGCTGCCGCCGTGTCACGCGTTCTTCCAGTTCTACGTGGCCGACGGCGAGCTGTCCTGCCAGCTGTACCAGCGCAGCGCGGACCTGTTCCTCGGCGTGCCGTTCAACATCGCCAGCTACGCCCTGCTGACGCACATGATCGCCGACCAGGTCGGCCTGCGGGTCGGCGATTTCGTCTGGACCGGCGGCGACTGCCACATCTACGACAACCACGTCGACCAGGTGCGCAAGCAGCTTTCCCGGGACGCGCGGCCGTTTCCGTCGCTGAGCCTGAAGCCGGCGGAGAGCCTGTTCGAGTACCGCTACGAGGACATCGCGCTGGAGGGCTACGACCCGCACCCCGGCATCAAGGCTCCGGTGGCAGTGTGATGATCGGACTCATCTGGGCGCAATCGGCGAACCGTGTGATCGGTCGCGACAACGCGTTGCCGTGGCACATCCCGGAGGACATGAAGCACTTCCGCACGGTGACTGCGGGCGCGACGGTGCTCATGGGCCGGCGCACGTGGGAGTCGCTGCCGGAGCGCTTCCGGCCGCTGCCGGGACGGCGCAACCTGGTGGTGTCGAGCACGCCGCAGGACGGCGCGGAGACGTTCCCCGGCCTGGAGCAAGCGTTTGCGGCCGCCGACGGCGACGTGTGGGTGATGGGCGGCGCGCGGATTTACCAGGAGTCGCTGCCGTTCGCCGACCGGATCGAGGTGACCGAACTGGCGGAGTCCTTCGAGGGCGACGTCTACGCGCCGGAGATCGGCCGGGAGCCGGACACCGTCGGGGAATGGCAGGAGTCGAAGAACGGGCTGCACTTCCGGCACCTGAGCTGGGGCGCCTAGCTGACCGCCGCACCGACGGTGAGCGTATCCGCGTCGAGCGTCGCGATCGGTCCGAGCGGGACTGAGAGCGGTGCGTCGCCGTGGCCGACGTCGATGCCGCCGGCCACCGGGACGTCCAGCGCGCCGAGCCGGTCGCGCAGCACGTCGAGCACGGTCCAGCCGCGGTCGGTGTAGTCCTCGAACCCGGGGAACCGGCCGAGCGCGATGCCGCGCAGGCCGCGCAGCGAACCGGACCGCATGAGGTGCGTCAGCTGGCGGTCGACCTGCCCCAGCCCGATCGCGCGCGGGGCTTCGAGGAAGAGGATCGCGCCGTCAAGGCTGGGCAGTCCGGCCCCGATGAACCCGATGACGGTGCCGAGATGCCCGCCGACGAGGTTCCCGGTGGCGGTCCCGGGAAACGAGACCGCGGCGGTGAGCGAGTCCGGGTCCCGGTGCAGGGTCGTGGGCTCGGGTTCGAACAGCAGCCGCCGGGTCGATTCGGCGGAGCGCGCGCCGTCGAGGAAGCCGTGGATCCCGGCGATCCGGCAGTGCCGCCACAACGCGAGGTGCAGGTTGGTGATGTCGCTGAACCCCATGAGCGGCTTGGGATCCGCGCGTACGGCCGCGAAATCGATCCCGTCGGCGATCCGGTACGCCCCGGCCCCGCCGCGGGTCGCGATGACCGCGCGCACGCCGGGATCGCGATAGGCGTCGTTGAGATCGGCGAGCCGGTCCTCGTCGCGCCCGGCGAGGTAGCCGTGCCGGTCGAGGGCGTGCTTGCCGACTTCGACGGTCAGGCCCCAGTTTTCCAGCGTACGCACGGATTCCGCGAGCAGCTCGGCGGTCGGCCAGCTCGCCGGGGAGACGAGCCGTACTCGGTCTCCGCGTCGGATTCGGGGCGGCAGCACGACGTCGGTCACCTGAGCACTTTCGCAGATTGCGCGCGGTAGCGGACACTGCCTGGCCGCTTCCTCTGCGACCGTGGCGTTGTTCAGGAAAGACATCTCAGGTTCTTAAAAGTCAAGCCGCAGCAGTGAGCGGAGGTGGAAAGGCCTGATGTTCGTCGAAAGGTTGTCCTGTTTGGAGGC
>NZ_JBVKDQ010000040.1:0-58787 GCF_055633755.1 Amycolatopsis sp. NPDC114484 | reverse complement strand
GGTGCTTGTCAAGGCGGGAAAGATGCCTTGACAAGCACCTCCGCGCCGTGTTTTTGGCTTCGTATCGGGGTGCGGGGGTGGTGTGGGTGCATGGTTTGCTGGGTGCGCTGGTGCGGTTTTTAGGCGGTGGCTAGTGCGCCAATGTGGCGTTGGGTGTATCTGATCTGGCGCACCGAATTCCACGTTGTGTGGGTGCGTGCGATGCGTTCGGTGCGACGTTGGGCATCGCGGCGACGGTGGGCGGGCCGTGAAGGGTCCCTGAGGGAATCCAAGTCCGTGAAGGGGTCCCTCACGACGTGTCGCTGGTCGTGAGGGGAGCCCTGAGGGAATCAGGGGATGTGGGGGTGGCCCTCACGGAACGGGGGCGGAGTCAGTTCAGGTCTGAGGGTTTGGTGAAGGTCGCCAGTTCGGTTGGCGGCAGGGGGACCGCGCCCAGGGTTTCCAGGAAGCCTGCTTCTCTGGTGAGCAGGCGGCAGACTATGCGCAGGCGGCGCAGCGGGTGGGTTTCCTCCAGCAGCAGCTGACGGTCCTCCAGCGGGAGGAGGCAGTCGGCGGCTAGTTGGTAGGCGAGTTCGCCCAGGTCGGCGTCGTCGTGGGGTGGGTGCCAGTCGTCTGCGTGCCAGGCGGCTTCGCAGTATCGCTCGTGGGCGGCTCGGGCTACCTTGGCCAGTTGGCGGGCCGTCGACTCCGCTGTGGTGGGGATGGGGTCGTCGGGGAGCCAGTCCACCACGGCCATCAGGTAGGGCGCGGACGCTCGGTGCAGTTCGCGCAGGCGGAAGCGGCGTGCGGCTCGGGTGACCACGTCGTAGCGGCCGTCCGGGAGGCGTTTCGCTTCGCGCAGGATCGTGCTGCAGCCGACGCTGTACACATGGTCCAGACCACTGACCTCGCGGACCAACGGGGCGCGCAGGGCGACCACGCCGAACTCGTGTTCGGGGACATTGCCGGTGACGAGGTCCGCGGTCAGCTGCCGGTAGCGCGGTTCGAAGATGTGCAGCGGCAGGTGCGTACCGGGGAGCAGCACTGTCTGCAACGGGAACAACGGCAGGGTCGCCGTCCCGCTGGGGCACTGCTCTGGCTCGGTCACGCGGTCCACGGTACGGGCTGCGGAGCGCCGCCGCAGTTCGTGTTTACCGCCGCGGAGGGGGTTTCAGGACCGCGAAAGGGTCGGTGATGTGCATGTCTTTCGCGGCAAAAGAAAACAGCGCCGCAGGTCGTCCGCCTGCCCGGCCGGGGGCGGCGGTGTGTCCGGTGGGGACGAGCAAACCACGCCGTTGGAGCACACGTTGCAGGTTCGTGGCGGACACCTTGTAGCCGAGTGCGGCGGAGTACAAACCGCGCAGTGCGGAGATGGTGAATTCCTCTGGGGCCAGTGCGAAACCCAGGTTGGTGTAGCTCAATTTCGACCGCAGGCGGTCGCGGGCGCGCAGCACGATGGCCTCGTGGTCGAACGCGGTGCGCGGCAGTTTGTTCACGTCGTGCCACTCGGTGTCTTCGGGGACTGCGGGGTCGACGTCGGAGGGGACCAGGCCCAGGAACGCGGTGGCTACCACTCGCGGGCCGGGAACGCGGTCTGGTGCGCTGAAGACGGCTAGTTGCTCCACGTGCTTCAGCTGGCGGACGTCCACCTTCTCGGCGAGCTGGCGGCGGATGGAGGTTTCGACGTCCTCGTCGGGGCGCAGCCGGCCGCCGGGGAGCGACCAGCGGCCCAGGTGCGGATCGAGCGCTCGGCGCCACAAAAGCACGCGCAGTGTGTCCGAGCGCACTTGAAGGACTGCCGCCAGAACCTCGTGGGCTAGGGGGGCTTGGGTGTTAAGATGGCTTCGCACGGTTTTCGATTATAAGGCGAAAACCGGGATGGGGAGGAACCGGGGTCGATCCGGTTCCGAGGCCGGCGATTCTCGAGAGGGCCGAAGACATGACCACCACGCTTGACCAGGATCTGACCCCTTACGGCGGGGTCGAGGCGAACGCGGATTGGGCGGCCCGCGTGCGGGAGCTCGCCCGCAAGCGCGACGCGGTGCTGCTCGCGCACAACTACCAGGTCCCGGAGATCCAGGACATCGCGGACTTCACCGGCGACTCCCTGGCGCTCAGCCGCATCGCGGCCAGCAGCGACGCGTCCACGATCGTCTTCTGCGGCGTGCACTTCATGGCCGAGACGGCGAAGATCCTGGCTCCGGAGAAGACGGTGCTGATCCCGGACGCGCGGGCGGGGTGCTCGCTCGCCGACTCCATCACCGGCGCTCAGCTGCGCGAGTGGAAGGCCGAGCACCCGGGCGCGGTGGTCGTCTCGTATGTGAACACGACGGCCGAGGTCAAGGCCGAGACGGACATCTGCTGCACCTCGTCGAACGCGGTCGACGTCGTCGCTTCCATCCCGGCTGACCAGGAAGTTCTCTTCCTTCCGGACCAGTTCCTCGGCGCACACGTCAAGCGCGTGACGGGGCGCGGGAATATGCACATCTGGGCCGGGGAGTGCCACGTGCACGCCGGGATCAACGGGGCCGAGCTGGCCGCGCGCGCCGAGGAGAACCCCGACGCCGACCTGTTCATCCACCCCGAATGCGGCTGCGCGACCTCGGCGCTTTACCTGGCCGGCGAGGGCGCGGTGGCCCCGGAGCGGGTCAAGATCCTGTCCACCGGCGACATGGTGCACGCGGCGCGCGACACCAAGGCGACCTCGGTGCTCGTGGCCACCGAGATCGGGATGATCCACCAGCTGCGCAAGGCCGCGCCGGAGATCGACTTCCGCGCGGTGAACGACCGGGCGTCGTGCCGGTACATGAAGATGATCACCCCGGCCGCGCTGCTGCGGAGCCTTACCGAGGGCGCGGACGAGGTCCACGTCGACCCGGAAACGGCTTCGCGGGCCCGCGCCTCGGTGCGGCGGATGATCGAAATCGGGCAGCCTGGCGGTGGGGAATGAGCGGCCTAGTTAACGCCGATGAGGCGAAAACCTCACCGGATCCGCGCTGGGAGGCACGGGCCGATGTGGTGGTGATCGGCAGCGGCGTGGCCGGGCTGTCCGCGGCGCTGCGGGCCCGCGAACTCGGGCTGCACGTGCTGGTCGTGACGAAGGCGGCGGTCGCTGACGGCAACACGCGGTGGGCGCAGGGCGGCGTGGCCGTGGTGCTCGACGGCGAGCGCGACGAGGGCGACACGGTCGAGAAGCACACGGCCGACACGCTCACCGCCGGAGCCGGGATCTGCGACGAGGCGGCGGTGCGGTCGATCGTCGGCGGCGGTCCGGCGGCTGTCACCGAACTGCGGCACAACGGCGCGGTGTTTGACCACAGCTCGGGCGGGCTGCTGTCGCGGGCTCGCGAGGGCGGGCACAGCGCGTTCCGGGTGATCCACGCGGGCGGCGACGCGACCGGTGCCGAAGTCGAGCGCGCGTTGGTCGCGCAGGCCGGCGAACGGCGGATTCCGGTGCTGGAGCACCACATCGCGGTCGACGCGCTGCGCACGCCCGCGGGCGAGGTGGCCGGAGTGACGGTGCTCGACCGCAACGGGGTGCCGGGTGTGGTGCGCGCGTCCGCGGTGGTGCTGGCCAGCGGCGGGTTCGGACAGCTGTACCAGGCGACGTCCAATCCGGAGATCGCGACTGGCGACGGGCTGGCGCTCGCGTTGCGCGCCGGGGCGACGGTGGCCGACATCGAGTTCGTGCAGTTCCACCCGACGGTGCTGTACACGCCGGGTGCGCGCGGGCGGTGTCCGCTGGTGACGGAGGCAGTGCGCGGCGAGGGCGCGACGCTCGTGGACGGCGCGGGAGCGTCGGTGATGGCCGGGGTGCATCCGCTTGGCGATCTCGCTCCGCGCGACGTCGTGGCGGCGGCGATCACTCGTCGGCAACTGTTGGCTCCCGGCGGCATCGACGATCACGTTTTCCTTGACGCCACTGGCATTTCCGGGTTCGCGAAGCGGTTCCCGACGGTGCACGCGGCGTGCGCGGTGCTCGGTATCGACCCGGCGATGGACGCGATTCCGGTGACGCCCGCGGCGCACTTCGCGTGCGGCGGCGTAGTGGCCACTGTGGACGGACGGTCGAGCGTGCGCGGGTTGTACGCGGCGGGCGAGGTCGCTCGGACCGGGTTGCACGGGGCGAATCGGCTGGCGTCCAACAGTCTTCTCGAAGGGCTGGTCGTCGGGCAGCGGACCGCGGAGGCGGTCGCCGCGGATCTGGCCGCCGGATTGCTGCCGGATCCGTCGCGCGGCCGGCTTCCGGAAAGGACAGTCGCGCCGACGGCGGAACGTGATGTGCTGCAACGGGTGATGAGCCGGTACGCGGCGATCGGCCGGGACGCGGACGGGCTCGCGGCGGCGGGTTCGGCGCTCGATTTGTCGACAACGGACAGTCCGTTGTGGACGCACAGGTCGGTTGAAGACGCGGCGCTCACTGTGGCGGCGCAGGCGTTGCTCGCGGCGGCGGAGCGGCGGACGGAATCACGGGGATGTCACGTGCGGACGGACTTCCCCGAGCGGGACGAGGGGCTGCGGCGGAGTCAGCTGATCCGGCTGAGCCCGTCGGGACAGCCGGTATTGGTCGAGGCGACGTCGTTGGAAGGGGTGGCATGAGCGGGGAATTCTCCGAATCGGTCGTGCGGTCGCTGGTGGTGGACGGATTGGACGTCGCCGATGTGCGGCGGGTCGTGACCACCGCGCTGGAAGAGGATTTGCGGTACGGGCCGGACGCCACGACGGCGGCCACGGTTCCGGCGGACGCCCGCGCGGTGGCGGAGCTGACGCCGCGCGTCGCCGGTGTCGTGGCCGGGATTCCGGTGGCGCTGGCGGTTTTCGACGAGGTGCTCGGTGCCGATTGCGAAGTGGTCTCGATCCACGAAGACGGCTCGCCCGCCGTCCCCGGGGAGCCGGTGCTCGTGCTGCGCGGTCCGGTGCGTGGGTTGCTGACCGCGGAGCGCACGGCGTTGAACCTGTTGTGCCTGCTGTCCGGAGTGGCGACGGCGACCGCGGCGTGGGTGTCCGCGATCGACGGAACCGGTGCTGCGGTAAGGGATTCGCGCAAGACGACGCCGGGGTTGCGGCTGCTGCAGAAGTACGCGGTGCGGTGCGGCGGCGGCGTGAACCACCGGATGGGCCTCGGCGACGCGGTGCTGATCAAGGACAACCACGTGGTCGCGGCCGGTTCGGTCGGCGCGGCGCTGGCGGCGGCGCGGGAACACGCGCCGCAGCTGCCGTGCGAGGTCGAGGTGGATGACTTGGCCCAGTTGGACGAGGCGCTGGCCGCCGAGGCGGACGAGGTGCTGCTGGACAACTTCACGCCGGAGGAGTGCGTGAAGGCAGTCGCGCGGCGCGACGAGGTGTCGCCGAAGACGCGGCTGGAGTCGTCCGGCGGGCTCACGCTCGACCGCGCGCGGGTGTACGCCGAGTCCGGTGTGGACTACCTTTCCGTCGGCGGGCTCACGCATTCCTCGCCCGCTCTCGATCTCGGGATGGACCTGCGATAACCCTGTCGCCGCGGCCCGCTCTCCACTAGAATCTCCTTGTCCGACAAGGGGAGGGGGCCGCGGTGCGGGGAATTGCCGCCGGAGCGGTGGCCGCGCTCGTGGCGCTCGGCCTGCCCATCACGGCGACCTCGGCCGGGGCGGCCGCGTGCGCGAATCCGTCCGACCCGTACACCGGGCCGGTGCCGTGGGGCCAGCGGCTGGTGAACCCGCCGCGGCTGTGGGCGCTGACCAGGGGCGAGGGCCAGACCGTCGCGGTGATCGGCACCGGCGTCGACAAGCAGAACGCGCAATTCGGGCCCGGCCAGGTGCTCGGCGGCGCGGGCACCGCGGATTCCGACTGCGACGGCCGCGGCACGATAGCCGCGGGCATCGTCGGCGCGCAGCCGGCGAATCAGACCACGTTCACCGGGGTCGCGCCCGGGGCGAAGCTGCTTCCCTTGCGCTACACCGAAAGCAACGGTTCGTCCTCGGACGGCGGCGGGGATCCGGGCGCGCTGGCCGGGGCGATCGACACGGCGGTCGACCGCGGCGCGGGAGTGATTCTCGTGGCGGTCCCGGCGGGTTCGGACAGTCCGGCGCTCGGCGCGGCGCTCGACCACGCGAAGTCGCGCGGGGCCGTGGTGATTTCGGCCGCGGCGGCCACTCAGCAAGGGGCGCACACGTATCCGACCGCTTCGAAGGACGTGCTCGCGGTCGGCTCGACGGACGAATCCGGCGCGCCGGTGCAGACCGAAGCCGGGGATTACCTCGGAATCGCCGCGCCAGGCGCGAATCTGGTGAGCACGTCGGCGGGCGGCGGGGGCGCGGTCGCGCATCGGTGGCCGATCACCGACCCGAGCCTGGCCGCGGCGTATGTCGCCGGGGTGGCGGCGCTGGTTCGTTCGGCGCATCCGGAACTGAAGGGCGAGCAGGTGGTGAACCGGTTGCTGCTGACGGCTTCCCGCCCGCCGTCCGGGGCGCACGATCCGCGCCGGGGCTGGGGAATGCTCGACGCTTACGCCGCGGTGTCGTCGACGTTGCCCGCCACCGCGCCCGGTCCGAGTGCGGTGGCGGTGCGGTCTGAGCTGCCCGCGGTGGTTCCGGCCGCTGCGCAGGCCCGGCCGACGTCGGATGTCGCGGCCGGAGTCGTCGCGGTGGGCGGGGTCGCGGTGGCGGCTGCGGCGGGGATCGGGGTGGCGGCGTTCCGGCGGGGTCGGCGGCGCGGGTGGCGGCCGTCGCGGTTTCGGGCCTAAGCGCGTTGGTGGTGGCCGGGCCTCGTGCGCGCGGAAGTCGCTTCTAGCCGGATTGAGCGCGGCGGCTGGGGCTCGTGAGCGGCGATCGCGGTTCTGACCGGATCGGACACTCACGAGACAGCGGGGGCTCGTGAGCGGCGATCGCGGTGCTAACCGGGATCAACACTCACGAGGCGGGTCGAGCCGATGATCGCCACCCCGCGCCCGTCGCGCGCGATGTGCACGCTGAAATCCGCGCCCTCACGGGAAAACCGCCCGATCACTTCGCGGTAAGTGCTGCGGTCGTACGATTCCCAGCCCGCCGCTTCCAACGTCGGCCGCACCGCTTCGCCCAGCACCCGCAAAGCGCCCGGGCTGTCCTCCAGCCGGACCCCGTACTGCCAGCACACCGAATGCCCCGGCTGCGCGGGATCGCAGTCCAGCTCGCCGTCCACTGTGGGCACTGCGCGCGAACCGAACGCCGCGGCCACGCTGTCGATCACGTTCGTCAGCTCGGCGGCCAGATCCTTCAACTCGCGCGTGATCACGGCAGCACCGCCGGAACCGGCACGGGCGCTTCGGTGACGTGGCCGCCGGTCAGCACGCCGTAGATGTTCTCCCACGAATCCGAACCCGGTTTGAGCACGCCGCTGTGCGAGGACAGGCCCCATTGCACATCGCCCGCGGCGTCGCGGCCGGTGATGAGTTCGGTGACGCCGGGGAAGGTGTCCGGGTCGGCTCCGTGGCCGATGCCGGTCCATTCCAGTGCTCCGGCGTTGCCCTGGGCGAGGATGATCGGGTCCAGCGGGGCGGTCATCGAGTACCGCTGCACGCCGGCTTGGCTCGGCGGCAGGTCCGCTGGGCTCCATACGCCGTGTCCCATGCCCGCCGACTCTACGTGCAGCACCCGGTCCACTGGCAAGCCTTGCTGGTCAGCGAGCCCGACGGTGGCGCCGCCGTAGCTGTGGCCGATCGCGGTGATCGTGGCCGCTCCGCCGGTCTGGGAGTCGACCTGGCCGCGCAGTTCGTCGCCGAACGCCTTGAGGTTCGGGGCCATCGTCTGCGCGTAGCTGGCTTCGGAACCCTCGGTGGTGACGTTCTGCGGGAACACGCCGTCGGCCCAGACGACCATCGCGGTCCGGCCGCTCGGATCGGCGGCGACGAGACTGCGGCCGAGGTCGGCGTAGGACTGGAAGGTGTCCATCCGGGTGTGCACGCCGGGCACGAACAGCCCGACGTTGCGGGTGCCCGGCTGGATCGAGCCGACCAGTTCGGCGATCCGGCCGTTGCCGGACGGGTCGAACCGCAGGATCTGCCGGTGGTCGTCGAGAATGCTTTGGTACAAAGCGATTCGCCGCTTCGAGCGGGCGATGGCGTCCGGATCGGACAGTCCGGCCAGGCGGGTCCGCTCGGCGGCGAGCGCGTCGGAAACCTTCATCCGGTTGGCCGCGATGGTTCCGGCCCAGCCTCCGCTGCTGGCGGATTTTCCGGCGGAGGGAACGGGATCTTCGGGCAGCAGCGAGCGGTACATCGCCGCCACCTGCTCGTCGGCGCGCCGATATCCCGCCGAAGACGCGGTGAGGCCGTCGCGAAGAACCTGGACGCGAACGACGCGCTGGTCGACGTCCCCGGCGAGCGCGCCGAGCGTTTTCGCCAGCCCGGCAGCACATCCGGCCGACGCGGACACCTGGCCGAAGGCCTCGGCGGGCACTCGTTCGCCCGCCACGGCCTGCTGCGCGGTCCGGAGCGCGCCGGCGCGAGCGTCCAATTCGGACGCCGCGCCGGCGAGTTTCGCCGGGGCGACCCGGTAGCCGTCGGTCACGGCTGGTCGGTCGGCTCTTCGCCGATGACCGAGGGCGCGACCGGGGCCTGCTGGCCCCACACGTTCTCGGTTTCGACGAGCCACGCGGGAATCCGCCTGCCGGAGCCCATGTCGCCGCCCGCTCCCATGCCGCCCATCGGCATCATGGGCATCATCGGCATGGCGCTCTTGGCCGCCGCGCCCGCCGCTCCGGCGGCACCGCCCGCGAGCCCGCTGAGGACGTTCGACTGCGCGTTCCCGGCGAGCCCGGAGTGCGCGGCCGGAGCTTCCCCGGCGCCGCTGAGGCCGCCGCCGGACGGGATGCCGCCGCCGTCGATCGACGGCGCGCCTCCGCCGCCGACCGGGATCCCGCCGCCGCCCCCGCCCTCGGGACCGGCTCCGCCGCCGAGCTTCATGCCCGGCGGGGTGTCCTGCTCTTTGTCCTTGTCGCTCTTGTCTTTGTCCTTGCCCGAGGCCCACGGCGGAACCTTCGGCATGATCGAGCCGAAGCGGCCGAACGCGGCGGCGGACGCGGCCGCGAGACCGGCGGTGAACATGTCGCCGAACAGCGGGCTGCCCGGCGTCTGTGCCGGATGCCCGGGCTGGGAGCCGGGAACCTGCGTGCCGTCGGTGGGCAGCGGGTGCGAGTCGACCGGAGCGCCGACCGCGGTGCCGCCGTCCGGGCTGTTGCCGATCGGGCCGGTGGTGCCGCCGGTGGAAGCGCCGCCGCCGGGAACCGGCTTGGGCGGCGGGGCGGCCGCGTTCGGCGAAACCGGGATCGCGTCCTCGGCGGTGTCGTAGTTCGTCGCGAGGTTGTTCATCACGACGATCGCCTTCGCGTGCGCGGAGCCGGCGGCGTTGGCGGCCTGTTGCTGCGCCTCGACGTTGGCGATCGCCTGCTGCCGCTGCTGGGTCGCGGCGACGACGGTGGCGGGCGGGGTGTCCGGCGGAAGCAGCGGCGGGTTGACCGCCAGCGCGACGTCGGCGGGGGAGACGTCCGGCACCGCGACTGGCGGCGGCATCTCGGTTTTCGCCTTGACCAGCGCGTCCGCGGCGTCCTCCAGCATGTCGCGCATGCCCTGCGCGGTGACCGCGACCTTGCGGATGCCGCCGACCAGGTCGGTCATCATGGTCCGGTACTGATCGGCCGCGCCGCCGGTCCACGAACTGGAGAAGTCGGTGAGCTGGTCGGACAGGTTCTCGGCCTGGTCGTACAGCCCGCGCGAGGCCGAAGCCCACTGTTCGGCCGCGGAGCGCGCGGTGGTCGGGTCGCCCGCCTGCAGCATCGCGTAGAGCTGCTGGTGGGTGTAGCCGGCGAAATTGGTGCGAGGCCCGCTCATGCCTTCTTACCCCCTGGAGAATCGAGGCCCAGCAACGAGAGAAGCGGGTCCAGCAGACCGGTCTGCTGACCCGATTGGTGCAGGTCGCCCGCGACCGACTGGTCGGCCTGGGCGTATCCGTCGGCGACGGTGGTGGTGACGTCCTGCGCGAACGAGATCGCCCCGCGGACCTGCTCCAGCAGGCCCTGCATCTCGGCGACCGCGGCACGGTGGGCGTCGGCGAGCGAAGCGGCTTCCCCGAACTCCCCGAACAGCAGCGGATGCTCCCCGAGGGTGCGCAGGAAGTCGTTCGGCCGGGACATCGCGTGGATCTGGGTTTCCAGCTCCCGGACGAAGTCCGTCAGCGATTCCAGGTGGACGTAGTACGACTGGTCGGGCATCGGCCGGTGACCTCTCGTGCGGCAGGACGCGGGAAAGCCGGCCGTCCGGAGCGGGCGGGGGGTGGTCCCGCCCCGGACGGCCGGCGTCGGGGCCGGATCAGGCGAACAGGCCCTGGTTTCGGTTCTCCAGCTGGTGCTGGAGATCGTGGGCGTCGCCGACCTTGGTGCCGAACTGCGCGATGATCGCGACGATGTCGGCGGTCGCCTGGCGGAGCCGGGTCTCGGACGCGCGCGCCGCTTCACCGGCGGAGCTGCCCGAGGCGTACCAGGTCTGGGTGATCGGCTGCAGGTTCTGGTGCAGCTGCTCCAGCTGGGAGGTCAGCGCCTTCGCCTTGGCGGCGAGCGACGCGGAGCTGTGCTGCAGGGCTCCGAAGCTGATTTCTACGACGTCAGCCATGGTGTCTTGTCCTCTCTCAGGGGTTGAGGCGAGGGATCACGTTGCCCTCGACGGTGTGGCTGACGCTCTGGAAGCTCTGGTGCACGTCGGAGTCGCCGGAGTTGTAGTTCGCGTGGCTGGTGTGCACCAGCTGCGACATGGTGTCGAGCTCGCGGACGGCGGCGGTCATCTTCTCCTGGAGCCTGCGCTGCAGGTCCCAGAACGCGACGGCCTGGTCGCCCTTGTAGTTCCGCAGCGTCTCGGTCAGCTCGGACTCCAAGCTGGCCATCGTCGTCTTCGCGCTCGACGCGGTCTCCTCGAAGCCCTGGACGGCGCGCGTCATGGCAGCTGAATCTGCCTGGAATCCCGGACTGGACATCTGACGGGCCACCTCCTTCCCTCTCGTGGAAAATCCCGGTGCGCGGCGGGCCGCGCGGTGTGAATGTCACGCTAGAAAAAGAGCGGGTCCGGTCAAACGGCACAACTGCCGGTCGCTTTGACGGCACTATTACCCACAGGTGGGGCCCGCCCTACCCCGGAGACGGGGGACGACGCCAGTGCCGATCCCCCCGCTGAGCACCAGGCTGGCCCCATGACTTCCTGGGGATTACGACTGTTCCGGCTGCATCGCCCGCTGGGGGTGCTGGCCGGGGCGATGGCGGCGCTGCTCGTCGTGTGCGGGTTCGGGCTGCTGCTGGATGATCGCACGCTCGTCAACGCGCCGCTGTGGGCCAAACCGTTCAAGTTCGCTGTTTCCGTGGCGTTGTACGCGCCGACGCTGGCGTGGCTGTTGTCGCTCGTGAAACGCGGCCGCCGGGCCGGCTGGTGGATGGGCACGGTGTTCGCGGTCAGCATGGGCACGGACATGGCGCTGCTGGTGTGGCAGGTGCTCGTCCAGGACCGTCCGCTGCACTTCAACCACGCGACGCCGGCCGACGTGACGATCGGCAACATCCTGGCCACCGGAGCGTTCACCGCGTGGGGCGCGACCGCGGCGGTGGTCGTCCTGCTGCTGTTCCAAAAGCTGCCGGACCGCGCGCTGACGTCCGCGCTGCGGTGGGGAACCGCGCTCGCGGCCGGCGGGATGGGACTGGCGCTCATGATGTTCTCGGCCAGCCCGGCGCAGCAGCGGGTGCTGGACGGCGGCGGGACGCCGTCGATGATCGGCGGGCACACGATCGGTCTCGAGGACGGCGGGCCCGGGTTGCCGCTGCTGGGGTGGAGCACGGTCGGCGGGGATCTGCGGATCACGCATTTCGTGGGGATCCACGCGATTCAGGCGTTGCCGCTTCTCGCGCTCGCCCTGGTCGCGTTGTCCCGGCGGTATCCGGTGCTGTCGAACGAACTTGTGCGGCGCCGGCTGGTGTGGACGGGGGCGGCCGGGTACGCGGGGGTCATCGCGATCACCGCGTGGCAGGCGATGCGGGGGCAGTCGATCGTGCGGCCGGACGTCTGGACGCTTGCCGCGACGGCGGGGTTGATCGCGGTGGTGGCGCTTGGTGCGGTGCTGGCGGTGCGGCCCGCGGGCGTTCCCGATGAACGGCATGCGCTGAGGGGATTCTGAGATCTGTCCGGTACCTCTTGCCGGGCCAGCCGGCGGTCGGCTGGTTCGGCGGGAGGGCGGGGTTGTGACATTTCCTCAGGGGTTGCTGGATTCGTTGCGACGGGAGCCGGACGGGGTGGCGTTCGAGCACGGGGAGCGGCGGGTTCGCCGGGGAGAGGTGCTGGAGCTCGTCGGGCGGTTCGTGGCGGGGTTGCGGGCGGCTGGGGTGCGGGCCGGGGACGGCGTGGGGATTGCCGCTGGGGTGACGCCGGAGGGGTGGGCTGCGCAGGTGGCTGTGCAGACTCTCGGGGCTCGGGCGGTGGGGGTGCGGGCTGGGCTGCCGTCGGCGCATCTTGCCGCGGTGCTGGACGGGGTTGTTGTGGTGGTGACTGATGGTTCGTTTCAGTTGCCCGGGGTTCGGGTGTTGCGTATTGGGGCGGAGCTTCTCGCCGAGTACGAGGAGCCGGTGCCTTGTGGGGCGGCTGGGGATATCGGGTGGGTGGTGTTCACCAGCGGGAGCACCGGGGTGCCTAAGGGGGTCGCGTATCGGTTTGATGCGTTGGGGGAGTTCGGGTTGGAGCAGCGGGCTGGGGAGTCCGAAGGGGAGTATCGGCGGTTTTTGCTGTTCGGGACTTTGAGCAGTGCGGTGATGGTGTTGCATTTGCAGGCTTGTTTGCTTGCTGGGGGGACTGTGGTGATTCCGGTGGGGGTGCCGGATTTTCCCTGGGTTTTGCCTCGGCTGGGGATTACTGCGGCGTTGGTTACGGTTCCTCGGTTGTATCGGATGCTCGATGTGTTGCGGCGGGAAAAGGTTGATCTTTCCGGGGTGCGGATGCTGACTGTGGCCGGGTCTCCGGTGGAGCCTGGGTTGCTGGCGGAGGGGTTTGAGCGGATCGGGTCTGCGTTGCGGCAGGGGTATGGGCAGACTGAGACTGGGAAATTGACTGTTTTGGATGCTGCGGATGTGGCGGGGGATCCGGGGGTTGTCGGATCGGTGGGGTTGCCTGTCGAGGGGGTTTCGCTCGAGGTGCGCGACGCTGCTGGGCGGGTGGTTCCGGTGGGGGTTTCCGGGGAGGTTTTCGCTCGTACTTCACGGGCTTTCGCGGGGTATTGGGGGGATCCGTCGTTGAGCCGTTCGGTGTTGGTGGACGGGTGGGTTCGGACGCAAGACATCGGGCGGGTGGACGAGCGTGGGTTTTTGTATTTGACCGGGCGGTCCCGGGATGTGGTGATTGTCAATGCGGTGATTCATTACACCGGGCCTATCGAGCGGGTGATTGCCGCGCAGCCCGCTGTGGACCAGGCGTATGTGGTGGCGGTGCCGGATGAGCGGACTGGGGAGGCTGCGCATGCGTTTGTCGTTGCTGCGCCTGGGGGTGTGCCGGATCCGGGGGAGTTGAGAGCGGCGGTTGCTGCGGAGCTGGGGGAGGGGGCGGTTCCGGCTTCGGTGACTGTGGTGGGGGAGGTTCCTGTTGCGGAGTCTGGGAAGCCGGATAAGGGGGTGTTGCGGGAGATTGCTCTTCTCGGCTCGTCGCCTGGCGGCGACGTTGCGCCTCGTTCTCGGTAGGGGCACCCCGAAGCCTATTGTGCTGACGGTCGGCGGGTGCTTGTCAAGGCGGGAAAGATGCCTTGACAAGCACCCGCCGACCGCAGGGGAGGCTTCGTATCGGGGTGCAGGGTGGGGGGTGGCTGCTTGGGTGGGTGCGGGAGGTGTGGGGGGTGTGGGGGTGTGGTGAAAGACGTGAAGGGCTCCTTGAGGAAATTGCATTTCCTCAAGGAGCCCTTTGTGCGTTTGTGTGTTACACGCCTGCGGTTTGCTTGATCCAGTCTCGGCTGTTGGCGACGCTGGCGTAGTTCTGGGTGCCGTGTTCGTCGCTGCCGGAGTTTTCGCCGGTGGAGCAGACGCCTACCTGGACGCCGTCGGCCAGTTGCGGGCCGCCCGAGTCGCCGTGCCAGGAGGAGCCGGTGACGCCCTTGCTGGCGATTGCCTTGCCGTTGAAGGCGTCCGTGCTCTCGCCGGTCACCTGGACGTCCGCGGTCTTGAGGGTGTCCGACGGCGGGCTCTGGTCCTTGGTGCGGCCCCAGCCGTAGATCTGGTTGGTGGCACCGTTTTCCGGGTCCTTGTCGGCGAGCTTCATGAACGTCGTGTCCACTGCGGACTTCAGGTGCAGCAGGGCGATGTCGCCGTTGGGCGAGGCCTTCTGCTCGTCGACCGCGGCTTCGGTTCCCTTGCCCAGAGAGACGTCGCCGACCTTGACGTGCATGCCGCCCTTGTTCAGGCAGTGTTGTGCGGTGAGCACCCACTGCGAGGCGATGATCGTGCCGGAGCACTCGAAGCCGCCGTAGTCGGTCACGTCGTCCCAGAAGATCTGGGCGCCCCACGGGGCCGACTTCACGGTGTCGCCGCCGATGATGTGCGTGTCGGCGCTCGCCGGGATCGCTGCCCCGGCTCCGAACGCCATCGCTGCCCCTGCGACGACGGCCGCCGCTTTCGCGTAACGCATGGAAAATCCCTCCGCCTCGGTGGTGATTTCCCGACCGTAGGCGGCATCTGGAAATCTGGTAACCTACGGAAGTCGGTCTTCGATCCACGTTTCGCGGAGGGTGCCGTCCGGGTCAAGACGCCGGTGGCGGGTCTCGGATTGCTCCGGACGGGTGAGTGCGGCGATGGCGGCTTCCTGCTGAAGGTGCAGCGCGTGCACGGCGACGCGGAGTTCGCGGATCCGGCCGCGGACCCGGAGCCGGGCTCGCCAGGGGTGCCAGAGGACGGCGAGCAGGAGGCTGGTGGTTTCGGCGCGGTACGTCTGGGCGAGTTGGTCGGGGATGTCGTCGGGGATGTCGCCGAGGCGTCGGTCGACGGTTGCTACGACGGCGCTTTCCAAGACGCGTTCGTGCGCGCCGCCGGCGAAATCGGCGACTCGGCGGGGGATTCCGGCGACCAGGACCGCGATGAGCAGTTCGGACAGGGCCTCGTGGAGGGCGCGGTGGGCGTCCGTTCCGTCTTCGAGGACGGCGACGATGCCGAGTGCGTCGGCTAGGGACTTCCGGCTGGCCGCGGTGTTCGGAGGCAGGCCGATCCGGATGTCGTGCACGCCGCCGGAGATCGCGCAGGTCGCTTCGAGCCCGCGGTATACCTCGGCGCGGAGCTGGCGGCGTTCCTGGACCTTGGCGAGGTAGTTCGTCAGCGCGGCGCCGACGACGCCTCCGCCGGTGGTGTAGGCCAGTTCGACCAAGCCGGGCATCGGGGCTCCCTCGCTCGTGGACTGCTTATGCTGGCAGTGCGAGCGGCACGCGAGAGCTATCGGGGAGTGGGATGCAGACGGTGACGTTCGGCGCGGCTCGCGGCGACCGGCTGGTGATCGCGGTGCGCGGGCGGATGCATCCCGGCGCAAACGATTTCTGGGACGGGAACTGGCTGATCAGCCCGATCGAGATCGTGTCCGGCGGGTTCACCGCGCGGCTGGACGCCGGGTTGCGGGCCAACGAATTGCAGGCGTTTCGGCAGGAGCTGGCTGCCTGCCCGGAATCCGGGGGCAGCGCGCGGCTGACGTCGCTGGAGGACTGGCTGGACCTGACCGTGACCGTCGAGGCGGACGGGTGGGTCGAGGCGGAGGGCGTCGCGGTCGCGGATCATTCGAGCGGGAACCGGTTGCTGTTCCGGATCGAGGGGATCGCGTACGCGCAGCTGGCGGAGGCGGTGGCGGCGTTGCTCGCCGCGGAGGAGGAGTTTCCCGTACTGGGGCTTCCGTAACGCCGTGAGGGGAACCCTGAGGGAATCTGATTCCCTCAGGGTTCCCCTCACGGACTGTCTACAGTGCGGTGATCGCTCTCGGGGCGGGGACTTCGTTGTTGAACGCGAAGTTGTCGTGCCACTTCACGCTGATGCCGGTGAACTGGCCACCGTCGGAAAGGGACACGAAGACGTCTCCGGCGGAGCCTCGGGTGAAGGTGGCGATGTCGTCCTTGCCGTCGCCGTTGAAGTCGCCGATGGCGGGGATTTCGTCGTTGAAGGCGAAGTTGTCGTGCCATTTGACGCTGGTGCCGGTGAACCTCGTGCCGTCCGACAGCGCGACGAAGACGTCCCCGGCGGCCCCGCGGGTGAAGACGGCGATGTCATCTTTGCCGTCGCCGTTGAAGTCGCCGATGGCGGGGATTTCGTCGTTGAAGGCGAAGTTGTCGTGCCATTTGACGCTGGCGCCAGTGAACTTCGACCCGTCCGACAGCGCGACGTAGACATCCGCGGTGTCGCCTCGGGTGAAGGTGACGATGTCGTCCTTGCCGTCGCCGTTGAAGTCGCCGACCATCGGGACCTCGGCGCCGAAGCCGAATCCCGTGTGCCACACCTGGGCCGGGCCGAATTTGGTGCCGTCGGAGAGTGCGACGTAGACCGCGCCGCGCGTGGTGAAGGCGGCGATGTCGTCCTTGCCGTCTCCGTTGAAGTCGCCGACTGCGAGGCGGTCGTCGTTGTGGCCGAAATCGTCCTGCCACAGCACGCCGTTGCCGTTGAACTTGGTGCTGTCCGACAGCGCGACGTAGACGTCGCCGGTGTCGCCTCGGGTGAAGGTGGCGACGTCTGCCTTGCCGTCTCCGTTGAAGTCGCCGGTCAGCGGGATCTCATCGCCGACGGAGAACCGGTCGTGCCACTTGACGCTGCGGCCGACGAACTGGCCGCCGTCCGAGTTCGCGACGAAGACGCTGCCTTCGCTGCCCCGGACGAAGGTCGCGATGTCCGCCTTGCCGTCGCCGGTGAAGTCGGTCAGCGAGCGGTTCCCGGTCTTCGCGGTGAAGGCCGGGCTGGCGACGCCGGTCGAGGAAACGACCAGGTACGACCAGTTTCGCCGAGCGGCGGCGGAGTGCACCAGCGACGTTTCGGCGGTAGTGCCGACCAGTTGTTCCGGCACCGCCTTGGCCGGCCCGGCGGAGTTGGCGTAGACGGAGTAGGTCGCGTTGTCGGACGCGGCCAGCGGGGTCCACGACACGGTCACGCCGTGGCCGACCGCCTTGGCCGAGCCGACGATCGTCTGCTGGTGGATCCAGCCGGTCAGGTCGTCGACGCGGGCGCCGTTCGTGCCCTGGCGGGTCTGGGTTTCGCCGAGACAGCCGTGCTGCCACGACGCGCCCGCGACGGCGACGGCGACGTTGTCCTGACTGTAAACCGGGCCGCCCGCGTCACCCTTGCACGCGTCGGCACCGTTGGCTCCGGTGAGGGAGACCGACGTCGCGGTGCTGGCCGAGACGGTGAACTTCGCGACGCTGGCATCGGCCGGAAGCCATTCGGTGGACGTCCGGCCCCAGCCAGCCAAGGACACCTCGCCGGCCGGGATCCCCGCGGTGGCAGGGAGTTTCAGCGGGGCGGCATCGGTGATCGTGGTGTCGAGCCGGGCCAGCGCGACGTCGCGGTCAGTCCGGGTGATCAGCGCGGCCACCTTGGCGGTGTGCCCGCCGACGGTGACGGTGGTCGGCTTCGTGGGCGTGCCGCCTTGGGGGTTTTCGGGGAAGCAACTCGCGGCGGTGAGGACCAGCGTGGGCTCCACGAGCGCGCCGCTGCAGGCGCGTCCGTCGGCGGTGAGCTTGGCCGCGAAACTCAGTTTCGCTGTGGTGCCACCGGAAACGGCCGACGCGGGCAGCGCGGTCGCCAGACCGGCCGCCGCGACTACGGCCGCGACCGCGGCGGATTTCGAGCGCAGGTTCATGGTTTCTTCCTTGGAGAGATCAGCTGGCGAGCTTGCAGGAATCGGGAGCCGCGGTTACGTGGATCTCGGTGTTCCAGCCGGAGCCGACGATGACGCCCGCGCCGTCCGGGCCGGACGGCGCCCACGTGTCGGTGTTGTCGGAGAAGCGGTACCAGCGCAGTACTGGGCTCTCCTGGCTGCCCCATGGGTCCTTGCCGTAGCTGCCGCGGCCGTACAGGATGTCCGCGCCCGGCGAGAAGATCTCGCTGAAGATCTGCCAGCCGACGCCCGAAGGCTTGTTCCGCTGGGTCCATTTGGCGGTCGCGAAGTCGTACTTGAACCGGAACAGGTCGCCGTTCGGCTTGCGCGCGTAGAGCACGCCGTCGCCGGCCGCGGTGATCGAGTCGAACCCGCCCCAGCCGGTGTCGACGACGTCGCCGTTGCCGTTGACCCAGGTGTTCGCCGCGTCGTTCCACACGTAGACCTTCAGCCGGGCCTGGTCGTCGATCATGAAGATCCGGCCCTGCTCGTCCACGGTGACCCGGTTGCGGTATTCCGGGGTCAGGTAGCGCTCCCAGCCGCTGCCGACCTCGTTGTTGCCGCTCCAGCCGGTGGCAGGCGAGTACACCCAGCGCTTGAGGATGCCGGTGCCGAACGGGTCGCCCGCGCCGTGGTTGCGGTGGATGTCCCAGATCGTGCCCGCCTTGCCCGCGATCGTCCGCCCGTCCCAGCCCTGGCCGATGTCGTTGCTCGGCACCGTCCAGCCGAGCGTGCCGCCGATCGGGTCGTGGTGGGTGTAGCGCCAGAGCGTGGCGTCGGCCCGGGCGCCCCAGACGACCGCGCCGCCCGGGCAGGACACCGGGGTCGGGACGACGTGCTGGCGGATCCAGTCGCCGAGGTCGTCGACGCGGGTTTCGTAGCTGCCCTGGCGGGTTTCGGTGACCGTAAGGCAGCCGTGCTGCCAGGAAACACTGTGCAGGGCAACGACTTCGGCACTCTGCCCGGACGTCCGGAACGCCGGGCCGCCGGCGTCGCCGAGGCACGTGTCGGCCCCGTCCGCGGACTTGGTCACGACTGTCGAGCCGGTGCCGCTGACGACGGCGAACGGCGCGATCCGCGGCCGGGCGGGCACCCATTCGGTCGCGGTGCGGCCGAAACCCGCCAGCTGCAAGGTTTCCCCCGGCTGCGCGGCGGTGCCGCTCACGGTCGCGAGGGCGACGCCGGTGGCGGGAACGTCGAGCTTCGCGAGCACGATGTCGCGATCGGCCCGGCGGACGACTTTCGCGACCTTGGCGGACTTCCCGGAGCCGGAGCCGAGGTCGGCGTCGCCGACCACGACAGTCGCGGGCTCAGTGGGTTTGCCCAGGTCGCCAGGGGTGAGGCAGGTGGCGGAGGTCAGGATCCAGGAAGGATCGACCAGAACGCCGGAGCAGGCCTTGGTCGCGGTGCTGACTCGGGCGAGATAAGGGTGGGAGCCCGTCGGGACGGCGGTTCCGCCGGAAATCGCGGAGGCGGGGGCGGCGGTGCCGAGAGCGGTGGTCACGAGGAGCGCGGCGACTGCGGACGCCGCGCCGGGTCTGCCATTTTTCGGGCGCACTAAATTTCCCTCTCAAGATTCCGGAACCGGGGCCGCGCGCGGCGGTCCGCCGCGAATGCGGATTGCCGCGCTGGCGCGGAAGAGAAAAGGCGTACGCCGCTATTCGCCGTCGTCCCGAGTGCGGACGGCGGCGAATAGCGGCGTCCGAATCATCAGGAAGAGGTGTTCAGTTCCAAGAGAGTGGCCGGATCGGTCCCGGTGCCCTCGCCGATGCCGGTCCAGCCGTCTTTGACCAGCGGGATCGTGGTGTTCTTGCCGCTGGCCGCGACGGTGGCCTGCGCGGTGTGGCCGCCCGCCCAGGCCTGGTAGGCGTAGGGCACCTCCATGCGCAGATGGCCGGTGGCGCCGGTGATCCGGAAGCAGTAGTGGCCGGGGTCCGCGTCGTGGTCGGCCGAGTTGTAGGCGTGCACCTCGACCATGTTCGCCTCGCTGCCGCACTTGGCCAGCAGGATGTGCCCGTCGCCGCTGATCAGCTTGATGGCCCGGTCCTGGAAGATCTGCGCCGCGCCGGGGTAGGCGTAGTCCTCGACGATCGGCGGCGGCGTGTCGTCGGCGTGCGCCGTGCCGGCCAGGGCGAAGGCGGTCCCTGAAGCGACGACGGCGGCGAGCCCGAGCAGGCGCGTGCGCATTGATTCCCCCTGAGGTCGTAATCGGACGTGACGAAGTCCGCTGCACTGCGGCATTAGAGTGACGAAAGTGCGTCCGACCCCGAGCGGACACGAACGGGACTTTAGCGATGGTTCCAGGGGGCGGTCAACGAGTGCCCGGCGGGATGTCCCGCTGATCGGTGCGAAGGCGGCTGACACCCGATTGCCGCTTACCGGCGATATCGGCGTTCTGCTAATTTCCGTCCAGTCTCGGGGGATTCGAGCGGTGCGGCGCATGCCTTTCTTTTCCTTTCTCGCTGCCCTTTCGTTCCCTGTCCGGCAATCACTTCGTCGTACGCACGGGAGGGCAGGGCGGGTGCGAATCTGGAAATCGGCCGCGCGAAGAGCGCGGGCCGCGATGGTGACCACGCTGGTCGCGGCGGTGGCTTCGGGAGCGGTGACGGTGCCCGCGCGGGCCGCCGAACCGGCCGGGCCGAGCGAACGGGCACAGGTCGTCGCGCTGTGGCAGGCGGGCGGCCCGGCCACGAAGCAGGCCGCGGCCGCGGCGCTCACCGGTTCGGACGACGAGGTCCGCACTTTTCTGGGCAAGGGCAAGGATGTCTCCGCCGAACACGACGACCGGATCAAGACCAGCCAGCTGCTGACCGTCGCCGGGCCGGGCCTGCAGCGGGCGGCGCAAGCGGCCCTGAGCGGCACCGCGGCGGACGTGCGCGCGTTCCTCGCCACCGGATGGCAGGGTCCGTGGCGCGACGACGACCGCGCCCAGGTTTCGCGCTATATCTCCACTGGCGGGCATTGGGTGCGGGTCGCCGGGCAGCAAGCGCTCAGCGGCACCGAGGAGGACGTCCGCAAGTTCCTCGAATCCGGCCGCCAGCGGGCGCAGAACGACGACGACCGGATCAAGGTCACCCAGCTGCTGACCACCGGCGGGCCGGAGGTCAAGAAGGCGGCGAACCGGGCGCTGAGCGGGACCGTCGAGGACGTGCGGGCGTTCCTGGAAACCGGGTACGCACTCGCGGCGGAGCGGGACCAGGAGACCGCGTCTGTCGCGCACCTCGCCGACCTCGCCCGGGCTGCTGGCGAGCAGGCTGCGGCTCAGACCAAGCAGGCGCAGGAAGCCGCGGAGCGGGCGATCCAGGCTGCGCAGCGAGCGAGGGAAGCTGCGGAGCAGGCACGCGACGAAACCGAGAAGGCTAAGGATTCTTCGGTACAGGCGGCTGGCGCGGCCGCACGCGCTGCTTCAGCGGCGCGCGGTGCGGCTGAGGCGGCGAAGACTGCGATCGGTGCGGCTGCGGAGGCCAACCGTGCGTCTCGTGTCGCGGCGAATGCGGCTGCACAGGCTGCGGCGGCCGCGTCGTTGGCTGAGCAGGCTTGCGCACGGGCGTACAACGCGGCTTCGAACGCGGCGGCCGATGGTGCGCATGCGGCTGAGGCTCGTAAAGCTGCGGTAGACGCCCGGAATGTTGCTGAGGGCGCGCGTACTGCGGCGGCTGCCGCGGACGCGGCCGGACGTGCGGCAGAGGCGTCGGGCACGGCTTCGGGTGCGGCGCGGAGCGCGTCTGCCAACGCGGATGCGGCGGCGGCAGCGGCCAGCCAGGCAGCGGGTTACGCGAGGTCGGCCGGGGCTGACGCTCGCCAGGCCGAACAGGCGGCTGCGACTGCCAAAGCCGCTGCGGCCCGGGCGAACCGCGCGGCGAACCGAGCGGAAGCGTTGGCGGGCGAGGCTGCTGCGGCAGCGCGCGAATCCCGTGATGCGGCGAACGCGTCGGCAGCACACGCGGATGCGGCGGCAGCAGCGGCCGACCGGGCCGCGGCTGCGGCCGACGAGGCGAAGAAGGATGCCGCTGAGGCAAAGAAGTACGCCGATGCCGCACAGGTGTCGGCGAACACCGCGACGACGGCGGCCAACCAGGCAGCCCAGCTGGAGAAGACCTCCCGCGATGCGGACGCGGCTCGGTTGGAAGCCCAGAAGGACGCGGCTGTCGCCGATGCGGAAGAAGCTAAGAGCGTCGAGGCGGACCGTACGTCCTCGGCGGAGTGGAAGGCGGGGGAGGCGGCCAAGCGGTCAGCGGAGACCCAACGTCTGCTCGACGAGGCCGCGAAGCCGGAAACGCCTGCGGACACGGTGGTCCTGGACATCCGGAAGGCCGCGGTCGAGCTCCTGGAGACCGGCGGCCCGTGGACGAAGGCGGCGGCCGCCGCGGCACTGGGCGGGGACGAGGCCGGGCTGCGGCAGTTCCTGAACTCAGACCTGCCTAACGCGACGACGCAGGACGACCGGGCGAGCGTGGCCACTCTCGGCGACGCCTCGGACAACACGCGGTTCAAGAACGCCGCCACGGCCGCCTTCGCCGGTTCGCCGCTCGACGTCGCGGAGTTCCTCCGGACGCGGGACTACCCCGGAAAGACGGACGACGACCGGGTCGCGGCCCAGCTGATCCTGAACAACGGCGGCCCGGCGACCAAGGAGGCAGCGAACCGGGCGCTGAACGGGACTCCCGCCGATGTCGCGGAATTCCTGCGCACCGGCCAGTACGTCGCGGCGGTGCACGACGACCGGATCGCGGTGAGCGCGGCGATGACCGCGGGCGGCCCGGAAGTGAAGGCAGCCGCGGAAGCGGCGCTGGCCGGTCCGACGTCGTATCTGCGAAAGTTCTTGCAGACCGAGAAATTCACGGCGCAGCAACGGGATATCGACACCACGACTCACGCCGCGGATGTCCACCGCTTCGTGACTGAAGCGGCGAGTATCGCCGCCACCGCCCGGTTCAACGCCGCGAAGGCCGCCGAAGCCGCTGCGCGGGCCAACAACGCGGCCGAGGACGCGACCAAGGCCGCTGCCGAAGCGGACAAGCAGGCCAACGACGCCAAGACCTATGCCGCGCAGGCCGCCCAATCGGCCGCGGACGCTCAGCGGTCCGCCGACGAAGCGGCGGAATCGGCGCGGCAGGCCCGTTCGGCGGCGCAGAACGCGGGGCGGGACGCGCAGACGGCGGCGCACCAAGCGGCGCAGGCTCGCAGTTCCGCGTCGCGAGCGGGGCAAGCCGCGGCGGCTGCGAACCAGTACGCCGAACAAGCCCGGGCCTCAGCGGTCGCGGCGGGGAAGGACGCGGACGAAGCCGCGGCGGCCGCCGCGGACGCCAAGCGGATCGCGTCGGAGAAGCAGCGTCAGGAAGAGGCCCAGCGTCGCGCCGAGGACGACAAGCGACCCAGCGGGGCTCCGAGCGCCGCCGACGACGACGCGCTCCGAGCGGCGGGCGGCCAGGAACTCGTCGACCAGTACCACCAGGCGCTCGATACCGCGAACAAGAGCGTCATCGACTGGATCATCGAGAACGGCGGCCAGATCCTGGTCGATCTGTTCATCGGCGGCATCAAGGCGTGCATCAGCGATCCGAGCTTCATGAACTGCCTGATGGGCGCGATCGACCTCGCCTCGCTCGGGGTGGCCTTCACGAAGGCGTTCGAGGTCGGCCGTGCGCTCTGGCGGATCGGCAGCGGGATCGGCAAGTTCCTCGCGGAGTCCGAGCGGGCGCAGAAGATCATCCAGAAGGCCAAGGACGTCCTCTTCGGCACGGGAGCGGCCTGCGCGAACAGCTTCCTTCCCGGCACGCCGGTGCTGATGGGCGACGGGTCGAAGAGACCGATCGGCCAGGTGCGCGTCGGCGACTCGGTGCGCGCCGCCGACCCGTTGACCGGACGTGCCGGCAATCGCACTGTCACTGGTCTCATCGTCGGCGAGGGACGCAAGGACCTGGTCTCGGTTTCCGCGGGCGGGGGCACCGTCGAGGCGACGGCGACCCATCCGTTCTGGGTCGGTGCGGCACAGCGCTGGCGCGACGCCGCGGACCTGGCTCCGGGCGACCGGCTGACCGTCGCGGACGGCACGACGGTGCCCGTCACCGGGATCGCCGTCCGCCAGGCGGAGGCGAAGGTCTACAACCTCACCGTCGACGGCCTGCACACCTACTTCGTGTACGCCGGCGACAAGCCGGTGCTGGTGCACAACGCGGCGTGCGTCCGGTTCGTCGTCGACGCGAAGGGCGTGATCAAGGACCTCGACGGGCCGCAGGTCCAGGTTCTGCTGAACAAGGCCGTCGGCGACGGGTTCCGCGACGACGTGGCGGCGTTCCTCCGGAGCAAGGGCCGGACCGTCGTCACCGACGGCGAGAACAAGGCGGCCTTGACGTTCACGACCCCGTACGGCACGCGGACGTTCGACCTCGGGGTTTGGGACAAGGACGGCAAGCTGCTCGGTTATGTCGAAGCCAAGACCGGCGGTTCGTCCTACAATGCCGCGCAGCAGGCCAAAGACGCCTACCTGCAAGCGACGTACGGATTCATTATCAATGTGGTGAGGAACGCTCCATGACGGCGGGGTGCGCGGATGGCGTATGAGATCCACCTGTACTGCAAGACCGGCGGGGTGGCCGCCGCCGCGGGCTTCGCGGCACTGACCGAGGGCGCGGCTGTGCCGGTCGAGAACCGGCACAGCGGAGAAGGCTGGGTTTCCGCGGAGGTGGGCGACGGCTGTCAGCTCGAGTTCTCCGCGGGCACTCCGGTGGTTGCCGCGATGATCGCCGAGCTGGCTCCGAGCGACGAGTCGGGCCGGGTCGGCGCCTCGGACGCGGTAGCGACGCTCACGCTGAGCGGGGAAGTCTCGTGGTCGGCGGTGTCGGCGGTCTGGCGCGCGGCGAAGTCGTTGTGGGACGTGGTTCCCTACGATGACGGTTCCGGTTTCGCAGTGGACCTCGACGCGTTGTGACCGGTGACGGCGGGGATGCTCCCGGCTTCGCGGCTGAGAGCATCCCGGTGGCTCTCGTCCTCGCCGGACCCCGGCGGTTCGCTGATGAATGGCTTGCCGCGCAAGGAAAAGCCGTCATTCCGGTGGTTGCTCCGTCCGGAGTGGACAATGTGGTGCTCGACCGGTTGCGCGCGGGCGCGCGGCTCGTGGGCGCAGACGAGGTGCTGCGCTGCGGTCTCGATCCGGGAGCGGTTCCGGTACGGCTGCCGGTTTCGGAGCTGGAACCGGGCGGGGTCCCGGTGCTGTTCGCCGTTCCTGACCTGTCCGGCGCGGTTCTCGCCAGCGGCGGGGGATACGTGCTGGTGGCGGGCACCTCGTCGTTCCTCGCCGGTGCCGCTCCCGGCGGTGTCGACCGTGCCCGGGCCGGGTTCGGGCGCGTGGCACGGCGATGCCGGGCGGTATCCGGAGCTGCCCGGCATCGCGGCGGAATACCCGCCCCTGGCGCCGGTATGGGCCAAGCGGAGCGAAGTGCCCGCTGATTCCGGCGTGGCGCGGCAGCTGGCCGCGATGGAGTCGTTGGTCCGCCGGGAGTTGTCCGGGCCGGAGTTCTCCCGGACCTGGGGTGCGGCTTGGCGGCTGTCCACCGAACGAGGGGAACGGTTGCAGACCCCGTTCTACGAGGTCTTGGACTACTTGTTCTTCGTGCTGGAGGACTATCCGATCGATCCGGCGCTGCGCGATCCTGGCGACGTGACGGATGAGCAGCTGCTCGCCGAGGTGCGTGCGGCGTTGCGGCGGCTGGCGGCGGCGGAAGGCTTCTCGGCCCGCGGTCCGATGGCGCGGGAAATCCAGCTGTACTGCCGGACCGGCGGACTGAGCGCTGCCGCCGGATTCGAAGCGCTGACCGCGGCGTTGCCGGTTGGGGACCGCCGCGAAGGCGAAGGCTGGGTGTCCGCGAACGTGGGCTGTCAGCTTGAGTTCTCCGTAGTCGCCCCGCTGATTTCGGAGTCCTATTTGGAGACAATCCTGAAAAGCTCTCCAGGCGACGAGCGAGCTCGCGTCGCCGCTGCCGATGCGATCGTGACGCTCAGGCTCAGCGGAGATGTCTTGCGGCCGACGGTAACGGCAGTGCGGCGCGCAGCGAAGTCGTTGTGGGACTTGGTTCCGTACCACAATGGCGTCGGCGAACTTTGCTGGGGGACCGAATGAGCTACATCTTCGCTGTCGGCGACGAGGTCGTCTGGAGTCCGGCGCTCCGGGTCGGCCGGTTGTTCGTGAACATGGCGGTGACGCTCGCGGACAACTTCGATCTGAACATCAGCGATGCCGGGCTGAGTGCGATGGCCGCCGATTACTACTACGTCGATCCGCCCCGGCTCGCCGTGTTCGTCCGGACGAGCTCGACGGCTCGGTGATGACTCATCATGTGTACCGGGAGTTGGCGCGCGGGTTTCTCGGGGTCTGCCTGGTTCTGCTGGAGCGGTCCGGCCTGCCGGTCGACGACGTGCCGCCGGACGTGGCCGGCTGCCGGGATTCGATGCGGAACATCCCGAGTTGAGCTGGCCGGAGCTCCCGCGGTTGAGCCGGTTGTCGTCGCGGGAGCGGTTCGAGTGGCGGATCGGCGGGGGACGGCTGCCGGACGGAACACATCCTTGGGGCTGGAGCGGGTTGCTCACGCTGCTGTTCGACGGGCTGTGGAGCCTCCTCGGTTCCGATGGGCACGGGCTCGACCACCCGCCCTGGTCGGAGGAGGAGAAAGAACGGTATCTGCGCGCGGCCCGCGACGTGCTTTCGCACGTGGAGGAACACAGCCTGATCGAGGCGGACGAGCTGCTGAACCGGCAGTTGTTCCTGTCGATCGGGCTCGCGGGATCCGGATTCCCCTTTCCGGGCAACGGGTATGCTCCGGAGGACGCCATCCGGCGGATCGCGGCTGTGCTCACGCCCGCGCGGATCGAGGAGTGCGAGCGGCTGAGTCCGGGATGGACGAGGTTGTCCACTCCGGAGATCGCCCGGCCGCATCGGGTCAGGCAGCTGATCAAGCTCGCCGGGGAGGTGCGGGAGCACCTCGTCGATCCGGAGATGCGCGCCGTCGTGCTCAGCTGGGACCCGCTGTTCCGAAACTGCCCTGAGAAAGGCCGGAACGCTGAGTCAGCACGAACGCGTGGCCGACGCGTTCACTTCCTCGGCTGGTCCGATCAAGTGCCGAAAATGGTCGCGTCCCGGGGAAGACGAAACAGGCAAGACCGATGAGTTCTTCGTGCCGGTGAGGAAATTCCTGGCCGAGGCACGGCAGCTGACGCTCCCGCCGCCTCCCCCTCCTCCGCAGCGCCAATTCTTCCCGCACGAGCACATCGGCGAGGAAGGCCTGCCGGAGTGAATGCGCGGGAGCCTCAGCGGCCCGTCAGTTTCTGGGATTGGCACCGGATCTCGGACATGTTCTCCTGGCCCACTCGCCGGAAGTCGCTTCCCGCGGAACGGCCGGAGATCCAGTGGCGGTCGATCAAGGTCATGGCGGAATGGAGCGCCGGCCCGCTGTGGTACTTCAATCCGTACACCCACGACGTGCCCACCCCTGTCGACCCGGCTTCGCCGGAGCTGGGATTGAGCGCGGAACTGGCTCGCGACCTCTCCGCGTGGCAGGACGAATGGGAAGCCACCATGAACTGGGCCGACCCGGCCTCGTCCGCGTTCCCGTCGGACGAGGCCGAACGTCGCTTCGACGAGCGCGGCTGGGCACTGGCCCGGCGGCTCCGGAGCGAAGTCCCCGAGGAATGGGACGTGAGCTACTTCAGCTGCCTGTCCAACACCGAAATCGAAATCCCGTGAGCCCGCTCAGTCCTCCACCGGCTTAGTCCACGCAACCTGCACCAATTCCGTCCCATGTCGTCGGGACACCAACGTCCCGCGCCCGGCGGGTTGCGGCGAAGGCTTCACATCGCCCATCAGCGCGCCCTCCTCCTTCCCGCCGGACATGACCAGGCCAGGCGACCCCAGCTCCCGCACCCGCTGGATCACCGCCTCGTACAAGCCCCGCCCGGCACCGCCGGAGGACCGGGCCAGGATCAGGTGCAGGCCGATATCCCGGGCCTGCGGCAGGAATTCCAGCAACGGCAGCACCGGGTTCCGTCCGGCAGTGGCGACCAGTTCGTAGTCGTCGATGACCACGTACAGGTCCGGGCCGCGCCACCAGGAGCGGTTTCGCAGTTGGTCGGGGGTGACATCGGGACCGGGGAGCCGGTTGCGCATCGCGGTCGCGCATTGGTTCACCAAGTCCGTCAGCGTGTTCTCCGCACCGGCGTAGCCGAGCAGGTGCGGTTGGTCCACGACGCCCAGCAGGCCCCGGCGGTAGTCGCCGACCAGGATCAGGGCTTCGTCGGGGGTGTGGGTTTGGCAGATGCCGGTGACGAGGGCGCGCAGCAGCGAGCTCTTGCCCGATTCGACGTCGCCGAAGGCCAGGAAGTGCGGGTCGGTCCGGAAGTCCAGGTGGACGGGGCGCAGGGTCGATTCCGCCAGCCCCAGGGTGATCCGGCCGCGCGGGGCAACGGGGAAGGAGTCCAGCGGGACCTCCGGGGGAAGGAGGCGGACCTGAGGGGCTCGGGGGCCGGTCCAGGACGCGGAGACCCGGCGGACCAGGTCCAGGCCGCCGGCGCCGACGGTTTCCGGGCGTTGGTCTGAGTCGATGCGCGGGAGGGCCGCGAGGAAGTGCAGTTTGTCCGCGGTGAGACCCCGTCCGGGGCGGTCGGCGGGGACGTTTTGGGCCACCTTGCGGTCGATGGAGGAATCCGCCGGGTCGCCCAGGCGCAGTTCGAAGCGGGTGCTGATGGCGTCGCGGAGCTGGGCGCGGGCGCCGATCCACTGGTTCAGCGAGACCAGGACGTGGATGCCGAAGCCCAGACCCCGCTGGGCGAGCGCGGTGATTTGCTCTTCGAGGCGTTCGTACTCCGAGCGGATGGTGGTCCAGTTGTCCACGAAGAGGAACACATCGCCGAACTCGCGGTCGTCGCTGCTTTCGGTGAATTCGTCGCGCCGGCTGCGGAAGGCGGCCATCGACTCGATCCCGTGGGCGGCGAAGAATTCTTCCCGCTGTTCCAGCAAGGTGACCAGTTCCGCGACGACCCGGCGGCAGCGTTGCGGGTCCCGGCGGGTGGCGTAGCCCGAGACGTGCGGGAGGCCGGCGATCGGGGCCAGCGCGCCGCCGCCCATGTCCAGGATGAAGAACTGCACCTCGGCGGGGGTGTGGGTCAGCGCGAGCATCGCCGCGATGTCCTTCATCAATGTCGACTTGCCGCTTTGCGGTGCGCCGACGATCACCGCGTTGCCCGCGGCGCCGGAGAAATCCGCCCACAGCATGTCGCGGCGCTGTTCGAAAGGCTTGTCCACCAACGCGACCGGGATGGTCAGCTTTCCGTTGCCTCCCCAGCCGAGCGGGCACAAACCGCGGCGGGGGTCTTCGCCGATCGGGGGCAGCAGCTGGTCCAAAGTGGGCGGTTCGGCCAGCGGCGGCAGCCAGATCTGGTGCGCGGCCGGGCCTCGTCCCTCCAAACGGGACAGCATCGCGCCGATGATCGTTTCGCCGGTGCCCTTCGCCGGGGCCTCGGCGGCGGGTTGTTCGGAGACTGGTATTTCAACCGGTCCCAGGGTGAACGGCAGAACGCCCAGTTGTTGTCCGTCCGAGCGGACAATCCGGCTGCGTGGCGGGAGTTCGCCGGAGACGTACGCGGCCTTCAGCCGGATCAGGGTGTCGTTGTCGGACTTCAGATACGCCGAACCCGGCACCGGCGGCAGCTGGTAGGCGTCCGCGACACCCAGCACCGCGCGGCTTTCCGCGGCGGAGAACGTCCGCAGGCCGATCCGGTACGACAGGTGCGAGTCGAGTCCGCGCAGGCGTCCTTCCTCAAGACGTTGCGACGCCAAAAGCAGGTGGATTCCCAGGGAGCGGCCTAGCCGTCCAATAGCGACGAACAGGTCGATGAACTCCGGCCGCGAAGACAGCAACTCGGAGAACTCGTCGATGATCACCAGCAGCGACGGCAACGGCTGCAGCGGAGTACCGTCCGCGCGCGCCTTCTCATAGTCGCGCACCGACGCGTAATTCCCGGCTGAGTGCAGGAGTTCCTGCCGCCGCAGCAATTCGCCGTTCAACGCGTCCGCCATGCGGTCGACGAGCGCGAGGTCGTCGGACAGGTTCGTGATCACCGCGCAGGTGTGCGGCAGGTTGGTCATGCCGGCGAACGTCGCGCCGCCCTTGAAGTCGATCAGCGCGAGGTTCAGCTTCTCCGACGAATGCGTGACGGCCAGCGCGGTGACCAGCGTGCGCAGCAGTTCGCTCTTGCCGGACCCGGTCGCGCCGATCACCAGCCCGTGCGGGCCCATGCCGCCCTCGGCGGATTCCTTGAGGTCGAGGTCGACCGGGCGGCCGTCGGGGTTCACGCCCAACGGGATCCGCAGCCGGTCGCGCGCCGGGCGCGGGGCCCAGGTGACGGTCGTGTCGGTGTCGCGCGGGTCGCCGATGCCGAGCAGCCCGGCCAGGCCGAACGTCGAGGACATCGGTTGTTCGCTGACCACCGCGCCGCCGTGGTGCAGCGGCGTCAGCATCCGGGCCAGCGTTTCGGCCGCGCCGTGGTCGAGCCGGTCCGGCATGCCGAGGAACCCGAGCCGCGCTTCGGTGCCGTCGAGCACCACCATGCCCAGCTGGTCAGGTGCGATGTGCAGGCTCAGCAACCGTTCGGACGACGTCGCGCGCGGCTGGTCGCCGCCGACTTCCAGCACAGTCACGCCCAGCCGGCCTTCTTCGGCCAGCAGCCGCGGTTCGCCGTGGGAGTCGCCGCCGTCGACGACGAGGACGATGTGCGGCAGGTCCGCCGCGTTGCCGCGCCGCGAGAACGCCGGGCGGTCGCCGAGATCCGGGCCGAGCAGCTTGGCCAGTTCCGCGGCGTTGTCGGCGAACAGCCGCCGCGGGCCGGTCGCGTCGGCGAGCACCGGCGCGGTGGCGTGCGGCAGCCACTTCGCCCATTCCCAGTCGTGCGAACGGTCCGGGGCGACGCAGAACGCGACGCGCAGGTCGGTCGGGGAGTGGAAAGTGACCAGCTGCGCCAGCACCGCGCGGGTCATCCCGAGCACGTCGAAGCGGCGGCCGGACAGCGTCGCGGCCGCGTACGAGCGCAGCGACACCGAAACCGGCAGTCCTTCGACGGTCGAGAAGGTCTGGATGAAGTGCTTGAGGTTGGTGGAGGAAACCGGGTCCAGCTCCTCCAGCGGCGCGATCTGCGGAGCGCGCAACGGCGTCGCGAGCGGCTGCGGACCGGTGGCCGCGCGCACCATCGCGAACGAGCGGTCGCCGCGGCGGCGGTCCCAGTGCTGGTCGGTTTCGACGTACGCCCACAGGTCCGCCGGATCCGGCTGCTGCGCGATCAGCGTGGCGCGCTGGGAGTCGGCCACCGCGCGCACGCGCGTGCGAAGTCCGGCGAGATACCGCTGGTAGTCGCGGCGCTCCTCGTTGATCTGCGCCTTCTTCGCCATGCCGCCGCGGCCGAGCGACATCACGATCATGCCGCCCATCGCGGTGACGAACAGCGCGCCGAAGATCCAGGTCATCACCCCGCCGTCGCGTCCGATGTAGACGAACGACATCGCGCCCATGCCGAGCATCATCGGCAGGAACATCATGAGCTGCATCACGCCGCCGGAGCCGCTCTTGGGCAGCATCGGCGGCGACTGCAGCATGATCTCCCCGGGCTGCTCGCCGAGCAGGCCAAGGCGGTCGCGCGTGGAACTCATGCCCCGTATTTTGGCCGCCGGTTGTCCGGTCGCGGTGGGTACTTTTGCCGTCCGCTCGCCCGGCGGCGCGAACTTACGCTCTGCGCAGACGCCCCGCACCGGTGCGTCGTTCGCAGCAGACCGGGAGGGAGAGCCATGGGCACGACCGGCGAGTACCGGGCCGAGCCGGAGGCCATGCGCTCCACCGTCGGCAACGTGGGCGCCGTCATCGCCCACGGCATCAACGCCGTCGCGGACCTGGAAAAACTCGTCCTGCAGCCGACGACGTTCGCCAGTTTCGGCAGCGTCGTCGCGGCGGCGAACGAGGCGCTGCACTCGCAACAGGTGACCGCGGTGCGTTCGCTGCTGCAGCTGCTGCAGGAGATCAACGGCCTGGTCAAGCACAGCGCGGACGCTTACCAAAGCGCCGACGAAGCAGTTTCCGACGGCTATGGCGGCGGTCGGTCTGCTGGGTCTTCTACGTCATCGCTGACGTCGATCTGGGGAGCCCCGCACGCCGCGCACCTGGCCGCGGCGGCCATCACCGACAGCACCGGCGCACACGGCGAACCGTCTTCGGTCGGCAACGTGCTGCGCTACCTCGGCGACGCGGAGCTCGGCAGGCTCGCCGAGCATCCGCTGACCGACGCCCGGTTCCACAGCGTCGCGGATTTCAACGACTGGCTCGCCGGCGACGCCGACAATCAGGCGCGCGTCGGCCTGATCGAGGTGTATTCGGGCACCGCGCGCACCTTCGGCGACGTGCCCGGCGGCGTGCACAGCGGCGACGTCGTCGTGGTGGAGCCGCTTCTGCTGCCCGACCACCACCCCGTGATCGGAGTCGCCGGGGACGGCGGCGCCCTCTACAACCACGGCCTGCTCGACCCGGGCCTCGGCGGACTGGCCAAGGTCAGCGTGTACCGGCCCGCCTCCGTCTGACCCCGACCCCCCGACCAAGTGAGGTCCGAAGCCGATGTTCTTCCCGAACTCCAGCGCGATGGACGCCACCGCGACCAGCGGCGGCCCGATCACCGTGCTGCCGCAGATCGTCACCGGCCAGCCCGAGCAGATCGCCAAGCACGTCCTCGACCTGCTGCACAAGGCCGCCGAGCTGACCTCTCTCTACACCGAGCTGAGCAAGGCCGCCGACCAGCTCGGCAAGGTCTGGTCCGGCGGGGCGTCGGAATCGGCGCTGCGGAAGATCTCCCATTCGCTCGAGCAGCTCACCAAGATCATCAACGTGATCGAGAAGGGCGCTGAGCTGCTCGGCGTCTCGGGCACGCTGGTGAAGACGGCACAGGAGGCGTACCGGTCGGTGGTCGCGGCGGTGAACCCGACCGTCGCGTCGCTGATGTCGAACTGGTGGACCTACGGTGCCGCGGTCGCGCTTTCCACTGCCACCAGCGCCACGCTGCGCGGATTCATCACCGCGGTGGGCGGTCTGCTGAAGGCGCTCGGCGCTGGCGACCTCGCCAACCAGATCACCCAGGTCGCGACGATCATCGGCGACCTCGAAAAGCTGTTCCACCACGGTTCTTCCGACGCCAACGGCGCGGCGGGCAACGCGGCGGTGTCCGGCACTCCGGTCACCGCGCCGCAGATGCCCGCGCCGGTCGCGAGCGCGTCCGGGCAGGCGGCGATCGGCGGCAGCGGCGGGGGAGTGCCTGGAGGCAACCCGTCGTTCACGAACTACACGCCGCCCGCGCTGTCCAACGGCGGCTGGCCGTCGGGCAGCGGCACTGGCGCAGGCGGTTGGCCGTCCGGCGGCGGTGCCGGGACGGGGGCGAATCCGGGGAACAGCTGGATCCCCGTGGACCACCCGGCTCCGGCCCCGGCTCCCGCGCCTTCGGTGCCTTCCGTGCCGTCGGTGCCGGGACAGTCGACCGGCGCGCACGAGGTCGTGATCCACACCGACCTGAACACCGGCCAGTCGACTGTCGAAGCTCCGGCCGGGCAGGACGTGGACATCGATGTCGACGTCACCTACCAGGGCAAGCACTTCCAGCAGCACGTCGACATCGACGCGAAGGGCGCGTAGCCGATGGCCGTGGACGCGTCCGGAGTCGTCAGCTCGGTGCTGTCGAACTACCGGCAGGTGCTGGTCGAATACCAGCGCCGGGTCACTGGCGACCCGGCGGCGCTTGAAGCGGCGGCGAACCGCTGCGGCACCAACGCGTCCACGATTACCGGCAAAGCCACTGAAATCGCGGACGCTGCCACGGCATTGCACGCAGACTGGGACGGCGCTGCGTACACCGCATACGCGACAGCGGCATCCGATGTCGCGCACGCGCTGACGGAGGACGGCACGAAGCTGGCCGATCAGGGCAAGCGGTTGTCGATGGCCGGACAACTGTTGCGGTGGGCGCGCTCTGGCGTTGACTCGGTTCTCTCGCAGTTCGAGCAGTACGGCACGCAGCTCATCAACCAGGCGCGCTCGGCGGATCCGAACGCGGTGGGCGCTTTTATCGCCGCGGCAAGGGATTTGGGCGAGCAGGCGGTCGCGGCGGCCGGTCAGGTCGCCGACGAACTGTCGGACGCGTTGGCGGAGCTGTTACCCGCGCCGTGGGCCGGGCCGATGAGCAAGCCGGGCAAGCTGGGCAAACGCAATTACGGTCCGCTGTCCTGGGTCAACGGCGACACGCTCGACGGACGGAAGCGGCCACGGTCGGCGCCGTCGTGGTTCGGCAATTCCGGCTGGAAGAAGCTGACCTGGAACGGGCTGGAAGGCACTCGCGCGCCGAAGAAGGCCGACACGCCCTTCGGGCAGCCGAAGCAGAAGAGCGAGATCGCCCGCGCCACCGAGATCACCTACTACAAGACGGCGCACGAGCAAGACGGCTTCATTCCGGAGTACGACGGGAAAATCTCCTCGCAGGGCTGGGACGCGAAGGCGTCCGGCCATGCCGAACTGGGCTTCCGCGAAGACATCGGGACCAGCGGAAGCTACGGCGTCGCGCACGGCAGTGCTCGCGGTTCCGCGTTCGCCGGCGGCGAGGTCAGCGCTTCGGGACAGCTTGGGGTGCACGGGCTTGGCGTGCATGCCAACGCGTTCGCCGGCGGCAAGCTGGAGGGGCAGGTCGCCGCGGATGTCGCGGGTGTCGGCGTCGGCGCGAGCGGGAGTGTCCAGTATGGAATCGGCGCTCAGCTCGACGGGCAGTTCGTGTATGACAACGGCCATCTGAAGATGAACTTCAAGGCCGGTGCCGCGCTGGGGCTCGGCGCCGGGCTCGGCGCGAAGATCGACATCGACCTGCCGAAGGTCGGTGCGGCGGTCAGCGAATACGGCGGCGCGGCGGTCGACGCGGTCGGCCACACGGCGAGCGAGGCGGCGGACGCGCTGGGCGGGGCTTGGGACGACGCCGTGCAGTATGTGGGTTCGTGGTGAGCGCCATGGCGGACCTGGTGACGCTTCCGCTGGGCTTCGACGTCCCCGAGGGCTGGACGCCGGTGCCGCCGATCGCGCCCGGCCTGGTTTTCGTCGCGGTGCACCCGAAACCGGTCGCGGACTTCACGCCGAACATCACGCTCGGCATCCAGCAGCGCCAGGATTCCCCGCCGATGAAGGACATCGCCGAGGAGGCGGTCGAACGGCTCGGCCGGACGATGGCGCTGCTGGACGTCCTCGACCGCAAGGAGGTCGGCAGTCCCGCCGCGCCCGGCTGCACCCAGACGGTGCGGATGCGTACCGGCGAGGGCCAGGACCTGCTGCAGATCCAGGTGTTCCTGACCGTGCCCGGTCCGGCCGGGCGGGTCGTGCTGGAGCTGGTCTGCACGGCCGATCCGCAGGACGCGCGCACGCTCGTCCCCGATTTCCGGAAGTTCGTCGCCAGCGTGCACGTCCGCCGGGAAACCCCGCAGGAGAAGGAGAACGACGGTGACTGAACCGTATGCCGTGCCGGACATGGACGAACTGCTCGCGCAGGTCCGCAAGCAGACCGAAGAGGTGCAGCGGATCCAGCGCACGGTCGAGGCGATGGAGGTCAAGGCCGCCTCGCGGCAGAACGAGGTGACCGTGACGCTGCGCGGCGACGGCCGGTTCACCTCGGTCGACATCGACCAGCGCGCGATCCGCGAGTACGACGCGCGCACGCTGTCGGAGATCGTCCTCGAAGCGGTGAACGCGGGCCTGCGGAAGCTTGCCGAGGCGAGCAGCGCGAAGTTCGCCCCGGTGATCGAGGCGTCCAGGTCCCAGCAGTGAGCGCGCCGGCCGTCGCCGGGTCGACCCGGCGCGTCACGATCGTCACCCCGCGCGCCAGGGTGGACGTCGCGCTGCCGCAGCAGAGCACGTTCGCCGAACTGGTGCCGCAGCTGGTCCGGCTCGCCGGGGCGGCCGGGCAGGCGTCGGCCGAGCATCCGGGCTGGGTGCTGTCGCGGCTCGGCGGCGCGCCGCTCGCGCTCGGGCTCACCGTGGCCGCCGCGCAGGTGCGCGACGGAGAGGTGCTGCACCTGACCCCGCGGGAACGTCCGCGGGGTCCGCTGCTGTTCGACGACGTGGTGGACTCGATCGCGAGCGTCGGGGAATCCGCGTCGACCGCGTGGGGGCCGAAAATCGCCCGGCGGGCCGGGATCACGGCGGCCGCGGTGCTCTTGTTCGCGGGCGGTTTGCTGATCCAGGCCTCGCTGGCGGGCAGCGTGCTCGCGCCGATCGGCACCGGGCTGCTCGCGATCGTGCTGCTGCTCGGCGGCGGCGCGTTGAGCCGGGCGTACGGCGATTCGGGCGCGGGCGCGGCCGGTGCGCTGGCCGGGGTCGGGGTGGCGTTCCTGGCCGGAATGTCTTTGCTGCCACCGCATTCGATGTTCTCGCTCTCCGCCGGGCCGCTTGCCGCCGGGCTGGCCGCGGTGACTGTTTACGGTGTTCTGGCGGCGGTTTCGGTCGCGGATCGGTTGCCGTTCTTCGTCGCGGTCGTCGGTTCGGCCGGGATCGGCGCGATCGCGACCGGCGTGGTGTTGCTGACTGGTGCGAAGCCGGTTGCCGCCGCGGCTGTCGCGGCAGTGCTCGCGACGGCGTTGGCGGCTGTCGCGCCGATGCTCGCGCTGCGGCTGGGCCGGATGCCGCTCCCGCGCGTGCCGGACGACATGGAATCCTTCCGTGCCAACGAACAACCGTCGCTCGGCGTGGAAATGGCCGGGCGGACCACGTATGCGCAGGCGTTGCTCACCAGCCTGCTGGTGGCGCTCGGGCTGGTGGTGATCGGTTCGTCGATCGTGCTCGCCACCGGCGGGGCGTGGGAAGCCGGGCTGGCCGCGCTGCTGGGGACGGCGTGGATCCAGCGGTCGCGCTCGTACGCGGGCCGCACGCAACGGCTGGTGCTGGTCGGTTTCGGCCTCGTCACCCTGCTGATCGCGGGTTTCTGGCTGATCGCGGACAACCAGCGGATCGCGCTGCTCGCCGTCGGGCTGGCGCTGGTGCTGGCCGCGGTGGTGTCGCTGTTCTACGCGACGCGGGTCGCGCGTGGGGTGCGGTCGCCGTATTGGTCGCGGTTGCTGGATATCTCGGAATTCCTGGTGCTGCTGTCGCTGGTGCCGTTCGTGGCGTTGATCGCCGGGGTGTACGAGGCGGTCAGCGGCTGAGCGGGCTGGCGGCTTTCAGCGTGCGCAGGACCGGTGCGGTTTCGCAGGACCGGATGCCGGGCAGCGCGCCGAGTCGGTGCGTGAGATACCGGTGCAGCGCTGGGGGATCGGCGCAGAGCGCGTGCGCGAGCAGGTTCGTCGGCCCGGTGGTCGCGGCGACGATAGCTAGTTCGCGGTGGGTGGCGAGTTCGGTGGCGACGGCGTCGAGATCGGCGGGGGCTACGGCCATCCACAGCAGAGCTTGCGTGGTCGCGCCGAAGAGCCGGGCGTCGATTTCCACGTCGAAATAAAGGGCTTCCGCCGCGCGCAGGTCGGCGATCCGGCGCGCGACGGTCGCGGCGGACCAGCCGGTGACGGCCGCCAGTTCGGTTTGCCCGAGGCGGCCGTCCCGCTGCAGCGCGGTGAGCAGCGGTTCGTCGGCCGGGGTCGCGTTTGTGTGGGTCGCGCGGGTTTCCGGTTCCAGCTGGCGGCGCTGGGCGTCGGTCAGGACGTCGGCGCGGCCTTGCCAGGCGGTGGGGCCGCCGTGGTACAGGTGCAGCAGCTGGTGCGCGGAGACCGCGGTGATGCCGGTCGTGCGCGGGATGTCGTGCAGCAGTAGGCCGTGTTCCGGCGTGGAGTCGTTGGCAGCGTGGACGATGACGCAGATTTCCGTACCGCCACCGGCCAGTTTGACCCAGGTCGTATCGGTGCGCCGGACGAGCGCGTCGGCGACCCGTTGCGCGACTGCCGGGACCACGGTGAGCCGCACGAGCCACTGCGTCTGTCCGGCGCGATGCGGTGCGGCCAGCCCGACGACGCGCAGTCCGGCTTCGGCGCGCAACCGTCGGTAGCGGCGGGCGACGGTTTGCGTCGAGACGCCCAGGACGGTGCCGATCCGCGCGAACGGGGCGCGGCCGTCGAGCTGGAGCGCGTGGACGAGGGCGTGATCGAGGTCGTCGAGCATGGCTTGATTCTGCACCAGACTGTCCTGGGTGGAAGATTTTCGCTCGTTATGCCCGGTGGCTGGAATCCGGTGGGGAAGCTGCCCAGGCTGGCCGCATGCCGAACGATTCACGCCGCTGGGCCGCGCTCGCGGTCCTGCTCGTCGCGGAAGCGATGAACCTCCTCGACACCACTATCGTCCAGGTCGCCGCGCCCGCGGTGCACGCCGAACTGGGCGGCGCGCCCAGCATGATCTCCTTCTCCACCGCCGGGTACACGCTGCCCTTCGCGCTCCTGCTGATCACCGGCGGACGCCTCGGCGACATCCTCGGCCGCCGCCGCACGTTCCAGCTCGGCGTCGCCGGTTTCGTAGTCGCCTCGGCTTTGTGCGCGGCCGCCACCACGCCAGGGTTCCTGCTGGTTTTCCGCGCGCTGCAAGGAGCTTCGGCGGCCTTGGTGATCCCGCAGACGATCGGGCTGATCCGCGTCCTGTTCGACGGCGCGGCCCGGGCGCGGGCGCTCGGCATGATCGGCCCGGTGATGGGACTGGCCGCGGTGAGCGGTCCGGTCCTGGGCGGACTGCTGACCGACGCCTGGACGTGGCGGTCGGTGTTCCTGGTGAACGTCCCGCTCGGACTCGCCGTGCTCGCCGCGTCCGGGCTGCTCGCCGAAGACCGGTCCGCCGCCCGGCCGCGGCTCGACCTGCTCGGGACCGGCCTGGTCGTCGTGGGCGCCGGGCTCGTGGTCTACCCGCTGCTCACCCGCCGGAACGGCTACCTCGTCGCCGCCGGAGTGGTGGTGCTCGTTATTTTTGCTCTACAGCAACGCTTTCACGGCAACTTGATCGAGCGCAGCCTGTTGCACGGCCTGGGATTCCCCGCTGGGCTGGTCACGTCAGTGCTGTTCTTCGCCGTGATGACCGGCCTCACCCAGGTTGTCGTCCTGTTCCTGCAACTGACCCAGCACGCCGACGCCCGGACCGCCGGACTCTCGTTGCTGCCGTGGTCAGGCGGCTTGGCCGTATCGTCCTTTGTGGCCGGACGCTGGCTCGTCCCGCGCCATGGCACCCGGATTCTCTTTGCTGGCGTGGGTTTTCTGGCCGTCGGCATTGCCGGGATCGCGCTGGGTTGGCCGCTGTCGCTCCCGCTCCCGCTCCCGCTCGCGGTCGCCGGAACCGGGACCGGGCTGTTCACCGTGCCGTTCTTCACCGCCGCGCTGGCGCTGGTCCGCCCCTCGGAGACGGGTTCGGCGGCCGGGCTGCTGAACGCCGTGCAGCAACTCGGCGGAACCATCGGAGTCGCGGTGCTGACCACGGTTTTCCTTGCCACGGACCTGAAAGCCGCGTGCTGGACGGCGGTCGGCCTGACCGTCGCGGCCGGGTTGACCGCGATCGGGCTCATTCGCGGAACGCGCGCCGGTAGTCCGTCGGAGCCGTCCCGAGCCGGAGTGTGAAATGGCGGCGGAGGTTGGCCGCCGAGCCGAGGCCGCTGCGTTCGCCGATCAGGCCGATCGGCAGGTCGGTGGATTCCAGCAGGCTGCGAGCGTGCAGGACGCGCTGGTCGAGCAGCCATTGCAGCGGCGTGGTCCCGGTGGCCTCGTGGAACCGGCGGACGAACGTGCGCGGGCTGACTCCGGCTTGGCGGGCCAGTTGCTCGACGGTCAGCGGCTGGTCGAGGTGCCGCGTCGCCCAGTGCAACACCGGGCCGAGCCCGGCGTCGTCGGTCTCCGGCACTGTCGCGGAGACGTACTGCGCCTGGCCGCCGCCGCGATGCGCGGGCAGCACCATCCGGCGCGCGACCTCGTTGGCGACGTGCGCGCCGAGGTCGCTGCGCACGACGTGCAGGCAGAGGTCGATTCCCGCGCTGCGCCCGGCGCTGGTGAGCACCTGCCCGTCGTCCACGTACAGCACCGACGCGTCGACCTGGACCCGCGGATGCAGCATGGCGAGCGTGGCGGCGTACATCCAATGCGTCGCCGCGCGCCGGCCGTCCAGCAGCCCCGCCGCCGCGAGTGCGAACGCGCCGGTGCACAGAGAAACGATCCGCGCACCCGCCTCCGCCGCGTCTTGGACGGCGTTGACCAGAGCCGCTGGGATGGTCTGTCCAGTTTGGACATACGTGTACGGCAAGGCGGGGACCAGCACGGTGTCGGCGTCCTTGAGCGCGTCGAGACCGTGACTGGTGTGGTGCCGGAAGCCGAACTCGGTGCGGGTTTCCGGCTTCGCCGCGCAGAACCGCAGCTCGTACCAGGGGTCGGCGAGGTCGGTCCGGGACGGCCCGAACACCTCCGCCGCGATGGCCAGCTCGAACAGCGGCATGTCGTCGACCAGCGCGACCGCGACGGTTCGCATGGGTTCGAGGATACGGTAGGAATTTTGCGAAAGGAGTCAGTCCTGCCACTCGCTCTGATTCCGGCCGGATGGCAGATTCGCTGCGGTGACCGCCGTGGAACTCCGCCAGTACACCCTCCGGCCCGGGCACCGGGACGTCCTGATCGACCTGTTCGACCGCGAGCTGCTGGAACCGCAGGAGGCCGCGGGCTGCGCGGTCGTCGGCCAATTCCGCGACGAGGACGACCCGGACCGGTTCGTGTGGTTCCGTTCCTTCCCGGACCTGGCGGCCCGGCACGCCGCGCTGACCGCGTTCTATCTCGAAGGCGAGGCCTGGCGGAAACACCGCGACGCCGCGAACGCCACCATGCTCGACAGCGACAACGTCCTGCTGCTCCGCCCCGAAGCCGACTTCCCGCCGTTGTCCCGGCCGCTCGACGCGGCGGCACCGGCATCGCGAATCTTGGTCCTCATCGGCCCGGCTTCTAGCGACTTCCCTGAGCCGTTCGCTTCCTTCGTCACCGAGCCAGCGGAGAACACCTTCCGCGCGCTGCCGGTGCGGGAAGGGGAGAACGTCCGCGTGGGGGTCTGGGTTTTCCCCGACCTCGCCGCACTGCGGACGTTCGAACGCAGGTTGGCTATGCCTGGCGTGCAGCGGCTTCGCTTGGCTCCGACGGCGCGTTCTTCGCTTCGCTGACCCGCTGGGCGACCAGCTGATCGAGGCGGTTCCACGCGGGGCTGTCGAGATGCCCGGCGAGAAGCTCGACGACCTGGCGGGGCACTTCCCGGAAGCCCGGCAGATCAGACGGCAACGTCATCCGCTGCGCGAGTGCCGCGGCGGTGCCGGCGATCGCGGCCAGCCTCGGGTCGTCGGGACTCCAGTCGATCGCCTCGTCGTAGCCGCGCAGGACTTCGACGTACTCCGGGTCGTCCAGCAGCGCGACGCGGCTGGCGAGGATGGCGCGGCTGATGTCCGGGGCCAGCGCGCAGGCGAGGATCCAGCCGTCGCGGATCGCGCGCTCGTGGCGTTCGGACAGCCCGACCGGTTTCAACCGCTCCATGAACGCGACGGCTTCGGGCGGGAGGCAGAGCCGATCAGGTCGATCGAGGTCCCGCAGCCGGACGCGGCGTTGTTCGAGCTGCCGGATCTTCTCGCGCAACTCGGCGTCGATCCGGTCCAGCTGGGCGGAGGTCTCGTCGGCGTTCAGCACCTGGGGAATGCGCGCCAGCGGGACGCCGGCCTGGGCGAGCGTGACGATGCGGGCCAGGTCGATGACCGCCTGCGCGTCGTAACGGCGGTACCCGGAGGCGTCGCGTTCCGGCTCGGGGAGGAGCCCTTTGGCGTGGTAGACGCGGACAGCCTTGGCCGAAACCCCGGCGTGGCGAGCGAGCTGGCCGATGGTGAGCATGCTCCAGTATCGCGCTTGACCTTGTCCCTGGGGCAAGGTTGGAAGCTGGCGGCATGGCTGATTACGACACCCTGCGCGCGCTTGCCGACGAGGGGAACGAGACCGCACTGGACCGCCTCGCCGACCTCGCCGACGGCCGCGACGACCTGGCCGAGCTGTCGGAGCTGCTGGACGAGGGCAGCGAACGCGCGGGCCGGTTGCTGACCCGGCGGGCGGTGGAGAAGCGCGATCTGCGGGAGCTGCAGCGGCTTTCGGACGCGGGGAGCGGTGCGGCGGAGAGCGAACTGGAGCGGCTGCTTCGCCAGGGGGAATGAACTTCTTCGCGCTGAGTCACCCGTTGCCCGCACGGCTGGCAGCCGCGGAAGCCAGCCGTCGGGCGTCGGGTGCGCTCAGGTCAGCGCGAGAGGCAACGTCCTCCGCACCGCGGCCCCGTGCTCCCCATGCAACGGAACCACCGAAACCCCCTGCGGCACCGGCGCTTCCTCCGCCCGAGCCCCCACCCGGATGGTCAGCTCCAGCTTCTCCCGCCCGCCCGGAGTCCGCCGCAACGTCGCGGACGTAGCGGTGAACGCCGCCCCCGGCACCGCCACCCCGAGCGTGCGGGCAAGACCTCGCGCAGACCGCGGCGAGTAGCACGTCTGCGTGAGCCCGCCCCACTTCCACGCGCGCCACAAATCCCCGTCGGACTCCGGGGCACCGGTCGAAACACCCAGCGCCACCCGAAGCTCGTTGGTCAGCTCGCCGGCCTCCAGCACGGTCGACGGATACCCCGTCTCCGCCAGCGCCACCATCAAGCTCAACGCCGCACTCGCCGTGCTCCGCAACGCACCCAGCTCACCGCCGCCCCGGGCGAGGGCGGCGATCGGCGCGTCTTCCGGCCGGTAGCGCACCGCGAGCCAGCGCACCCGGTACACCCGCGAATCCCTTGGCACCGCCCAAGTCAGCAACTGCACGGCGGCCAGCGGGATGTCCGTGTTCTGGAACGTCGTGCGGAGGATCGCCAGCAGCTCGTCGGTCGACGGCTCGCCGGCGCCAGGGGTGAGGCGGACGATCGCGCTCCAGTCGCCGTCGACCTCGGCGACGCCGAACCGGTTGCCCGCGCGGTCGACGTGCTGGCGGACCTTCACCGGACCGGCGACGCGAAGCAGCGCGTCCGGGCTGTAGCGGCGGCTGTCGTGGCGACGCAGGCGATGTGCGAGCCACGTCCACGCCCAGCCCGCGAAATGCCGTCCGGCGACGCGCACCGACGTCGTCACCACCAGCAGCCCGGCCAGCGCGGCGACGGTGATCCGCACCGGCTGGGCCAGACCGTGCACGGTGAACGCCAGCAGGATCGCCAGCGCGGCGATCTCCCACCCGGCCGCCTGCAGCGGACGGATCGGCAGCAGCCACGGCCACGGCGCGGTGCCCGAAATCCCGGGGGTCCCGGGAGCGCGGGCGTGAGCCGGGGCAGGCGGCGCGGACACGGACAACGCATTCCCCTCTTCCCCGGGCAGCGACCCGGCCCCGCGAACGCTAGCGTCCCCGCGCGGGCGCGTGGGCGTAAAAATTACCCTCGTGCGCGCCGGAGGAGCTGTCTAGCCTGCGCGAGAAGCGGATGTGATCTCCAGGGGGCCGGGACAGCGTGTGGACGCAGCGGGACCAGATCCAGGCATACCAATTCCTGCGCCGCCGTCTCGTGTCCGCGCTCGTCGCCGCGGACGCCAACCATCCGGTGTCGCCCAGCCGCCGCCTCGTGCTCGGCACGGTGCTCGGCGTCGGCGCGGCCCTGCTCGTGACCGCGGTGTTCGGGGTGATCGGCCTGGTCAGCCCGTCCGGCGGGAAGGACTGGCTGGCCGGCGGCAAAGTGATCGTGGAAGCGGACAGCGGGGCGAGGTTCGTGCTCGGCGCGGACGGCGCGGTGCACCCGGTGCTCAACTACGCGTCCGCGCGGCTGCTGGCCGGCGGCAACGGACATGAGACCGTCACGGTGCCCGCCGAGAAGCTCGGCACCGCCCCGCGCGGCACGCAGATCGGCATCGTCGGCGCGCCGGATTCGTTGCCCAGCACGCTGATCACCACCCCGTGGACCAGTTGCAGCCGCACCACCCAGGACGCGCCCGCCTCGGCGGAACCGCTCGTCGCCGTGCTGCTGGAAGCGGCGGCGTCCGGGGTCGAGCTGCCGCGCGATTCGGGCGTGATCGTCCGCGTCCCGCAGGGCGGCCGGTTCCTGCTCGCTGGCGGCCACCGGTACCGGCTGAGCGACGAAGCCGCGGCGGCACTGCAATTCGACAGCTACCCGACGATCACCGTGTCCGCGCGCTGGATCGACACCGTGCCCGCCGGACGCGACCTCGGCGAGATACCAGTCGACGGCGCCGGAAACCGCGGCCCGCGCGTCGGGACGCAGGAGACGCGCGTCGGCCAGGTGCTGTCGGTCGTCGACCCGATGGCCGGGGCGGCCACCGCCTCGACGTACTACCTCGTCCGCCCGGACGGTCTCGAACCCGTCGGCCAGACCCAGGCCGCGCTGCTCGTCACGACCCCGGCGAACGAATCGGCGTACTCGGGCCGTCCGGAACCGGCGCGGGTGCGCGCCGCGGACGTCGCGGCGGTGAAGAAGGTGAGCGAATCCCGCTCCGGCGGCGCGGATCCGGCGGCCTATCCGGACCGGATCCCCGGCAAAGCGCCGATCACCGGCAGTGCGGTGACCCTGTGCGCGCAGAACGGCCGCGTGACCGTCTCGGCGGATCTGCCGGTCCCGTCCGGCGGCCGCGCGCTGCCGGTGCAGAGCCGGACGGACGCCCGGGTCGCGGACGTCGTCTACGTTCCGCCCTCGCGCGGCGCGGTCGCGACGGACGCCGGGTCCGGAACGATTTATCTCGTCACGGACACAGGCCGAAAATATCCGGTGGCGAACGGGACGGCGCTCACGTCGCTGGGCTACGGTTCTGGGTCCGGGCATCCGGTCGCGGGCGGGCTTCTCGCGCTGATGCCGACCGGTCCCGCGCTCGATCCCGCCGCGGCCGGGCAGCCTGCGGGAACGGGGTGAGCGAGCCGGTGACCACGACAGCGCAGCGGATCGGCGACGCGGGAGACCCGGAACAGCCGGATTCCTGGGCCCCGGGCAACATCCCGGTGGCCGTCATCGAAGACCACCCCCTCTACCGCCGCTCGGTGGAACGCGTCCTCCTCGAGGCCCCGGACGTGGAACTGGGCGCGGTGGTCGATTCGGTCGCCCGCTTCCACGTCGCGCGCCAGCCGGCCGGAAGCGTCGTCCTCCTCGATCTCGGCCTGCCCGGCGTCGCCGGGGCGGCGGCGGTGCTCGAGGTCGCGGAGCTGGGCCATCACGTGCTGGTCGTGTCCGCGCAAGCCGAACCGGAGACGGTGCTCGCCGCGATCGCCGCCGGCGCCAAGGGATTCCTGTCGAAAGACGTCGACGTAGACGAGCTGCTGATCGCCATCCGCGCGGTCGCGGGCGGCGGCGCGTACGTGTCGGCCGTCGTCGCCGGAATGATCATCAAGGACAACACCGACCGCCCGGTCACGCGGCCGGAAATGGAGCTGTCGCCGCGCGAAGTGCAGGTGCTGCGGCTCGTCGCGGCGGGGGAGCGGGACGTCGACATCGCGCGGATCCTCGGCATCGGCGTCCGCACCGTGCGCGGCTACCTCGACCGGATCCGCGACAAGACCGGCGAACGGCGGCGCCCCGGCCTCGTGAAGGAAGCGATCCGCCGCGGGCTGGTGGGGAAGGAAACAGTGACGTGAAAGCCGACGAGGGGCGGCGCCGGAGCGGACCCATCCAGGTCGGGGTGATCGAAGACCACCCGCTGTACCGGGACGCGGTCGCCAGGGTCCTGTACGAGGCCCCGGACATCGAACTGGGCGCGGTAGCCGACTCCGTGGCGCGGTTCGCGGTACAGGACCAGCCGCCGGGCAGCGTGGTGGTGCTCGACCTGAAACTGCGCGGCGTCCAGGACGCGGCGGCAGTGCTCGAGGTGGGGCAGATGGGGCACAAGGTGCTCGTGGTGTCCGCGCACGCGGAACAGCCCGAGGTCCTCGGCGCGATGCAAGCCGGGGCCAAGGGGTTCTTGTCGAAGGACGTCGACGGGGACGAACTGCTGCGCGCGATCCGGACTATCGCGGAGGACAACGCGTACGTCTCGCCGACGCTGGCCGGAATGATCATCCAGGACAGCGACGAACGGCACGCGGGACCGAAGATCGTGCTGTCGGAGCGGGAAAAACAGGTCCTGCGCCTGGTCGCGGCGGGGGAGCGGGACGTCGACGTGGCGGAGATCCTGGACATCAGCGTCCGGACGGTGCGGTCGTACCTGGACCGGATCCGGGACAAGACGGGGGAGCGGCGGCGGGCTGGGTTTGTGCGGGTGGCGATTCGGGAAGGGTTGCTCCGCTGACGGTTCGGGACACGGCGGTGTTCGACTACGACGTCGCGGTGTCGTTCGCCGGGGAAGACTTGACCGAGTACCTGCCGAAGATTTACGAGGAACGCGCTTCGTCGTGATGTTCGTTTCCCGGCATTAGGCGGCCAAGCCGTGGACGAGATTCGAGCGCCGAAGCGTGCCTCATTGCGAGAGCGGGCATTAGTTATCAGCGCGGCGAGGAATTTTTCCGCGCTTTTTCCGGAGAATCTCAAGCGACGGCGTTCGGATCGCCCGGCGACGTGCGGGGACGTGCCGCGGATTGTTCATGCACGAAAAGCTCGCCAACGGCGAGCAGATCGAAATCGAGACAACCATTAAGCTGGACATTTCCTCCGAGGACTCAGCGCGGTTTTCCCGGGCGCTTGAAGCCTTTAATCGGCACCTGCTGGGTTGATCTCCATCAGTGCGGGGCCCTCCTGACGACCTGGTCAGAGCCGCCGGTTCGCCAACGCCCCAGTAGCCGTCCGAGCCTTCCCCGCCACCTCCGGCTCCACCTCCACCACCAGCATCTCCACCCCGGCCCCGGCCTGCTCCGCCACCCGTCCGAAACCGTCCGCCACCAGCGAGTATCCGATCCCGGTAGGCGCCTTCGGATTGACCTCCGCCCCGGTCGCCGACGGATCAGCCTGCCCGCAAGCCGCCACCCAGCAGCCGGAGTCCAGCGCCCGCGCGCGCACCAGCACCTCCCACTGCTCCCGCTTCCCGGCCCCCGCGCCCCACGAAGCCGGAACCGCCACCACGTCCGCGCCGTCGTCGGCCAGTCGCCGGAACAGCTCCGGGAACCGCAGGTCATAGCAGGTGGCGACGCCGAACACCGTCCCCTCCGCCGAGAACGTCACGACCTCCGACCCCGGCGCGACAGTGTCCGATTCGGCGAACCCGAACGCGTCGTACAGGTGGATCTTGTCGTATCCGAGATGCTGCCCCAGCCCGGTGACCAGCAGCGTGTTCCGCACCCGTCCGTCATCGGCGGGCGTGAACATTCCCGCGATCACCAGCACGTCGTGTTCCGCCGCGATCGAGGCCACCGCCGACGCCCACGGGCCGTCCAGCGCCTGGGCCACCGGGGCCAGCGGACGGCCGAAGCGGGCCATCGTCGCCTCCGGGAACACCACCACCCGGGCTCCGGCGGCCGCCGCGGCCTCCACGCCGGAGCGAACCGTTTTCAGGTTTTCTTCCGGGTCGTCGCCCGAGTTGAGCTGGCACAACGCGATCCGGGGCACACGAGCCTCCCTGGTCCGGGGACAGCGGGTCGTCACCGAGTATCCCTGCCGGGAGCTCGCGGGCCACCTCGTACCCTGGTGTCCATGTTGAACCGCACCGACCTGCGCGGGCAGGTCCCCTCCGCTGCCGAGCTCCGTGCCGCGCTTCCGCGCGCCGAGTACGACGTGGACGCGGCCCTGCATCAGGTCCGGCCGGTGGTCGAGGCCGTCCGGGACCGCGGGGTCGAGGCGGTCCTCGAGTTCACCGAGCGGTTCGACAAGGTGCGCCCGGAGACGGTCCGGGTGCCCGCCGAGGAGCTGGCCAAGGCGCTGTCCGAGCTGGACCCGCAGGTCCGCGCCGCGCTGGAGGAGTCCATCAAGCGCGCCCGGAAGGTGCACTCGGACCAGCGCCGCCGGGACGTCACGACGCAGGTCGTCCCCGGCGGCACGGTCACCGAGCGCTGGGTGCCGGTCGACCGCGTCGGCCTGTACGCGCCGGGCGGGCTGGCGGTGTACCCGTCGACCGTGGTGATGAACGTCGTCCCGGCGCAGCTGGCCGGCGTGCGCTCGCTGGTCGTGTGCTCGCCGCCGCAGGCCGCGTTCGGCGGGCGGCCGCACCCGACGATCCTGGCTGCCGCCGCGCTGCTCGGCGTGGACGAGGTCTGGGCGGTCGGCGGCGCGCAGGCGGTCGCCTTGGTCGCGTACGGCGGCGTCGACACCGACGGCGCCGAGCTGGCCCCGGTGGACATCGTGACCGGGCCGGGCAACATCTACCTCACCGCGGCCAAGCGCCTGGTCCGCGGCGTGATCGGCATCGATTCCGAGGCCGGTCCCACCGAGATCGCGATCCTCGCCGACGAGACGGCCGACCCGGTGCACGTCGCCGCCGACCTGATCAGCCAGGCCGAACACGACCCGCTGGCCGCGAGTGTCCTGGTGACCACTTCCGAGGAGCTGGCCGACGCGGTCGAGGCCGAGCTCGTCGCCCGCGTCGCCGCGACGAAGCACTCCGAACGGGTCGGCCAGGCGCTGGGCGGCAAGCAGTCCGGCATCATCCTGGTGTCCACTGTGGACGACGGACTGCGCGTCGTGGACGCGTATGCCGCCGAGCACCTGGAAATCCAGACCGCGAACGCCCGCGAAGTGGCCGCGCGGGTGCGCAACGCCGGGGCGGTTTTCGTCGGCGCGTACGCCCCGGTTTCGCTGGGCGACTACTGCGCGGGCTCGAACCACGTGCTGCCCACCGGCGGGTTCGCCCGGCACTCCTCGGGTCTGTCGGTGCAGAGCTTCCTGAAGGGGATCCACGTCGTGGACTACTCCGAGGACGCCCTGCGCGAGATCGCCCCCCGCGTCGTAGCCCTCGCGGACGCCGAAGACCTGCCCGCGCACGGCGAAGCCGTCACCGCGCGTTTCGAAGGAGACGGCCGATGAACGAAGCGATCCCGGGCGGCGAGGTCACTCTCGCCGAACTCCCGCTGCGCGAGGACCTGCGTGGCCGCACCCCGTACGGCGCGCCGCAGCTGGACGTCCCGATCCGGCTCAACACCAACGAAAACCCGTACCCGCCGCCGCCCGAGCTGGTCGACGACGTCGCCGAGGCCGTGCGTGCCGAAGCGGCGTCGCTGCACCGGTACCCGGACCGCGACGCGGTGGCGCTGCGCACCGATCTGGCGGACTACCTGACGGTGTCCACGCGAGTGGTGCTGTCGGAGTCCAACGTGTGGGCGGCGAACGGGTCGAACGAGATCCTGCAGCAGATCCTGCAGGCGTTCGGCGGTCCCGGCCGCACCGCGCTGGGCTTCGAGCCGTCGTACTCGATGCACCCGATCATCGCGACCGGAACGCGCACCGACTGGCTGCCGGTGCCGCGCCGCGCGGACTTCACGCTCGACACCGCGCGAGCGGCCGAAGCGGTCGCCGAGCGCAAGCCGGACATCGTGTTCGTGACCAGCCCGAACAACCCGACCGGCGGGTCGATCCCGCTGGACCAGCTGCGCGGCGTGCTCGACGCGGCCCCGGGGATCGTGGTGGTGGACGAGGCGTACGCGGAGTTTTCCTCGCAGGCCAGCGCGATCGAGCTGATCGCGGAGTACCCGGCGAAGCTGATCGTGTCGCGCACGATGAGCAAGGCGTTCGCCTTCGCCGGCGGACGGCTGGGCTACCTCGCCGCCGCACCGGCCATTGTGGACGCACTGCAGCTCGTCCGGTTGCCGTATCACCTTTCCAAGATCACCCAGGCGGCCGCCCGCGCCGCCCTCCGGCACGCCGACGCCACCCTCGCGTCGGTGCACCGGCTCTCCGCCGAACGCGACCGCGTCGTGGAAGCCTTGCTGGGACTGGGTTTCACCCCGGTTCCGAGCGACGCCAACTTCGTCCTTTTCGGACAGTTCAGCGACGCGCCTGCCAGCTGGCAGTCCTATTTGGACCACGGCGTGCTGATCCGGGACGTGGGCATCGAGGGACACCTGCGGGTGACCATCGGCACCCCGGAGGAGAACGACGCCTTCCTCGAGGCGAGTAAGGAAATCAAGCGATGAGCCGCGTCGGCAAGATCGAGCGCACCACCAAGGAATCGTCCATCCTGGTCCAGCTGGACCTCGACGGGACCGGGCAGGTGGACATCGCCACCGGCGTGCCGTTCTACGACCACATGCTCACCGCGTTCGGCGTGCACGGCTCGCTGGACCTGAAGGTCGAGGCGACCGGCGACGTCCACATCGACGCGCACCACACCGTCGAGGACACCGCGATCGTGCTCGGCCAGGCGCTGCGCCAGGCCCTAGGCGACAAAAGCGGCATCCGCCGATTCGGCGACGCGTGGATCCCGATGGACGAAACGCTCGCCCACGCCGCGATCGACGTCTCCGGCCGCCCGTACTGCGTGCACGTCGGGGAACCGGAGCAGTACAACACGTTCACCATCGGCAACAACTACCCGTTCGTCCTGACCCGGCACGTCTTCGACTCGCTGGCGTTCCACGCGCAGATCGCACTGCACGTCCGGGTCGTCCACGGCCGCGACCCGCACCACATCGCGGAGGCGGAGTACAAGGCCGTGGCGCGAGCACTGCGGGCGGCGACGGAGCCGGATCCGCGTGCTGGCGGGATTCCGTCCACGAAGGGCGTGCTTTAGCGGTTCGCGCGCGGAACACGCGGCGCGGCGACAACAGATCAGGACGCCTGAACGACCGTCGTCGCCCGCCTGTCCCGCCGGGTGGTCCCGGCTGAGTGCCTGCGGTTCCGCTGTTCTCGACGTGGTCCCCGACCTCGACCCCGCGAGTCTGCGGCGATTGGCCGGTGTGCTCGCCGAGCTTTGTCGAAAACGATGACGCTGAAGCAGTGCCGACTGGGTCCCGGAGCCACCCACCGCCGAGCATCTGGATCTTTGTTCGTGACCCGCCTGGGCATGTTCGACGTGCCGCCGGACTTCACCGGCTCGTTCGCGCGGCTGCGATCTGGGCGACCGGTTCGGCTCGTGCCACGCGTACCGGATCCGGCCTGCGACGACAGCCGGGCCCGCCGAATCGCTAGGCGCGCCGCGGCTGGTCCCGTTGTGCGGGCAGGAGGAACGCCAGCGCGGCGACGATCACCATGAGCACGGCGATCACCAGGAACGCGCGTCCGTAGTCGGCGGCGAGGGCTTCCGGGGCCGGGCTGCGCGGTGCGGCGACGGTGACCAGCACGGCGAGACTGAGGGCTCCGCCGACCTGTTTCGCGGTGTTCATCAGCCCGGAAGCCGCCCCGGCCTCGGACGGGGCCACGCCCGAGGTGACCGCGGCCGTGATCGGGGTGGTGAGCAGCCCGCCGCCGATCGCGAACACGACGGCCGGACCCAGAATCCCGGCGGGATAACCGCTGCCGGGCATCAGCAGGGTCTGCCAGGCGAACCCGGCCGCGGCGAGCAGCGCGCCCGCCGCGATCAGGATCCGCCCGTCGACCCGCCGCATCAGCCGCGGAGTCAGCCGCGCGCCCACGAGAATGGCCACCAGGGTGTGCGGAAGGAACGCGAGCCCGGTCTGCACCGGCGAGTATCGCAGCACGTTCTGCATGGACAGGGTGAGGAAGTACCACAACGGATTCAGGCACGCGCCGACCAGCAGCATCACGGCATTCCCGCCGGAAACCGCGCGAATCCGGAACAATCGCAACGGAATCAGCGGAGTCTCCGCGAACCGTGCCTCGACGAGCACGAACAGCCCCAGCAGAACCGCCCCGACGGCGAGGCCGGCCACTGTGGACGGTTCGGCCCAGCCGGCGCTGCCCGCCCGGGAGACGCCGTAGGCCAGCGCCGCCAGGCCGGTCGTGGCCAGGACCGCGCCGGGGACATCGAGCTTCCGCCGCCGCGCGCCGTCGCGGTCGCGGTCGCGGGGCACGAACCGGACCGCCAGCGCGATCGCGACCAGGCCGATCGGGACGTTGATCAGCAGCGTGGACCGCCACGACAGGTACTCGGTCAGCACCCCGCTGAGCAGGTTCCCGGCCGTTCCGCCGGCGACCCCGACCGCGGTCCAGGTGGCCAGTGCGCGTGTGCGTGCGGCTCCTTCGGGGAAGGTCGCGGTGAGGAGCGTCAACGTCGCCGGAGCCAGCACCGCCGCGCCCAGCCCCTGTCCCGCGCGGGCCGCGATCAGCAGCCCGGCCGAGCCCGCCAGGCCGCCGGCCAGGCTCGCCGCGGCGAACACCGCCAGCCCGGCGACGAACACTCGCTTGCGGCCGAACAGATCCGCCAGCCGCCCGCCCAGCAGCAGCAGTCCGGCGAAGACCAGGGCGTAGGCGTTGGCCACCCACTGCTGCCCGGCCGAGCTCAGCTCCAGCGCCCGCTGGATCGAGGGCAGCGCGACGTTCACCACCGAAATGTCCAGCACCACCATGAACTGCGCCGCGCACGCCAGCGGCAACACGATCCGTGACGCCGCGCCGTCCCGCACGCTCGGCGCGACAGTCCCACCCCAGCGGCTCATAAACCAGTTGCCCCCATTTCCCATATACAGCTGTATCACAATGACGTCGCCGCCATCCGGGAAAAGATCACGTCGTGCCGCGAACTGCCGACCACGCAGAACGCCGTGCACAGCTCGCCGACGCTCCCGTCCGCATCGCCGCCCACGACGGCCTGCACGCGGTCACCATGCGCGCGGTCGCCGACGAAGCCGACGTGTCACTGCGCCCGGTGCAGTACTACTTCGAGATCGCCGCACTGCCCGACCCGTGCCGCCGCGAGCGTTCCTGGCCGAGGCACTGTCCACCGACAAGCAAATCCGCGCCTTTCACCTCGCCGCCTCTCCCGCGCGGCACTGGCCATGACCGACCCCGGCCTCGTCGCCGAACCGTCACGTGGTTGTGGCCCGTGCTTCAGCGGTTCACACGCGGAACACCGTACGCGGCGCGGCGTAAGCCACCGGCCCGGGAAAGTGTTCCGCCGCAAGGCGAACCGCGTCGCGCGCGGTGACTGTGTGGCCGAGATGCGTGAGCACCAGCCGTGCCGCTCCCGCCGCCGCGCGGCCCGCTTCCGCAGGCGTCAGATGTTCCGTGGACGGCTCGATGCTGTCCGCCTCGCACAGGAACAGATCCGTCCCCTCCGCCAACGTCGAAAGCGCCTCGCACGGTCCGGTATCCCCGGAGTACGCGAAAGTCCGTGCCCCGTCAGTGATCCGCACCCCGAACGCCGGAAACCCGTGTGACACGGCCACCGTCTCCAGTCGCAGGCCGCCGACCCGGATCTGATGCCCGTCGTGCAGTTCCCGGACCGCGAACGCCTCCTCGATCGGCGCGCGTCCCGTGTTGCTGAGGAACGCGGAGATCCGCGCCGCCGTCCCGGGCGGGCCGTACAACGGGATCGGCCGTCGCAGGCGCAGATCCGCGAACAACAGCGCGTACACCGCCGGTAACAGATCCGCGACGTGGTCCGCGTGCAGATGCGAGATCCAGATCGCGTCCAGCTCCGCCGGCGAGGCGTGTTCCTGCAGCGCAGCGAGGGTGCCGGGCCCGGCGTCGAGCCAGATCGCGGTGTCCTCGTGGCGCACCAGGTACCCGGAGCACGGAGCGTCCGGGCGCGGGTACGGCGTCGCGCTGCCCAGTACCGTCACGGTGAAGGCCATGTGGCACGCTAACCCCTGTGAGCAAAGAGCTGATCGCGGTCCTGCTGCTGGCCCTCGGCGGCTTCCTGGCCGGCGGGGTCTACTCGCTGTGGAAGACCGCGAAGTTCTTCGCCGTGGTGCTGGGCATCGCGGCGGTGCTGGCGATCGGCGGGGCCATCGCCTGGCTCGTCAGCTGACCGGCCCGGATCTCCCCGCAGCTTCCCGAAGCTGACGCGCGTTTCTCGGCGACTCACGCTGGCCTCCCGACCTGACGCGCTTCTCCGCGACTCACGGGGCCCCCACCTGACGCGCGTTTCTCCGAGGCTAATGCCGCGTCCCCGCCTGACCTGCGCCTCCCCGCGACTAACGCGGATCTCCCCGCATCGAACGGAGCTTTCCGCCCCCAATGCGTGCCGCTCCACGCCTAGGGTCGATCTTGCCGCCGCTAATGCGCTTCTCCGCATCTGAGGCGGGTCTTCCCGCCCCCAACGCGCGCCCCTACGCACCCTAACGACCTTCCCACCGCCGATGCGCCTAACTCAGGCCATCCCGCCGCCAATGCGCGCCCTTCCCGCGACCAACGCGAACCCCCCCGCGACCAAGGGCGAACCTCTCCTCACCTAACCGCGCCCATCCCCATCAAGAAGACTCCAGCGGCTGATAAATGCACTCGGCCAGCGTCGCGTGCTTCTTCCACCCCAACGTCTCGTACAGCGCCCGCCCGGCATCCGTACCCCCGAGAATGCCGAGCATCGCACCGTCCGCGAGTGCGCGGTCGGCGAGGGTGCGCATCACGAACCCGCCCAGTCCGCGTCGCCGGTGTGTCTCCTCGGTGGCCACCCGGTCCACGATCACCGCGTCGCCAACCCTCGCCATCTGGCCCTTCGCCGCCTGTTCGCCCGTCGCGTCCAGCACCCGGAGGAACGTGACGGCTCCGCTGATCTCCGCCGTCACGGTGTAGCCCTCCGGCGCGACCGGGTTCGTGGCCAGCAGATCCGTCGCCATCAGATGCCCGGTGTCCTGCCAGGCGACGACCCATCCCTCCGGCATCCACGGCTCGAGGGTCTCCGGCTCGGCAGGCGTTTTCAGCCACGTCCGAGGTTCGCTGACCGCGCCCACGGCGGCGCGGACCAGCGATTCCTCAGGCTCCGGCAGGACGTGCCTGCCCACCTCGGCGGGATTGTCCGGGACCTCGACGAAAAGCCCCCATGGCTTCTCGACCGGCGGCGGTGTCTGCCGCGACAACGCCCATCCCGCTACCCAGGTCCGTACCGTGTCCTCGATCATCATGCCCCCAGCGGTCATGAACCGATGGTACGAACCAGCACCGACAAAAATCAGACCCGCGTCAGTTCGCGCTCGTCGTCGCCGGGGGCGCCGAGTTCGCGGACCAGGCCCTCGCCCTCGACGTCGACGTTCGGCAGGATCCGGTCGAGCCACTTCGGCAGCCACCACGCGCCGCGCCCGAGCAGCGACATCACCGCGGGCACGATGGTCATCCGGATCACGAACGCGTCCACCAGCACGCCGAAGGCCAGCGCGAACCCGATCGACTGGATCAGCGTCGACTCGGCCAGCACGAACCCGGCGAACACCGAGATCATGATCAGCGCGGCCGCCACGACGACTCGCGCCCCGTGCCGGAACCCGGTCACCATCGCCTCCTGCGGCTCGGCTCCGTGCACGTGTTCCTCGCGCATCCGGGTCACCAGGAACACCTGGTAGTCCATCGCGAGTCCGAACAGGACGCCGATCAGCAGGATCGGCAGCATGCTCATGATCGGGCCGGTCGAGGCGACGCCGAGCAGATCGGTGAGCCAGCCCCACTGGAACACCGCGACCACCGCACCGAACGTCGCGACCACCGAGCCGAGGAACCCGAGCGTCGCCTTCAGCGGCACCACGACCGACCGGAACACCAGCATCAGCAACAAAAACGCCAGTCCGACGATCAGCGCGAGGTAGGGCAGCATCGCGTCGGACAGCTTCTGCGACACGTCGATGTTGGCCGCGGTCTGGCCGGTCACCGCGAGGCTGCCGCCGGTGTTTTCCTTCAGCGGAGGCGATTGCGCGCGGATCGCCGACACGAGGTCCTCGGTCTGCGTGCTGCTCGGACCGCTCTTCGGGATCACCGTGAGCACAGCGGTGTCTCCGGCCGGGTTGACCTTCGGCGGCGTCACCGCGGCGACGTCCGGCAGCTTGCCGATGTCGGCGGCGGCCTGCTTCAGCGCGGCCGGGTTGTGGTTCGGGCCGGTGTCGACGACGACCAGCAGCGGTCCGTTCGCGCCCTCGCCGAAGCCCTTGCTGACCAGGTCGTACGCCTTGCGCTGGGTGGTGTCCGGCGCGGCGGTGCTGTCGTTGGGCAGGCCGAGCTGCATGCTCAGCGCGGGAATCGCGACGACGGCCAGCCCGACGAGCGCGGCCAGCAGGACCGGAACCCGGTGCCGCGCAACGAAACGCGCCCAGCGCTCGCCGTGCGTCGGGTCTTCGGTGCGGCGGCGCACCCGGATCTTGCTGTTGCCGACGCGAGCACCGGCGAAGCCGAGCACCGCGGGCAGCAGCGTCAACGCGATGAGCACGGCGACCACGACGGTCGCCGCGGCGGCGACGCCCATCTGGCCGAGGAACGGAATGCCGACCACGGTGAGCCCGGCGAGCGCGATGATCACGGTGAGCCCGGCGAACACCACGGCGGAACCGGCGGTGCCGACCGCGCGACCGGCGGCCTCCTCGGGTTCTCGGCCCTCGGCCAGTTCGTGCCGGTAACGGGAGACGATGAAGAGCGCGTAGTCGATGCCGACCGCGAGCCCGATCATCAACGCCAGCACCGGGGTGTTGGAGTTCAGCTCCATCGAACCGGACGCCAGCATGATGCCCGCCATCCCGACGCCGACCCCGATCAACGCGGTGAGCAGCGGGATGCCGGCGGCCAGCAGCGAACCGAAGGTGATGATCAGGACGACCGCCGCGACCGCGACGCCGAGCCCTTCGGTGGCCCCGGTCGCCGGGACGCCCTGCACCGCGTCGCCGCCGTACTCGACCTGGTATCCCAGCTGCTTCGCGTGGTCGCCGGTGGCGAGCAGCGCTTCACGGTCGGTGTCGCCGAGCTCGAAGCCCTTGACCCGGTAGCTCACCTGCGCGAGCGCGACCCGGCCGTCGGGGGAGACGGACTTCGCCTGGAACGGGTCGACGACCGCGGCCACCTTCGGCGCGGACTTCAGCTTGCCGACCACGCCCTCGACGGCCGCCTGGCCAGCCGGGTCGGTGATCTTCCGCCCGTCCGGCGCGGCGATCGCCACGCGCGCGGTGCCGCCGCCCGCCGCGGCCTGCGGGAAGTGCTCGGTCAGCCGGTCGATCGCCTGCTGCGATTCGGTGCCGGGAATGGTCACCGAATCCGACAGCTTGCCCGACAGCGTGAGCGCGCCCGCGCCCAACGCCATGAGAACAAGCGCCCAGACCGCCGCCACGAGGGCCCGGCGGCGGAACGACAGCCTGCCGAGCCGGTACAGGAAGGGTGCCACGAGTCGTCTCCGTTTCGCGCCCGAAGCGGGCTCTCCGCACTGGAATCGCCCTTTCGAAGCTAGCCGTTCGGCAAGGAGCTGCCAAGCCGATCGGCTAGGATGTGACTAGCCGCACGGCAAGTGTCGGCCTAGTCGCTCGGCTAGTACCATGATGTGCTGCGGAGCAGCGCACTCCGCTTGAGGAGGAGGGCGCGATGACGACCGTCGAACCGGTCGCGGACACCCGCACCAGGCTGCTCGCCACTGCGCTGCGGCTGTTCGCCGAGCACGGCGTGGAGGGCACGTCGCTGCAGATGATCGCCGACGAGCTGGGTGTCACCAAGGCCGCGGTCTACTACCACTTCAAGACGAAGGCGGAGATCACCGAGGCGGTCGCGGAGCCGGGCATCCGGGAGCTGGACCAGCTGGTCGTCGAGGCCGCGAAGCACCCGCGACACGGCGCGCGAGTAGACCATCTCCTGGACGGTTTCGTCGATCTCGTGGTGCGGCACCGGGTGCTGGTCGCGCTGTTCTCCAGCGATCCGGGCATCGACGCGGCCCTCGCGAAATCGGCGCACGGCGTCGAAGGGTTCAAGCAGGCGCTGATCTCGATCGTGGCCGGAGGGCCGGAACTGGACGTGACCGCCCGCGTGACGGCGATCGTGGCGTTCACCGGCATCGCGATGGCGGGGGGAGCGCCCGACCTGGCAGAGGTGGACGACGAAACCCTGCGCCGGGAACTGGTCCGGGTGGGCAGGCGGCTGCTGGGCAGGCCGCGCCGCCGGGTCTGCTGAGCCTCAGCAATTCCCAATCGCTGAGAAGGCCGTTGCAGTATTTGGGAATCGCCTCCTAGTCTCGAACTATGTCTCCGGAGAGCGCGTACGGACAGGGGCACGCGGAAAGCGTTGTGCGGTCTCAACGCTGGCGCACCGTCGACAACTCGGCGGCCTACCTAGCACCGGAACTGCTTCCCGGGCGCAGCGTGCTGGACGTCGGCTGCGGTCCCGGGACGATCACGGTGGACATCGCCCGTCGAGTGGCCCCTGGCGAGGTGGTCGGCATCGACGTGTCGGAGGCCGTTCTGGAGCAGGCGCGGGCTAACGCGCGGCGCGAAGGCGTGTCCAACGTCCGGTTCGAGCGCGCCGACATCACGGAGGCGGCCGCGATCGGCCGATTCGACGTCGTGCACGCGCACCAGGTGCTCCTGCACCTGACCGAGCCGGTGAAAGCGTTGCGGCACATGCTCGAACTGGCCAAGCCCGGCGGGATTGTCGCCGCCCGCGACACCGATTACGCCGCCGCGTTCTGGTGGCCGGCGGACTCGCGACTGGACCGATGGCGGGAGGTCTACCGCGCGGTCGCGCACGCCAACGGCTCCGAGCCGGACGCCGGGCGGAGGCTGCTGGCCTGGGCGCACGCCGCGGGTGCCCGCGACGTCAAGCCGAGTGCTTCCATCTGGTGTCATTCCACGCCCGGGGAACGTGCGTGGTGGGGCGGAATGTGGGCGGAACGGATCCTGGATTCCAAGATCGCCGAGCAGGCCGTGGCGGGCGGGCACGCGACCGCCGAAGACCTCCGCGACATCTCCGAGGGGTGGCGCGCGTGGGCGGCCGACCCAGACGGCTGGTTCGCGATCCCGCACGGGGAAATCCTGTGCCGCGTCGCCGAAACCGGCTGAGGCGGCGGAAGCGCTTCACGGGCTCGCGGTGGGGCAGTTTTCGGTCCGTGAGGGCCACCTTGAGGGAATCAGATTCCCTCAAGGTTCCTTGGGGTCATGGGGTTGTTGCAACACCGCTTTGTTGAAGGGGTGGGGTTGTGGCGCGGGTGTTTCAGTGGTTGCCGCGGTGGGTGCAGG